>JADYZW010000036.1 GCA_020852955.1 Deltaproteobacteria bacterium | reverse complement strand
CGCTGTCCACGCACGGCGCGTAGTCGTCGCCGGCAGCCCCGAGCTGCGTCGCGCCGCCTTTGGCCAGATCCTTCACCGTCGCCTTCCCCTGCTGGATCTTCTTGACGAGCCCCTTGTTCGCGCCGAGTGGGTCGGGCACCCGCCACACGCTCGCCTCGTACCTGTCCATGCATACCGTCCCCGACACCACCGCGTCGGACGCGCACTTCTTCAGCGGCTTCGCGCCCTGCGCATCCGCCGTGCCGGCCAGCAGCAGCGACGCGGCCGCCGACACCGTGATGACCCGCACTCCTCGTCTCATGACTCGCCTCCTTTGGGTTGTTGCGGAATCGGTCTCCGCGCCGACGGCGCGGCTCCGAAACACGGCGCGCCATACCACGACCCGCGGATTCCGTCGCGAACAATCGCCGGCGCCGAGCTGATCGAGGTCAATGCGCGCCAGGCTGGCGCGGACTGCGGCTGCGCCAGCCTGTAGATCGGCATCTGCGACCGCCGCACGCGACGACCCCCGTCCCGTCGCGCGATGGCCCGTCACCGCGCGACCGGCACCGTGTAGCCCTCGGCTGCGACCGCCTCCGCGAGACGCCGATCACAGGAGCGGCAAGACTTCGGGCGCAACCCAGGCGGCCTCCTCGTCACGGCCCGCCATCTCCCGACGGGCGCGCTCGACCCCGCGTTCGGTACTACAGCCCGTTCATCTAGCGCGCCATGTGCGCCAGCTTGGCGCGGAAAATAGAAGCGGCGGGTCGTCGTGCGGGCGCATTTCCGTGGACGCCCGGGTCCGAACGGGGTAGTGTTTGCGATCACTCCGTCCCGCGGGAGGTTCACGGGATGCGCCGTTCGCACACGCTCCTTTCATCGCGCTGCCTCATCGCCGCGCTGACTGTCGGCTGCGTACTCACGAGCACCGACGGCTTTGCGCAGACCTGTGCCCCGCTCCCATCAGGGGTGGTCGCCTGGTGGCGCGGCGACGGCAATGCGAACGACGAGCTCGGGACGAACAGCGGGACGCCGCAGAACGGGGCCGCGTTCGGCACCGGGCTCGTCGGTCAGGCGTTCAGCTTCGACGGCGCCAACGACTACGTCTCCTTCGTGAACCGGCCGGTCGCTGACCTCATCGCCGCGCAATTCACCATCGAATACTGGGCCAATCCCGGGAGCACGGCGGATCGCACGACGTGGGGTTTCTCGGACAGCTTGACGCAGAACCAGTGGAACTCGGTTGCGTCCTACGACGCGTTTCTCAACTTCGGCAACAACAGCGGTACGCAGCTGATGCCCGCGCTACCGATCGCTTCGGCGAACACGTGGACGCATTACGCGTTGGTGGACGATGGGACGCGATACCGGGTGTACGTGAACGGCGTCGAAAGCTACAACGCGCTCATCACCGTCAACCCCGCGTTTCCTACCAATCGAACGTTCATCATCGGAATGGCGGGATTCTGTTGCGGGTACGAAAGCCCGTACGGCGGCAAGCTCGACGAGTTCACCATCTACAACCGCGCGCTGTCCACCGGCGAGATCTCCGGCATCGTCGGCGCGAGCGTGGCCGGCAAGTGCGACGTTTGCGGCAACGGGATCGTGCAGAGCCCCGAGCAATGCGACGACGGCAACGGCACGAACGGCGACGGCTGCGACGTCAACTGCACGCTGACCGCGTGCGGGAACGGCATCGTTACGGCGGGCGAGCAGTGCGACGACGGCAACACGACGGAGGGCGACGGCTGCGGCGCCACGTGTCAGATCGAGCCGACCCCGACCGCGACGCCGACGGTCACGCCGACGGCCACTGCGACGGAAACCCCGACGCCGACGGCGAGCGCCACCGAAACACCGACTCCGACCGCGACGGCCACGGAGACGGAGACGCCGACGCCCACCCCGACCGCGACCGAAACGTCGACGCCGACCGCCACGGCGACCCCGACCGTGACGCCGACTCCCGGCGAGTGCGGCGATCACGTGCTCGATCCGGGCGAAGAGTGCGACGACGGCAACGTCCTCGCCGACGACGGTTGCTCCGCGACCTGTGCGCTCGAGCCCTGCGGCGCGACGCCCGCGACCGGCTGCCGGCTGCCCTTCGTCGCCGGGAAAGCGACGCTCAAAGCGAAAGGCGTCGTCGGCTCCGCGAAAAGCCAACTCCTGTGGAAGTGGGCGCCGGGAGCCGCGACGACGCTCGGGGACTTCGGCGACCCGACACGGAGCGACGACTACCACCTCTGCCTGTACGACGACGGCGAGCTCGTCGCGACGACGATGATCGCGGCCGGCGGCTCGTGCGCGGGGAAACCGTGCTGGAAGGCGACCGGGACGTCGGGATTCGTCTTCAAGGACAAGGCGCTCACGCCCGACGGCGCGGCACAGCTGAAGCTGAGGGCGGGCGTCGACGGCAAGGCGGCGATCCAGGTCACGGGCAAGGGCGCCAATCTGGAGGCGCCTGCGCTCGGCGCGCTCAGCGGCCCGGTCGTCGTGCAGCTCGTGCGGTCCGGCAGTTCCGTATGCTGGCAGGCGACCTACGATGCGCCGTTCGTGAAGCAGCAAGCCGACGCGTTCTTCGACAAGGCAAACTGACCGGCGAGGCGACGCACGAGGAAGCGGCGGCGCGCTCGCGTTACGTTCGGCGCGCGTTGCTCGCTCGACGTCGATGACGACGCCGCGGAAGGATCATCGTTTGTACGGCAGCGCGCCGCTATGGGCACGTCATCCAGGTCGCGGGATGCGACCGGCGAGTGCGCGAGCGATCGTGAGCCCGGACGGCAGCGCGTGTGATGGCCGATCGCGGTGGAGCGAGTCCGCGGTATTGCCACGCGCGCCGTCGTAGGGTGGAAGCCTGTTGGCGGAGCTCTCGTCAGTAGTTCGGTGGCGGTCGTGGAGAACGCATTACGCCGTGATTGGAGCCCAAAACGGGCTTCCCTGGACGACGACCGTAGGCTCTCGCGACTTGCACCACGCAGCTACCCGTCGCGAGCCGCGTCGTGTACTCTTCGATGCGGAGGAAACGCCCCATGCTCGAAGCCCTCGAAGCGACCATCGAGCCGGACGGAACGATCCGACTGCATGCGCCCGTGCACCTCACGAACGCACGTCGCGCCGTCGTCATCATCCTGGACGACGAGGCTTCGACCGTCGAGACGGCTGTGCTGAGCGAGCAGGCGTTGGCGGCTGACTGGAACCGGGTTGAGGAGGACGCGGCGTGGGCTCATCTCCAGCGGGAACGGTAGTCCTCGTCCCCTTTCCGTTCTCGGACCTGTCGCGATCCAAGCTGCGTCCCGCTGTCGTGCTGGCAGAGGTCAGCTGTGGGAACCGCATCCTCTGCCAGATCACCAGCAACCCCTACGGTGACGCCTCCGCGATCGCCCTCGATGACGCGGTGTTCGCCAGTGGCTCGCTGCGGATCGCGAGCTACGCGCGGCCCGGCAAGTTGTTCACCGCCAGCGCCGACCTGATCGTCGGAGAAGTGGGCATCCTGACGGCCCAAGCACGGAGGCGCGTCGTGGACGCAGTGATCGCCGTGCTACGCGCCGGTAGTCCGGCGTGACCTGCAACCGCGCGGAACGACCTTCCGATGGCCTCATGCGATGAGCCTCGCGAAATGGTGGTTGCAGGAGATCGAGCCGAATCACGCATGAGCTGGTTGCGCTGCGCGTTCGCGACCAACAAGGGCGCGTCCGTCTGCCCGCACTCCACGTCCTATCGGAAAGACCTCGTCGAGGCGGCGATCGTGAAGCGGTTTCGCGAGGCAATGACCGATGAGCATGTGGATCGGCTTACGGCGCTGGTGAACGATGCGATCGCGCGAGCCATCGAAGGCGAACGACAGCCGAGGACCATTGCGGCCGAGATCCAGCGACTTCGCGATGAAGGCGAGAATCTCGTGCGCTTCCTGACGCAGGGAGGCGATTCCGCGCTGGTCCGCGACAAGCTAGCCGACCTCGAGCAGAGGATCGCCGTCCTCGAGGCGGAGGAAATTCAGGCCAGGAAGCTGGCGGTGAGACCACGGTCAGTGCTGCTCCGAGGGACCATCGTCGCGCGACTCGAACGGCTGCACGAGTTGGTGAATCGTGACCCTGTGGCTGCTCGGATCGAGATCCTGCGGCATCTCGAAGGCGATCTGGTTCTGAATCCCCTGCCCTCCTCGACCGATGAACGCCGAGCAGAGATTGCCGGGATGGTAAGCGGAGCCGGCCTCCTCGCAGAGGAGACCGGTCGCCTACAGGTAGTTGCGGGGGGAGGATTTGAACCTCCGACCTTCGGGTTATGAGCCCGACGAGCTACCGGACTGCTCCACCCCGCGTCATGGATGCCGTGCGGCATCGCTGAGACGTCAGGGTCTATAGCCTCGTCGGGAGACTGTCAACGCAAACGACGCGGCCGGCCGTTCGCGACCAGGCGAGGCGCAATCGGGTGCGTTCAGTTGCTGAGCGCTCCGACGCCCGGGATCCGTCCGCGCGCCGCGTGGACGTGGACCACGACGCCCTGACGACGGAGTCGCTGCATCCGGCGCGCGAGCGTTCGGAGCTCGGGACTGTCCCTCATCATGCCGCCGACCTCGACCTCGACGTGAACGTCGCCGCTCTCGCCATGGCCGAGGGTCGCGATCTGGTCGCAGAGGTTCTCCAGATCGTACGGCGTCAGCGCCCCCGATACGTACAACCAACCGCCGCGCGTCGGCGCCGCCGCCGACACTTGACCTCGTGCGTCCCCACCAGCCATCCGTTCACCTCCCGGCCCGAGGCGTGTACTAATGCGATCGGGCATCCGTTTGCAATGCGTTGTGTGTGAAAGCGCGCGTGACGAGTCGGGGAGTGCAGCATCCATGCCACGGAGGACCGGGTGGGAACGTCGATCGACGCTGGGTGCGGCCGGCTCCGCGCGGGCGGCGGACGTTCAGTCTTGGACGAAGCGCCGGGAAGCTGACTGCCGCGGTGCGGCAGAGGACGGGCGTCGATCGCCGCGGCGCGACGGGCGGCCAGACCCTCCCGGCCCCGCGGCGGAGGCCGCACCGCGGGCGGCCGCTCGCGCGGCACGGTAGAGGCTCGCGCGCTCGCGGGGCGTGAGCGGCCGGAAAGCGCCGATCGGGAGCTTGCCGAGTTCGAGCGGTCCCAGCGCGGTGCGCTGCAGCTTCTCCGCCGTGTGCCCGATCGCTTCGCAGAGTCGGCGTACGAGATGGTTGCGGCCCTCGTGCACCGTGACGCTGAGCCACGTCTTCGTCGGACGGCGCTCCTCGACGACCACTTCGACCGGCCCGGTCGGACCGTCCGACAGGCGGATGCCGCGACGCAGTCGCGCGAGCGTGCGCTCGTCGGGTGTGCCGCTCACCTTCACGCGGTAGGTCCGCGGCACGTGGTAGCGCGGGTGCGTCAGGATCGCCGCGAGCTCCCCGTCGTTCGTGAGGAGTACCAGGCCGGTGGACTGCACGTCGAGACGGCCGACGGGGAAGAGCCGACCGATCCGACGCGGCAGCATCTGGACGACCGTCGGCCTGCCTTCGGGGTCGCGCGTCGTGGTGACGACGCCCACCGGCTTGTGGAGCATGAGGTGGACCGGATCGCGACGGCTCGGGAGCGCCCGGCCGTCGACGCGGATCCGGTCAGTCGGAAGCGCCCGCGTCCCCAGGGTCGTGACCGTCGTGCCGTTCACGGTCACCCGCCCGCTCTGGATCAGCGTCTCCGCCGCTCTCCGCGAGCACATCCCCGAGTCCGCCAGCAGCTTCTGCAGGCGCAGGCCCTTCGTCCGGTCGGTCATCGCCGCTCCACGTGTTTTCGTCGCCGCCGGCGGCTCCCGCCGCCACGCTCTCGGGCATCGCGCCCGCCACCTCGGAGAGACCCGGCAGCGCGGCGAGATCCCGGAGGCCGAAGACCTCGAGGAACTGCCGTGTGGTGCCGTAGAGGAGCGGCCGGCCGATGACCTCCTTGCGCCCGACGATCTTGACGAGCTTCCGCGCCAGGAGCGACGCGATCACGCTGTCGACGTCGACGCCGCGGATGGCCTCCACCTCGGCCCGCGTGATGGGCTGCTTGTAGGCGATGATCGCGAGGGTCTCGAGCGTCGCGCGGGTGAGGCGCCAGGGCCGTTGTTGGAAGAGCCGGCGCACCCATTCCGAATGCTCCGGGGCGGTGCGGAACTGGTAGCCTCCCGCGACCTCGACGAGCCGGATCCCGCGCCGGTCCTCTTCGGTGCGCGTGGCGAGCGCGCCGAGCGCCGCCCGGAGCTCGGCGCGCGTCGGGCCCGCGATCACCTCCATCAGCCGGCCGAGGGCGATCGGCTCCCCGCACGCGAAGAGTACGCTCTCGAGGATGCCGACCAGCCGCTCGTCGATCGCCGCCGGCGCGTCGTCCGCGAGCGGCTCGACGTTCGCGTCGCCGTCGCCCGCCGGGCTCGCCGGCGACGGCGACGCGACGCGCTCGGCGGGTGCGCTCGCGTCGGCCTCGCCGGGCGTCACCTCGTCCCCGTCCTCGTGCATGGGTTCCTCCTTCACGGCGCGCCGTCGAGGTGCGGGGCGTCGGCCGCCCTCGGGAACAGCAGGATCTCGGCGCCGTCCTCTTCCTGGCGCGCGTGGATCTCCTGGCGCTTCACGAGCTCCAGGAGGGCAAGGAAGGTGGCCACCAGGCGTCGACGCGACGGCAGGCCGACGAACAGGTCGCGGAATCGCAGCGGCCCGTCCAGCTCCATCCGACGGACGATGAGCCGCTCGCATTCGTCGACCGAGATCTCCTCGTGGACGATCTCGTGGAAGCTCTCCCGGAGCGCGCGCTCCATGACCTCGCGAAAGGCTTCGAGCAAGTCCGCGACCGTCACATCGCGCAGGCGTACGCCTTCCCCGGGATCGCGATCCGGAACCGCGGGCTCGCGCCGGAACACGTCGCGCGTCAGGACCGGCCGTTCACCGAGCGCGGCGGCGGCTTCGCGGAAGCGTTGGTACTCGACCAGCTGGTGCACGAGATCGGCGCGCGGATCTTCGTCCGGCTCCTCGGTCTCGTCGTCCGACGGCGGCAACAGCATGCGCGACTTGATGTGCGTCAGGGTCGCCGCCATGACCAGGTACTCGCCGGCGACGTCCAGGTTCATGCTGTCGAGCAGACCCAGGTACTGGAGGTATTCGTCGGTGATGCGCGCGACCGGGATGTCGTAGATGTCGACTTCCTCCTTCTTGATCAGATGGAGCAGGAGATCGAGCGGGCCTTCGAAGACCTCGAGCTTGACGCGATAGCTCATGACCATCCTCCGAGGCCGACGAGCGTGCGCACCGTGGCCATCGTCTCCTCGGCGATCGTCTGGGCGCGGCGGGTGCCCTGCGCGATGACGTCGCGGACGTCGTCGGGACGGGCGGCGAAGACCGCGCGCCGCTCGCGGATCGGACCGAGCTCGGCTTCCGCCCGAGCGATCATGATCAGCTTGCACTCGAGGCAGCCGATCTCGGCCGTGCGGCAGCCGCGCGCCGTGTAGTCGAGCTCTTCGGGCGTGCAGTAGATCCGGTGCAGCGTATAGGCCGGGCAATCGTCCGGGTCGCCGGGGTCGCGTCGGCGCGCGCGCCGCGGGTCGGTCATCATGCGCGAGAGCTTGGCCTTCACGTCGGCCGCGCTGTCGGAGAGGAAGACGGCGTTGTTGTAGCTCTTGCTCATCTTGCGGCCGTCGAGGCCCGGGATGCGCGGCGAGGGTGCGAGCAGCGCCTGCGGCTCGGGGAAGACGGCGCCGAAGACATGATTGAAGCGGCGGGCGATTTCGCGCGTCAGCTCGACATGCGGCACCTGATCGGCTCCGACGGGGACCTTCGCGGCGCGATACATGAGGATGTCGGCGGCCTGAAGGACCGGATACCCGAGGAATCCGTAGGTCGAGAGGTCGCGGTCGACGAGCTGCTGCTGCGTCTCCTTGTAGGTCGGCACTCGCTCGAGCCAGCCGAGCGGCGTGATCATCGACAAGAGGAGATGGAGCTCGGCGTGCTGCGGGACCGACGATTGCACGAAGATCGTCGCACGCGCCGGGTCGATGCCGCTCGCGAGCCAATCGGTGACCATCTCGACGACGTTCGCCGCCAGCCCCTCGGTGCGGTCGTAGTCTGTGGTGAGCGCGTGCCAGTCGGCCACGAAGAAGAAGCACTCGTGCGTCGCCTGGAGATCTCGCCAGGTGCGCAGCGTTCCGAGCAGGTGTCCGAGGTGCAGCCGGCCCGTCGGACGCATGCCGCTCACGATGCGGTTGGCCGTCGTCAGAGCAGCATCCTCGTCACGAACGAGATCGGGTCGCTGACCAGGAACCGCAGCCAGCCGGTCATGATCAGGGCCGCCAGGATCAAGAAGCCGAAGGGCTCGATGGCCGCAACGAAGCGCGCCTGGGCATACGGCAGGAGCCCGGTCAGCACGCGTCCACCGTCGAGCGGCGGCAGGGGGAGCAGGTTGAAGATCGCGAGGCTCACGTTGATGACGACGCTCGCCTGTGCCATCTGCGCGAGCGGCAGGAGGACCCCGAGCTGGAACGCGCTGGCGGTCTCCGTGGTGACGCCCGCGAGGTGCCCCTTGAGCGCGTGGAACAGGCCGGCGCTCACGAGCGCGAGCGCCAGGTTGGTCCCCGGGCCGGCGGCGGCCACCGCCATCATGTCCCGTCGCGGGTTGCCGAGCCGCCGGTAGTCGACCGGTACGGGCCGCGCGTAGCCGAACACCGGCAATCCCGCGAGCATCAAGAGGCTCGGCATGAGGAGCGTTCCGATGGGATCGATGTGCGGCAACGGATTCAAGGTCAAGCGTCCCGAGCGAAGCGCGGTGTCGTCACCGAGGCGCAGCGCCATCGCGCCGTGCGCCACCTCGTGGAAGATCACGGCCACGAGGATCGGCAGCGACCACAGCGCCACCTGGCGGACGATGTCGAGGAGCTGATCCGGACCTTCCACCTGGCGTACCTAACAAGACCCATCCGGAGGCGCAACGACGCGTCACGACCGCGTGCGTCCGGCGTCGCGGGGATGGAAGCGGCGATGGGTCTCGCGCAGGCGACGCGGCGCGACGTGGGTGTAGATCTGTGTCGTCGCGACGTCGGCATGGCCGAGCATGGCCTGGACGGCGCGCAGGTCCGCGCCGCCGTCGAGGAGATGGGTCGCGAACGCGTGGCGGAGGCTGTGTGGCGACACGCGCGCGTCGAGGCACGCCTCGCGGAGGTAGCGTTTGAGCAGCTTCCAGACCGCCTGCCGCGAGAGCGGGATCCCGCGCGCCGACAGGAAGATCTCGGACCGCGGCCGGTACGCGCCGGCGAGCGCGGGGCGGGCGAGCCCGAGGTACTCGTCGAGGCGCGCGCGCGCGTGACTTCCGAGCGGGACGACGCGTTCGCGGCTCCCCTTCCCCACGACGCGGACGCAGTTGGCGTCGAGGTCGAGGTTCGCCTGGCGGAGCCCGACCACCTCGGAAACCCGCAGGCCGGCGCTGTAGAGCAGCTCGAGCAGCGCGCGATCGCGCCGGCCGCGCGGCGTGTCGGCGGGAGGCGCTTCCAGTAGCGCCTGCACGTCGACACGGTCGGGCGCGTTCGGCAGCGCGTTCGGCACGCGCCGCATCGTGAGGTCCGCGGCCGGCGATGACGGTACGGCGCGCTCGAGCACCAGATAGCGGCCGAAGCCCCGGAGCGTCGCCGCCAGGCGGGCGGCGCTCCGGGGCGCCAGGCCGCGGGCGCGCTCGGCGGCGAGGAACCGCTGCAGGAGCGCGGGCGTGAGCTCGGCCGGCTCGCGCGCGCGGCCGGCGAGCCAGCGCGTGATCTGGGACAGGTCGCGGGCGTACGCGGCGATGGTGTTGCGCGCCAGCCCGCGCTCCCCCGCGACGTAGGCGAGGTAGCGGTCGACCCAGCGGTCGAGCGTCGTGGGGCCGGTGCCGGCCTCGCCGGTCGGCGTCATGCGCGCGCGCCGCCGGTCAGCGCCTGCAGCTCGGCGGTGATGGTGTCGCGCACGTCGCGCAGACGATCGGCGTCGACGATCTTCCGCCCCTCGCCGTCCGTTACGTAGAACACGTCGAGCACCTGGTGCGCCTGGGTCGTGATCTTCGCCAGGTGGATCACGAGACCGAGGCGGTGGAGGGCGTGGGTAATCGCGAAGAGCACGCCGACGCGGTCGCCCGTCACCACGTCGAGCACCGTGTAGTCCGCAGCGATGTCGTTGTCCACGATGATCTCGGGCGGCGTCGTATTCGTGCGCGTCGCCTTCTCGAGAATGGAGGGGCGCCCCGAGGCGGCGACGAGGGCCGCGACGTCGACCTGGCTGCGCAGCACCCGCGCGAGCGTCTGCTGGGCGCGCTCCCAGCGCTCCGGTTCGAGGACGCGCTCGAGGTGCTCGTGGTGTCCGATCCGGAAGCTGTCGATCGCGATCCCGCCGCGCGTGGTGGTAATGCGGGCGCCGACGATGTTCATGCCCTGCGCGGTCAGCACGCCGGCGATCATCGAGAACAGGCCGGGTCGATCCGGGGTGCAGATGGTGAGTTCGCTGTACTCCGATTCCGGCACGTGGCGCACGGAGCTCACGAAGAGATGGGGATGCTCGCTCGCCGGCCGAATGGTCCATTCCTCGCGCAGGTGGTTCATGAGCTCGAAATGCGCCGGCACCTGGTTCTCGGGCGTGGTCGTGAGATAGCGCTCGGGCATGCCGGCGAGGAACGACTGGAACGCGGCGCGGCGCTCCGACTCGACGAGACCGAGGAGGCGCTGACGGATGCGGTCGGCGCGGGCGTGCTCGTCCTCGTCCTCGACCCGGCCCTGCTCGAAGCGCGTCAGTGTCCGCATGTAGAGTTCGCCGAGCAGCATGTCGCGCCAGTTGTTCCAGACCTTCGGGCCGACCGCGCGCATGTCCGCGAAGGTCATGACGTAGAGCGTCTTCAGGTTCTCGACGCTGCCGCAGAGATCGGCGAACTCGGCGAGCAGCCGAGGATCCTGCGTGTCCCGGTGCTGGGCGAGATGCGACATCAGGAGGTGCTGGCGGACGAGGAACTCCCACTGCGCCACCTCGTCCTGGTTGAGGGGAAGCCGCGCCGCGATGTCGCGCACCATGTCGGCGCCGCGTCCCGAGTGTCCTTCGCCGTGCCCCTTGCCGATGTCGTGGAACAGCAGCGCGAGGAACAGCACTTCGTGGCGGTCGATGTCGCGCATCACCTCGGTGAGGAGCGGCGCCGTCGTCTTGTGCTCGCCGCGCCGGAGGCGCTCGAGCTCGCCGATGCCGCGCAGCGAATGCTCGTCCACCGTGTAGATGTGGTTCGGGTCCCGCTGCACGAGGCAATCGATGCGCGCGAACTCCGGAAAGAGCTGGCAGACGACTCCGACCCGGTGCATTTCACGCAGGGTCTCCCAGACGTGGTGGTTCCAGGCGAGGATGTCGAGGAACGGGCGGACGAAGGCGGGATCGACCCGTTGCGCTTCGCCGATCAGCTGCAGATGCTCGCGGACGAGGCGGTGCGTGCCCTGCGTGATCGTGACGCCGTGGCGCTGGGCGTCGCGGAAGATCGTGACGAGCGTCGTCGGGTCCTGGCGGATCACGGCGGCGCCATCCACGGAGAGGGTGCGGTTGATGATCCACACGCCCTCCCGGATCTGGCGGCCGATCACGCGACCGATCAGGCGGTAGGGCGTCGGCCGCTCGGTGCACCGCTCGATGATCGTGTCGGAGAAGCGTCGGATCGCCGTCGCGTGCGTGAAATACGTCTTCATGAGGCGTTCGACGGGCCGGAAGGTGTCCTCGGTGCCGAAGCCGAGATCCGGCGCCGCGCGATCCTGGAGCTCGAAGGTGAGATGGTCCTGGTGCGAGCCGGTCAGGAAGTGGAGCGAGTTGCGGACGCGAAAGAGGAAGTCTTGCGACGCTTCGATCTCGCCGCGCTCGCGCTCGCTGATCACGCCCTTCACGACCAGCTCGCGCATGTCCTTGACCTTGTATTTGACCTTCGCGAGCCACATGGCCGTGTGGATGTCCCGGAGGCCCCCGGCGCCTTCTTTCAGCTCGGGCTCGAGGAGATAGACCGAGTCGCCGTACTTCCGGTGGCGCTCCGTGCTCTCCGCGAGCTTCTCGCGGTAGAACCGGGCCGCGTTCTTCTTGAGGACCTCCGACTCCATGGCCGCGTCGAACTCGGCGTAGAGGGAGCGATCGCCGCAGAGGAAGCGGGCGTCGAGGAGGGCGGTTTTGACCTTGAGGTCCTTCTGGGCCAACCGGGTGCAGTCGCCGACCGTGCGGCTCGCATGCCCGACCACGAGCCCCGCGTCCCAGAGTGAGTAGAGGATGCGCTCGGCGACGGTCTCGACGTACGCGTTCACCCGCCAGGGGAAGAGGACGAGAAGGTCGATGTCAGAGCACGGGTTGAGTTCGAAGCGCCCGTAACCTCCCTGCGCCGCGACGGTGCAGCGATGGTCGAGCAGGACGTACCGTCCGGTGTACTCCGCGGTCGCAGAGGCGAAGAGGTACGCGATCAGGTGATCGATACCCCCGGTGAAGGCCTCGACGATCGCCGTGCCGCCGGCCCCGGCGCGGTGCTGCTCGTAGAGGCGCGTCCGCAAGTCCGCGACGTACGCCCGGGCGATCCCTCCGAGGTCGGCGCCGGCGGATTGCACCGGCGGGAGCGTGGGGGATTCCCACACGAGAGGCGGAACCGAGGTCATCGGGCTGGGGCTTCCCTAGAGCGTCTTGGCGAGCCGCGCGTCGCCCAGGAAGTCGGTGATGCCGAGGAAGAGTCCTTCGGCGATGTCGTGCTGGTAGGCGGTCGTACCGAGGCGCTTGCCCTCGACCGGGTGGGAGAGGAACGAAGTCTCCACGAGAACGCACGGCATGTACGCGCCGACCAGCACGTAGAACGGACCCTTCTTCACGCCGAGGTTGTGGATGTCGGTGTAGCGCGAGCGCAGGCGGGCGAGCACGCGGGAATGCAGGCGCTCCGCGAGGGCGTTCGACTCCTCTTCCTTCCCGGACTGCACCATGTCGCTCAGGATGAACGAGAGGTCGCCGCGTCCGACTCGAACCGCCGGTCCGTTCTCCATCTTGGCAAGCCGGATGGTGGCGCGGTCGTTCGAGTTGTTGAGCGTGTACGTCTCGATGCCCTGGAGCTCGCCGCTGCGATCGGCGTTGGCGTGGATCGAGATGAAGAGATCGGCGCTGTTGGCGTTCGCGAACGCGGTCCGCTCGGCGAGCGTGCGGGTCGCGTCGGTCTCGCGCGTGAGGAGCACCTTGGCGTTGGAGGACTCTTCGAGCCGCCGCTTCAGGCGCTGCGCGATCGCCAGCACGATGTCCTTCTCGAGGATGCCGTTGACGCCTTGCGCACCGGGGTCGGCCCCGCCGTGGCCGGGATCGAGGACGATGCGCCAGGGGCGGTTCGTCGGCCGTCCCGGGAGCGGGTCGGTGGCCCCGCCTTTCCCGGCGGCCTCGGGGCGCTTCGGGGAGGCGGCGGGCACCGGCTGAGGCTCGCTCCGTCGCTCGGCGGTATCGGCGATCGCGACCGGAGCGGCGGCGGGCGCCGTCCCGTCCCCGTTCGTGCGGGCATCCTTCGCCGGCTCGGGCGCGCGCTCGGACGGCCGCGGCGATTCGGCGGGAACGTCGTCGGGCGGGGACAACGGCACCGCGGGGGCGCCGTCCGGCGGCGTGCCGCGATCCCCCGAGGCAGCCGTGCGGGTGGGCGCGGAAGCGGGCGGCGGCTTGTCGCGCTTCGTCGCGAGCGCGCCTTCGGTGCGCCCCGGGGCGGCCGCCGGCGCGGCGACGGCGGGGATCGTCGGCGCCGGCGTCCCGGCGATGTCGATCACGACCCGCGGCGGATCTTCGAAGGCGTCCACGGAGTGCTTGGTGATGCTGGCGAGATCAAGCACCACGCGTGCCGTCCGGGCGGTGAACTGCCCCGTGCGGATCTCCTGGAGGAATCCGTTCTCGACGCCGATCGGGGCGGTGGCGCCGGGCGCGAGGGTGGCGTTCGAGAAGTCGAGCACGACCCGCCGCGCGCTCTTGCGGGCGGCCTCTCCCCCGAGCACCCGCACCTCGAAGGGCACCGGGCGCGACAGCAGGATGACGACGCGGGTCGAGTCCGCCCGCGCTTCGTACCGGACGCGCTCGATCCGTCCAGGCCGCGCGGCCACCGCGCCGGCCTCGACCGTCCACGCGAGCAGGCCCAGCGTGGCGGCGGCCAGGAGCAGGCCGCGCCCTCGCCGTCGGCGATCGTCAGTCCCGTTCGCCTGCGCCATGATCGTCTCCGCCGCCCCGGACCGCCTCCACCAGCTGATGCAGCTCGTTCATCGCTTCCAGGGGCGTCATGCGCGTCACGTCGACGGCGCGCAAGCGCGCCTCGACGGCCGACGGCCGCGGCGCGAACAGGCCCAGCTGGGTACCGGGCACACCCGACCCGCCGGCGGCCATGCGCCCACCCTCGGTAAGTAGCTCGCCGCGTTCGAGCGTCGCCAAGAGACCCCGCGCCCTCTCCACCACCTCGACCGGCAGACCAGCCAGTCGCGCTACCTCTACGCCATAGCTCCGGCTGGCCGGGCCCGCAACGATCCGCCGCAGGAAAATCACCTGGTCGTTCCATTCCCGGACCGCCACGGAATAGTTGCGGATGCGCGGGCGTTCTCGGGCGAGGGCCGTCAGCTCGTAGTAGTGGGTGGCGAAGAGCGTCTTCGCCGCCCACTCGCGGTCGTGGAGGTATTCGGCCACCGCCCAGGCGATGGCGATTCCGTCGTAGGTGCTGGTTCCACGGCCGATCTCGTCGAGGATGACGAGACTCCGCGGCCCGAGCTCGCGCAGGATGTTCGCCGTCTCGCGCATCTCCACCATGAAGGTCGAGTCTCCGGCCGCGAGGTTGTCGGAGGCGCCGACGCGCGTGAAGATGCGCTCGAGGATGCCGATCCGGGCCTCGGACGCCGGCACGAAGCTCCCCATCTGCGCGAGGCAGCAGACGAGCGCCACCTGCCGAAGATAGGTCGATTTGCCGGCCATATTGGGCCCGGTGATGAGCAGCACCTGCTGACTGCCGTCGAGGGTGCAGTCGTTCGGAACGAAGGCGGCGCCGCCGAGCGTCGTCTCGATCACGGGGTGGCGGCCGTCCCGGATCAGGATGGCATCGCCCCGGTCGAGCACCGGCCGGACGTAGCCCCGGTCGTGGGCGACCGCGGCGAGCGCGGCGAGGGTGTCGAGCACGGCGAGGGCCCGGGCGTTCTCGGCGAGTGCGCGCTGGCGCGTCGCGGCCTCGGCGACGACCGCGGCGAAGAGGACCGCCTCGAGTTGCGCCAGTCGGGCCTCGGCGCCGAGGAGTTTCTGCTCCTGGTCCTTGAGCTCGGCGGTCACGAAGCGCTCCGCGCCGGCGAGCGTCTGCTTGCGCACGTAATCGGCCGGGACGAGCGCAAGGTTCGGCTTCGTCACCTCGATCCCGTAGCCGGAGACCCGGTTGTAGCGGACCTTCAGGGACGCGATGCCGGTGCGTGCGCGTTCGCGGGCCTCGAGCGCCACGACCCAGCCCTTGCCGTCGCGGGTGAGCCCGCGCAGCTCGTCCACCTCGGGGTGGGCGCCGTCGCGGATGACGGCACCGCCCCGGGAGGTCGCGGGCGGCTCGTCGGCGAGCATGGCGGCGATCCGTGCCTGCAGATCTGGCAGCGGGTCGAGGGTCGCGGCGACCTCGCCGAGCAGCCCGTCGCGACCACCAAGGCGGTCGCCGAGCGCTCCGACGCGCGCGAGCGCCGCCGCGAGGCGCGTCAGGTCGCGGGGCGACGCGCTGCCGACGCCGACGCGTGCGACGAGCCGCTCGAGGTCGCCCATGCCGGCGAGCTCCGCGCGGACGTCCTCGCGGAGCTCGAGGTTCTGCACCAGGAGCTCGACGGCGTCGAGCCGGCGCGCGATTGCGGTCGGGCTCGTAAGCGGCGCGAGCAGCCACCGCCGCAGCATGCGACTCCCCATCGGGGTGCGCGTACGGTCGAGGACGTGCAGGAGCGATCCGCGGCGTTCGCCGCCGACGCCGTCCACGAGATTCAGGTTGCTGCGCGTGGTCTGGTCGAGGACCAGCGTGTCGTGCGCCCGGACCAGCTCGGGCGGGCGGAGGTGGTCGAGCTTGCCGCGATACGTCGCGCGCAGATACGCGCGCAGTCCTCCGAGCGCCGCGCGGCCCCGGACCCCGAGGGCACCCTCCCCGCTCGCCGTGACCCAGGCGCCGCCCTCCTCGGCGTCGAACCACTCCGTCGGGGCGAGGCTCTGGAACACCCCGGGCGCCTGGGCGGTGAGCCGCGGCAGCGCCGATTGCAGCTCGGGAGCGACCACCAGCTCCTTGGCGCCGAGCCGCGCGACCTCCTCGGCCGCGGCGTCGAGCGCGTCGTCGTCGGCGACGCGCGTCGGGGCGTCGGTCGTCGCGCCGCGCTCGCGTCCCGCCGTCGGCGAGAACTCCATCACGCGCACCTCGCCCGTCGAGAGGTCGCAGGCCGCCAGGCCGAGGCCGTCGTCGGCGCGCGCGACGACCGCGAGGAAGCTCGCGCTCCGAGGATCGAGGCTCTCCTCCTCGAGGACGGTCCCCGGAGTGATGACCCGCACGACGTCGCGATCGACCAGGCCCTTGGCGCCCCGCGGATCTTCGACCTGCTCGCAGATCGCGACCTTCAGCCCGGCGGCGAGGAGCTTCTGGATGTAGCCGTCGACCGCGTGGAAGGGCACGCCGCAGAGAGGGATCGGGTGCGGGTCGTGCTTGTTGCGCGCGGTGAGGGTGATGTCGAGGATCGCGGAGGCTCGCTCCGCGTCCTCGAAGAACATTTCGTAGAAGTCGCCCAGGCGGAACATCAACACGGCGTCGCGATGCTGGTCCTTCAGGCGCAGGTACTGCGCCAGCATCGGCGTGAGCTTGACGCCCGCTCCTTCGGCCACCGTCACGTTGCCGCCCGCCTCAGACCTTCTTGCGCTTGCGGCCGAGGTAGTCGACGAGGAGGTACTCGCCCAGACGATCCGGGCGCGTGTAGAGCGCGCGGCCCCGGTTGATGCGCGTCATGCGCTCCACGAACGCGCGCAGACTCGGACTGTCGTCGAGCATGAAGGTGTTGATCGTGATGCCGAGCCGCGTCACCCGCTCGACCTCCTTCAACGTCTCCTGGGCGGCGCGCATGCTGATGCCGCCGAAGCTGAGGGGCCATTCGCAGAAGAGCCGCCCGTTCTGGAAGTACGCCGTCGGCTGGCCGTCGGTGATCACGATGAAGTGCTGGTTCGTGCTGCGATGGCGCGCCAGCAGCTCGGCGCCGAGCCGCAGGCCGTCCTGGAGATTGGTGAACGGATCCCCCATGTTCCAGCTCGCCTCGGGGAGATCCTTGAGCTTCAGCTCGACGGCGCGGGTGAAGAAGCCGACGATCGCGAAGTAGTCGCGCGGGTAGCGCGAGCGGATGAGGCTCTCCATCGCGAGCGCCACCTTCTTGGCGGCGGCGAAGCGGCCTTCCCAGCTCATCGACCAGCTCATGTCGAGCAGGAGCACCGTGGAGGCGGTCGTGGCGTCGTCGGTGTCGTAGATCCGGAAGTCGTCCGGCGCGAGCCGGAGAGGCGATCCCGGTCCGCGCGCGAGCGTCCGCTTGAGCGTGGCGACGAGATCGAGATGCAGCGGGTCGCCGTGCTGGTAGGGCTTGCTCGCCTCGGGACGGAGCGCGTCGGCGCCGCGAGCCTCGTTCGGATGGGATCCCGGCCGGTCGCGCAGCAGTCCCTGGTAGATGTCGCGGAGCGCCAGCTGGCCGATCTTGCGGACGCCCTTCGGCGACAGCGCCGGCTGGCCCTCGCGCGTCATCAGGTACCCCGAATCCTGCAGCGTCGCCATCATCTGGCGCAGGTGCTCGAAGTCCTGCGCGGTGTCGCCGCCGAGGAGCTGCCGCAGGTCGTCGAGGTCGACGCCCTGGAGGTCGGCGTTCATGAGGCGGTGCTCGATCTCCCGCAGGCGGTCGAGCTCGCGCATCATCGCGAGGGCGCGTTCGTAGTCGAGCTGATCCGCGCCCTGGAACGCCTCGCCGTACGTGCGTTGCAGCTCCTCGAGCTCCCGGATGTTGTCGAGTTCCTCGAGGAGGTTCCGGAACTCGGCGGCTGCCTGCTCATCCTCGAACGCGTACGAAGCGAGCTTGGTGACGGCGTCCCAAAGAGCCGGAGGAAGGTCCGCGAGGAAGGCCTGCTTCGCGGCGAGTTCCGGGCGGGCGGAGCGCCGCTCAGCGAGCGTATCGCGCTCGAGGTCCAGGAGCTCGTCGAGCTTCCGGCGCATCTCGTCGAGCGCGCGGCCGATGTCGTGATCGCGGTAGCGCTCGCGGATTCGCCTTCGCACCTGCTCGAGGATCTCCTCGAGCCCGGGCACGCGCATGGAGGAGAAGTCGGCGCCCTGGCGCAGGAGCCAGTCGAGCGCCTGGCGGACGTCGTCGGTGAAGGAGAGGTACTCGCCGAGCTTGCCGAAGATCTCGTCGGCGTCGAGCCGAACTCGTTGACGCCCGTCCCAGCGCGTGTAACGGACGGTCAGCATGCGTCAGCTCTTGTAGACCGTCCGTCCGCCGGCACGCTCTTTGTTGAGCTTGCGGTGCACGTGGAGCCCCTCGAGGATGAGCTCGCTCGCCGCCGCCATGAGCGCGGGGCTCTCGAACGGTCCGAGCGCGGTGATCGCTTCGCGCAGCCCCGGGATGCCGCGGATGCCGTCGAGGTAGTCGGCGGCGGGCAGCCGGTCGGATACCTCGACCCCTCCCCCGCCCTCGAAGTAGTCGACGACCTGCTTCAAGCCCTCCACCGACAGGAACCGATCGAAGACTTTGAGGACCGCCCGATGGGTGAGCCGATCGATCAGGTCGCTCGCCTTCTTCTCCTCGCCCGCGTACTCGAGCTCGATCTTGCCGGCGGTCGAGGAGAGCACGGCGTGCAGGTCGGTGAGCCGCGGGACGATCTCGCGCTCGCCGCAGCGGACGGCGCGCTTCTCGGCGTTCGCGATGACGCTCTCGTAGTTGTTGATGGTCACGCGGACGCTCACGCCCGATGCCTGATTGATCTCGTTCGACTCGCGCGCCTCCATCGTGATCTGCGCGAGCAGCTCCTTGATGAAGCCCGGGACGCGCACCTCGCGTCCCGCTCGCGGCCGCGCCGGAACCTCCTGCTCCAGGATGGCGATCTCGTCCTCGATGCGGGCCGGGTAATGGGTGCGGATCTGGGCGTCGAAGCGGTCCTTCAGCGGCGTGATGATCCGGCCCCGGCTCGTGTAGTCTTCGGGGTTCGCGCTCGCGATGATCACCACGTCGAGCGGTAGGCGGATCTTGTAGCCTTTGATCTGGACGTCCTTCTCCTCCATCACGTTGAAGAGGCCGACCTGGATCTTCTCGGTGAGGTCGGGGAGCTCGTTGATGGCGAAGATGCCCCGGTGCGTGCGCGGCACGAGGCCGTAGTGGATAGTCTCCTCGTTGGCCAGGTAGCGTCCCTCGGCCACTTTGATGGGGTCGATCTCGCCGATCAGATCCGCCATCGAAACGTCCGGGGTCGCGAGCTTCTCGCCGTAGCGCCGGTCCCGCGGCAGCCACACGATCGGCAGCGCCTCCCCCTCGGCGGCGGCGCGCTGCCGGCAGGCGCTGCAGATCGGCGCGAGCGGGTCGTCGTTGATCTCGCAACCCGCGACGGCCGGGATCTCGACGTCGAGGAGCGCCAGCAGCCCTCGCATGATGCGCGACTTGCCCTGGCCGCGCTCGCCGAGGAAGACGATGTGGTGGCCTGCGAGGATCGCGTTCTCGATCTCCGGGACGACGGAATCGTCATAGCCGACGATGCCGTGCAGGATGGGCTCGCCGGCGGCCAGCTTCGCGAGGAGGTTGCGGCGCATCTCCTCGCGCACGGAGACGGATCGATATCCCGCCCGCCTCAGCTCACCGACCGTACGCGCCTGCTCCATCAACCATGTCCTCCGGGCCGAAAAGGCGCGCGCATTATACGCGCGGCGTCTCCGCAGAGTAAATCGAATCTCCGCGCGCGCCGGGCCGCGCCCGCGCGAAACGGGCCTTGCTGGCTCTCCGGACCATTGCAAGAATGCTCGACGCATGTCCCCGCATTGGCAGCGGATCACCGTGCCGTTCGACTACCCCGTCTACTTCACGCGGGACGTGCTCTCGGCGGCGAACGGCGATCTCGTGGACGCGATCACGCGGCGCGAGCCGGAGCGGCGGCATCGCCTGCTCGTGGTGATCGACGACGGCGTCGCGCGAGCGTGGCGCGGCGTCGCGGCGCGCGTCCAAGCGTACGTCGCCGCGCATGGCGAGCGGCTGACGCTTGCGGGGGAGCCCCTGGTCGTCGGCGGCGGTGAGCGTGTCAAGAACGAACCCGAAGAGCTCGCGCGCCTGCACGCGCACCTGCACGCCCTCGCTCTCGACCGCCAGAGCGTCGTCGTGGTGATCGGCGGCGGCGCGGTGCTCGACATGGCCGGGTACGCGGCGGCCACGGCGCACCGCGGAGTGCGGATCGTACGTCTCCCGACCACGGTGCTCGCGCAGGCGGATTCGGGGATCAACGTGAAGAACGCGGTCAACGCCTTCGGCAGCAAGAACTTCCTCGGGACCTTCACTCCGCCCTTCGCGGTGCTGAACGACCGGGAGTGGCTCGCCAGCCTCGAGCGGCGCGACGTCGCCGCGGGCATGGCGGAGGCCGTGAAGGTGGCGGTCGTGCGCGACGCCGGGTTCTTCGCGTGGCTGGAGGCCTGCGCCGATGAACTCGCGGGCGGCCACCCCGATCGCGTCGCGGCGCTCGTCGAGCGGAGCGCCCTCCTCCACTTGGCGCACATCGCCGGCGCGGGGGATCCCTTCGAGCTCGGCAGCGCCCGCCCGCTCGATTTCGGGCACTGGGCGGCGCACAAGCTCGAGATGCTGACCGCCCATCGCCTGCGGCATGGGGAAGCGGTCGCGATCGGCATGGCGCTCGACGCCTGTTACGCCGCCGAGGTCGGGATGCTGGCGGCGGGGGGGCGCGACCGCATCGTGAGGCTGCTCCGCGCTCTCGGCCTCCCGACCTACGACGCGGCGCTTCGCCTGTGCGGCGCGGACGAGCGCCCGCGCTTTCTCGACGGCCTCGCGGAGTTTCGCGAGCATCTCGGCGGCGAGCTCACGATTACGCTCCTCACAGAGATCGGCCGCGGCGTCGAGGTGCACGAGATGCGCGAGGACGTGATCATGCGCGCGGTGGACGGGTTGGCGTACGGAGCGCCCGCCTCGTGAAGCTCGCCATCGCCGGCGAGCCCCATCTCACCTACTGCACCAACGTCCATCCCGGCGAGACCTGGCCGGAGGTGCGTGAGAACCTGGCGAGCCACGTCGCCGCGGTGAAGCGCATCCTCGCGCCCGACGGCCCCTTCGGCGTCGGACTCCGCCTCTCGGCGGCGGCCGCGGAAGCGCTCGCGGCGCCGGCGGCCCGCGCGGAGCTCGGAGCGTGGCTCGCCGCCGAGGGGATGTACGTGTTCACGATCAACGGATTCCCCTACGGAGCGTTCCATGGGGCGCGCGTGAAAGAGCGGGTCTACGAGCCGGACTGGCGTGACGCCCGCCGCGTCGCGTACTCGGGCCGGCTGGCGACGCTCCTGGCGGCGCTCCTGCCGGAGGACCACGGCGGCTATGGCAGTGTCAGCTCGGTTCCCGGGGCGTTTCGGCCGAACGCCGCCGGGGCGGCGGCGCGCGCTGCGGTCGCCGAGGGTCTCCTGCGGCATGCCGCGCATCTCGCCGCCCTCGAGAGCGAGACCGGACGCTGCGTGCGGCTCGCCCTCGAGCCCGAGCCGTGGTGCCTCCTGGAGACGGTCGAGGACGCCGTCGAGTTCTTTCACGCGCATCTCTGGACGGCGGCGGCGGCGATTCGTCTCGCCGCGCACACGGGGCGGACGCCGGCGGCCTGTGCCGGTCTCCTGCGCCGG
This sequence comes from Deltaproteobacteria bacterium, assembly GCA_020852955.1. Lineage (GTDB taxonomy): Bacteria > Desulfobacterota > Binatia > UTPRO1 > UTPRO1 > UTPRO1. The sequence continues at coordinate 49,452 of JADYZW010000036.1, read as the reverse complement.
CACCTCGGTCTCTGCTTCGACGCCTGCCACATGGCGGTCGGCTTCGCCGAGCCCGAGGCGGCGCTCGCTCGGCTGCGCGCGGCGGAGATCGACCTCGTGAAGGTGCAGGTCAGCGCCGGGATGGCGGCGACGCTCGGGGGGGACGGGGACGCGACCACGCGCGCCGCGCTCGCGGCATTCGCCGACGACGTGTACCTGCACCAGGTCGTCGAGCGGCGCGGCGGCGCGCTCCGCCGGTTCGTCGACCTGCCCGACGCCCTCGCCGCGGCGTTGGGGGATCGGAGCCTCCGCGAGTGGCGGGTCCATTTCCACGTGCCGCTCTTTCGCGAGGACCTGGGAGCGCTCCGCAGCACGCAGCCGTGGACCGCGGCGCTCCTGCGGCGCCTCGCCGCCGACGGCTACGCGGGACATCTCGAGGTCGAGACCTACACCTGGGACGTGCTGCCCGCGCGCTTCCGCGATGAGCCGGTCGCGGCGGCGGTCGCACGCGAGCTGCGCTGGACCATGGATCGCCTCGGGGCATGACGTTCGCCGTGGCGCTCAGGCTCGGTCGGGTCTCGAACCTGCCGACGGTCTGGACGAACGTCGTCGCCGCGGCGGCGCTCGCGGGGTTGCCGCTTGCGAGCATGGCGACCGGCGCCGTCGCCGTCGCCTGCTCCGTCCTTTACGTCGCCGGCATGTTCCTGAACGACGCCTTCGACCGCGAGTGCGATGCCCGCGAGCGTCCGGAGCGTCCGATCCCGGCAGGTCTGGTCTCGGCGCGGGAGGTGTTCGGCGCGGGATGTGCGCTCCTCGCGGCGGGGCTTGCCATCATCGCCGCCACCGGAGCGGCGGCGCGCGGGGCGGCGCTGCCGGGCGTCGCCGCCGCCGGAGTGCTCGCCGCCGCGATCCTGCTCTACGACGTGTGGCACAAGGACAATCCGCTGGCGCCGCTGCTCATGGGAGGCTGTCGGGTGCTCGTCTACGTGACGACGGCGGCGACGCTCACGGGCACAGTCGGGATCGCGGTGCTCGGGTGGGCAACCGCCCTGCTCGCGTACCTGATCGGCCTCACCATCGTCGCGCGTCATCCGACGCTCGGCGCGCGACCGGCGCTCGTCGCGCGCTTGATCGCCGGCATCTCGCTCGTGGACGGCCTCGCGGTCGCGAGCACGGGGCAGCTCGAGGTGGCGGCGGGGTGCGTCGGCGCCTTCGCCCTCACGGTCGCCGGGCAACGCTGGGTGTCTGGCACCTGACGGCGAACGTGATAGCCAGACGCATGCTCGACGATCTCGAACGACGACTCCGGGCCACGTGCGCGGACGCTGCCGACGCCGAGGGTTTCGGCGCGGCGCTTCGCGCCATCCAGGACGCCTTCGCCGCGGCGCTCGGCACGATCCATTGCCTCGGTCCTGACGACCATCTCCATCTCGTGGCTGCGAGCCCCGGGCTTCCCGCGCCCGTGCTCGCTGCGAGCCGCCGGATCCCGCTCGGCAAGGGCATCGCGGGCGAAGCCGCCCGGACGGCGCAGCCGGTGACGCTCTGCAACCTGCAGACGGACACGAGCGGCGTGGCGCGGCCGGGCGCGCGGGCGACGGGCGCCGGCGGGTCGCTCTGCGTTCCGATCCTCGACGGTGCGCGCGTCGTCGGCACGCTCGGCATCGGCTGGATGCATGAGCGCGCGATCACGGACGACGAGGCCGCCCGGCTGATGGCGCTCGGCCGCGTTCTCGCCGCGGCCTTGGCGCGCGAGCCCCGGGCCGGGGGGTAGTCTCGGAGGGGGCGGCGCGTCGCTACGCCGTGCCGGGTCCGAAGACGTGGCGCAGGACGACGTCCTTCACGTCGGTCGCGTGTGGGCGGTCGGGAAGGAGGTCCGGCTCGCTCGTCATCACGAGCGGCCCGGTGGAGGGATCGTCGGTCGGGCGCCCGTGCGATCCGCGCACGAGCGTCGCGTCGAGCGGGATCACGTCCATCAGGGAGCGGAAGCCCGCCGCCTTCTTCGCGAGCGTCCACCCGATCCTCAGCTGCGGCAGCCAGAGCGACGGATCGAGGAAGAGCTCGACGGGGTCGTACCCGGGCTTGCGATGGATGTCGACGGTGCGCGCGTAGTCGGGGGCGCGGGCGTCGTCGAGCCAGAAGTAGTAGCTGAACCAGCGATCGGCCGCCGACACGGCGACGAGCTCGCCGGAGCGCGGGTGGTCGAGGCCGGCGGCACGCTTGCCGTCGGCGTCGAGCACTCGCTCCACGCCGTCGAGATCCGCCAGGAGCCGCCGCACCTCGGGGATGCGTTCCGGACGCCGGACGTAGACGTGGGCAAGCTGGTGGTCCGCGACCGCGAAGGCCTCCGACGCGCCGGGGTCGAGCATGTCGCGACCGAGCTCGGTCTTGAGCGCCACCAGCCCCGCTTCGCGGAGCGCGCGGTTCAGGTGGATCGCGCCGCGCACCGGAGTGATGCCGTACTCGGAGAGCACGATCACGCGCGCGCCGTCGCGCCGGACATGCTCGATGAGCTCGCCGCAGACCGCGTCGATCTCGCCGAGATCCTTCGCGAGCCGCGGATCCTGCGGACCGAGGCGCTGCAGCACGTAGTCGAGGTGCGGCAGGTAGACGAGCGTGAGGGTTGGCCGGCGCGTATCGTAGACGTGGCGGGCGCAGTCGGCGATCCATCTCGTCGCGCCGATGTCGGTCCCGGGTCCCCAGAACGTGAACAGGGGAAAGGGCCCGAGCTTCGCCTGCAGCTCGTCGCGGAGCTCGATCGGCGTGCTGTAGACGTCGGGGAGCTTGCGGCCGTCGGCGGGATAGAGCGGGCGCGGCGTCACCGACCACGTCGCGCTGCTGTACATGTTGTACCACCAGAAGAGTTTGGCGCAGGTGAAGGCGGGATCCCGCCGCGCCCCTGCCTCCCAGATCTTCTCCCCCGCCACGAGGTGGTTCGATTGCCGCCAGAACCAGATCTCGGCGAGGTCGCGGAAGTACCAGCCGTTCGCGACGGCGCCGTGCGTACGCGGCAACGTGCCCGTCACCATGCTCGACTGCACCGTGCATGTGACCGCCGGGAGCACGGTCGCGAGCGGCCGCATGCGTCCCCCGGCCGCGAACGTCGTGAGGTTCGGGACGGCGTCGCCGAGCAGCGACGGCGTCAGGCCGACGACGTTCAGAACGACCGTACGGTGCATGCGCGCCGAATGCTCCCCCGCCTCAGCCGCGGCGGACGGTGTTTCCGGCGAACGCGTCCGGCGGGCCGCCGGCGTCGTCGAGGACGAGCCGGCCGCTCTGCGCGAAGAACGCCACCGGGTTCCGCCACGCGATCGCCTCGATGGTGTCCTCGGCGATGCCCTGCGCGCGCATGACCGCCACCGTTTTCGGCACTTTGAGCGGGTCGCTGATGCCCCAGTCGGCGGCGCTGTTGATCAGGATGCGCTCGCTGCCGTACTGCCGTACCAGGGCCGCCATGCGCGGCTCGTCCATCTTGCTGTTCGGATAGATGGAGTGCCCCGCCCAGCAGCCGGTGCGGAGCACGAGCGGGAGCGTCTCCTCGTTGTTGTGGTCGATGAGGACGCGCTCCTCGGGAAAGCCGACCTCCCGAACGAGCGCCAGGCTGCGCTCGGTGCCGCGCTTCTTGTCCCGATGGGGCGTGTGGACGAGCGCCGGGAGGCCGAAGCGGCGGGCGAGCGCGAGCTGTTCGGCGAACCAGCGGTCCTCGATCGGCGTCTGCTCGTCGTATCCCACCTCACCGACGGCGACGACGCCGTCCTTCGCGAGGTAGCGCGGCAGGAGCGCCACCACCCCCGCCGCCAGCCGCTCGTCGTTCGCCTCCTTCGGGTTCAAGGCGATCGTGCAGAAATGACGGATCCCGAACTGGCTCGCGCGAAACGGCTCCCAGCCAACGAGCGAGGCGAAGTAGTCCTCGAAGGAGCCGACGTGGGTGCGGGGTTGCCCGAGCCAGAACGCGGGCTCGATAACGGCGGCGATGCCCGCCGCGGCCATCGCCTCGTAGTCGGCGGTGGTGCGCGACGTCATGTGGATGTGCGGGTCGAAGAGCTTCATGGCGCGGCGAGCAACGCGAGATCGGTCGGAACCGGACGACCCGCGGCGCGGCGTTCGGCGGCGTAGTCGGCCGCCATGCGCGCGAGGTCGGCGGTTCGCCGCGTCTCGAGGTCGAGGATGCGGGCGACGGCGACGCCCGTGAAGACCGCCTTCAGCGCCATCTGATTGAAGCTCGGCTCGGCGAACCACGCCGCCGGATACGGGTTCTCGCAGGCGATCGCCTCGAAGACGGGTTGCGCGCTCGCGCGGCAGGCATCCAGCGCGATCGCGCAGAAGCGCGCCGGATCCGGGAGGAGCGCGAGCGCCCGCAGGACGGCCTGGCGCTCGCGGAGCGCGCCGGCGCGGTAGAGGCCGTCGACGAAAGCCGGCTGGTCGGCGGCCGGGAGCGCGGCGACGCCTCCGAGGACGAGAAGCGCGCGCGCCGCCTCGTCGAGGCCCCACCCCGCGATCGACCACGTCCGACCGCCGGCGCCAGCGACGGTCGCTCCGGAGCCGATGGCGGCGGTGCCGAAGCGCCGGCCGGCGCTCGCGAACGCGATCTCGAAGGCGACCCGGTTAAGCGCCGCGCCGGAGGCGACCGATGCATCGGCGAGCCACGTCGCGAACGCCGTCGGCCGACGGCGCTCCAGGAGCGCGGCGAGCATTGCGGCCGGATCGCTCACGGATAGTGGGCCCGGATCCGCGCGAGCGTCGCCTCGAGGTGCTCGGACATCACCTTCACGTCGCCGATGACCGGCATGAAGTTGGTGTCGCCGTTCCAGCGGGGCAGCAGGTGCCAATGGCAGTGGTCGGCGACGCCGGCGCCGGCGGCGCGCCCGAGATTCATCCCGACGTTCATGCCGTCGGGAGCGAATGCGGCCCGGAGCGCCAGGGCTGCGCGCCGCACGGCGCGCATGAGGCCGTCGTACGCCGGGGCGGCGAGATCCTCCGGGGCCGCCACGTGCGCGCGGGGAGCGACCAGGAGATGGCCGTGGCCGTAGGGGAACTTGTTGAGCATCGTGACGGCGTGCGGAGCGCGCGCGACCACCAGGAGGCGCGCCTCGTCGCTCTCGGCGGCCGCGCAGAAGAAGCAGCCCGGCGGCGGCGCGTCCGCGAGATACTGCATCCGCCACGGGGCCCAGAGCCGCTCCATGGACGATCCGGGCGGCGCCGTTCAGGCGCCCTGACTCGCCTCGCGCTCGCTCTCGGGCACCGGCTTGCCGTCGACGCGAAGCTTCAGCTCCTTGCCGACCTTGAAGAACGGGACCCGCTTCGCGGCGACTGGCACGACGGCGCCCGTCTTGGGATTGCGTCCTTCGCGGGCCTGGCGGTGCTTCACGACGAAGCTCCCGAAGCCGCGAATCTCGATGCGCTCGCCGCGCGCGAGCGCCTCCGTCATGCTGTCGAACACCGCGTTGACGATGACCTCGGCGTCGCGACCCGAAAAGCGCGGATAGATCTTCACGACCTCGTCGATGAGGTCCCGCTTGGTCATCGAACCGCCTCCCGGTGTCGGATTCGTGGTCATGCTCCCTCCTCGGCTTCAGTGCAGAAACGGGCCCTCGTATACGATTTGCAGGCCGAACGCGCGATAGGACGCGAACGGCGAAGCCGGCGCGAAATTGAACAGGAGCCGCCACCACCAGGGCTCCTTGCTGGACCGCGCCTGCGTGACATGGGGCTCGCCACCGAGGCCACCTTTCGAGGCGGCGAGCGCCACCGCGTCCTCGAAGCCCCCGAGCTCGTCGACTAGGCCGGCGATCTTGGCCTGCTCGCCGGAGAAGATGCGGCCATCGGCGAGCGCGCGCACCTGGTCCTTGGGCATGCCCCGCCCGGCGGCGACCGCGGTGATGAACTGCGTGTGCACGCTGTCGATCATCTCCTGGAAGAGGCCGCGCTCGCTGTCCGTCATCGGACGCACCAGCGATCCCATGTCCTTGTACGCCCCCGCCTTGATGATCTCCGGCTGGACGCCGAGCTTCTGCAGCAAGCCCTCGACGTTGCCGAGCTCCATGATCACGCCGATCGAGCCGGTGAGCGTTCCCGGATTGGCGACGATCGTGTTGCAGGCGCTCGCGATGTAGTAACCGCCGGAGGCCGCGACGCCGCCCATGGATGCCACGACCGGCTTCGACTCGCGGGCCTTGCGGATGGCATCGTAGATCTCCTGCGAGGGAGCGACGCCGCCCCCGGGCGACTCGATCCGGACGACGATCGCCTTGACCGCGGAGTTCTTCTCGAAGGCCTTGAGGGCGCCGACGACGTCGCCGCTCTCGTTGATGACGCCCTTCACCTCGACGACCCCTACCTTGCCGCCGAGCGAGAGCAGGTTGCCGAGCCTGCCGTCGCTTCCGAGCGTCAGCGCGAACGCCGCGACGAAGAACAGCGCCACCGCGATGGAGAGCACGGTCAGCCCGCGCACGATGGAACGCCCTTGCGCCATGTGACCGCCGCTGGCCCGGGGCTATTTCTCGAGGGTGCCCTTCGTCTTGGCGGGCCGGTCCCCCTCGTCGCGGTCGAGCCGCAGCTCCTCGCTGAGGATGTCCTCGAAGGAGAACTTCGAGCTCTCCCGTTCGCGGCGGAGGTAGCTGTCCACCTCTTCCCGCTCCTCGCTGCGCTTGAGCGCCTTGATGCTGAGGCCGATGCGGCGCTCGCGCGGATCGACGTTGGTGATCTCGGCTTCGACGGTGTCGCCGATCGCGAAGATCTGCGAGGGCTTGTCGACGCGCTCGGTCGAGAGTTGGCTCACGTGGATGAGGCCCTCGAGCCCTTCCTCGAGCTCGACGAAGACGCCGAAGTCCGTCACGCTGGTGACGACGCCCTTCACCTTGCCGCCGACCGGATAGCGCGACGGCATCGCGTTCCAGGGGTCCTCCTGGAGCTGCTTGATGCCGAGCGAGATTCGCTCGTTCTCGACGTCGATGCCGAGCACCACCGCCTCGACGTCGTCGCCCTTCTTGAACAGCTCCGAGGGGTGTTTGACCTTCTTCGTCCAGTGCAGGTCGGAGACGTGCACGAGGCCGTCGATGCCCTCGTCGACGCCGACGAAGACCCCGAAGTCGGTGATGCTCTTCACCTTGCCCTGGATGTGGCTTCCGACGGGATGGTTGATCTTCACCATCTCCCACGGATTGGGCTCGGCCTGCTTGAGCCCGAGCGAGATGCGGCGGTTGGCCGGATCGACGTCGAGCACGACTACGTCGACCTCGTCGCCCGGGTTCAGGATCTTCGACGGGTGGCTCACCCGCCGCGTCCAGGACATCTCCGAGACGTGGATGAGGCCCTCGACGCCCTTCTCGAGTTCGACGAAGGCGCCGTAGTCGGTGAGGCTCACGACCTTGCCGCGGACCTTCATGCCGGGCGCGAAGCGCTCATGCACGGTGTGCCACGGGTCCGGCATGATCTGCTTCATGCCGAGCGACACACGCTCGCGCTCGGGATCGTACTTGAGGACGACGACGCGGACCTTGTCGGCGACGTTCAGCACCTCCGACGGGTGGCCGATGCGGCCCCACGACATGTCGGTGATGTGCAGCAGGCCGTCGATGCCGCCGAGATCGACGAAGGCGCCGTAGTCGGTGATGTTCTTCACCGTGCCCTCGAGGATGACGCCCTCCTCGAGCACCTTGAGCGTTTCGCCCTTCAGCGACATCCGCTCGCGCTCGATGACCGCGCGTCGGGAGACGACGACGTTCCCGCGCGAGCGGTTGAACTTGAGGATCGAGAAGCGCGTGCGCTGTCCGATGAAGCGATCGAGGTTGCGGGCCGGCCGGAGATCCGCGTGCGAGCCCGGGAGGAACGCGGCGACGCCGATGTCGACCTTCAAGCCGCCCTTCACCTTGCCGACGATCGTGCCTTCGATGGCGCCCTGCGCCTCGAAGGCCTGCTCGATGTCTTTCCATACACGGAGCTGCTCGGCCTTCTGCCGCGAGAGGACGATGCCGCCGTCCTCGGACTCCGACGCCTCGAAGTAGACGTCGATCTCGTCGCCCTCCTTGACGTCGACCTGCCCGTCACGATCGCGGAACTCGTGGATGCCGATCTGCCCTTCGCTCTTGTAGCCGATGTCGACGGTGACGTGATCGCGCGCGACCAGGACGACGCGGCCCTTGACGATCTCCCCGGGTCGGACCGCGCGCATGCTCTGCTCGAAGAGGTGGCCGAAATCGTCGGCGCCTCCGGCTGCACCCGCATGCGTTTCGTGATTGTCCTCGGTCATCAACTGCTCACCCCCTGGGATTGTTTGATCGGCTTGCGCGCGAGAGCCACCCTCCTTAGCGCCCTGCTCTTGGAAGTTCAAGCCTTTGCGCGTTCCGTCACCCGTGCGAGGACCCGCCCGACGGCTTCGTCGGCGGTGAGCCCCGTGGTGTCGATCGTCTCCATGTCGGCGGCGGCGCGAAGCGGCGCGTGGACCCGTTCGGAATCACGCCGATCGCGGGCCTCGATGTCGCGCTGGATCTCCGGCAGGTCGCTCGCGGGGGCCCCGATCTCGCGGGCGCGCCGGCGCGCCCGCTCGGCGGCGCTCGCCGTGACATAGAACTTGCAGTCTGCGCCGGGGAAGACGACGGTCCCGATGTCGCGGCCGTCCATGACGACGCCGCCGGCCTCGCCGAGCCGGCGCTGGCGTTCGACGAGACGCTGCCGCACCTCCGGGAGGGCCGCCACCCGCGACGCCCATTCGCCGGCCGCCGGGGTCCGGAGCTCGTCGGTGACGTCGCGGCCGTCGAGCAGCACGCGCTGCCCCTCCGGCGCCGGCCGGAGCGCGAAGTCCAGGCCGTCGAGCAGCTCCGCCACCGCGGCCCCGTCGGCGGGATCGATGCCGCGCGCCCGCGCCGCGAGGCCGACGACCCGGTACATCGCGCCGCTGTCGACGTAGGTGTAGCCGAGGGCGCGCGCCAGCGCCCGCGCGAGGGTGCTCTTGCCTGCGCCCGCCGGGCCGTCGATGGCGACGATCAGCCGCCGCGCGCCGCCGGTCATACGCCCGCCGCGCGTGCCAGCGTGGCGTAGAACCCGGGGAAGGACACCTCGGCGCAGTCGGGATCGTCGATCACGACCGGGGCGGCGCCGACGAGGCCCGCCACCGCGCCCGCCATGGCGATGCGGTGGTCGCCGCGGGGGTCGATGCGCGCGCCCCCGAGGCTCGGCGCGCCCGTGATGACGAGTCCGTCGGGCAGCTCCTCGACGGCGACGCCGAGGTCGCGGAGCATCTCGGCCATCACCGCGACCCGGTCGCTCTCCTTGATCCGGAGTTCGGCGGCGTCACGGATCTCGGTCGTGCCCTCGGCGCAGGCCGCGGCGATGCAGAGGATCGGGAACTCGTCGATGCTGCGCACGAGAAGGTCGCCGGCGACGCGCGTCGCGTGCAGCCGCCGGTGCCGTACGATCAGAGTGCCGACCGGCTCCGCCCCGCCCGCCTCCGGGACGACCTCGATCGCCGCGCCCATCGCCGTCAGGACGTCGAGCAACCCGGTGCGCGTCGGATTGATGCCGACGCCGGCGAGGCGGAGCTCCGAGCCGGGAAGGATCGCGGCGGCGACCACCAGGAACGCCGCGGACGAGAAGTCGCCCGGCAATGCGATCGTCGCGCCGCGAAGGCGCTGCGGGCCGTCGATCTCGACCCAGAGATCCTCGCTGCGGAGCGCGGCGCCGAAGGCGCGGAGCAGGCGCTCGGTGTGATCGCGCGAGCGCGTCGGCTCCCGGACGCGCGTCGCGCCGGCCGCCTGTAGGCCGGCGAGCAGGAGCGCGGACTTGACCTGCGCGCTCGCGACCGCGAGCGCGTGGGTCGCGCCGAGGAGCTCGCGGCCCTCGATCCGGAGGGGCGCGCGTCCGTCGCCCGGCTCGCTCGTGATCGAGGCCCCCATGCGCGCGAGCGGCTCGATCACGCGCCGCATCGGCCGGCGCAGCAGCGACGCGTCGCCGACGAGCCGGCTCGCGAAGGGGCACCCCGCCAGGATTCCCGTGAGGAGCCGCATCGTCGTGCCGGAGTTCTCGCAGTCGATGTCCGCGCGCGGCGCGCGCAGGCCGTCGAAACCGCGGCCGGCGATCGTGAGGGTCTCGGCGCGTTCCTCGATCGCGACCCCGAGCGCGCGGCAGGCCGCCATGGTGGCGCGGTTGTCGCGCCCGCCCTGGAAGCCGCGCACCGTGGTCGTCCCCTCGGCGATGGCGCCGAGGAGGAGCGCGCGATGCGCGATCGATTTGTCGCTCGGCACCGTGAGGCGTCCGCGCAGGCCCCGCCCCGCGGGGGTGACGGCCAGGCGCGTCACGACGTCCGCCTCGCCGGGGCGCGCCGCGGCGTCTCGATGCGGCGCCGGGCGCGCCGCGCCCGACCGAGCTCGCGTGCGACGGCGGCGCCGTCCCCGGCGGCGAGCGCGCGACGCAGCCGCTCGCAGGCCGCGCCGAAGCCCGCGAGCGCCGCCAGGACCGGCGCCCGGTTCGCGAGCAGAATGTCGCGCCAGATGACGGTTGGGCTGTCGGCGATGCGGGTCAGGTCGCGGAAGCCGCTCCCGGCGTAGGCGAGCGCTCGACCGTTGTCGCGCGCGGCGGCGGCGTTGACGAGGGCGGTCGCGACCGTCTGCGGCAGGTGGCTCAGCAGCGCGTAGAGGTCGTCGTGCCGCGCCGCCGCCATCGTCTCGACTCGCATCCCGGCGGCCGCCCAGAGCGCGCGCGCGCGGCGCCGCGCCGTCGCCGACGTGCGCGCGGTCGGGGTCAGGATGCAGCGCCGGTCCTGCAGCAGATCGCGGCGCGCCGAGGCGGCGCCGGCGCGCTCGGCGCCCGCGATGGGGTGGCTGCCGCAAAAGCGCGCCGCCGTCCGGCCGAGGGCGCGTTCGACGGCCGCCACCACGGGGCCCTTCACGCTGCCCGCGTCGGTGAGGACGGCCGTCGGCGGCAGCGTGCGGGCGAGCGTCGCGACCAGCGGCGCGATCGTGCCGACGGGGGTGGCGACGACCACGAGATCGACGCCGCGCGTGGCGCGCGCCGGGTCGCGCTCGGCGCGATCGATCGCGCCGCGGCGCCGCGCCACGCGCAGGTTCTCCGCGGAACGTCCGAGGCCGACGATTTCCCCGACCGCTCCCCGCTCCCGGAGGGCCAGCCCGAGGGAGGCGCCGATCAAGCCGACCCCGGCGATCAACAACCGGTCGGCCACCGGCTTCACGAGCGCGCCGCCGCGAGGACGGCGGCGAGGGAGGCGGCGAAGCGCTCGTTCTCGGCGGGGGTGCCGACGCTCACCCGGAGGTGGCGCGGAAAGCCGTAGACGTCCATCGGCCGGACGATGACGCCGCGGCGCAGCAGCGCCTCGTACGTGCGCGCGCCCTCCCCCACGTCGATCAGGAGGAAGTTTGCCCAACTCGGGACGTAGGGACGACCGAGCCGCTCGCACGCGGCGCGCAGGTAGGCGAGTCCTTCGAGGTTGTTGCGCCGGGTCCGCTCGACGTGCTCCTCGTCGTCGAGCGCCGCGAGTGCCGCCACCTGCGCGAGCGCGTTCACGTTGAACGGCTGGCGGATCCGGTTCAGCACCTCGATCACCTCGAGCGGCCCGACGCCGTAGCCGACGCGTGCGCCGGCGAGGCCGTAGATCTTGGAGAACGTCCGGAGCGTCAGCAGCAAGCGGTCGCGGCGCTGGTAGGCGAGCGAGTCGGGATAGGCGGGATCCTCCACGTAGTCGGCGTACGCGTCGTCGGCGACGACGATCACGTGCGGCGGCACGTCGGCGAGGAAGTCCTCCCAGGCGTCGCGCGTGTAGATGGTGCCGGTCGGGTTGTTCGGATTGGCGAGGAACACGAGGCGCGTCGACGGCCCGATGGCCGCCTTGATCGCTTCGAGGTCGTGGGTGAAGCGCCGCAAGGGCACGCACCGGGGGATCGCCCCGGCCGCCTGCACGACCATCTGGTAGATGACGAAGGCCTGGTCGGCCATGACGGCCTCGTCACCCGGACGCAGGAAGGCGCGTACCGCGAGCTCGATGATGTCGTTCGAGCCGTTGCCGAGGATGATGCCGTCGGCCGGAACGCCGATCCGCTTGGCGAGGGCCTGCCGCAGGTAGAACCCGCTGCCGTCGGGATAGCGGTGCAACGTCGGCAATGCCACGGCGATCGCGGCGAGGGCGCGCGGCGACGGCCCGTAGGGATTCTCGTTCGACGCCAGCTTGATCGACCCGGTGAGGCCGTACTCGCGCTCCAGCTCCTCGAGCGGCATACCGGGCGGGTACGGCGCGAGCCGCCGGATCCACTCCGGCGTGAGGCCCTTGATGTCGACGGTGGCTGCGCGAGTGCTCATAAGGCTCCGAGGTCAGGCCGCCGGATACGATCCGAGGATCTTGAGCGACGTGGTCAGCGGTTGCATGCGCGCGAGCGCGCGCTTCACGCGGGCGTCGGAGCGGTGGCCGCGCAGATCGAGGAAGAACACGTACTCCCACGGGCGGCCGCGCAGCGGTCGCGACTCGATCTTGTGCAGGCTGACGCCGCTCCTGGCGAGCGGCTGCAGGAGCTTCGCGAGCACGCCGACCTCGTCTTTCACGGTGCAGACGACCGACGTCTTGTCCTCGCCCGACGGCGTCTCGGCGTCGCGGTGGCCGAGCACGAAGAAGCGCGTGGCGTTCCCGCGCTCGTCCTGGATGTCGGCGGCGAGGATGCGCAGGCCCGTGCGTTCGGCGGCGAGGCGGCTCGCGACGGCGGCGGTCGTCGGGTCGCCGGCGGCGAGCTCGGCGGCGCGGCTGGTGCTCGCGACCGGCTCGAGGCGCGCGTGCGGCAGGTTGGTCGCGAGCCAGCGCCGGCACTGTGCGAGTCCCTGTGGATGCGAGAGCACGCGCTGGATGGCTCGCCAGTCGGACGCGGCGCCGAGGAGGCACTGCTCCACGTCGAGGCGTGCCTCGCCGGTGATCCGGAGGGGCGACTCCACCAGGAGGTCGAGCGTCGAGGTGACGGCGCCCTCGGTCGAGTTCTCGACCGGGACGACGCCGAAATCGGCGCGCCGGTGCTCGACTTCGGTGAAGACCTCGGCGATGGACTCGGCCGGGCTGAGCGTCGCGCCGCTCCCGAACACCTCGCGCGCCGCCTGATTGGTGAACGTGCCCTCGGGCCCGAGGTAGGCGACGGCCGGGCGCGCTTCCAGCGCGCGCGACGCCGAGATGATCTCGCGGAAGATGGCTCGGACGTGCTCGTCCGCGAGCGGCCCGCGATTGAGGCCGCGCAGGCGGCGATGGATGCGCTGTTCCCGGCTCGGAACCCAGACGCCGTCCGCGCCGCCGGCCCGCGCGCCGCGCCGACGCGCCTTGCGCGCGCCGATGCGCTGCGCGATCCGGGCGCGCTCGTTCAGGAGGCCGAGAATGCGGTCGTCGATCCGGTCGATCTTGGCGCGTTCACGATCGACCAAGGGATCTCGCACGCTGGTCCGTGGCACGTCGGTCGCGTCCTTCAAAGGGAGGACAGCTACCGTACCGCTTTCGGCTTTGCAATTGAGCGTCGCCGCGGAGAGCGCGGCACGACGGCGCGCGTCTCCACGTGCGCTCCGAGGCGGCGGAACTTCTCGTAGCGGCGGCGACGCAGCACGCGCGGAGCGACGTGGCGGAGCTCGGCGAGGGCCTGAACGACGGCGCGCTCGACGGCCTCGAGGGCGCGGCGGGGATTGCGATGCGCGCCGCCCGCCGGCTCGGCCACGAGCGCATCCACGGCGCCGGCGTGCAGCAGGTCGCCGGCGGTGAGCTTCAGGGCGTCGGCGGCGCGGGCGACGTGCTCGGGCGCGCGCTCGCGATGGAGGATCGCCGCGCACCCCTCCGGCGAGATCACCGAGTAGCAGGCGTACTGCATCATCAGCACGCGATCGGCGACGGCCAGCGCGAGGGCGCCTCCGCTCCCCCCCTCGCCGATCACGACGCTTACGATCGGCACGCGCAGCTCGGTCATGGCGCGCATCGTCCGGGCGATGGCCTCCGCCTGACCGCGCTCCTCGGCGCCCACGCCGGGGTACGCCCCCTGCGTGTCGACGAGCGTCAGCACGGGCATGCCGAGCCGCTCCGCCAGCCGAAACGCTCGCAACGCCTTGCGATACCCTTCGGGGCTCGCCATCCCGAAGTTCCGATGGACGCGCTCGGCGGTGCCGTGGCCGCGCTGGTGCCCGACGACCGCCAGCGGATGACCGTGACAGACGCCGATGCCGGCCACGATCGCGGGATCGTCGGCGGTCACCCGGTCGCCGCGCAGCTCGAAGAAGTCGCGGCAGAGCCGGCCGATGTAGTCGAGCGTTTGCGGGCGGTCGACGTGGCGCGCCAGCTGCACCCGCTCCCAGGCGGAGAGCGAGTCGTAGACCTCGCGCTCGAGTCGGCGGCGCGCGACGGCGAGCCGACGGAGCGCGCGCGTCACCGCCGGGCCGCGCGCGCTCCCGCCCTTGAGCGCCGCGACCCGCGCGTCTAGCGCGGCGAGAGGCCGCTCGAAGTCGAGATAGGTGACGGACACGGCGGGGTCAGCCAGGCGACGGCGCGCGTCGTCAGGACGTCGGCGTCGCGGTCGGGGTGGAACCAGGCGATCGTCGCATCGGAGCGCCACCACGTGAGCTGGCGTTTGGCCAGGCGGCGCGTCGCGCGGGCGAAGGCGTCGAAGGCGGCTTCGAAATCGAGCTCGCCGCGGAGGTACGCGCCCATCTCGCGGTAGCCGACGCTGTCGAGCGGCGCGAGCTCCGGACCGTAGCCGCGGGCCCAGAGCTCCCGGATCTCCGCGAGGAGGCCGGCGTCCAGCATCGCGCGACCGCGCGCCACGATCCGGTCGTGCAGCTCCTCGCGGGGGCGGGCGCAACCGAGCACCAGCATCTCGACGCTCGTGTCGCCGAAGGCGTGGGCGTCCTGCCAGGCGCTGATGGGACGCCCGGTGACGCGGAGCACCTCGAGGGCGCGCACCAGGCGGACGGTGTCGCGCGCATGGACACGGGCCGCCGTCGCCGGGTCGACCGCCGCGAGGTCCGCGTGCAAGGCGCCGGGGCCGCGCAGGCGCTCGCGTTCGTAGAGCGCCGCGCGAATCTCGGGCACGGCGCCGGGACCGGCGAAGATTCCGTGGCGGAGCGCGCGGACGTAGAGTCCCGTGCCGCCGCACACGATCACGGGCCGGCCGCGTTCCGCCGCGCCGCTGATCGCGCCGAGGGCGAGGGACCGGAAGCGCGCCGCATCGAAACGCTCGTCGGGATCGGCGACGTCGAGGAGGTGGTGCGGCACGCGCCGGCGATCGCTCGCGCTCGGTTTCGCCGTCCCCACGTCGAGGCCGCGGTAGATCTGCCGCGAATCGGCGCTCACGATCTCGGCGCCGAGGCGCTCGGCGACGGTCATCGCGAGGAGGCTCTTGCCGACCGCCGTCGGTCCGACGATCGCGACGACTCGCGGCCGCGGTCTCATCGACCGAACATCCTTTCGATCTGGCTACGCGTGAACTCGGCCGAGACGGGGCGGCCGTGCGGACAGTTGCTCCCGTAGGTCAGCGCGTCGAGATCGACGAGGAGCTGCGCCGCCTCCGGGGCCGCGAGCCCGCGCCCGACGCGGATGACGCTGTGGCAGGCGATGCGTCCGAGCACGGCCGCGAGGGCCTCGGCGGCGGAGAGCTGGGAGCCGACCTCCGCGAGCCCGTCGGCGAGATCCTCGAGCAGGAGCCGCGGATCGTCGTCGCCGAGGAGCGCCGGGACCGCGCGTACGAGAAACGTGCGGTCGCCGAACGGCTCGATCTCGAAGCCGAGGGCGGCGAGATCGGCGAGGTGGGAGGTCACGGCCTCGCACTGGCCGGGGTCGAGGTCCACGGCGAGCGGCAGGAGGAGCGCCTGGCGCTCGATGGCGCCGGCCGCGTGCTGGGCGCGGAGTCGCTCGAAGGCGACCCGCTCGTGCGCGGCGTGCTGGTCGATCAGGACGAGCCGATCGGTCGCCTCGCAGACGAGGTAGCCGCGGAAGACCTGGCCGACGAAGCGGAGCGACGCGAAGCCGCCGCGCGGCGCTCCGCAGGCGTCCGGCGCGTCCGGCGCGGCGCCCGCGGTCGCGGCGGCGTCCGCTTCCGCGACGCCGGGCGTGTCGGTCGGCGCGCTCGCCGAGGCGCCCGACCGCGTGGCGGCCGGGAAGAGCGCCGGCGCGGCGACGGCGCGCAGCGCGTAGGTGCGGAGCGCCGCGGCGACCCCGGGCGCCTCTCCCGCGTCGCCGCGCCCCGTCGCGCCGGCGAGGGCGCGCCGCACGGCGTCGAGCACGGTGTCGTGCACGACGTGGGCGAGGCGGAAGCGCACCTCGTGCTTCGCGGGATGGACGTTCACGTCCACGTCCGCGGGCGGCACCCCGAGCTTCACGATCGCGCCCGGCCAGCGCCCGCGCGGCACGAGGCTCGCGTATCCTTCCGCGACCGCGTGCTGCAGCGCCCGGTCGCGGATCGGACGGCCGTTCACGTACTGGTACACGTAGCGCGCCGTCGCGAAGGAGAGGTGCGGCGAGAAGGCGAATCCCTCGATCGTGATGCCGAGACGCTCGTCGACGAAGGCGCGCCCGCCCCGGACGCGATCGGCGCCGAAGACCTGGCGCGCCCGATCGGCGAGCGTCGCGACCGGCGGGTGCACGGCGACCTCGCGCCCCTGGTGGACCAGGCGCACGTGGACGCGGGGCGCGCCGAGGCTCACGCGGGTCAGCAGCTCGACGACGTGCCCCAGCTCCGTCTGCAGGCTCTTCAGGAACTTCCGCCGCGCCGGGACGGGCGCGAAGAGATCGCGGACCGTCACGGTCGTCCCGACCGCCGCGCCGGCCTCGCGGACGTCGAGGACGCGTCCGCCCTCGGCGCGCACGACGACGCCCGTCGGCGCCTGCGCGTTGCGCGTCGTGAGCTCCACCGCTGCGACCGCGGCGATGCTCGGGAGCGCCTCGCCGCGGAAGCCGAGCGTGTCGATACGCCAGAGGTCGTCTTGCCCCCGGATCTTGCTGGTCGCGTGGCGGAGGAACGCGAGCGGGGCGTCTTCGGCCGTCATGCCCTGGCCGTCGTCGGTCACGCGGATGAGGCGGGTGCCGCCGTCCTCGAGTTCGACGACGATGCGCCGGGCGCCGGCGTCGAGCGCGTTCTCGACGAGCTCCTTCACCACCGAGGCCGGCCGCTCGATGACCTCGCCGGCGGCGATCTGGTTCGCGAGGATCTCGGGGAGGACGAGGATGCGCCCGGACGGCGCGGGGCCCGCCGTGACGTCGAGCTCACGCAACGGAGCGATCCTCGCGGACGCCGGCGCGCCGCCCGCTCGGGCCGCGCGCGCCCTCGGATCCGGCCTCTCCCTCCCCGCGCGCCGACTCTTCGGCGTTGCGCACGTGGTTGCGCCTGAGGCCGCCCGGCATGACCGCTCGCCCCTAACACACCGCGCCAGGTCCCGCCAGATTTTCCGGGACGCGAGGCCCCCGCCGGTGGCGCACGCGCCGTCGCGTCCCCTCGCGTGGAGGAGGGGCGGCGGGAGGGTACGGGGTGGGTCAGGCCCCGCTGGAGCACCCTCCCGCCGTTTCACAGCACGCTCGCCGACGGGGGGGTGAGGGCGATCGGCTGGAGTGGGGGACTCAAGCACGCGTCATGAGTGGAGGCATGACGCCGATCGCGTGGGCCGTCAGCGTTCGCGCCGTTCGAATCAGCGAGAACCATGCCATCCCGACGTGCGTGGAGGCTCGGGAATGCTGACGTTCGCTACGCGTCATCCGGCGACCCGTGTGGCAACCCTGCGCGATGCGCCGCGGGCGCAGCAACCGCGCACGACACGCATGGACGTCGCTATGGCAGTGGACGCCGATGGCTGGCGGCGCCGGCAAGTCGTTGGTAGACGTGCCGCCATGCGTTATCGGCAGAAGGTCGTCGACCGCGCCACGATCGCTGCCGAGGCCGTGGCGGCGCGGCGCGCCGGACAACGGGTCGTCTTCACCAACGGCTGCTTCGACCTCGTGCACGTCGGCCACGTCCGCTACCTCGCAGCCGCGCGGGAGGCCGGCGACCTGCTCGTGGTCGGCGTCAACTCGGACGCGTCGGTGCGGCGCCTGAGCAAGGGACCCGAGCGGCCGCTCGTGCCGGAAGCCGCCCGCGCCGAGGTCCTGGCCGCCCTCGCCGTGGTGGACCGGGTCACGATCTTCGACGAAGACACCCCGGAGGAATTGATCGCCGCGCTGCAGCCGGACGTTCTGGTGAAGGGAGCCGACTGGACGGCGGACCGGGTCATCGGCCGGGAGATCGTGGAGGCCCGGGGCGGCCGGGTCCTGCTGGTGCCGCTGGTCGAGGGATTCTCGACCACGGCCCTCGTCGAGCGCCTCCGACGCGGCTGATTTGCCGGCCTCCCCATCCTGTGGTACCGAGGCAGGATTTCGAAAGGGGTCAGCAATGGCACGCACCTGCGAGATCTGCGGCAAGGGACCGTCCACGGGCAACAACGTCAGCCACGCCAACAACCGGACGCGGCGGCGGTGGAAGCCCAACCTGCAGTCGGTGCGCGCCAAGGTCGGCGGCGGCGTGAAGAAGCTCCTCGTCTGCACCCGGTGCATCCGCTCCGGTCGGATCGCCAAGGCCGCCTGAGCCCCGCGGACGTCGGCGACGCCGACTCGATCCGTCCGCCGCGGGACGCCGCTTCATCCCGGCGATCGCACGGCGATCGCGTCGATCTCCACCCTGGCGCCGCGCGGGAGCGCCGCGACCTGCACGGTGGCCCTGGCGGGAAACGGTGCGGTGAAGAACTCGGCGTAGGTCTGGTTGACCCTGGGGAAGTCGTCGAGGTTCGTCAGGTACACGGTCGTCTTGACGATCGACGCCAGGGTGAGGCCGTCCGCGGCCAGGACCGCCGCCAGGTTCAGCAGGATCCGCCGCGTCTCGTCTTCGATCGTGCCCGCGACGAGCCTGCCGCGGTCGGGGTCGAGGGGGATCTGGCCGGAGAGGAAGACGAGGTCGTTGGTCGCGACGGCCTGCGCGTACGGGCCGATGGCCTGCGGCGCCGCGGCGGTCGCGATCGCGCGTTTCGGGTCGCTCATGCGCGGACCCGCTGCACCTTCATCACGCCCTTGACCTTGCCGAGGCCGCGCATGACCCGGTTCAGGCCGTCGACGCTGTCGACCATCAACTCGAAGACGTTGACGGCCTTCTTGTCGATGCCGGTGCGCACCTCCGCGCGCGAGATGTTGACGCCCGCCGTGCTGATCGCTTTGCTCATGGCGGCGAGGAGTCCGGGCGCGTCGACCGCGGTGACCTCGACCTGCACCGGGCGGAAGTGGCCGGCGGCGCCGTCCCACGCCACCTCGACCCGGCGCTGCGGGTCGCTCTCCATGACGCGCAGGCAGTCGATCGCGTGCACGGTGACGCCGCGACCGCGAGTGATGAACCCCGTGATGCGCTCACCAGGGAGCGGATTGCAGCAGCGCCCGAAGCGCACCATGACGTCGTCGATGCCGCTCACCTGGACGCCACCCTTCCCCTGGCGTCCGACCATGCGGAGCAGCTTCTGCAGCGTGCCCTCGCTGCGCTCCTTGCGTTCCTCGTTCGTGCTGTCGGGTACGAGTCGCACGAGCACGTGCTGGCTCGGCAGGCGGCCGTAGCCGACGGCCGCGACCAGCGACTCCTCGTCCTTGAAGCCGAGTTCGTGCGCGACCCGGTCGAGGTCCCCGCTCTTGCGGAGCTTCGCGAGATCCCGGCGATAGCGTCGGAGGTCGCGATCGAGCAGCTCCGTGCCGATCTCGAGGCTGCGGCGCCGCTGCTGGGCCTTGATCCAGTTGCGGATGCGCTCCTTCGCGCGCGTGGTCGTGACGATCTTGAGCCAGTCCTTGCTCGGCGTCTGGCGGGTCGTCGTGATGATCTCGATCGTATCGCCGCTCTGCAGCTGGTACTTGAGCGGCACCAGCTTGCCGTTGACGCGGGCGCCCGCGCAGTGCTCGCCGACCTGCGAGTGGACGCGGTACGCGAAATCGATGACCGTCGCTCCCGCCGGGAAATTGAAGAGGTCGCCTCGTGGCGTGAACGCGAAGACCTCTTCCTCGAAGAGGTCCTCCTTGACCGAGCGCATGAACTCCTGGGGGTCTTCCAGGTGCTGCTGCCAGTGCAGCATCTGGCGGAGCCACGCGAAGCGCTCGATCTCCTGCGGCGAGTCGCTCTGGCTCTGCCCTTTGTAGCGCCAGTGCGCGGCGATCCCGGCCTCGGCCACGCGGTGCATTTCGTGCGTCCGGATCTGGACCTCCATGCGTTCGCCGAACGGGCCGATCACGGTGGTGTGCAACGACTGGTACATGTTCGCCTTGGGCATCGCGATGTAGTCGCGAAACCTGCCGGGCACGGGCTTCCAGTTCTGATGCGCGACGCCGAGCGCCTCGTAGCACTCGCGGGTCGAGTCCACGAGGAGGCGGAACGCCACGAGGTCGTAGATCTGGTCGTAGAGGAGGTGCTGGGTCTGCATCTTCTGGTAGATCGAGTAGAAGTGTTTCGGACGTCCGGTCACGGTCGCCTCGATGCCCGCCGCGTCGAGCTTCTTCAGGAGGACGCCCCGCACGTGCTCGATGTACTGCTCGCGCTCGGCCTTCTTCTTCGCGACGTTCCGCTTCAACTGGTAGTAGATCTCGGGGTGCATGTAGCGAAGCGCGCTGTCCTCGAGTTCGCTCTTGATCCAGTAGATGCCGAGGCGGTGCGCGAGCGGCGCATAGATGTCCAGCGTCTCCTGAGCGATCTCCGTTTGCCGCTCGAGCGGGAGGTGCGAGAGCGTCCGCATGTTGTGGGTGCGGTCCGCGAGCTTGATGAGGAGGACTCGGATGTCGCGCGCCATCGCGATGATCATCTTGCGGAAGTTCTCCGCCTGCGACTCGGCGCGGCTCTTGAAATTGATCTGGCCGATTTTGCTCACGCCGTCGACGAGACCCGCGATCTCGCTGCCGAACACGTTTTCGACCTGCCCGAGCGTCGTGAGCGTGTCCTCGACGGTGTCGTGCAGGAGCCCGGTCGCGACGCTCGGCACGTCGAGGCGGAGATCGGCGATCAGGCTCGCGACCTCGAGGGGGTGGACCAAGTAGGGCTCGCCGGACTTGCGCTTCTGGCCGCGGTGGACCTCGGCGGAGAACTCGTACGCCCGCTGCACCGTGGCCAGATCGGCGGCGGGATTGTACTCGCGCACCTTGTCGAGGAGGCCGGAGAGGTTCACGGCGCCGGCTCCACGACGATCCGACTGACCCGCGCCCGCTCCGCGAGCACGATGGCGATCACCCGTGCCGCGGCCTCCTCGCGGTCCGCGTTGCGGACGAAATAATCGTACTCGGGGAGGTGGTCGGCTTCCTCGCGGGCGCGCGCGAGGCGGCGAGCGATGGCCGCCTCGTCGTCGGTGCGGCGGTCGCGGAGGCGGCGCTCGAGCTCCTCCCAGGACGGCGGGAAGACCATCACGGCCACGGCCGAGTCGCGGTACACGCGCTTGAGCCGGCGCGCCCCCTGCACGTCGATGTCGAGCAGCAGGTCGCGCCCTTCGGCGATCGCGTCGTCGAGGGGCGCACGCGGCGTGCCGTAGAGCGCGCCGTGCACCTCGGCCCACTCGGCCATCTCGCCGGCGTCGCGGCGGCGGACGAACTCGACGGCGTCGACGAAGCGGTACTCGCGGCCGTCCGCCTCGGCGCCGCGCGGCGCGCGGGTGGTGTAGGAGACCGAGAGGTCGAGCTCGGGGAAGCGGGTCGTGAGCGCTTCGACCAGGGTGCTCTTCCCGGCCCCGGACGGACCGGAGACGATGAACACGATGCCGTGGCGGTCGAACGTAAAATCGGCGCCCATGGCCGGATCTTACGGAATCATTCGACGTTCTGCACCTGCTCTCTGAGCCGCTCGACCTCGCCCTTGGCTTCCACCACGAGGCGCGTGACCTCGAGCTGATTGACCTTGGAGCCGACCGTGTTGATCTCGCGGTGGGTCTCCTGGAGGAGGAACTCGATCTGCTTGCCGACGGCGCCGCCGGCGGCGAGGAGCGTGCGGAGCTCCTCGAGATGGCTCCTGAGGCGCACCAACTCCTCGGTGACGTCGCTGCGCTCGGCGAGGTAGGCGACCTCCTGGGCGACGCGCGCCGGGTCGACCGTCGATCCCTTGAGGAGGTTCTGGAGGCGGTCGTTCACCTTGGCTTGCAGCTCGCCCGCGACGGTCGCGGCATGGCCGCGGATCGCGCGCTCGATGGTCACGAGCCGCGCCACGCGCTGCCGCATGTCGCGTTGCAGGTTTCCACCCTCGCGCCGCCGCGCCCGGTCGAGCGCCGCGAGCGCCCGCGCGAGCACGCGGGACGCCTCCGGGAACTCGCGCCGCAAGTCCCGTGGCGTCTCGACGGTCTCGAAGATCTCGGAGCCGCGCAGCAACCCGAGGTCGAGGCCGCCCGTGAGGCCGAGCTCCGCGGCGACCCTGCGCCAGGCGGCGGCGTAGTCGCGTGCGGCCTCGACGTTCGGAACGACGCGGGTCCGGCCGCGTGCCGGCGCGTTCCGGCTCACGTACACCTCGACCCGCCCGCGGGCGACGCGCGAGCCGACGAGCGCGCGGCAGGTCGCCTCCCACGGAGCGTACTCCCGCGGTGCGGTCACCCGCACGTCGAGGAAGCGCTGATTCACGGAGCGGAGCTCGATGGTGAGACGTCCGCCGGCGAGCGGGCTCGAGGCGGCGCCGAAGCCGGTCATGGAACGGATGCCGTGGGTCGTCGTGGTCATGGGATCCTCAGGGGTGGTTGCCGAGGGCGCGCGCGAGCTCGCGCGCGCTCACCGTTGCCGTGCCGACCTTGCCGACCGCGACGCCGGCGGCCTGATTCGCGAGCCTGGCCGCCTCCTCCAACGTTCCGCCGACGGCGAGCGCGAGGGCGCACGCCGCGAGCACGGTGTCGCCGGCGCCCGTCACGTCGTAGACCTCCTGGGCGGCGGTCGGGAAATGGTGGGCGCGCGCGCGCGCCTTGAAGAGCGTCATGCCCTCCTCGCCGCGCGAGATCAGGATGGCATCGGCCTCCCAGCGGCGCAGGAGCTCGCGGCCGGCGGCGTCGAGCGACGCGCGGTCGGCGATATCGAGGCCGGCCGCCACGCTCGCCTCGGCGAGGTTCGGCTTCACCAGGCTCGCGCCGCGATAGTGGGCGAAGTTCGGACGCTTGGGATCGACGACGTAATGGAAGCCGTGCCGGTGCCGGAGCGCCGCGAGGTCGGCCAGCAGCTCGGACGTGACGACGCCTTTGCCGTAGTCGGAGACGACGATGACCGGGTAGCGGCGGGCGTGGGCCGCGACCCAGGCGCGGAGCCGCCGCGCGAGCCGCGCCGGCACGCCGTCGCCGTCGGGGTCCTGATCGAAGCGAACGACCTGCTGGCTGTGGGCGATGACGCGGGTCTTGGCGGTGGTGCCGACGGCGCGGCTGCGGACTACGCCGGCGAGCCCGCCGCCGGCCTCGGCGAGCGCGTTGGAGAGCGCGCGGCCGGCGGAATCGTCGCCGATGAAGCCGCAGGCGTCGGCGCGGCCGCCGAGGGCGACCACGTTGGCGACGACGTTGCCGGCGCCGCCGGGGCGCCCTTCCTGGTGCCGGACCCGCACGATGGGGACCGGGGCCTCCGGCGAGATGCGGCTCACGTCGCCCCAGACGAACTGGTCGAGCATCAGGTCGCCGATCACGAGCACCCGGGTGCCCGCGAAGCGTCGGATCAGGCCTCGAAGTCGCGTCGTCTCGCTCATGCCCTCCCCTTCGTACGTGCCGCGGCGAGCCGTCGATACACGGCGAGCGTCCCCTCCGCCATCGCCGCCATGCTGAACCGGGCGGCGGCGCGAGCGGCGCCGCCCGCGCCGAGCCGGCCGGCGAGCGCGGGGTCGGCCGCGAGACGGGCGAGCGCGGCGGCGAGCGCGGCGGCGTCGCCGGGCGGCACGAGCAGCCCGGTCTCTCCGTCGACGACCGCCTCGGGGAGGCCGCCGACCCGGCTCGCGACGACGGGCAGCCCCGCCGCCATGGCCTCGAGCGCCGCGACGCCGAGTCCCTCCCGGCGGGAGGGCATCACGAGCGCATCGGCCGCAGCGAGGAGGGGCGCGACGTCTTCGACGCGGCCGAGAAAGCGCACCCGGTCCGCGAGTCCGAGGGCCGCCGCCCGGGCCCGCAGCGCGGGCGCGCGCGTGCCGTCGCCCGCGATCAGCACGACGTGCCCCGGGTCGGGATCGCGCGCGAGCGCGTCGAGCAGGACGTCGTGCCCCTTGCGCTCCTCGAGCGCGCCGACGACCGCGAGCACCCAGGTCCGGTCGCCGAGCGCGAGGCGGGCGCGCGCCGCCGCCCGCGGGCCCGCCGCGAAGCGGGCCGCCTCGACGCCGCTCGGGACGAGATGGATGCGCGCGGCGTCGATCCCGCTCGCCACCAGCGCGGCGCGCACTCCTTCCGAGATCGCGATCACCGCGTCCACCTCGCGGTTGTAGAGCCGCCGCGCGTAGCGGCCGCCGCGGAGGGGATAGTCCATCCGTCGCGTGGCGACGCGTGCCGTCTCGGCGCGGACGCGGAGGAAGAGGCTCATGGCGTGCGCGCGCGCGGTGTGGAAGTGGACGATCTCGCAAGGGTTCCGCGCCATCCATCGGGCCAGGCGACGCGCGGCGCAGACGTCGGCGTGGCTGCGGATGGCGAGCGGTGCGATCGGGATCCCGAGCGCGGCGGCGCGCGGCGCGAGCGCGCCGCGCGGATCGGCGGCGAGTGTCTGGTGGTGCCCACCCGCGTGGAGCTGCGCGAGGAGCCCGAGCACCTGCTGTTCGCCGCCGCCGAGGCTCCGCTCGGGATCGACGTGGAGGATCGCGAGCGGTCGCGGGTCGCTCATGGCGGCGGCACGCGCGGGCGCGTGTGCGTCGCTTCCCAGAGCTTGGCGTACTTCGCAAAGACGTAGAACGCTGCCGACTGTGCGACGAAGAGGCCGGCGATGCCCTCCAGGAACCCCCGACGCAGGACGTAGAAGCGCATGAAGCGCCACAGCGGACGCAGGAGGAGGTCCGCGAGCCTCGTCTGCTGCCCGCGCAGCTGCAGCTCGCGCGAGGCCATTCCGGTGAAGAAGTTGATGGTGGCGAGGTGGGCGGCGATGTCGCGATAGGTGTAGTGCAGGAGTGGGCTTCGCAGCCGCGCGCTCCGTCCGTGGAGGATCACCTTCTCGTGCGGGTCCACGCCGCCCCAGACCACCCGATCGCGGCGGAAGAGCCGCAGGCGGTAGTCGGGGTACCAGCCGCCGCGCCACCACCATCGCCCCAGGTAGTAGACGAGGCGCGGGACGTAGTAGCCGTCGGCCGTCGGGTGCTCGAGGGCGGCCTGGATCTCGCGCCGCAGCTCGGGCGACACCCGCTCGTCGGCGTCGAGATTCAAGACCCAGGGGTGGCGCGTCTGCGAGAGCGCGAAGGCCTTCTGCTCCACGAACCCCGGCCACGGGCGCTGATGGATCCGGTCGGTGTACTCGCGGCAGATCGCGACCGTGCGATCGCTCGAGAAGGAATCGACGACGACGATCTCGTCGCACCACTTCACGCTCTCGAGCGCGGCGCGGATGGTGTCCTCCTCGTCGAAGCAGATGATGGTGCAGGAGACCCGGGCGCGCTCGCTCATGAGGCGCGCCTCGCGGCCGCGGCTTCAGCGGGCGTGAGCCCCCGGCGGCGCGCGTACTCGGCGTCCTTGCGCTCGCCGAGGGCGACGATCTCGGCGGCGATCCGCCGCAGCTCGGCCGCGCCCGGCTCGCCGAGGTAGCGCCGGAGGAACCGCAGGCTCTCGCGCCGGGGCGCGTCGCGCCCGACCGAGCGGTGCACCTGCACGACGTTCTTGCGCCGGCGCCGCCAGGAAAGATGCCGGTAGCGCCGCACCCGGTCGAGGTCGACGAGCACGAACGTCGGGGGATGCTCGCGCGGCACCAGCACATTCGCGGCGCGCAGGTCCTGCGGGTAGAGCCCCGCCGCGTGGAGCGTCCGGAGCCAGTCGGCGAACGCGACGGTGAGCGCGCGGCGCGCGGCGCCCCGCCGCGCGCGCCAGAGCTCGTCGAGCGCGGGGCCGCGGACGAACCGCGCGACGAAGCAGCTGCGAAGCGGCAGGCCGAAGCGGCGCCGCTCGAGCGCGGCGACGGGCTCGGGCACGGCGAAGCCCGCGCCGCGCACGAGCGCGGTGGCGCGCCAGACGCGCGCCGCGCTCGGGCCAAGGGCGAGCGCGACCAGGAGCCGAAGCGGCCTGTCGTCACGGAAGCGCTTCAGCACGAGGATGCCGTCCGGCGTCTCGACCGCGGCGACGGTGGCGCGGCGGCCGTCCTTGAGGACGCGCGATCCGGGTGCGCGCAGGAGCGCCTCGACGTCGCGGAGCGCGGCGCCCGTGGCGCCGTGTCGCACCGTGTACGCCCCGTCAGGCATCCGAGCGCTCCCGCGCTGCGGCGGCCCATCGGCACCATGCCTCCAGCCGGTCCACGGCGACGCCGAGTCCGTTGGCGCAGCCCGCCGCCCGCGCCGCGGCGACGAACGCCGGGCGACGCGCCGGGTCGAGGCCGAGGCGGAGCCGGGCCGCGATCGCGTCGACGTCGCGCGGGTCGTCGACGAGGAGGTCGGCGAGCGGCCCCGGCATGAGCTCGGGGGCGCCGGTCGCGCGCGACGTCACGACCGGCACGCCGGACGCCAGCGCTTCGAGGATCGCGACCGGGCATCCCTCGTGGAGGGACGGGAGGGCGAAGAGGTCCGCCGCGGCGTAGAAGCGCTCGACGTCCCGCCGCGGGCCGGTGAACACCACGGGCCCGGCGAGCTCGCGGGCCACGCGCTGCCGTTGGGCGAGGTGCTGGTCGTTGCCGACGACGACGAGCGCCGCGTTCGCCGGCGGCGCGCGTCGCCACACCTCGAGCAGCACGTCGACCCCCTTGCGGCGGAAGCCCGAGCCGACCAGCGCCACGACGGGCTGCGTCGGGCCGATCCCGAGCTCGGCGCGCACCGCCGCGCCCTCGGCCACCCGCCGCGCCGGGTGGAAGCGCTCGACGTCGACGCCGTAGTGCAGCACCGAGACCTTGGCGGGAGGCATCGCGGGATAGCTTTCGAGGATCTCCTGCCGTGACAGCTCGGAGACCGCGAGCACCATGCCGCGCGTGTCGGCCGCGTACTGCCGACGCTCGATCGCCAGCATCAGCCGGTGGTACGGCGAGAGCCGTTGGCGAACGGCGCGCAGCGGACCGCGCTCGGCAGCGACGCGCGCGAGCCAGCGCTTGTGGACGCCGCCGCTCGCGCGGAAGAGGTCCCAGCCGACGGTGCGGCCGAAACCGACGACGACGTCGGCGCCGATCGCGCGCCACACGCGCGGCGCCAGGAGCGCGAACGAGGCGAGTTTCGCGAGCTTGCCCGCGCGCACGACGGACACGCGGTGGACGTACATGCCGGCGGGAGGCGGGACGCGGCATTCGCCGACCACCAGGTGCACCTCGTGGCCCCGGT
This sequence comes from Deltaproteobacteria bacterium, assembly GCA_020852955.1. Lineage (GTDB taxonomy): Bacteria > Desulfobacterota > Binatia > UTPRO1 > UTPRO1 > UTPRO1. Next base: position 22,072 of record JADYZW010000036.1, on the reverse strand, counting down.
CCGCGAGCTGGCGCGACAACTCATGGCAATCCCATTCGGCGCCGCCCAGGCGATCGTAGCGCTTGTGAACGAGCGCGAGCTTCATGGCGTCATTCGATGTAGCCGAGGTCGCGGAGGCGCGCCTCGACGGCAGCCTCCTCCTCGGCGCTGAGCGCCTCCCCCGCTTCGACCGCGCCCGCCTCGACCGCCGCGATCTTCGCCTTGAAGCCCGCGACGAGCGCGGGCTCGGCGGCGGCGACGTTGCGGCGCTCGCCCGGATCGCCCGCGAGGTCGTAGAGCTCGTCGGCTACCTCGGGGGCGTAGGGCGCCTCGATGAACTTCCAGCGCGCGGTGCGCCACGCCCGACGGCGGTCGCGTTCGGTGCCGCGCACCCGACCGCACGCTTCGAGAAACGCCTCGAGGCCCAGGGCGCGTCCGCCGGCGAGCGCGGGCACGAGACTCACGCCGTCCATCCCGAGGGGAGCCGGAACGCCGGCGAGATCCAGTACGGTCGGCGCCAGGTCGACCTGGCGCACCAGCTGATCGCTCGCCGCGCCGGCCGGGACGCGGCCGGGCGCTACGATCACGAGCGGCACGCGGATCAGGTCCTCGTAGACGTCGGTCTCGTGGCCCTCGAGCTTGCGGGTGCGGCGCGCGCCGAGCACGTCGCGACGCAGGCGATACCAGCGATACGCGAGCGTGCTCGCCATCACGCGCTCGCCGTGGTCGCCATGGAGCAGGACGACGGCGTCCGGGGGCAGCGCCGTGAGGAGCGGCGCCAGCGCCGCGTCGAGGCTCGCGAGGGCCCGGTCGTATCGTGTCTTCCCGAAGCGCCGACCGCGGAACGGCGGCAGCACTTTGCGCGGGGCGTGCAGCTCCCAGAGGTGGAGGAAGAGGAACCACGGCGCCGGGAGTGCGCCCCGGCCGAGACGTGCGACGAGGTCGCGGCCCCAGGCGTCGCTCAGGTACGCCGAGGCCGGCCGCACGTGGTATTCGGCGAAGCCGCGGTCGAGCCCGCTCTCGGCTCCGAGCGGTCCCGTCATCTCGGCGACCGTGTGGTACCCGGCGGCGGCGAGCGTGCTCGCGAGCGTCGTTGCCCGGGGGTGCAGGCGGTGCGCGCCGATCGCGCGGACGCCGTGCCGCGGGGAGTGGAGGCCGGTCAGCATCGTGGCGACGCACGGCGTGGTCGACGACGCGGAGGCGATGGCCTGGGTGAAGCGTCCGCCGCGCCCCACGAGGGCGTCGAGATTCGGCGTCGGAACGCCGCGGCCGCCGAGCGCATCGGCGCGCATGCAGTCGACGAGGAGGACGAGGACGTTCGGCGGCGCCGCGCTCACGATCGCCCTCCGCCGTACGGACCGTCCGCACGCATGACCGCCCGGAAGCCGGCGTCGGCCGGGATGCGCGTTCCGCGCTCGGCCCGGCGGCGCGCGAGCGTCTTCGCCACGATCCAGGGGAGCCGCCGGCGCGCCTCGGCGGGCCGCCAACCGCGGGTCGTCGCGTAGGCGCGATAGACGCGCAGGCGGTCGGTCGCCGTCACGCCGGCAAGCACGACGCGGTTCAGCTGCACGAGGTTCCGACGGGCTCGATGCCACGGCGCGGGCGCCCGCCCGATGCGGGTGCGATCGTGGTCGAGGAACGCGATGCGCAGCTCCGCGTCCGCGAGCGCGACCCAGAGGTTGGCAGGCACGAGGTCGCCGCCGACGATCCCTGCGGCGTGCAGCCGCGCCAGCTCGCGGCCGATCCCGGCGAGGAGCCCGCGCTTGGCGTGACGCGTCGCCGTATCGCCGACCGCCGCGAGCGCGGCGAGACGCGCGGCGATCGGTTCGCCAGCGAGGCCGGCGGTGGCGCAGACGCTGCGCGCCCACCCGAAGCGTCCACGACGCTCCTCGCCGACGGCCAGGACGACGGGCGCGAGGAAGCCTCCGGCCGCGAGCGCAGCGCTCGCGGCGCGGACGTTCGCGGCCTTCGAGGGGCGGAACCAGTCCTTGAACGCCGTCCAGCGGCGATAGCGACGATAGACCTTGACGTAGACGTCTCCTCCGAGCCGCGCCCAGCGGTACGTATCGGCATGCTTGGAGCGGTGCAACGACACGCCGCCGGCGAGCCGATCGACGGCGGCCACGAGCTCCTCGGCGGCGAGGATTCCCGGGTCGGCCGTCCAGACTCGCCACGCGCCGATCCGCGCCGGGGACGTAGCGCCGGCGGTCATCGCGCGCCGTCGAGGACGCGCCCGACCTGCGCCAGCACCCGCTCGGTCGTGATGTCCGCCATGCACGCGCGTCCGATCGGACAGCGCCGGAGATAGCACGGCGCGCACGGGACCCGGCCGACGAGCACGAGATCCTGCGAGCCGAACGGCGCGGAGCGCGCCGGGGTGGTCGCGCCCCACAGCGACACGACCGGGGTGCCGGCGGCCGCTGCGAGGTGCATCGGGCCCGAGTCGGGGCCGATCGCGATGCGGGCGCGGGCAAGGATGCCGTACGTCTCGCGGAGCGACGTGCGGGCCGTGAGGTCGAGGGGCGGACGGGCGGCGCGGGCGACCGTCGCCGCCGCGAGCGCGCGCACGTCCGCGCCGCCGACCAGGACCGCGGCGAGCCCGCGTGCGGCGAGTCCGTCGATCACCCCCGCGCAGCGGTCGGCGAACCAGCGGCGGCTCTCCCAGGTGGACCCGAGGAAGAGCGCGGCGAACGGACGCCCGAGTGGGGCGAGCAGCCGGTCGACGCTCGCCGTCTCCCCGGCCGCGAGCGTGACCTCGAAGCGCGGCGCCTGCGCGGGCAGCTCGAGCCAGTCGGCGAAGCGCTCGTACTCGGCGAGCTTCCACCCGCGGGCCTCGACCGGGGCGATGGTGTGGGTGTTCCAGAGCCAGTTGAGCTCCTTGGCGTTGCGGCGATGGAAGCCGAGGCGGACCGGCGCGCGCGTGGCGGCGCTCACGAGCCCGCTCTTGGCGTGGCGCTGCAGGTCGAGTGCGAGGTCGAAGCCTTCGGCGCGGACGCGCCGGAGGAACGCGACGAACGCGGCGGCCCCGCCGGCGCGCTCGAACACGAGCCGCGCGTCGAGCGCCGGATGCCCGGCGAGCACCGGCGCGGCAGCGGGCTCGACCGCCCAGGCGAGGTGGGCGGTCGGATAGCCGGCGCGCACGCGGTTCGCGAGCGGCAGCGCGCGCGCGACGTCGCCGATCGCGCCGAGGAGAACGATCAGGATCCGCTTCGCGGGGACGCGCACGTCAGACCCCGGGGACGGTGTCTGCGACGCCGCGCGCGCCGGCACGCGCCCGCACCCAGAGGAGCGCGCCGAGCACCACGAGGCCGCCGAGCGTCACCGCCGACATCGTCTCGAGCGTCTGCGCAAGGGTCTTGCCGACGACGCCGCGCACGGTGAGCGTGGTCAGCACGTAGGAAACGCCGAGCGCCCAGGCGACGCGCCGGCGCTCGGCCTCGTCGAGGCCGTAGCCGGAGCCGAACGCGGCGCGCCAGAGGACGAACTGGCCGAGCAGGAGGAACACGAAGTAGTGCTTCCAGGCGAGCGGCGCGAAGAGAACCGTCACGCAGAGCACGAGCGCGGCCTCCATGGCGACCCCCGTGCTCGCCGGCGCCCGTCCGCCCCGGCGCGTCGCCCGCAGGAAGAGGACGACGACCGCGGCGAGGAGCCCGTAGACGATCGCCGCCACGACCGGGTCGTCGGACGCCGTCAGGCGCTTGTGCGCCGCGCTCCACACGATCGCGTCGTGCGTGTAGAGCCGGTCGACCATCGCGTAGACGCTCTGGTTCCCCTTGCGGACCGGCCAGCCGCCGGCCGAGAACGCGAGCCAGTGCCGGGCGTAGGCCGCGAAGCGCTCCCACCCGAACACGAGCGCGGGCGCCAGCGACGCGAGCGCGCCGGTCGCGAGGGCGGCGCCGAGGGCGCGCCACCAGCGCTTCCACGCGAAGTACGGCAGGAAGAACACCGGCAGGACCTTGACTGCGGCCGCGAACCCGATGAGTGCCCCTCCCGCGAGGACGCGGCCGCGCACGATCCAGGCGATCGCGAGCAGGCAGGCCGCGAGGATCACCAGGTTGATCTGGAGCCGGTCGAGATTGCCGAGGAGGAAGCGCGCGGAGAGTACGAGCGGGCCGAGGACGGCGCCGGACGCGAGCGCCACCGCGCCCGGCGCCGCGGCGAGCACGAGGGGCCGACGGTAGACGAGGTACGTCGCCAGCCGGAACAGCGCGACGATGCAGGCGAAGTTGAGCCCCAGCCAGACGGCCCGCGCGAGGTAGACGCTCGCGCGGCCGAGCAGCGCGAAGGGGATGCAGACGACGGCGTAGAGGGGCGGCCAGGTGTTCACGTCGGGCCGCGACTCGGCGTAGATGTCGGCGCCGCGCAGCACGAGCTCCCCGACCTCCATGTAGCCGCGGAAGTCGCCGTCCTCGCGGATGTTGCGGACGGCCGACGCGAGGAGCACCGCCACGAGGATCGCGACCACGATACGGGTCGGCCGATCCCACGCGCCTGGCCGCGTCACGCCCGTGCTCCCGCCGTGTAGGCCTGCTGCAGCCGCTCGATGTCGTCCGCGGCGAGGGTCATGCCGCCGCGCGCGAGCTTCCGGAGCGAGCGCGCCAGGCGCCGCAGCTCGCGCCGGCGCGTGCCGGCGCCGAGGGCGCGCCGGACCTCGGCGCGGTCGAAGTCGATGAAGGAAACGGCGGGGACCGCCCAGGGCTCGCGCACGAGGATGTTGTTGGCGTTGAGGTCGCGATGGTGCACGCCGCGATCGTGGAGGTCGCGGACGGCGCGTCCGACGGCGGCCAGCACCCGGGCGCGCTCCTCAGGCGCCCGCGTGCGGCGGAGCACGTCCGCGAAGGTCGCGGCGTCGCGGACCTCGCGGGTCACGATGGCGCCGCGATACCAGCCCCACGGCAGCCGGTCGACGCGCGCCGCGAGCACCTCGGGCGCGGGCACGCCGCGCTCGATGACCGCGTGCGTGACGGCGAGTTCGCGAATCGGCCGCGGCGTCCAACCGAAATAGCGATCGTAGACGAGATGCCGGATCGCGCCGCCGCGCCGATACCAGCGCAGCACGCCGCGCTCGCCGTCGGCGAGGTCCACGGCCCAGACCGCGCCGCGGCCGCCCGCGAGCGGCATCCCGGCGACGACGGCCGGCGTGGCGTCGAGGAGCGCCGTCCGGAGCGCGGGCGGCGTTCCGTCGCGGAGCGTCAGCGAGCCCCACGGGGTGCGCCAGAAATGGAAGCCCGCCGGGACGCCGCTCTGGCGCTCGGCGCGGCGCGCGGCGATCCCCTCGCGCTCCCAGGCCTGGGCGGCGCGGAGCACCTCCCCGTAGGTCTCCACGATCGAGAGGACGAGGCCGGGCATGCCGACCCCGCGCCGGCGCCACACGCGGCGCGCCAGGGCCGCGAGCGGGCGCCGCAGGAAGTCGTCGGCGCCGACGGGCGCGGTCCGCCGGGCCGAGACCGCGAGCGCCTGGAGGCGGCCGATCGTCTCCGTGATCGTCGCGGGTACGGTGCCGAGGTAGCCGGAGAGGCGTCGCGGCGCGCCGTCCTGGCTCCCGCCGCCGCGCCAGGCGATGGTCGCGTCCTCGGCAGGGATCTCGCGATCGAGGAACGCGATCCTCCGGGCGCTCGCCCAGCATCCGGTCGCGGCGCGGTCGCCAGCGACCTCGGCGAGCGCGGTTCCGAGGCGGTCGGAAGGGCGCTCGTCGTCGAGGAGGACGACCACGAGCTCCGTCGGATCGCGCCGCGCGCGCGTTGCCATGACGGTGCGATCGTACGCGCGCTCGACGACGAGCTCGACCCCCGGGGGCACCGGCGGCGTCGCAACTTCCGGCGGTCGCACCAGCACGCGACGTGCGGCGGCGAGCGCCGCCAGGGCCGGCGTGGGGTCGGCGCCGGGCGCGAACTGTCCGACGACGAGCACCAGGCCCGCGATCGGCGGGGCGTCAGGCGGCACGGGTTCGCACCCGCGCGACGGCCGCCCGCACCTCGTCGACCGTCACGAGCTCCATGCAGTCGTCCGTTCCCCGCGGACACCGCGCGCCGCCGTGGCGCCCGCACGGTCGGCACGCGAGATCGCGCTCCACGACTTCCGCGCGCCGGCCGAGCGGGCCGTACCCCTGTCCGGGCGTCGTCGCGCAGAACACCGCGACCTGCGGCACGTCGGCCGCGCTCGCGAGGTGCATCGGGGCGCTGTCGTTGCTGACGACGACCGCCGCTTCCGCGAGGAGCGCGGCGAGGAGCGGCAGGTCGGTCGCGCCGCCGAGATCGATCGTCGCCCCACCGGCCGCCGCGTGCACCTCGGCGGTGAGCCCGCGCTCGTCGGGGCTCCCGAGGAGAAGGCAGCCGTAGCCGTCGGCCGCGAGGGCGCGCGCGAGGGCGGCGAACGCGCGCGGCGGCCAGCGCTTGGTCCGCCAGGCGGAGCCGGGGCAGAGCGCCGCGAGCGGGAGGCCGCCGACCCGCGCGGCGAGGAGCGCCCGCGCCCGCCCGCGCGTCGCCGTGTCGAGCGCGACCCGCGGGTGCGCCGTCTCGGCATCGACGGCCGCGATGGCGAAGGGCGCGAGCAGCGCGAGGAGCCGGTCGCGGTCGTGGACGGCAGCCGGACGCACCACGCGCTCGCTGTAGAGCGCCGCCGCGGGGGCGCTCGCGAACCCGATCCGCCGCGGGATCCCGGCGGCGCGCAGGCCGAGCGCCGTGCGCACCGACTTGTGCGCCGCGATCGCGATCGTGACGTCCGCCCTGCGGAGCTTCCGCACGAGTCGCGCGAAGCCGGCGATCCCGCGGTCCGCGCCGCGCTTGTCGTCGACCAAGACGCCGTCGAGATCCGGATGGGCCGCGACGAGCGGCGCGCCCGCGGGCGTCACCATCATCCACAGCTCCGTGTCCGGCCGCGCGCGGCGCAGGGCCGCCACGAGCGGCGTCGTCAGGATGATGTCGCCGAGGAAACCGGTCTGGACGAGGAGGATGCGGTCGCGGGTCATGCGGTAGAGGCACCGGCGAACGGGCGCGTTGCCGCGCCGCGACCGGGACGATGCGCTACGCGAGGGGCCGGGCCTCGTCGATCAGCATCACGGGGATGTCGTCCACGATGGGGTACTCGAGGCGGCAGGCCTGGCAGACGAGCCCGGTTCCCGCGGCGTTCTGCGTCACCGGCTGCTTGCACTTCGGGCACGCGAGTATGTCGAGCAACTCCTGGCTGACCGGCATGGCTACCTCCTCGGGCGACGTCGCCCTTCCCCGGACGTCCGCATCTCCGCCGCGGACGCGCGTCGTCGCCGCCCACGCGCGCGTCCGCGCCACGGGGGCGCGCGGCGCGCGTCTTCTATAATCCACTCGGCGGCGGCGCGAAAGTTCGCGGCGACGTGGGCGATCGGCGCGTCCGGCGGACGCGCTTCGGTGGCGCGGCCGTGACCCGTCCGCACGAGCACGCCGCGCGTGCCGGTCGCCGCCGCGAGGCCGAGGTCGACCGCCCCGTCGCCGACGCAGTAACTGCGCGCCAGGTCGAGACCGAACTCGCGCGCGGCGCGTTCGACCAGCCCCGGACGGGGCTTGCGGCAGCGGCACGGCCGGCGGAACGGTGGCGTGCCGGCCGTCGGATGGTGCGGGCAGACGTAGATGGCGGTCAGCCGCGCGCCGGCCCGGCCGAGGCGCCGCACGATCGCGTCGTGGATGCGCGCCAGGACGCGGATCGACAGGAGGCCGCGCGCGACGCCGGACTGATTCGTCACGACGATCACGGCGAAGCCCGCGGCGTCGAGGCGGCGTACGGCGCCCGCGGTGCCGGCGATGAGCCGGAGATCGGCGACGCGGCGCAGATAGTGTCGCTCGTGATTCAAAGTGCCGTCGCGATCCACGAAGACGGCGGGCGTGGGCCGCGCGGCCCGGCGCCGGCGCGAGCTCATGCGCCGCTCCCGCCGGTGTCGCCGATCACCCGTGTCAGGAGGGCGTCGGCGTCCTCCACCGCGACGCCGAGCCGCACCGCCACCAACTTCCCGCGCGCGAAGGGGAACGCCTCGAGCTTCACGAGATCCTTCTCGGTCGTGACGATGAGATCGACGTCCTTGGCCGCGCCGGCGATCGCCTGCCAGTCCCGCGCGTCGTAGGCGTGATGGTCGGGGTACTCGAGGACGTGCACGAGCTCCGCCTCCCAGGAGCGCAGCGCTCCGTAGAGCGGCGCCGGTCGCGCCACCGCCGTCACCGCGAGCACACGCTGGCCGGCGAGGGCCGCGAGGCCGATCTCCTGCCAGGCGGCGGCGACCGGCTGGACGAGGGCGTTCGGCGCGAAGCGCACCCGCAGCACGCGCTGCTCCGGAAACGCGGCCGGCGGCAGCGCGACCGCGTCGTCGTCGTGCGATCGCACCAGCACGACGTGCGCCCGTTTGAGGGCGCGCAGCGGCTCGCGCAGCGGCCCGATCGGTAGCAGGCGCCCGAGCCCGCCGCGCTCGCCGGCGTCCACGAGCACGAGGTCGAGGTCGCGGCGGAGCGCGCGGTGCTGGAAGGCGTCGTCGCAGACGAGCAGCCGGCTGCGGAACGTCGCGATCGCGAGTGCCGCGGCCGCCGCCCGATCGGCGCCGGCGACGACCGGCACCCCGCTCGTGCGGGCGAGCATGACCGCCTCGTCGCCCGAGCGCAGCACGGTGCTCGCGACCCGGACGCCGTCGCCGACGACGTGGGCGGCGCGGTCGCTGCCGCCATAGCCGCGCGTGACGATCGCGACCGGAACCCCGCGCTCGTGGATGCGGGTCGCGAGCCAGCGCGTGAAGGGCGTCTTGCCGGTGCCTCCGACGCGGACGTTGCCGACGCTGACCGTGCGAACGGCGGCGGCGCGGCTGCGCAGCACGCCGGCGCGGTAGGCGGCGTTGCGCACGCCGAGGCCGGCGGCGTACAGACCGGCGGCCGGCGTCAACAGGGCGCGGCCGACGCGGGCCGCGAGCCCGGTGCCGTCCCACAGCCGTTCGACCGAACGCGCCGCGTCGCTCACGCGCCCCGCCCTTGCGCGGCGAGTGTGCCGCGAATGATGCCGAGCGTCACCGCGAGCGGGCCCTGCCGCTCGGCGACGATCGCGGCCGCCCGCGCGCCCGCAGCGGCGGCTCCGGAGTCGAGGAAGCGCTCGGGCAGGCGCGCGACGAGGTCGGCCGCGTTCGCGGCGCCAAGGAGCGCGCCGCCCGCCGCGAGGCGCGCCACGTCGGCCGCGACGTTCGCCACGTTCGGACCGACGGCGACGGACGTGCCGGCCGCCGCGGGCTCGAGCACGTTGTGGCCGCCGGTCGCATCGAGCGTGCCGCCGACGAACGCGAGGCGGGCGCCGCGATAGAGACCGGCGAGCTCGCCGAGCGTGTCGAGGAGCAGCATCGGCGCGTCGGCCGGCCAGCGCGCGGCCGCGGCGGCCCCGAGCGTCGAGCGGCGGATGCTCCCCACGCCGTGCGCGGCGGCGAGGCGTTCGATGTCCGCCAGGCGATCGTGCTTGCGGGGCGCGAGGAGGAGGCGCGCCCGCGGCTCGCGGGTCCGGATGCGCACGAAGGCGGCGAGCAGGACCTCGTCCTCGCCCGGATGGGTGCTCGCGGCGACGAGCACCGGCGCGTCGCCGACGCCGAGGCTCGCGAGCGTCGGGCCTGCGGCCGCATCGGGGTCGAGCGGGCCCGCGGTCTTCAGACTCCCGGTGACGACGACGCGCGCCGCCGGAACGCCGAGCGCCACCAGCCGACGCGCGCTCTCGAGCGACTGAACGCAGAACCACCGGACGCTGGCGAGCGCGGGAGCGAAGAGCCATCGCCAGCGATCGTAGCGGGCGAACGCCGAGGCGGAGACCCGGCCGCTCACCATGATCGCCGGGATGCGGCGCGCCGCCAGGGCGGCGAGGAAGTTCGGCCAGAGCTCGGTCTCGCTGAAGAGGACCAGGCACGGCCGCACCCGGTCGAGGGCGCGCGCCACGATGCGCGGGACGTCGAGCGGGAAGAGCACGCACGCGTCGGCGTCGGGCACGCGCGACGGGGCGGCGGTGCGTCCGCCAACGGTCATGCTGGTGACGACGAGCCGATCCCCGGCGTGCGCCTGGCGGAGCGCGCGGACGATCGGCGCGAGCGCCGTGAGCTCCCCCACCGACGCGCCATGGATCCAGATCGCGCGCTGGCCACGCGGCGTGGCGGGGATGCGCGCGAAGCGCTCGCCGAGTCCGGTGCGCCACTCGCGGCGCAGGGCGAGCGCGACGAGTCCGACCGGCGCGAGCGCGACGGCCGCGGCGGTCATCGCGACGTTCAGCATCCGCAGGCGGCCCCGCCACCCGCGCGCGTCCTCGTGCGCGGCCGTCAGTATTGCCAGCGGCCCTTGGCGTAGCGGAAGATCTCGGTGACGTCGGTCTGCTCGACGATCGTTCCCGCCGCCCCGATCGCCGCCGACTCGCTCGGCCCTTCCTTGCGGTACTTGATCTCGCGGTAGGTGATCTTCCCGATCGGATCCTTCCCGGGCTCCTCGCGGGCAAGGCAGGTGCGCTCGGTGCCGTAGGTGAGGTACTCGCCGATCACTCCCGGGCCGCCCTTCGTCCACACGATGTGGGCCGCGTTGTAGGTGTTCCGCTCCTGGAGCTTCCGCATCCACGTGTCGCAGAAGGCGCGGAACTCGCGGACGTCCTCGCCTTCCGCCAGCGCGCGCACGGCGTCTTTCGGACCGAGCGGCTGCGTCGCCGCCTCCCGGGAGGCGGGGGTCGCATCGGCCGCGCGGGCGAGCGGGCTCGTCGCCAGCACGAGCGCGAGCCCGGTGACGAGGGCGAGCGCGCGGGAAGACACGGCGGCGGGACCGTTCGGCATGGCGGCGGTCATACTAACGACGATCCGGGCTTGCAATTCGCGGCGGCGGCGCGAGCCCCGCCGACCCGCGCCTCCGCTTCCATGCGGGCGCGCTCGAGCTCGTGCTCGAGGCGGGCGCGGGCGGCTTCGAGGTCGGCGTCGCTCGCATTCCCGGCGACACGAACCGGGGTGCCCACCACGAAGGTGAGGCGCGAGCCCGGCCACGGCACCACCAGGCGGTCCCAGCTTCGGAGGCGGCCATGCCAGCGCGCGGCGGCGCCGACGGGGACGATCGTGGCGCCGGTGGCGCGCGCCGTCTGCACCACGCCGAGCTTCGCGACCCGGCGTGGGCCGCGCGGGCCGTCCGGCGTCCAGGCGAGGCTCGCTCCCTCCCGGTAGGCGGTGAGGACCTGGCGGAGCGCGCCGCGTCCGCCGCGCGTCGACGAGCCGCGCACCGCTTCGATGCCGAGCGGCCGCACCGCGCGCGCGATCAGCTCGCCGTCGCGGTGCTGGCTGATCATGATGCAGACCCGGGGCCACCAGCCGAAGCACGGCATCAGGACCAGGTGTTCGTGCCAGAACGCGACGATCAGGCGCTCCCCGGCGCGCCAGCGCTCGTAGAGGCCGCGATCGTGCAGCAGCTCCTTGCGCGTCGTCCGGCGCAGCAGGAGCAGGACGAGCGCGATCAGCCACGCGCCGAGCGGCACGAGGCGCTGCAGGACGGCGCGTCTCGCGCGGACCTTCGCCACTAGTGCAGCAGCCGGTCGGGGTCCGGTGCCGCCGACGGGGGATCCTGGAACTGCAGATCGTGGAGCTTGCGGTACTCGGCGCCGAGCGCCAGCAGGTTCTCGTGCGTCCCCTCCTCGACGATCCGCCCCCGCACCACGACGACGATGCGGTCGGCCCGCCGGATCGTCGACAGCCGGTGCGCGATGACGAGCGTCGTGCGGTTCACCATGAGGCGTTCGAGCGCCTGCTGCACCAGGCGCTCCGACTCGGTGTCGAGCGCGGACGTGGCCTCGTCGAGGATCAGGATCGGCGCGTCCTTGAGGAGCGCGCGCGCGATCGCGAGGCGCTGCCGCTGTCCGCCCGAGAGCGTCACGCCGAGCTCGCCGATCGGCGTGTCGTAGCCCCGGGGCAGCGCGGTGACGAACTCGTGGGCGTTCGCCGCCTTGGCGGCCGCTACGACCTCGTCCATCGACTTTCCTGGGTCCCCGTAGGCGATGTTGGCGCGGACGGTGTCGTTGAAGAGGAAGGTGAACTGGGTGACGATCGCGATCTGGGCGCGCAGCGAGCGCAGCGTGTAATCGCGGACGTCGACGCCGTCGATCGTGATCCGGCCACCAGTCACGTCGTAGAAGCGCGGGATGAGGTCGGCGAGCGTGCTCTTGCCGCCGCCGCTCATGCCGACGAGGGCGACGACCTCGCCGGCATGGAGCGTGAGATCGACGTCCCGCAGGACCGGCTCGGCGCCGTAGCGGAACTCCACGTGCTCGAAGACGATGCCGCGTCGCATGGCCGAGAGGGCGCGCGCGCCGGGCCGGTCCACGACCTCCGGCGCCGTGTCGAGCAGCTCGAAGACGCGCTCGGCGCCCGCCACTCCCTGCTGGATGGTCGCGTTCGACTTGCTGAGGCGCTTGAACGGCTCGTAGAGGAGGAACATCGCGGTCAGGAACGCGAGGAACGATCCCTGGCTCCGGCCGCCCGCGATGACGCTGTTGCCGCCGTACCAGACGACCCCGCCGATCGCGAACGCCGCCAGCACCTCGAGCGCGGGCGTCGTGAGCGCCTTGATCATGCTCGCCTTCATGTACAGGCGGTAGAGCCGGCGGTTCTCCGCCTGGAACCGCTCGCGCTCGTAGTCCTCCATGCCGAAGGCCTTGACGACCCGGTTGCCCTGCACGGTCTCCTGGAGGAGTGCCGTGAGGAGTCCCAGGGTGCGCTGTCCGCGCTTGCTGAAGCGGCGCAGGCGCTGCGACAGCTTCACGATGGGCAGCACCGAGGCCGGGAAGACGAGGAACGCGATCAGGGCGAGCGCCGGGTCCTTGGCGAAGGCGACGACGACGAGCGCGATCAGCGAGGTGGCGTCGCGCATCACCGACGCGACCGCGTCGGTGAGCGCCGTCCGCACGAGCGCCACGTCGTTGCTGACGCGCGACAGGATGTCGCCCGTCGGCGTGCGGTTGAAGAACGCGAGGGAGAGGCGCTGGATGTGCTGGTTCAGCTCGTCCCGCAGGTCGCAGATGATGCGCTGGCCGACGAGGTCCATGAGGTAGTTCTGCGCGAAGCCGGTGAGGCCGCGAAAGAGGAAGATGAGGACGATCGCGACCGGCAGGAGCCGGAGCGCGGCGATCTTGCGGTCGGCGAAGATGTCGTCGAACACGCGCTCGACCAGGAGCGGCAGCAGGCCGGTCGTCGCGCTGAAGAGCAGCATCGCGACCATCGCCCCGCCGAACCACGGCCAGACGTACGGGCGGAGGTAGCGCAGCAGGCGGAAATAGGTGGCGCCGGAGCCGCGCGCCGGCGGCGCCGCCGGCGCGGCGTCCGAGCCCCGCGCGGTCACGCGCGCAGCTCCGCGGCGATCGCGGCGGCGCGCTCCGCGGCGCCGCCGCCGCCGAGCGCCGGACGGATCTCCGCGAGCGCGCGGCGGGTCGCGGCGGCGTGCGCCGGGTCGTCGAGAAAGCGCTCGACTTCGGCGGCCATGCGGTCCGCCGTGGCGCCGTCCTGGATGAGCTCGGGGACGACGCCGCGGCCGGCGATCAGATTCGGCATGCCGATGAACGGCACTGACACGAGCCGGCGCGCGAGCGCGTAGGTCAGGGGCGCGGTGCGGTACACGATCACCATCGGACGTTCCAAGAGCGCCGTCTCCAGCGTTGCCGTGCCGGAAGCGACGATCGCCACGTCGCTCGCGTGCACCAGGTCGTAGGTCTCGCCGCGCACCACCGGAAAGGGCAACGCGGCGCCGCGCATGCTAACGCCGATATCGGCCTCGCTCAACGTGTCGGCGAGGGCGAGCACGCATTGGACGTCGCCGCGGGCGGTGAGGCGCGTCGCCGCCTCGGCCATGGCCGGGAGGAGGAGCTGCATCTCCTTGGCGCGGCTCCCCGGGAGGAGCGCGACCAGGCGCTTGGCCGGGTCGAGGCCGTGGGCGGCGGCGAAGGCCGCGCGGTCCCGGACGACCCGCACGCGATCGAGGAGCGGGTGGCCGACGAAGTCGGCGCGGACGCCCGAGCCGGCGTAGACCGGCACCTCGAATGGGAACACGACCGCGAGGCGGCTCACCCGTCGCGCGATCTTCCGCACCCGACCGCGGCGCCACGCCCAGACCTGCGGGCTGACGTAGTAGAGGACCGGGACGCCGGCGCGTTTCGCGACCCCCGCCAGCGCCAGGTTGAACTCGGCGAAGTCGATGAGGATCAGGAGGTCCGGCCGTTCCGCGCGGACGATGCGCCGCATGCGGCGGTAGGCCCGCCAGATCGCGCCGAGCCGCTCGCGCGCCTCCACGAACCCCATCGTGGCGAGCGTCCGGGTGTCGATCAGCGTGTCCATGCCGGCGGCGCGCAGGCGCGCGCCGCCGATCCCGCGCACGCGGACGCCGGGGACGCGGCGCCGGAGGGTGGCCACCAGGTCCGCGCCGTGCAGATCGCCGGAGGCCTCCCCGGCCACGAGCACCACGTCGCGGGCCGCGCGCGCCGAGGCCGGGTGCGCGATCACGGGGGTGACTCGAGCCCCGCCGCGATGCGCTCGGCGAGCTCGAGCGCGCGCAGACCTTCCCGGCCGCTCACGAGGGGCGTCGCGCGGGTGCGGACGGCGGCGACGAACGCGGCGATCTCGTCCCGCAGCGGGTCGCCCTGCCCAGCGTCGTGCTCGTCGGCCACGATGCTCGGGAGACCTCCGGGCGTCGTGCTTGCCTCGCGCCGCACGATGCGCACGCGCCGTTGGTCGTAGTCGATCGCGACGTAGGCGTCGGGCTGAAAGAGGCGCAGCATGCGTTCGCGCTTCGTCGAGACCCGGCTCGCGGTGACGTTCGCTATGCAGCCGTTCGCGAAGCGGAGACGCGCGTTCGCGATGTCGACCCGCGGGGTCAGGACCGGAACGCCGACGGCCTCGACGCTCTCGACCTCGGCGGCGACGAAGCTCTGGATGACGTCGAGGTCGTGGATCATGAGATCGCGGATCACGTCGACGTCGGTGCCGCGGTCGACGAAGGGCGCGAGGCGGTGGCATTCGAGGAACTTCGGCTCGGTGACGACCGCCTGTGCGGCGCGCAGCGCCGGGTTGAAGCGCTCGAGGTGCCCGACTTGCAGGACGCGGCCGCGCTCGGCCGCGGCGCGCACGAGCGCCGCGCCTTCGGCGGCCGTGGAGGCGAGCGGCTTCTCGATGAGGACGTCGATGCCGGCGGCGAGCAGCTCGCCGCCGACCGCGGCGTGCGCCGCGGTCGGGACCGCGACGCTCGCGCAGTCGACGCGTCCGGCGAGCGCGCGATGGTCGTCGACGACCCCGACTCCGAGCGCGTCCGCGACCGCGCGCGCGCGGTCGGGGTCGCGATCGACCACGGCGACGAGCGCGACGCCCGGGAGCGTCGCGTACTTTTCGGCGTGGAACCGCCCGAGGTGTCCCACCCCCACCACGGCCGCGCGCAGCGGATCGGTCGTCGCCGACGATTCCAACGTCGTCCCGCCTAGCACGATCGCATCCGGCGGACCATCGTGCGCGGCCCCGGGCGCGCGGCGAAGGCCGCGCACGGTCGGGTGCGCGCCGCCTACGCCGCGGCCGTGAGGCCGTGACGGAGCGCGTACATCACGAGGCCGATCCGGTCGCGCACGCCGAGCTTCTGGAAGACGCTCGTCAGGTTCGTGCGCACGGTCCGCTCGCTGATCGAGAGCTGCTCGGCGACTTCCTTGTTTTTCTTCCCGGCGGCCACGAGGCGCACGATCTCGAGCTCGCGGTCGGTCAGGCCGTCGTCGCGGTCGATCGCGATGCGCTCGCCGGCGTCGCCGCTGCGCGCGAGCTCGGCGACCAGCACGCCGCGCATGCGGGGATCCATCCAGGTCTCGCCGCGACAGACGGAGCGAATCGCCTGCACGAGCGTGTGGCGCGCCGAGTCCTTCAGCACCACGCCGCGCGCGCCGAGCTTGAAGGCGCGCACGTGCTCCTCCATTTCGTCGCAGGCGGTCAGCACGATGACCGTTGTGTTGGGGCTGATCCGGCAGATCGCCGGGATCGCGTCGAGGCCGCTCCCCTGCGGCATGCGGATGTCGAGGAGCAGCACGTCCGGCTTCGTCTCCCACATCAGCTCCACGATGTCCTCGGCGCTCTCGACGTCGGCGATGACCTCGAAATCGTCCTCCATGCCGAGGATGGTGCGGAGTCCGTCGCGGAAGAGCGTGTGGTCGTCGACGATGACGACGCGGCGACGGCGCGGCTGGATGGTCATGCGATCCTCCTGCTTCGTGGCGATTCCGATTCCGCCGCGGCCGCCGGCACGACCACGTGGATCTCGACGCCGCGTCCGGCCTGGCTGCGCACCCGCAGCGTGCCGCCGAGCGACGCGGTGCGCTCGCGGATGGACCAGGGCACCGCGTTCGCCTGCACGACCCCGTCGGCATCCACCGCCCCGGAAGGCGCCGTGAAGCCGCGTCCGTTGTCCTGGATGACGAGCGAACAGTGCGATCCGTAGACGGCGAGCTTCACCGTCGCCTCCTTGGCCGCACCGTGGCGGACGGCGTTGCGGAGCGCTTCGCGCACGATCTGGGTGACCTCGTACGCGGTCGAGGGCGGCAGGTCCGCCTCGTCGGATGGCAGCTCGAGGGCGACCCGCAGACGCTCGCGGATCGAGAACTCCGCCGCGACCTGCTCGAGCGTCGTCCGCAGGTCGTGGGCTTCCCGGCTCGAGCTCCGCAGGACGTTCAGGTAGTGCCGGACCTCCCGGTAGCCGCGCTCGACCGTCTGCTGCAACTCGGCGAGCTCGCGCGGCACCCGGGCGGGGTCCTTCCCGAGCATCTTGAGGCAGGCCTCGGCGCGGAGATCGATCCCGGCGAGCGACTGGATGAAGCCGTCGTGGAGATCCCGCGCGATGCGGGCGCGCTCCTCCAGCACGGCGACCTCCTCGGCCTTCGCCTGCAGCCGTGCCGCCTCGAAGGCCGCGGCCGCCTGGCCGACCACGAGGAGGAGGAACTCCATGTCCTCGCGCGCGAACTTCGGCCGGCGTTTGCGGAGCACCATGGCCCGGCCGCGCAGCTCGCGCTGGATCAGGACCGGCACCATGAGGAGCGCCTGGTCCGACCCGCTCGCGGGCAGGCGCGTGTCGCCCGTGACGACCTTCCGCTGGGTGGCGCCGCTCACGACGTCGTAGCAGAGCGCGGTGAGGCCGCGCGCGTCGAAGGTGTTGCAGAAGAACGCCTCGGTCGAGCTCGCGAACGGGAAGGGATAGGGATCGGTCTCCGAAATACGGAGCCCGAGCTTCAGGCGGTCGCCTTCGCGGTGCATCTCCCAGGTGAAGTAGCGCCGGCTCTCCGGGTCGCGCAGGACCACGAGGCCGTGCGAGGCGTCGTGGTGGTGCAGCATCCGGCGCATAATGCGCGTGAGGGCCCACCCGGGCGCGCGTCCCGGGCGGATGGCGCTCGTGAGGTCGAGCATGACGCCGAGCTTCTGCTTCGACCGCCGCTCGTGCTCGCCGAGGTACGCGATCAGGTAGCCGAGCGCGATCAGGTAGATCGGCCGGAAGAAGTGCGCGCGTTGCACGCTGAAGAACTGCGGCTCGAGCCAGCGGCTCGCGATGAAGACCAGCACGGGATAGAGGCCGGCGAGGAAGATCGTGATCGGCGCCGCCGCCGTGAAGCCCCAGCGCACGCTGACGCTCGCGATCACGAAGAGGTTCAGGAGGAAGAACGGCGTCGCGCCGCGCTCGGTGAAGAGGGTGATGAGCACGCCGAACACCATGTCGAGCACGACCGAGTAGGGTCCGACCTTGCGGCCGCGGACGATCTCGCTGCGGACGAGGAGGAAGAGGGCGAGACTGACGGCGACGTAGGAGCCGACGAGCGGATAGGCGACCACCGGCCAGAGGGGCTCCTTCGGATCGACGAGCATGATCGCGAAGGTCGCGATAGCGAGCAGCACCCGGCAGAACGCGATGACCTTCTCGGTGGGCGAGATGCCCCCGAGGGTCAGCGTCGCGTCGTTGTCGAGGAATCTCTGCTGAAACGCGGGTCGCATGCGTCCGGACCTGGACCGCCGACGGCGGGAGCAGCAAACGACATGCCAGGTTCCACCGTGACGAATGTGCGAGATCTCTCCCGGCGATCCCGCATACGCGCACGAAACGGAAAATCGGCACGGCTGGCGGCCTGCCTCCGCCCAGGGGTGCGACCTTAGTCGATCCGCCCACGCGGGTCTACACGACCCGCCTCACGCCACGGCGACGATCGCGATCCCCGCGGCGTCGGCGGCGCGGAGCATCTCCTCGCGGTCGATCATGATGGTGCGCCCGGCTTCGAGGGCGAGGACGCGCGCGTCGACCTCGCGCATCACCTCGATCGTGGTCATGCCGACCGCCGGGACGTCGAAGCGGAGGTCCTGGCCCGGCTTGCTGACCTTGACCACCACCACGCCGCCACGCCCGAGCTCGCCTCCGCGTCGGATCGCGGCGTCGGTGCCCTCGATGCCCTCGACGGCGATGACGGTCCGCCGCTTCACCACGACGCTCTGCCCGACCTCGAATCGGCCTACTTCGCGCGCCACCTCGAGGCCGAAGCGCACGTCGTCCCATTCGCGGGTCCGCGGCGCCTTGCGGGTGAGCGTGCCGACCCGCGGCACGAGGTCGCCGAGAAACAGCGTCGATTCGACCACGGTGATGCCGTCGTGCTCGAGCTCGGCCGCCACGCCGCGCAGTAGCACGTCGTCGCGCAGCGTCCGGGTCTTGGCGATGAACGCCGCCCCGCGGAAGTCCGGGCGGAAGTCGGAGAGCTGGCGCGGCTTGCGGATGCCCCCCACCATGACGGCGCGTTCGATGCCCGCCTGCTTGAGGGTGCGGATGATCTTGCCGAGCTCCCCGACGCGCACCCAGGTCAGGTGGCTCACGAGGTTCGCGATCTCGTCCGGCGTCTCGTGCTGGTGCGCGACGGCGACGACGTCGACGCCGGCGCGGCGGGCCGCCTCCGCGAAGAGCAGAGGAAAGCGGCCGTTGCCGGCGATCATCCCGATGCGCTCAGTCGGCGTCATCGTCGTCGCCGTCGGGGCGGCCCGCCGGACAGAGTCCACGCCGGGAGGCCGCGATGAACGCCAGCATGCGCGCGACGTCGGGGTACGCGCCGAGCTCCCGGGCGGCGCGCGTTCGGGCCTCGGCGAGCGGCAGGTCGGCGTCGAAGAGCACACGATAGGCCTGCTTGATCACGCGGATGCGGGCGGCGTCGAAGCCGCGCCGGCGCAGGCCGACGACGTTCAGGCCGCGCAGGCGCGCGCGGTCCCCCGACGCGTTGCAGAACGGCGGGACGTCGTGCGTCACCATGGCCCCGCCGCCGAGCAGCGCCGACTCCCCGATCCGGCAGAACTGGTGCACGGCCGCCAGACCGCCCACGAACACGAAGTCCTCGAGCGTGACGTGGCCCGCGAGCGCCGAGCTGTTGGCGAGGATGCAGCGGCTCCCGATGCGCGAGTCGTGGCCGACGTGGGCGTAGTTCATGACCAGGTTGTCGTCCCCGAGCCGGGTGAGCATCCCGCCTGCGGTCGTCCCGGGATTCAGGGTGGCGAACTCGCGGACGATGTTGCGGTCGCCGAGCACGAGCCGGCTCGGTTCGCCGCGGTACTTCAGGTCCTGCGGTTCGGCGCCGACGCTCGCGAACTGGAAGATCCGGTTGCCGACGCCGATCGTCGTGTGGCCGTCGAGGACCGCGTGCGGCCCGACCGAGGTCCGATCGCCGAGCCGGACGTGGGGGCCGATCACCGCGTAGGGGCCGATGCGCACGTCGACGCCGAGCGCGGCGCCGGGCGCCAGCACCGCGCTCGGGTGGATCGCCGGACCGGACGGGAGGCGCACCGCGAGGTCGAAGTCGGACTCCGCGACGACCGCGCTCCCGACCCGCACGCGGCCGCGGAAGCGCCACTGCTCGGGGGTGCGCGCGGCGACCGCGACCTCGATCTCGAGTACGTCGCCGGGAACCACCGGCTGCCGGAAGCGGACGCGCTCGAGGCCGGTGACCGTGAGGCTGGCGCCCTCGGCGGGCGGCGGGTCGGAGCGCGCGACCAGCAGCGCGCTCGCCTGGACGAGCGCCTCGCACATCAGGACGCCCGGCATGACCGGCCATCCCGGGAAGTGTCCGGCGAAGAAGGGCTCGCCCGCCGTGACGCCCTTGCGGGCGACGAGCCGGCGTCCGTCGTCGCAGGCGACCACCCGATCGATCAGGCGATGCGGATAGCCCTGCGGGAGCAGGCGCGCGACGGCGGCGAAGTCGACCGCCTCGCCTTCCCCCGCGGCCTCGCCGCCGTCGTCGTCACGCATGGCCGGCCGGGCCGAGCGCGCTCGGTCAGCGCTTCGCGTCGAAGGCCTTGATCACCGAGTCGGTGATGTCGATCGACTTCGACCCGTAGAGCACGGAGCTGCTCGAGTTCTCGAGGATGAGGGTGTAGCCCTCGCGCTCGCCGATCTCCTGGATCACGACGGCGAGGTCCTTGAGGATGCTGCCGGTGAGCTCCTGGTCCTTCTTGCGGAGCTCGGCGTCGGAGTCCTCGAGCTTGCGGCGGAGGTCGCGGCGCCGGCGCTCGAAGTCCTCCATCTTGGTCTTCTTCTGGTCCTCGCTGAGGACCGTGCTCTTCTTGTCGAGGTCGTCCTTCAGGCGGTCCAGGGAGTCCTTCTCGGACTTCAGGCCGTTCTGCATCTTCTCGAACTCGCCCTTGAACTGGTCCTTCGCCTTCTTGCCGGCGGAGGACTCGTTGAGCGCCCGCTGGAGGTCGACGATGCCGACCTTCAGGTCGGCCGCCGTCGCGCGGGCCGCGGACAGCGCCGGGGCGAGCGCCGCGGCGACGAGAGTAAGGGTGAGGAGGAAACGTCGCATGCACATGAAAGGGTTCTCCTTGCCGCCTAGAGGGGTGCGCCGAACGAGAAGAGCACGACGCTCGTCTTGTCGTGGTCCTTCTTGTTGAGGGGAAAGCCGAACTCGATCCGGATCGGACCCATCGGCGACTGCCAGCGGACGCCGGCGCCAGCGGCGTAGCGGATGTCGCCGACGTCCCATCCGTCCGAGTCGAGCCACGAATTGCCGGCGTCGAAGAACACGACGCCCTTCAACCCGAGCGGCTCGACGATGGGGAAAATGATCTCGTTGTTGACGATGAGCTGGCGGCTGCCGCCGATCGGGTCGGTGTTGACCTCCTCCCCTTGCGGGTTGAAGACCGACTCGCGCGGACCGAGGGTGCGGGTCTTGAAGCCGCGGACCGAGTTGATGCCGCCCGGGAAGTAGCGCTCGTAGAGGGGCAGCTCGTGTCCGATCACGCCCGTGAAGCCCCGGCCGTAGCCGACCTGGCCGGCGATCGAGTACACGAAGGTGCCGAGCGACGGCGACTTGTAGAACGACCAGTAGTGGCGCGTCCGGGCGTCGACCTTGACGAACTCGCTCTCGCCGCCGAGGCCCGCGTATTCGACCGAGAACTCCTGCGCGGACCCGCGCGTCGGATCGAAGAAGCTGTTCAGCGTGTTGCGAGTGACGAGGGGGCGGATCGAGCTGGTGATGCTCTGACCCTCGGAGGCGACCACGGTCGGCGGCGAATTGCGGTTCACGTCGCTGATCTCGGCCTGCTCGAACCGGTACTCGGCGCCGATCCGGACCTCCTCGAGCGAAAAGAGGTCGAAGAATCGCTCGTAGCCGAGCGCCGTCAGCGGATAGAGGAAGCGCAAACCGACGCCGGTACCGCCGCGGGTGAAATCGTCGTAGTCGAGGAGCCAACGGAAGCCGTCGATGGTGCTGTTGAGGGGGATGTCGAAGAGCCACGGCTCGGTGAAGCTGGCGATGAAGTTCTGGCGGCGGCTGCCGAAATCGGCGTTCAGCACGGCGCGCTGGCCGCGGCCGAAGAGGTTGTTCTCCTGGATGCGGGCGTTGAACAGCAGGCTGTCGGCCGAGCTGAAGCCGGCGCCGGCGGTCAGCGATCCGGTCTGCCCCTCCTTCACGTCGACCTGGAGGTTCAGTTTCTCCTCGCTACGCCCGCGCTGGGTGGTGAGGTTCACCTCCTGGAAGAAGCCGAGGCGGTTCAGCGCGTCGCGGCTCTTCTTGAGCTTGGTGCCGGAGAAGCGCTCCTGCTCCTCGACCTTGAGCTCGCGCCGCAGCACCT
>JADYZW010000035.1 GCA_020852955.1 Deltaproteobacteria bacterium | reverse complement strand
CCTCTCGTCTGCTTTGCTTCCCCATGGGCGGTGTCTCCTTCCTGCCGGTGTCCCCGGCTGGGTCTCGCAACCCGGAAGGCTACATCGCCTTTTCTCTATTTACCCACCTCCTGAACCTACCCCGCCGCAAAGAATGTTCGGCACCAGAGCTTGTGCGACAGGAGCGTTCGATGCCACCCAACCGACGGCCGCTGAGGATGCGGGCCTACGCGCGCCGCATCGGCCTGAACGGGTGGACGATCTCCAGGTCCATCGCCCATTCGACGGGCGGCGGCTCGAATACTGCGTCCCTGGTGGCCTCGATGAACGCCGATCTCGCCAGGCGCCCTCGACGCGGGCGCGATCGCCGCCGAGTACGCCCGGAACACCGGAGGTCTTCGACCTGCGCCTGCGCGATCAGCATCCGGCTATCGGCCGAGGACGCTCCAACCGAGAGATCGCGCGACCTGGGCCTGTCGAATGTCGTAGGTGAGGTAGGGCAAGCCCCCGGCGCCAGCACGCTCCGCAGCCGCGAAATGGAGCGCGTCGAGTGTGCGCACCTGGAGGGTCTCCGCGAGATCGCCCGCCCGCTCGCAGAGCGTTGCGTCGATCTCGACCACGTGCATTCGACTCCAGTCGCTGCGAAAGATCGTCTTGACGCGGGCGCGCTCCGCGCCCGAGAGCAGCCTCGAGAGGTTGCGCACGACCTCGACCCACGTGTGCCGCGCCGTGATCCAAGACAGGTCTCCGAGCAAGAATCGCTCGCATGCTTCGCTGTCGTCTTCCGCGACGTACCGCTTCAACAGGGCGCTGGTATCGACGTAGAGACTCACTCGCCGCGGTCCTCGGCGAGGACGTCATCGATCCGAACGGTGGCGCGCGCGCGGCGCGCCTTTCCCGGGGAGGCCCCACGCGCGCGCGGAGGCGAGATCCATCCGCGCGCGATCCCTTCATCGAGCCGCACCGTCCCGGGCACGGGGCCGAGCATCGCCTTCGGCACCCCACGGTCCGTGACTCGAATCGCCTCTCCACGGGCCGCGCGCTCGAGATACGCGGAGAGATGCTGCTTCAGCTCCCGTACGCCGACGTCCATGTGGACACACTATAGGCTCCATGAGGACACCACAAGTGGCGCTCGCGGAGCGCGGCTCGCTTCGGAAAAGGCGGCGCGCTCGACCCGGGTCCAGCGCCGAAGCCGCGGCGGGGTGTCGATCCGCGGACGCGGAAGCCGCGGTACGGTACGAGGACCGTACGCGCGGGTCGTCTCGTCACTTCGCCGCGCGCCGGGGAAGGCGGCGCAGGATCGCCTCTTCGACGACGGCCCCGAGCGCCTCGTAGTCGCCGTCGAAATGGTGGTCGCCGGGACGGCGCACCACGACGGCCGGCGGCACCGACGGGTCGGTGCAGAGCGAGTCCGCGTCGTCCTCGTCGGCGTAGATGCACTGCAGCTTGTCGGCCGGAAGGCGCGCGGCTTCCGGTGGGATCGGCAGGTCGTCGTCATCGGCGCCGCCGCCGAGCCAGTCGGTGACGTGGATCTCGAACTCGATGGTGCGGCTCGGCGCGAGGAGGCTCACGAGCAGCACCTGCCTCCGGAGGTCGGCCGGAAGCCGGTTGTAGACGAAGGGGAGGATGTCGGCGCCGAAGGAATAGCCGACGAGCGCGACATGCGGCGCGCGCCAGAGCGCCAGGTACGCGCGCAGCATGGCGGCCGCGTCGGCGGCGGTCTCGTCGGGAGAGCGCGCCTCCCAGAAGTAGCTGAGCGCGTCGACGCCGAGGACGGCGAAGCCGCGGGCCGCGAGGTAGTCGCCGACCTGCTTGTCGATGTCGCGCCAGCCGCCGTCGCCGGAGAAGATGACGACGAGCGCGCCGTGCGCGCTCACCGGCTTCACCTCGACCACGGGCATGCGCTCGGTCGGGGCGGCGGCCTGCGCGCGGAGCAGCGGAGCCACCACCTCGGCGACGACCGCCGGATAGGTCGGCGCGCGCGGCGTCACGGTCGCGGCGCGCTCGTCGTTGCGGTCGTCGATGCCCTGGCGCCAGGTGCGGAGCGCGGTCGCCGGAGGCCTGGTCGCGACGAAGCGCCACGGGGCCTCGAGCCGGTAGACGCCGAGCCGGCGTCCGCCCCGGGTCGGGGTCGCGGCGAGGCCGCAGAGCGGCCGCGCGACGGCGAGCACGCGGTCCTCGACGTCGAGGCCGACCCCGCCCGCGAGCGCGTGTCCGGGGGACTGCGCGAGCGCGGCGTAGGCGACGAGACCGCCCGCGCCGCGGCCGATCACCCACGGCGGCCGGTACGCGCCGAGTCCGAGCTCCTGCTCCAGCGCGTGGCTCGTCCACACGAACGCGCCCGGAACGTCGAGGCAGTCGGTTCCGGCGGGGCTGCCGGCGCGGTCCATGCGGGTCAGATAGACGCGGGTATCGACGAGCGCGACCGCGACGCCGAGACGGGCGAGCTCGGCGGCGGCGGCGCGGTCGGCGCCGTCGATCCCGGACGCGGGCGACAGCAGGAACGCCAGCGCCTGCGGCTCGCCGCGCGGCAGCACCAGATCGTACGGCCCCCACTCGCCGCTGTCGTGCGGCGCGACCGCGGGCCGCCGGCAGGCGCCGAGCGCGCACGCTCCCGCCAGCACCAGCCAGCAGAACGACCTTCGACGCGTCCGCACGCGTCAGGTGTACTTGCGGAGCTCGAGCCTGGCGACCATGGCGCGATGCACTTCGTCGGGACCGTCCGCGAGCCGAAGCACGCGCGCCATGCCCATCAGGCGTGACAGCTCCGGGTCGGCGACGCCCTCGCCGCCGTGGATCTGGATCGCGGCGTCGACGACGGTCTGCAGGACGTTCGGCGCGATCACCTTGATCGCGGAGACGTCGGTGAGCGCGCCGAAGGTCCCGTGCTTGTCGAGCGCCCACGCGGTGCGCAGGGTGAGGAGCCGCGCCTGGTCGATCGCCATCCGGCAGTTCGCGATGACGTCGCGGTTGCCGCCGAGGTTGGCGAGCGGCTTCCCGAACGCGACCCGCGCGACGGCCCGCCGGCAGAGGCGCTCGAGGGCGCGCTCGGCGGCGCCGATCGCCCGCATGCAGTGGTGGATGCGCCCCGGGCCGAGCCGGCCTTGCGCGATCTCGAAGCCGCGTCCGGGACCGGCGATGAAGTTCGCGAGCGGGACGCGCACGTCGTCGAAGACGACTTCGGCATGGCCGTGCGGCTCGTCGAGGTGGCCGAAGACCGGCAGCATGCGGACGATCCGGAGTCCCGGGGCGTCGGTCGGCACCAGCACCATCGAGTGCCGCTGGTGGCGCTCGGCGCGCGGATCCGTGACGCCCATGAAGATCAGGAAGCCGCAGCGCGGGTCGCCGGCGCCGCTCGTCCACCACTTCTGGCCGTTCAGGACGATCTGGTCGCCGTCGATCTCGCAGGTCGCCTTCATGTTGGTGGCGTCGCTCGAGGCGACGGCGGGCTCGGTCATCGCGAAGCCGGACCGGATGCGGCCGTCGAGGAGCGGCGCGAGCCAGCGCTCCTTCTGCTCGGGGCTGCCGTAACGGACGAGCACCTCGGCGTTGCCCGTGTCGGGCGCGCTGCAGTTGAAGACCTCCGACGCGATGAAGCTCCGCCCCATGATCTCGGCGAGCGGCGCGTAGTCCCGGTTGTCGAGGCCAGCGCCGAGGTCGGAGTCGGGCAGGAAGAGGTTCCAGAGGCCGGCGGCCTTCGCCTCGGCCTTGAGCGTCTCCATGACCGGCGGAATCCGCCACTGCCGCCAATCGGGCGAGCCCGAGAGCTGCGACAGGTAGGTCTCCTCGCTCGGGAGGATGCGTTCGCGGACGAAGCGGTCGACGTGCGCGATGTAGTCGCGCGCGCGTTCCGAATGCTCGAAGTCCATGCGGCTTCCTTACTCCATCAGACGGCGGATGCCACGACCTGGGCTTCGAGGCGCTCGACGTCGCGACGATGGCAGAGCTCGGTGCCGGGGTTCATGACGGCCGCGGCGCCGGCCGCGACCGCGAAGCGGGCGGCGTCGCGGAGCGAGCGGCCGCGGCAGAGCCCGGCGAGCATGCCCGCGACCATGCTGTCGCCCGCGCCGACGGCGCTCGCCGTCGGGACGGCCGGAGCCGAGAAGCGCTGGCGCTCGTCGGCGGTGACGAGCACGGCGCCCGCGGCGCCGAGCGACAGCAGCAGCACGTGGCACCATTGGCGCTGGACGACCACCTCGACGGCGCGCGCGATCAGCGCCGACTCGTCCTCGTCGGCGCTCCCGGTGAGGGCGCGAAACTCGCCGAGGCTCGGCTTCAGGAGGTACACCCCCGCCTCGACGCCGCGGGCGAGGGCGGGTCCCGAGGTGTCGAGCACGAGCCGGCTGCCGAGCTCGCGCGCCGAGCGGGCGAGCTCGGCGTAGAAGTCGACCGGGACGCCGGGCGGCAGGCTGCCGCTCGCGACGACGAAGTCGGGCGCCGGCGAGAGGGCGCGCAGACGCTCGAGGAACACCGGCCATTCGTGCGCGGCGAGGGGCGCGCCGGGCACGCAGAACCGGAACTGCCGTCCGCTCAGCTGCTCGAGCACGTTCATGTTCTCGCGCGTCCACCCCTGCACCGGGAGCGCCGTGTGGCGGACGCCTTCGGCGTCGAGGAGCCGCTGCAGCAGCTCGCCGCCGGCGCCGCCGACCGGGAACCAGGCCTCGGCTTCGACGCCGAGGCGGTGCGCCGCGCGGGCCACGTTGATGCCGCCGCCGCCGGGTTCGCGGCGGGGCGCTTCGCAGCGGAGCTTCCGGTCGGGGACGACGTGCGGCACCGCCGTGCTGACGTCCACGGCGGGGTTCATCGTGAGCGTGACGATCGTGGGCATCAGCTGGTCGTGTCCGATGCCCGCCGCCCCGTCACTTCGCGGGCGACGGCCGGTGATGCCGCGGCCGGACGCTGGTCGCCTGCGGACCCTTGTCGCCGAGCTCCTCCGCGAAGTGCACGGCGACGCCCGCCTCGAGCCGGTCGAAGGCGCCGTCCACGACGCTGTTGCGGTGGAAGTAGACCTCGCGGCCGTCGGTCGTCTCGATGAAGCCGTAGCCCTGGTCGCGGATGAGCCGGCCGACCCGTCCTTCGGACGCGGGCCCGTCGGGCGCGTGGCGGCCTTCGCGCAGGCGGCGCGCGTGGTCCTGCAGCTGCCGCCGGGTCGCCTCGAACGCGTCGCGGATGGCCACGTAGACGTCCTCGTGCGCAGGATCGGCGTGGGAGCCGTTGCCGATGACGATCTCCCGTCCCGGTACGGTGAGGTCGATACGGATCGCGAAGAGCCGCCCCTGGTGGTGGTGGCGATGCGGCTGCTCGACGACCACGCGGCAACGCACGATGCGATCGTCGTACTGACGGAGGGCATCCGCCTCTTCGCGGATACGGGCTTCGACGGCCGCCGAGGGCGGCACGTCGCGGAACGTGATCTGCACGGGCTGGTCCATGGCGTTCTCCAAAGCAACCGGCTTGCCAGGGGGAATCCGGGACGAGACGGACGCTCCGGGCCGGACGCGTCCCGGGATTGGGAAACGACCGCTCCGGCCGCTTCTCAAAGCGGCGAAACGCGCCGGCCGGGCGCGCGATGATCGTGCCCGGCCGGGCGCGCGCGACGTCGCCGCTCGTCGCGACCGGTCGCCCGGCGGGCGCCGCTCCGCGCCAGAGCCCACGCCATGGCGATCGAGCCCTCGATCGCCCGCTCCGGGGGAACGACCGCCAGCGCTTCGCATGCGTCCCGGCACGGATTTTTTCTTGACACGGACAGGCCGACCGCCGTCTAATGCCGCGATCTCGCGGCCGCAGCGCTTCGGCCGTTCGTGCCGTCCGTAGCAACAGACCGTCGCATCCGAACATCCAGGAGGATCCCCGATGCATCATCGTCGTCGCCGCTCGTCGTCCCTCGTCGCGTTCGCGCTCGCATGGTCGCTGGTGACCGTCGGTCCGGCGTTCGCCGACCCCGTGACCGATCTTCCGATCGCGCAGACCCTGACGTTCGCGCAACTGAGCGCGCCCGTCGACGTGGTGCGCGACGCGAAGGGCATCCCCCACATCTACGCCTCGACCCAGAACGACGCGGCGTTCGCGCTCGGCAACATCCATGCCCGCGCGCGCATGTTCCAGATGGACGTGTTCCGGCGCGTGCCGAGCGGCACCGTCTCCGAAATCCTCGGTTTTCCCGATTTCAAGACCGGTCCGTCGATCCTCCAGGCGCAGGACCCGCCGTTTCCCGGGAACATCAGCAACGTGACCCAGGACCTGTTCTTCCAGTCCCTCGGGTTCCGCCAGGCGGCGATCGACTCGTTCAACGCGCTGACGCCGGCCGTGCAGAGCATGTTGCAGGCCTACGCTGACGGCGTGAACGAGTACATCAATCTCGCGAACGCGACCGGCAATCTGCCGCCCGAGTACGTGAGCCTCGGCCTCGGCTCGATCGCGCCGTGGTCGCCCGTCGACTCGGTGGCGTTCGGCAAGCTCCAGGCCTTCCAGCTGTCCTTCGACTTCGAGGACGGCCCGACCGCGGATCTCGCCGACGTCACCGACGCGCTCGGGGTGCCAACCGGTACGACCGCGTTCGCGCAGGACCTCGCTCGCATCCAGCCGTCGGAGAACGCCTTCACGGTGCCCGACGCGAACAACGCGCCGATCCCGCTCACGGGCCTCGCGCGTCCGGCGACGACCATGCTTGCCGACGCCAAGGCGGCGGCCGGAAGCGCGGCCGCGCCGGACGCCGCTGGCCGCGCCGTGACGGCCACCACGACGGCAAAGGCGGCCGGCAAGGCCGGTAGCGGCAAGGGCCGGAGGTTCACCAAGGAGCAGCAGCGCCGGATGGTGGCCGCCCGCAAGGAGACCGTGCGCCAGGCGCGCGAGTTCATCGCCAAGCTGATGGACCAGCCGGTGATGCGCGAGATCCGCGCCCGCGGCACGGTCGGGTCGAACCAGTGGGCGGTCGACGGCTCGGTGACCGACACCGGCAACCCCATCTACGCGAACGATCCGCATCTGGGCCTCGGCAGCCCGGCGACGTTCTACGAGCTGCACGTCAACACCAAGGACCGCGGCGGCAACATGAACGTGACCGGCATCGGGTTCGCGGGCGCGCCGGGCGTGGTGCAGGGGCACAACGAGCACATCGCCTGGGGCTCGACGACCAATCCCGCCGACGTGACCGACTGGTACCTCGAGGACATGTCCACCGACGCCGCGGGAACGCTCTTCAGCCACTACCAGGGCAACCCGGAGCCGGTCGTGCAGTCGCCGATCCTGGTGAAGGTCAACATGGAGAACGGCAACGAGGCGGTCGGCGGGCTCGAGCGGCAGGTGATCGCGTTCGCGTCGTCGGTGCCCCTCGCCTCGGTGAAGGGCACGTTCGACGCCACCAAGCTCCTGGCGAACTTCGTGCCGCCGCGTCGCATGGTGGTCACGCGCCACGGGGCGATCTTCCCGCAGACGCTCACCATCCCGCACACCGCGGCGCCGGGAAATCCGTTCCAGGCGAATCAGGTCGGGAGCGCGCTCACCGTCAAGTTCACGGGCACCTACGCGACGCGCGAGCTCGATACCTTCTACGTCTGGAACACGGCGACCGATCTCGCGACCTTCAAGCAGGGGCTCCAGTTCTTCGACTTCGGCTCCCAGAACTGGGGCTACGCCGACGTCCTCGGCAACATCGCGTACTTCGCGAGCGGCGAGTTCCCGATCCGCGAGGATCTCGATGCGGGTACGGTGCACGGCAATCCGCCGTACCTGGTGCGCGACGGCACCACCGGCAACGAGTGGAAGACGCTCGGCGGTCCGCAACCGGCCGACCAGGCCGTGCCTTACGAGGTCGTGCCCGCGGCGGAGGTGCCGCAGATCGAGAATCCGCCCGCGCACTGGTGGGTGAACGCCAACAACGATCCGGTCGGCAACACGGCCGACAACGACGCGCTGAACGAGGCGCTCGCCGGCACCGGCCCGTACCTGAGCCCCGGCTACGACGAGTTCCGGGCAGCCCGCATCACCGAGCTCATCAAGAGCGAGTTGAACCTCATCTCGACGCCGCCGGGCACTCCGGCCGGCGACGGCGTGATCTCGATGGCCGACATGGAGCGCATGCAGGCCGACGTGAACCAGATGGAAGGCAAGCGTCTCGCGCCGTACTTCGTCGACGCCGTCGACCATGCGGGTCTCGGCGGCGCGCCGCCGGAGCTCGCGGGCCTGGTGAACGCGAAGATCCTCGACGCGCGCAATCGGCTCGCCAGCTGGACGTACAACGCGCCGGCGGGCTTCGATACGCCGGGCGACCCCGGCACGCCGACGCCGCAAGAGCTCGTCGACAGCGTCGCGACGACCCTCTACAACGTGGCGGTCGGGCGCCTCATGGATCGCACGTTCGACACGCGGCTCGCGGCGGCCGGCATCGGCTACCGCCAGGGCGTGATCGAGGGCCTGCGCGGGCTCAACCGCTTGCTGACGCGCGTGCCGTTCACGGGCGTCGGCGCGTCCGGGATCAATTTCTTCGACGATACGAGCGTGACGCTCTCGGCCGAGGAGGAGCGCGACATCCTCCTCGTGAAGAGCCTCCAGGACGCGCTGAACCTGCTCTCGGGCGCCGGCTTCACCTCGGCGTTCGCGAACTCCACCAACGTCGACGACTACCTGTGGGGCAAGGTCCACTACGTCGTCTTCAACAGCTTCATCGACGGCGACATGAACGGCACGTTCATCACCGGCGGCGGCGCGTACAGCATCCCGCCCCAGCCGGCCGGCGGCTTCCCGCCCGGCATGCCGTCCGACGGCGCGCGCTTCACGGTGGACGTGGCGAACTACGGGCTGCGCCCGACCTCGGCCACGAGCCTGGCGTTCGGCAGCGGCGCCAACCGCCGGAGCGTCGTCGAGATGGCGAGCGGCGCCATCGTGGCGAAGAACGTCATTCCCGGCGGCGAGGACGGCGTGGTCGGTCGGCCGCACTTCGGCGACCAGGTGAACCTCTGGCTCGGCAACGGCTATCACGACACCTACCTCTACACGGCGGACGTGGTGGCGAACGCGGCGTCACGCGAGACCTATCCGTCCTTCGCGGGCTGCACCGAGGCCGCCCCCGGCCGCTGCGCGCCGGGCGGCGGGAGCCCCACCACCGACTGCGCGACCGAGTTCTTCGTGGATGCGCCGCTGACCGAGAAGACCCTCAAGCAGAACAGCTTCGTCATCAACGACGGCGGCGGCACGGACTTCGACGGCGCGACCAACGGCAGCTGCGTGGCGCACGTCATGATCTGCCTCAACAACAACGACCCGCGTCTGCAGGGAAGCGCCTGCTTCCCGTCCGACGTGAAGGCGCTGACGATCAAGAGCCCGAAGCCCGACAGCAAGAAGCCGGACGACGCGAAGATCGGCCGCGACCTGAGCACGCTGTTCCGCTCGCTCGGCTCGAACCTCGTGCTCGGGAACCACGTCAACACGATCCAGTACCATACCGCGCTCACGACCCAGGACCACTGCGTGACCGCGTATCTGCGGATCCCGATCCGCAACGGGCGCCTCACGCGCAAGGTGATCCGCCTCCGGACCGAGGACAGCGCCGGCAAGGCGGACGTCGATTCGCTGAAGATCGCCTGCAACCCCTGAGACGGGGCGCGGGTCGGGCGTGCCGCGGCACGCCCGACCCGCGCAGACCGTATGGCGCCGGTGAATTGCTTCCCGGCGGATTTCCCGATACCACCGTCGCGCGTCGGCGACCCCCCGCCGCGATCCGCCGCCGTTGCCGGTACCGATGCTCGTGGCTCCCGATCTCCCCTTCCATCCGACCGGGCGGCGTCGTCGACGCCGCGTCGCGTGCGTCGTCGTCGCCCTACTGGTGTCGGTGGCGTCCGACGCGCCGAGCGAGGCCGGGTACGCCGTCGCCCCCCGGCTGGCGGCCGCGCTCCGGTGCCAGAAGGCGCTCGCGTCGGCCGCCGACCGCTACGCGGCGGCGCGCGACCGCGACGCGGGCAAGTGCGTGGGCGGGCTGGTGCGCTGCCTCATGGGGCGGCCCGACGATGCCGGCTGCGTCTTCCGCGCCTCGGCGGCCTGCGGGCAGTCCTACGAGAAGCAGGCGACGCTCCTGGCGGCGCTGCGCGCGAACGTCCGCAAACGCTGCGACGCCGCGAGCCTCCTCCCCGCCGAAGGCGTAGGGTTCGCGGGAGTCGTCGACCGGTGCGCGGTGGCGCCGAGCCCCCTCGTCGACGACGTCGACGACGCGATCGCGTGCCTCGCCGACGCGCAGATCTGCTCGGGGGCGTGGACCATCGCCGCGTCCGTGCCCCGGACGGTCGGGCTGCTGGCCGCGTCGGGGGCGCTCTCGTCGCTGCCGGTCGGGTCGAGCTGCCTCCCCGACTGGACGGCGCCGCGAGCGGGCGCCGCCGGCGAGATCGGCCGGCAGGCGGCGCCGTGCACGGCCGCGATGCTGAAGGACGGCGCGCGCGACCAGGACGCGTGGCGCGGCGCGTACGACAGGTGCCTCGGCGCGCTCTTCGCCTGCGGCGACCCGTCCGGCGGCGACGATGCGTGCTGGGGGCGGGCGGCGACGACCTGCGACGCGGCCTTCCGGAAGGCTCCCGTCGTGGATCCGGCTGCGGTCGCCGTCGCCGGCGCGTGCGGCGAGGCCAGAGTGCCGTTCGCGCTGCTGGCGAGCCCCGACGGCGCCAATGCCGGCGCGCTCGGCGCCCTCTGCGCGACCGTCGGGATCGCGTTCCTCGACGACGCCGGGGAGTGGCGCGCCTGCCTCGCGCGCACGGCCGGTTGCGAGGTCGCGGCGGCGACGACCTTCGTGTACCCGCGCGCCGACGCGTTGCTCGCGCGCATCGGGCGCTCGCGCGTGCCCGCGTTCTGCCCCGGATTCGTCCCGGTGCCGACGCGGACGCCGACGCCGACCGCCACCCGCACCCCGACGGCGACCGCGACGCGAACGGTCACCCCGACCCGCACGCCGACCCCAACCCGCACGGCGACTCCGAGCGTGACGCCGACGCCGACGTCGACGGCCACCCGCACGCCGACGCCGACCCGCACGGCGACGCGGACGGCGACACCCGGCAACGGGGGCACGTCGACGCCGGCGCCGACATTCACGCCGAACGGGGCGTGCGACGCGGATCCGGCGCCGCACGGGCTCGCCGGACGGCCGGTGGGAGGGACGTGCCGGCTCGACGGCTCGCCGGAGCAGTTCCCGACGCTCGAGGTGGCGCGCGCGTTCGCCGGTCTCACCTTCAACGCCCCGGTGCAGATCACCTACGCTCCCGACGGCAGCGATCGCCTCTTCGTGGTCGAGCAGACCGGCCGCATCAAGGTCTTCGCGAACGACGACGGCGTCGCCTCGGCCGGAACCTTCCTCGACCTCAGCCCCGCCCTCACGTACGCCAATGGCGAGGAAGGGCTCCTCGGCCTCGCCTTCCATCCCGCGTACGCGGCCAACGGCTATTTCTACGTCTTCTATTCGGCATCGAACCCGCGCCGCTCGGTGGTGGCGCGCTACCAGGTGAGCGCCGATCCCGACGTGGCCGTTGCGGCGAGCGGCCAGGTCGTGCTCACCGTAGGGCAGCCCTTCGAGAACCACAAAGGCGGTCACCTCGGGTTCGGGCCCGACGGCATGCTCTACGTGCCGCTCGGCGACGGCGGCAGCGGGGGCGATCCGTACGACTACGCGCAGAACCCGAACGATCTCCGCGGCAAGATCCTCCGCCTCGACGTCGATCACGCCGACCCCGGGCTCGCCTACGCGATCCCGCCCGACAATCCGTTCGTGGGCGTCGCCGGCGCCCGCGGGGAGATCTGGGCGCTCGGGCTGCGGAATCCCTGGCGCATGACCTTCGATCGCCTGGCGCACACGCTCTGGGTGGGTGACGTCGGGCAGGATGCCTGGGAGGAGATCGACGTCATCGAGCGCGGCGCGAACTACGGGTGGCGCAAGATGGAGGGCGCGGCCTGCTACAATCCGCTGTCGAGCTGCGTGTCGCCCGGCTTCACGGCTCCGCTCGCGGCCTACGGGCACGGCAACGGGGCGTGCGCCGTCATCGGCGGGGTCGTCTACCGGGGGACGGCGCTCCCCGAGCTCTACGGCGCCTACGTCTTCGGCGACTACTGCAATGGGAAGATCTCGGCGCTGCGGTGGGACGGCGGCGCGCCCGCGGTGCAGCCGCTCGCGACCCACGCCTTCGGCCTCTCGAGCTTCGGCGAAGATCGCGACGGCGAGATCTACCTGACGAACGTGAGCTCCGGGCAGATCATGCGGCTGCGGCGGCCGGGCGGAGCGCCGCCGGACGGCGTCTTCCCGCTCACGCTCAGCGCGACCGGCTGCTTCGACGATCTCGCGACCCGCCGCCCCGCGCCGGAGCTGATCCCGTACGACGTACAGTCGCCCCTCTGGTCGGACGGCGCGGGCAAGCGCCGGTTCCTGGCGCTGCCCGAGAACGGCACGATCGGGTACACCGCGACGGGCGGCTGGAGCCTGCCGGTCGGAACGATCCTCGTGAAGGAGTTCGACCTCGAGCTCGAGCGCGGCAATCCGGCGTCGAGGCGCGCGCTCGAGACGCGCTTCCTGGTGCGGCGCGCGGGCGGCTGGGAGGGCTACACCTACCAGTGGAACGACGCGCAGACCGAGGCCTATCTCCTCGACAGCGCGACCACCGCGACGTTCCAGGTGACGGATCCGGCGCAGCCCGGATCGCCGATCGCCCACACGCACTCCTTCCCGAGCCGGGGGGACTGCGTGCGCTGCCACAACAGCCCGGCCGGCGCCATCGGCCTCCAGACCGCGCAGATGAACCGCGTCCACGACTACGGCGGGGTGAGCGACAACCAGCTGCGGGCGTTCGAGTTCGCGGGGCTCTTCGGCGGCTGTCTCCCGGCGCGTCCGGCGAGCCTGCCGCGCCTCGCCGACCCGAGCGACGCGACCGCGTCGCTCGACGCGCGGGCGCGGAGCTACCTGCACGCCAACTGCGGTCACTGCCACCGCCCCCAGGGCGGCGCCCCGGTGCAGATCAATCTCCTCGCGGAGACCGCCCTCGCGTCGACGTTCATCTGCGGCGCGCTGCCGCAGGCGGGCGACCTCGGCGTCCCCGGGGCGCGCATCGTGAGCCCGGGCCACCCCGAGCAATCGGTGCTCTGGCTGCGCGCGGCGCTGCGGGGCCAGCAGCAGATGCCGCCGCTCGCGACCCTGATCGAGGATGCGGAGGGGAGCGCGCTCCTCGCGGACTGGATCACGAGCCTCGGCGGCTGTCCGTAGCGCCCGCGGGCGCTACGGTCAGTGCACGGCGTTCGGAGCGGCCAGCGTGAACGGCGCGATCTCCGCGTCGAACGCATCGCCGCCGCTGATCTGCATCCGATAGGCGCCGCGCATCGTGCCGAACGCGGTGCCGAGCGGGCAGGCGGAGGTGTACTCGAAGGATCGCCCGGGCTCGAGGATCGGTTGCTTGCCGACGACGCCCGCGCCGCGCACCTCCTCGACCTTGCCGTTGGCGTCGGTGATCACCCAATGGCGGCTGAGGAGCTGCACGGGCGCGTCGCCGCCGTTGGTGATGCGGACGCGGTACGCGAAGAACCACTGCTGCTCGTCGGGCTCGGACTGCTCGGGCACATAGCTCGACCGGACGAAGACCTCGATGCCGCGGGTGACGGCGTGCGACGAGAACATGGCGACCGGATGTGTCGCACGTCGGCCGCGCGCGCGCCAGGCGCGCGCGGCCGGGTCGGCTACTTGATCGCCAGCGGGTTGATCGGCGAGCCGACGGCGCCGGTGATCGGCAACGGGGGCGCGACGAAGAGGCACTCGTAGACCCCGTCCGCGGCGCAGTCCTCGGCGAGCGCCTCCAGGGTGAAGATCTCGCCGACCAGCATCCCCATGTTGACGATCGCGACGCAATGGAGCGGCTGGAAGACGTCGGGGGTCTCGTTCGGGATGACCTCGGTGCCCCAGGTGTCGGTCGCGTAGCCCGCGATCTCGTGGGCCGCGAGCCAGTCGGCGCAGGTGAGGCTCAGACCCGGCGCCGGGCCGCCGGCGTAGTCGCCCCAGCTGCCGCGCTCGCGTACCTGACGCATCTGCCCCGTGCGAATGAGAACGATGTCGCCGCTCTCGATCCGCACCGCGCCCAAGGCGGCCGCGGCGTCGAGATCGGCCGGGTAGATGGCGTCTCCGGGCTCGAGCCAGGGCGTTCCCCGGAGGCGCGGAATGTCGAGGAGGACGCCGCGGCTCACGATCTTGTCCCGGAGCGCGGTGATCGCGTTGGCGCGGGCGCCGCTCGACGTCACCATCTCCGGGCCCCGGTCGTTGTACATCTTCCCGTCGAAATAGATGTGCGAGAGCGCGTCCCACTGCGTCGCGCACTGGAGCGGCATGGTGACGACGTCGTCGCAGTAGCGCAGGCCCGGGATGAAATCCTGGGCGCCCGTCGCGATGTCGCCGCCGTCCTGCAACATCTGGTGCAGGGGATTCACGCGCCCTCCGAATCCCGTCTGCGGCCCGTTGGCGTCGAACGGGATCGCGAGCGAGAGCACCTTGCCCTGCCGGACGAGGCGGGCCGCCGCGGCGATCTTCGCCGGGGTGATGAAGTTCACGGTGCCGAGTTCGTCGGTCGCGCCCCAGCGGCCCCAGTTGCGGTGCTTGCGCGCGAGCGCCCGGACGGTCTCGATGGTCATGGCGTCGGGCATGGTCGCCTCTTCTAGATGAAGTTCAGGAACGCCAACTCGAACTTGTAGTACTTGAACGCGCCGTCGCTGAACGTGACCTCGACGCGGGCGAGGTTGGAGCCGTCGTAGAAGATCCGCACCCGGCGCACGTCGGGGACGTTCGAGTCTTCGGTGAACTCGAAGGTGATCGACCCGCCGAGCGGGAAGCCGACACCGGGCACCTGCAGGTTGCCCACCACCAGCAGGAAGTCGCTCGTGTCGAAGCGCTCGAACGACGGCGACGCGTCGAGCCGCCCGCTGTACTTCACGCCCCCCTCGACGTTGACGCCGAGCAGCGCCGTGCCGTCGGTGCCGTCGAAGGTGATCGTATCGTCGTTGCGGGCCTCGGCGATCTCGATCGAGAGGATCGGATCGTCGTTGGCGTTCTCGACATCGCCGTTCACGATGGCGTTGTCGAAGTAGCAATCGCTGAAGCTGTTGTCCTGCTGGCCGTCGGTGACGAAGATCTCGTAGAGGCCGTCCTCGCCGTTGTCGCAGGTGAACGCGTTGTCGATGCTCTCCTCGCGATGCGCCACGATCGTCGGCAGCACGTTCGAGATCAGCGGCTGGGTGAACTGGATCAGGTAGGAGAGCTGCTGGTTGATGCGGCCGTCGTCCGGAATGCAGTTCTCGGTGATCGAGAGGCCCGCGGCCTTGCGCAGGACCACCACGCCGTCGGTGACGGTGATCGCGCCGCTCACGTCGACGTCGCAGATGGCGTCGGTGCAGTCGGTCGAGAGCCCCGCCGCCGCCCGCAGCACCTGGACGCCGTCGGTGACGGAGACCACGTCGTTGTCGTCGACGTCGCCGCAGACCTTGAAGACCTGGGCGGCGGCGATGGCCGGAATCCATGCCAGGGCGAGGGCCAGGATCGCGAGCCGGATCCGGACCGAGGCCGTCGAGGGACGCGGGGCGGTGGGTGTCATCGGGTGAAGATCCCCCAGGGTCGCGCGCGTAGTCAAGGCGGAGAGTCGATCGTTTGAAATCCCCTGCGCATCGCGTAGGAGTGCGCCATGTCCGGCGCCGCTCCGCTCGTGATCGAGGCCGCCCTGAACGGGGCCACGATGCCGGACGCGCAGCCGCACGTGCCGCGGACGGTGGAGGAGATCGTCGCCGACGCGGTCGCGTGCTTCGAGGCCGGCGCGGCGATCGTCCACCACCACACCGACGACGGGCTCCTCGTCGGCCGGCACGCGACCGCCCCCTATCGCGACGCCTGGCGCGCGATCTACGCCCGGGTCCCGGACGCGATCCTCTATCCGACGATGGGCGGCGGCGGCCCGCATACGGACGCGCGCGAGCGCTACGCCCACGTCGAGGAGCTCGCCGACCTCGGCCTCTTGCGGCTCGCCCTCGTGGACCCGGGATCGGTGAGCCTCGGGCCGCTCGACGCCGACGGCCTGCCGATGGCGATGGACCTCGTCTACCAGAACACCTTCGCCGACGCGCGCTACATGTTCGACGCGTGCGCGGCGCGCGGGCTCGCGGCCCACGTGTCGATCTTCGAGCCGGGATTCCTTCGCGTGGCCCTCGCCTACCACGCGCGCGGCCGGCTTCCGCCCGGGAAGATCCAGCTCTATTTCGGGGGCGACGCGCTGCCCTTCGGGTTGCCGCCGACGGCGGCGGGCCTCGACGCCTACCTCGCGATGCTGGCGGGTACGGACCTGCCGTGGATGGTCGGGGTGATCGGCGGCGACGTGCTCGCGACGCTCGCGCCCCTCGCGATCGCGCGCGGCGGCCACGTGCGGGTCGGGCTCGAGGACCATGGGGGGGCGGGCGCACCGCGGAACGCGGAGCTGGTGCGCGCCGTCGCGGCGATGGCGGAGCGCGCGGGGCGGCGGGTGGCGACGCGGGCCGAGGCGGCCGCGCTGCTCCGGCTGCCGCCGGTATCCGTGGGGAGGTGAGCATGCGTTCGGTCTGGATCCCGCGCGTCGGCGCGCCCGACGTGCTCGAGGTGCGCGAGGTTCCCGATCCGCACGCCGGCCCGGGCGAGGTGCGTATCCGGGTCGCCGCCTCCGGCGTGAACTTCGCCGACGTGATGGCGCGCATGGGCCTCTACCCCGATGCGCCGAAGCCGCCGTGCGTCGTCGGCTACGAGGTCGCGGGCACGGTCGACGAAGTCGGCGCCGGCGTGACCGGCATCGCGGCCGGCGCGCGGGTGCTCGCGCCGACGCGCTTCGAGGGGTACGCGGAGCTGGTCGTCGTGCCGGCGGTGCAGGTGGCCGCGTTGCCGCCGGGCCTCTCGTTCGAGGAGGGGGCGGCGATTCCCGTGAACTACCTCACGGCGATCCTCATGCTCGAGGTGCTCGGCAACGTGCGCGGCGGGGACCGCGTGCTGATCCACGGCGCGGGGGGCGGCGTCGGGCTCGCGGCGGTGCAGCTCTGCCGCATCTACGGCGCCGAGGTGATCGGCACCGCGTCGGCGGCGAAGCACGCGGCGCTCCGCGCGGCGGGCGTCGCCCACGTGATCGACTACGGCGCCCAGGACTTCGTCGCCGAGACGAAGCGCGTGACGGGCGGGAAGGGGGCGGACGTGGTCCTCGATCCGATCGGCGGCGCGCACCTCCGCCGCAGCTACCGGGCGCTCGCCCCGCTCGGTCGGCTGGTCGGGTACGGCGTGTCGTCGCTCGCGCCGGCGACGTCGCGCCGCATCCTCCCCGCGCTCTGGCAGCTCGCGCGCATGCCGCGCTTCGGCCTGGTCCGCCTCATGAACGAGAACCGCGGCGTCCTCGGCTTCAATCTCGGCCACCTGTGGGGCGAGATGGAGCGGCTGCGCGCCTATCTGGAGAAGGTGCTCGACTACGCTCGCGACGGCCGGGTGCGCCCGACCATCGCGAAGACCTTTCCCCTGGCGGACGCCGCCGCCGCGCATGCGTACCTGCAAGCGCGCGCCAACGTCGGCAAGGTGCTGCTGATCCCCTGACGCGCCGCTAGCCCGAGCTCGGCGGATCGGAGACGAGGAGGGTGCCCTGCGCGGCGCAGACGAGCGCGCCCTCGTGGGTCACCTCGACGCGCACGACGGCGGAGCGTCGCCCCATCGCGAGGACGCGCGCTTCGGCACGCAGCGCGCCGCCCTGCACGGCGCGCAGGTAGTTCAGCTTGAACTCGGTCGTCGCGGCCCACTGCCCGCGCTTCATGAGCGGATAGAGCACGCAGCCGAGCGTGTGATCGACGAAGCCCGCCATGACGCCGCCGTGCAGCGCGCCGAGCGGCGTCAGGAGCTCCCGGCGCGCCTCCATGGTGGCGACGAGGCGTCCCGCCGTGAGCGACTCGAAGCGGATGCCGAGGTAGCCCGGCAGGCCGCCCGGAGCGCCGTGCGCCTGCACCATCGCGTCGGCGATCGCCTGGTCGAACGCACCGAGCTCGACGTCGCTCATCCCGTGCCTCCGCCCTCGAGCACCAACGTGAAGCGGCGCTTGCCGACCCGGTGGCGCGGCGTGTGACGGAGGAGCGCGTCGCACCCGGTGCCGGTGAAGGCGCGGTCGACCGCGGCGCGTCCGGCGGCGCCGAGCGCGCGGTACTGATCGAGTGGGCGCTGCGCCATCCAGGGAGTGTAGGCGCTCGTGAAGCGCTGCATGGCGACGCCGCGGAGCCCGGACGCGTGGCCCCCGACGCCGCGCGGCGGTTCGAGCATGTCCGGCGGCCGTGCGTCCGCCCAGGCCTCGAAGGCGCCGAGGCCGTCGAGGAGCATCGGCACGGCGTCGGCGCCGATCAGCGAGAGGATCGGCCGGAGCGTCGGCGCGAGCGCGTCGTCGGCGAGCCATGTGCCCGCCGCGTCGGGATCGGGATGGTTCATGCGCTCGATCCAGCGGCAGACCTCGGGCGCCGTCTCGCGCAGGAGCCGCCCCGGCACGGCGTCGAGGTAGAGGTGGGCGTAGAGCGGGCCCATGAGCGCGCAGTCGGCGAGCGACATGCGCTCGCCGAGGAGGTACGGATGGACGCTGAGGTGCGCCGAGAGCGCGTCGAGGAGGTCGCGGAGGTGGGCCTCGATCGCCGGCGCCGTCGCGGGGGTCACGCCGAGGAAGGGGAGCGAGCCCTGCATGCGGGTCGCGA
The DNA here is from genome assembly GCA_020852955.1 of Deltaproteobacteria bacterium. GTDB lineage: Bacteria > Desulfobacterota > Binatia > UTPRO1 > UTPRO1 > UTPRO1. The sequence continues at coordinate 78,578 of JADYZW010000035.1, read as the reverse complement.
AGCGCTCTGCCGTCGCCGCATCGGGCGCATTGGAGGCGAAGTCGGCGCGCGCCTTCGCGATGCTCTCGGGGAAGCTCCAGCGGTAGTGCATGGCCGGAAGGAGCATGAACTCGTCGGCGTAGAGCTCGACGAGGTAGGCGGTCACGCGCTGTACCGGCGTCGACGGGTAGAGCGGCGGCGCGGGGATCCGCGCTTCCAGGTTGTCGAGGATCGCGCTCGTGTCCTGCCAGGTGTCGTCCTCGGGCGTGACGACGATGGGGATGAAGGCGAGGCCCGTCCGCGGCAGGATCACGCCGTGGTAGTCGGGAAGGAGCTCCCGGTAGTGGACGTCCTTGTACCGCAGGGCCGGTCGGACCTTCGCCGAGAAGTAGGAGATTTCGGCGGCGTAGAAGGCGAACGGACGGCTCATGGCTCTCGGCCGCCGCGCGCCCGGCGCGCCGCCTGGATCACCTCGAGCTGATCCTTGTAGCGGCTCCGGACGGCGATCAGCTGTTGATGGGACAGCAGCAGGGCCCGCGCGACCGCGCGGACCTCCTCGTCCTCGACCAGGGAGATCGAGCCCCCGGCGGTCGCGACCGCGAAGAGGCAGTCGATCAGCCGTTCCTTCTCGTCCGGAGTGGCGATGGCGTTGAAGGCGCGCGTCAGCGAGGCGTAGCTGATGCCTTCGAGCGTCGTCGCGCGGTGGGTGACGATCTCCATGACGGCCTCCGCCTCGGCCGCCGGCAGTCCGGCGTTGGCGGCGAGGAGCGGCGTCAGGACGGCGCGCTCGGCTTCCGAGATGCTGCGGTCGACGTACGCGACCCGCACGAGCAGCCCGGCGAACGCCGCGACGAACTCCGCGCGCGCCGGCGGGAGGTCGGTCAGCCGGGTCTGGATGGTGGCGGCGAGGCGCTCCGCGGGTGGCTCGGCATCCGCCCATCCGAGGAGCTTCAGCAACGACATTGGGGGGTCGGCTCCTTCTTCGGTCCCGGGACGCGAAGGCGGCGCCTCGGGTCGCCGGTCGGGCCGGCGACGGAGCCTTGTAGGTGGCGAGACCCGGCAGCGTCAACCGCCATGCGGGGCTCGTGTCGTGCGCGGCGCGGCCGTCGGCCGGCGCCTTGCGCCCGCCCGGGCGCGGACGGGACGGCTCGGCGGCCCCGGGGCGCGCCGCGGTTGCGGCCGCGGGGGCGCTTTGGCATGGGGGAGGTGTCGGATCGGGCGCGGTGCGTCCCCCCGACACGACCAGGGAGGACGGCCATGGCGATCAAAGAAGGCGATGCGGTTCCCGATGTGAAGCTCACCGAGATGGCGGACGGCAAACCGTCGCAGGTGTCGTTGGCGGAACTCGCGCGCGGCAAGCGCGTCGTGGTGTTCGCGGTGCCCGGAGCGTTCACGCCCACCTGCTCGATGAAGCACCTGCCGGGCTTCGTGGAGCAGGAGAAGGCGTTGCGGGCGAAGGGGATCGACGAGATCGTGTGTCTGGCGGTCAACGACGCCTTCGTGATGGACGCCTGGGGCCGGAGCGGCAACGCGGGTGGCAAGGTGCGCATGCTCGCCGACGGCAACGGCGACTTCACGCGCGCGGTCGGCCTCGGACTCGACGCCTCGGGCTTCGGGATGGGGCAGCGCTCGCAGCGGTACGCGATGATCCTGCGCGACGGGCGGGTCGAGAAGCTGCTCGTCGAGGCGGGACCGGGCTTGAGCGTCTCGAGCGCCGAGGCGGTGCTCGCGCACCTGTAGGACGCGGCCGCCGCGCGGTCGTCATGACGGCACCGGACAGCGCTCTCGCGGCAGTCGCCGCGGACGAGGCGAGCGCCACGACGCTCGCGCAGGCGCGGCGCGAGCGCATCGTCGAGAGCCTGCCGTGGGCGGCGGCGGCCTGGCTCGGCCTCGGGCTCGTCTTCCGGACCGGCCGCGTGCTGCACGGCGGGCTCGTGTTCGGACTGGCGGCGACGTCGCTCGGGCTCCAGGCGCTCGTCCTCGCCCTGGCCATCGCCTGGTGCCGCGCCGAGGCGCGCGCGCCGCGCGTGGAGCGGATCGCGTTCGCCACCTGCGTGACGATGGTGGCGCTGGCGACGGGCTTCTTCGCGATCGGCGGCGGTTCGGTCGAGGTCATGCTGTTCGCGGTGCTGCTCATCTGCATGGGGTCGTCCTGGGCGTTCGCCTGGGGGTGGCGGGCGGCGGCGGCGCTCCTGGCGGCGAGCGGCGCGATCGTGCTGCCGGTCGCGGTCGCGATGCCGACGATCCAGCGCTTCAGCGACTCGACGGTCATCCTGCTCGAGGCCGCACTCGGCGCGGGCGTGGCGCTCGTCGTCGCGGAGGCGCTCGCCCGGAGCACGGCGCGGGCGTTCGCGCAGGCCGCGGCCGGGCGCGTCGCGCGCCGGCAGCTCGCGGCCGCCTACGAGGCCTACCGCGACCTCGCCGAGCATGCGCGCGACATGATCTACGCGCACGATCTCGACGGCCGCATCACCTACGCGAACGAGGCGTTCGCCCGCGCCTGCGGCGCGACGCCGGCGTCGTTGATCGGCCGGGACGCCGGCACGCTGGTGCCCCGCGACGCCGAGAATCCCGATGCGCGCGCGCTCCGCGCCCGCATGGCGGCGGGCGAGGAGCTCCCGCCGCTGGTCTACTGGGTCCCCGGCCCGGGAGGGCGGCGATGGCTCGAGTGCGTCGCCACCCCGATCCACGACGCCGACGGCCGCGTCGTCGGCGCGCGCGGGATCGTACGCGACGTCACCGAGCGGCGCGCGGCGGAGGACGCGCTCCGCGCCTCGCTCGAGGATCTCCGGCGGAGCGAGGAGCGGCTCCGCGGCCTCGCGCGCCACCAGGCGAGCATCCGCGAGGACGAGCGCAAGCGCCTCGGCTTCGACCTGCACGACGACGTCTGCCAGGAGCTCGTGGGCATCGGCATCCTGATCGAGTCGCTGCGCCGGCGCGCCGCCGGGGAAGCGCCCGGATTGACCGGCGACCTCGCGCGCGTCGGACGCTACGTCGGCGAGGTCGGCGAGCACCTGCGGCAGCTCGCGCGCGAGCTCCGGCCGATGCCGCTCCGCGAGCTCGGGCTCGAGGAGAGCCTGCGGTCCCTCGCCGAGGGCATGAGCACGGCCGGGACGACCGTCACGACCGACGTACGCGCTCCGATCCCCCGTCTCCACGAGGAGACCGAGATCGCCGTCTACCGCATCGCGCAGGAGGCGTTGGCGAACGCGATCCGCCACGCGGACGCGCGGACGATCGGGATCGCGCTCACGGTCGGTCCCGACGGACTCGAGATCGAGATCGCGGACGACGGCCGCGGCTTCGAGCCCGAGGCGGCGCGGGTGAGCGAGGCGCTCGGCCTCGTGGGCATGGAGGAGCGGGCCCTCGCGCTCGGCGGTCGCCTGGAGGTGCGATCGGCACCGGGCGCGGGCACGCGCGTCCGGCTCGTCTGCCCGGCGCCGCTCCGGTCGGCGAGCGCCGCGTAACTCTCGCCGCGGAGACATCCGGTAGGGGGCGGCGCGCGCCTGGTCGTCGACGCCCGCGGGCCGACGCTCCGGGGGTGACGCCGGCGCGGCCTCACTTGCGCACCACGCCGGCGAGGCCGCCCGAGACGAGGGCGGCGACGTTCGTCAGGATGCGCGGCAGCGCGAGCCCGCCGGGCGAGGCGAGGTAGCGCGGCTCCCACACCGGATCGAACTTGTCCTTGTACTGGCGGACGCCCCGGAAGTTGTAGAAGTGCTCGCCCTGCCGGAAGAGGAAGGCGCCGGCGCGGCTCCAGAGCGGGGCGAGCGTGCGCACGTCGAAGCCCGAGAAGGGAGCCATCCCGAGGCTGAACCAGCGGTAGCCGGCGTTCCGACCCCACAGCATGAGCTCGAGGAAGAGGTAGTCCATCACGCCCGGCGGCGCCGCCGCGGGCTCGTAGCGCATGAGGTCGACCGAGAGCTCCTCGCGCCCGCCGCCGGGCAGGACGTTGGCGAAGGCCACGATCCGCTCCTCGCGGCGCACGACGGCGACCGGCGCGCGCCGGAGGTAGTCCGGCGAGAAGAAGCCGAGCGAGAAGCCCTTCTCGCGCGTCCGCTTCTCGCCGAGCCACGCGTCCGAGACGCGCTGCAGGTCGGGGAGCAGCGCCGGCACCTGCTCGGTCGGCACGAGCGCGAAGCTCACGCCCTCCTTTGCGACGCGGCGATGGGTCTGACGGAGGCTCTTGCGCGCGCTGCCGTCGAGGCCGAACGTCGCGAGGGGCACGCGCGCCTCCTCGCCGAGCTTCAAGAGGCTCAGGCCGAGGTCGAGGTAGAGCGGCAGGTTCTCCGGGCCGACCTCGTAGAAGACCGTCCAGCCGGCGTGCGCGTCGCTGAGCTCCCGGAAGCGCCACGCGAGCTCGCGGCCGTCCTCGGGCGGTCCCACGGGATCGCCGAACGCCACCCAGCTGCGTCCTTCGACGCCGTACATGATGAAGGCGCGCGGGACGGCGCCGGCGTCGGTGCGGAAGAGGAGGGTCTTGTCGCCGAGGAGCGCGAGGTGCGCGTAGGTGCGGGGCGCGGCCGCGATCACGACCGCGGCGCGATCGAGGTCGGCGGCGGTCGGCGTCGGCGGCCGCGGCGGCGCGGGGCGGAGGAGGCGCGCCAGGCCGATCGCGATCAGCACTACCGAGGCGGCCGTCGTCGCGCGCAGCGCGCGCGGCGTGTTGCTGCCGAACTCGAACTGCCACCAGAGCTGATTGGAGTAGTCGACGTGCCGATGCGAGAGCATCAGCAACCAGAGCGAGCCCAGGACGACGAGCGCGATCGCGAGGCTCCACCCCGCGGTGAAGGACTCGTCGAGGAGCGAGGCGCGCCGGTAGAAGTGCTTGCGGCAGGGGAGGAGCGCCGCGAGCATCACGGCGAGAATGAGGGCCTCTTCGTAGTCGAGGCCCTTGAGCAGCGAGAACACGACGCCGGCCGACAGCAGCCCGACCGTGCCGAGGTAGGCGGCGTCGAGCCGGTGCTGCAGGCCGCGCGCGAGCAGGAGGAGGCCGACGCCGGTCAGGCTGCCGAAGAAGTGGGAGGTCTCGAGGACGGGTAGCGGCAGGAAGGTCTGCAGCCAGCCGAGGCGGCCGTGGATCGCCGGCGTCGCGCCCGAGGCGAGGAGGATGACACCGCCGAGGAAGGTCGTCACGGCGAGCGCCTGCGGCACGATCTCGGGGACGACGCGGCCGAAGAGGCCACCGACGCGCCGAACCACGGTCCGCTGCCGGAGCTCGTGCGCGCCGAGCAGCGCGCCCGCGGCGAGCAGCGGCGCGAGGTAGTAGAGGACGCGGTACGCGACGAGCGACCCCAGCAGCGCCGCGCCCGGGAGGTGCGGCGCGAGTGCGACCAGGATGACGGTCTCGAAGACGCCGAGCCCCGCCGGGAGATGGCTCGCGAGCCCCGCCAGCTGGGCGAGGAGGAACGCGGTGAGGAAGGCCGCGAAGCCGAGCGTCGGAGACGGTGGCAGCAGCACGTACAGCACGCTCGCGGCGAGCGCCCAGTCGAGGGTCGAGAGCGCGAGCTGCACGAGGGTGAGACCGAGCGGCGGGATGCGGAGCTCGAAGGCGCGGATGCGGAGCGGCGTCCGGCGCACCGCGGCCCATCCGAGGTAGGTCGCGACGACGCCGAGGCAGACGACGCCGACGGCGGGCTCGGTCCCGGCCGGAAGCGTGCGCGCCGAGAGGGCCGCCGCCGGCTCGAAGAGGAGCGCGCCGCCGGTCAGCAGGAGGAACCCGAGCCAGAACGTGACGCCGTTGAAGGCGACGATCGTCGCGATCTCGCCGGCCTGGAGTCCCCAGCTCGAGTACAGCCGGTAGCGGATCGCGCCGCCGCCGAGGAACGACGCGCCGACGTTGTGGCTGAAGGCGTAGCCGACGAACGACGCGAGCGCGATCTGGCGGTAGCGGAGCGCGAGCGCGAGGTAGCGGCACGCGAGCGCGTCGTAGCCGGTGAGGAGGCCATAACTCGCGGCCGTGCATGCGAGTCCGAGGGCGAGGCGCGCGCGCGGCAGGGCGCGCAGCGCGGCCATCACCTCCGGGTACGAGTAGGCGCGGAGCTCGCGATGGAGGATCCAGAGCGCCGCCCCGAAGAGCGCGACCCCGAAGGCCGAGGCGAGCTCCTGACGATGGGCCTCGAGCCGGGCGCGCCGCCGCGGCCGCGAGGTGGGCGGCGGCGCGGCGTCGCCCCCGGAGGACGTCATGTCCGCTCCATGTCCGCTCGCTTGGAGGTCGTCAAGCGGCGCGCCGGCGGCCCGCTCATCCGGCGCGGTGCGCGAGCATTCCCGATCCGCATCGGGTATGGGGCGGTGTGTTCGCGCGCCTCGATTGGAACCTGGTCGTCACCGCGCACGGCGGCCGGCGCCACGATCTCGTGCGGGCGGTGCGTCCGATCGTGCAGCTGCGGCGCGCCGGCTATTCCGAAGTGCTGGTCGGCCGCAGCGGCGACGTCGACGCGTGCCTCGCGGCGCTCGCCGAGCGGCTCGAGGCGGATCCGGTTCTCGCGACCGAGGTGCTCGCCCGCGTGGTGCCGGTCGAGCGGACGCGTGCGCTCGCGGCCGACGTCGGCGCGCAGCTCGTCGCCGAGAGCGCGTCCTTCGTCGATGCGCTCGTCGGGCGCTCGTTCCACGTTCGCGTCGAGCGTCGCGGCCACCGCCGCGTCCTCCGCTCGGACGACCTCGAGCGCCGCCTCGGCGGTGCGCTCGCGGCCGCCCTCGAAGCCCGCGGCCACGCTCCGGCCGTGACGTTCGAGGACCCGGACGTCATCGTTGCCGTGGAGCTCATCGGCGACGTCCTCGGCCTCGGCCTCGTCACCCGCGCGCAGCGGGCGTATCGCTTCGTGCGGTTGTAGCCGGCCAAGGGACGCGGGCGGGCGCCGCGCCGCCGCCACCTCCGCCGGAGCGGCGCCCGCCGCCGCGCTACAGGTCGATGGGGGGAAGCGGGGGCGGCAGCATCGGCGTCGGCTCGGGAGCTGATTCGTGGGCGGGCGGCGCCGGCGCCGGTGCCGCCGCCCGCGTCGCGACGTTCTTCCGCCCCCGGCTGCGCCGGTTCCGCCCGCGCTCGCGCCGCGCCACGCGCTCGCGTTCGCGCCGCCGCCGCCGCGGCGGCCGGACGACCGGCTCGTAGAAGCTCGCCGGACGCTTGGCGACGCCGCGGCAGGCGTCGCAGAGGCCGCAGGGGCGCTCGTTCGACTCCCCGAAGTAGCGACGCAGCGTGACGGCGCGGCAGCCCGGGGCGTGGACGTACTCGGCGACGGAGTCGAGGCGCCGGCCGTCCTGCGTCCGCAGCGTCGCGAACTGGCCGGCGAGGTGGCGGGACTCCTCCTCGATCGTGTCGGGCCGCAGCACCTCGATCGTGCCGTCGTGCATGCGCACGAGCTCGGCCTCCTCGAGGATCGCGAGGAGCGCTTGCGCGATCCGCGGGCCGAGGCCCGCCGACATCGAGAGCGCCTCGAGGGTCGGCGTGCGGTGCTCGCCGCCCCATGCCGCGAGCGCCTCGCCGATCTTGTAGAGCTGGTCGGGACGCACGCGGCTCTTGCCGAGGAGGAGCTCGTGGATCGCGCGATCGGACGGATCGTAGAGCAGGATGCAATCCGAACGCCGGCCGTCGCGGCCGGCGCGTCCCGCCTCCTGCACGTACTGCTCGAGCGACGCGGGCGCCTGATAGTGGATGATGTAGCGGATGTCGGGCTTGTCGATACCGAGGCCGAAGGCGCTGGTCGCGACCATGACCGTGCGGCGCCCCGACTTCATGTACATCTCCTGCTCGTGTACGCGCTCGGCGGCCGTCATCTTGCCGTGGTAGCGGTGCGCCGGGATGTCGAGCTGGCGCATCACCAGGTAGACGCTGTCGACCTCGCGCGTCGTCGTGCAATACACGATGCCGGGCCGGTGCAGGCGGCGGACGAAGCGGATGAGGGCGCGCGACCGCATGTCGCCCTGACATTCGAGCACCTGGAAGGCGAGGTTCGAGCGGTGGGGCGAGCTCGACACCACGACCGGATCGTCGAGACCGAGGAAGCGGCCGATGTCCTCGCGCACCTTCTCCGTCGCCGTCGCGGTGAGCGCCATGATCGGCGGGCGGCCGAGCGCGCGGAGATGCTCGCCGATCCGGAGGTACGCGGGGCGGAAGTCGTGGCCCCACTCGGAGATGCAGTGCGCCTCGTCGACGGCGGCGAGGCCGATGCCGGTCTTCGAGAGCGCGGCGAGGAGCTCGGGCGAGCCGAGCGTCTCGGGCGTCGTCATGAGGAGGATCGGACCGCCGGCCTCGAGGCGCTCGAAGGCGGCCTTGCGCGCCTTGCCGCGAACCGTGCCGTCGAGGCGGATGACCGGAACGTCGAGCTTCTGGAGCTTGGTGTGCTGGTCTTCGAGGAGGGCGAGGAGCGGCGAGCACAGCACGACCGGCTTCGGCAGCGTCATCGACGGGATCTGGTAGCAGGCCGACTTGCCGTAGCCGGTCGGCAGCACCACCAGCACGTCGCGTCCCGCCGACGCCTCGGCGATGATGCGGTGCTGCTCGGCATAGAGGCGACTGAGGCCGAGCCGATGCGCGGCCGCTTCGACCGCGCTCGAGGGCGGGCCGTAGCCGGGCGGACCGCCGCCGTGTCCGCGCCGCTTGCGTCGGCGTCGGCGCCGGCGGCCGCTCGCCGGCTGCTGGCCGTTCTGCGGGGCGCCGTCGGGCGCCGGTCGCTCCGCCGCGAGCGCGGCCTCGAGCGCCGTGTCCGCGATCGGCAGCGCCTCGCCGTCGCTCCCCGCGTCGCCCTCCGGGCGCGGCCCGTTCGCTCGCGGGCCGTCGTGGCGGCGACCGCCGCGGCGACGGCGGCGACGAAGGCCGGGCGGCCGCTGCCCGCGCTCGGGGCGGGCGGCGGCGTCGGCGTCGGCCGACGCCGCGCACGCCTCGTCGGACGCGTCGGGAACCGGCGCCACCACGACCGCAGCGCTCTCGATGCCGACCTCGGGCCCGGCGTCGGACGTTCCGGCGCTCGGCGTCCCTTCGGGATCGCCCGGCCGCCGTCCGGTTCGTCGTCGGTATCTAGGCGAGGCCGATCTCCTTGCAGAGGTAGACGTCCTGAATCGTGTTCAGGATCTCCACGCCCTGCTTCATGGGCTTCTGGAAGGCCTTGCGGCCGGAGATGAGCCCGGTCCCGCCGGCGCGCTTGTTGACGACGGCGGTGAAGGCGGCGTCGGCGAGGTCGTTCTTGCCCGACGCGCCGCCGGAGTTGATGAGGCCGCTCCGCCCCATGTAGCAGTTCGCGACCTGATAGCGGCAGAGGTCGATCGGATGGTCGCTCGTGAGCTGCGAGTAGACCTTGTCGTGGGTCTTCCCGAAGTTCAGCGCGGTGTAGCCGCCGTTGTTGGTCGGGAGCTTCTGCTTGATGATGTCGGCCTGGATCGTCGTGCCGATGTGGTTGGCCTGCCCGGTGAGGTCGGCCGACTCGTGGTAGTCGGCCTCCTTCGTCTTGAAGGCGTTGTTGCGGAGGTAGCACCACAGCACCGTGAACATGCCGAGCTCGTGGGCCTTCTCGAACGCCCGCGCGACCTCCTGGAGCTGGCGGCTGCCGCCGTCCGACCCGAAGTAGATCGTCGCGCCGACCCCGACGCAGCCCATGTCGAACGCCTGCTGCATGCTCGCGAAGAGGATCTGGTCGAACTTGTTCGGGTACGTGATGAGCTCGCTGTGGTTGAACTTGAGGATGAACGGGATGCGGTGCGCGTAGCGCTTCGCGACCGCGCCGAGCACGCCGAGCGTGCTCGCGACCGCGTTGCAACCGCCCTCGATCGCGAGCTCGACGATGCTCTTCGGGTCGAAGTAGATCGGGTTCGGCGCGAAGCTCGCGCCGCCGGAGTGCTCGATGCCCTGATCGACGGGGAGGATCGAGAGGTAGCCCGAGTGGGCGAGGCGGCCGTGGCCGAACATGGTCTGGAGGTTCCGGAGCACCGCGGGCTTGCGATCGGAGTCGATCCAGACGCGCTCCAGAAAATCGGGACCGGGCGCGTGCAGCAGATCTCTGGAGATGGTCTTGCAGCTGTGGCGCAGCAGGGAATCGGCATGGCTACCGAGCAATTCCTGGATCTTCCCGAGCATTCCGTTTCTCCTCCGTCGTTCGAGGTGTCGGCCCGTCCGGCGGCGTACCGCGTGCCTGCGGCCAGGCTCGTTCCCTACAGTCGTTCTCACCGCGGCGGTGGGGGCTACACCACGCAACGCCCGGGGCGGCGGCGTCACGTCGTACGCGCTGAGCGTACGGCACGACACCGGTCACGCCCTCGTGCTCTAGCACTGTCGGAGCTCGCCCGCTAGCCCGGAACCCCGATTTGGGTCGGCGGCCGCCCAGGCCGTCCGGAGCGCGCCGCGAGGTGGTGGTGAACGCGAGGCCCTGGACCGACCGAAGTTTCGCGAGGGAAAACGCGCCAGAGCGCCACGGCGGGACGATCACGGTCGCGAGCGAGCTCGGCCGCGGCGCGTGCTTCACGGTCGAGCTCCCGACCGATGGGGGATGTGCCACACCCGCCGCGCGATTTCGCGCCGACGCGAGAAGTGTCGCGTCGGCCCGTGACGGCATCTGCGGGCTCAAGGGGCAACTCCCGGACGCGACGGCGACGGGGGCCGCAACTCCGAGCTCGGCGGCACCCGGGGCGTCTGCGCGCTCGATCGACCGGAACGGTCGCGGCGCGCGCGTTCAGCGCTCACGCGCGCTGCGGCCGTAGAGCGCGGCGCCCTCGCGCAGCCGCCGCGCGACCTCGTCGCGGAGCGCCGCCGGCTTCACCACCTCGACCCACGGCGCCTGGGAGAGGATCCAGCTCGACAGCTCGGTCGTGCCGCGCACCTTCATGGTGAGGAGCGTCGTGCCGTCGGCGCGGGGGATGAAGCGCTGGGTCGGGTGCAGGCGGCGCGAAGCGAGGAACGCCGCGGTCTCCTTGCCGCGCAGCAGGAGCTCGACCGTCGTTTCGGGGCCTTCGATGATCCCGAACATGCCCTCGGTGTACTTCTCGGGGCTGTAGCCCGCCGGGTAGTCAAAGCGGTAGGGGAGCTTCGTCACGCTCCGGATGCGCTCGACCGCGAGCCAGATGTTCTTGCGGTAGCGGTGGCTGTAGCCGATGAGGTACAGGCCGCCCCGGTAGTGCACGAGCGTGTAGGGGTCGAAGTCGTGCACCTTCCCCTCGCCGACGAGGCCCTGGTAGTCGACCCGCATGCGGTGCTGGTCGATCAGGCATCGCACGGCGAGGTCGAGCTGCTCGTCGTGGCCGCGGTAGTCCTTGGCCGCGAACGGCACCGCGTAGAACTTCTTGCCGAGGTTCACGAGGCGCGTGCGCTGGCTCGCGGGGAGGCCGCGGTGGAGGCGCTCCCAGAGGCCGGCGACGCCGTCCTTGAGCACGGTGCCTTCGAGGAAGGTGAGCACGGTCTGCGTGAAGTAGAAGAAGACGGCTTCGAACACGCCGGCGTCGGGGGCGAGGCCGTGGTCCACGAGCTTCAGCGCGCGCGCGCCGCCTTGGCCGACGACTTCGATCATCGGGCGGCCCTGCGCGTCGAGGAGCTCGTTCCGGCAGACCGCGAGGTAGCGCAGCAGCGTCCGCTCGGAGATGCCGAGCTCGGCGGTGATCGCGGCGAGCGGCCAGCCGTGCGGCCGCGACATCAGCCCGAGCACGATCCGGGCGAGGCGGCCGGCCGCGCCGTAGGTGGGGAGCCGCGAGCGCGTGTGCGCCATCCTCAGTGACCGAGGTGCGTCGTGAACCAGTCGATCGCGGCGCCGGCGGCGTCGGCGAAGCCCGGAGGCTCGTAGGGATCGAAGTGGCCAACGGGCAGCACGACGAGGCGCTTCGGCTCGCCGGCGCGCGCGAACGCCTCGCGTGCGAGCTCGATCGGGCAGAGGAGGTCGTGCTCGGCGGCGACGATCGCGACCGGCGTCGGCGCGACGCGGTCGATCCAACGCAGCGGCGAGTACTCGAGGAGGCGTTCCCACGAGCGCAGCGTGACCTCGTTCCGGAACGACGGCGCCGCGGCGGCGGCCCGCTCGACCCACGCGGCGGCGTCGGGCGTTCCGAGCGCGGCGTCGGGCGCGCCGACGACCGGGATCATCGCGGGCGCGCCGCCCGCGAAGAGGCGCTCGCGCTCCGCGATCTGCTGCGCGACGAGCGCGTCTCGCAGCGCGGGACCGAGCCCCCGCGTCACGAACTCCCACGCGTCGATGAGGGGCACCTGGGCGACGACCGCGCGCACGCGCCGGTCCCAGGCGCCCACGGTGAGGGCGTGTCCGCCGCTGTAGCTCGAGCCCCAGACGCCGATGCGTTCCGGGTCGATCTCCGGCCGGGCGCGCGCGCAGCTGATGGCGTTCCGGTAGTCCCGCACCTGCGCGTACGGGTCGAGATCCTGGCGCGGCTCGCCGTCGCTCGCGCCGAGCCCGCGGTAGTCGAAGACGAGGCTCGCGAGCCCCGCCGCCGCGAACGCCTCGGCGAAGCGGTCGAGCCGCATCTCCTTCACGGCCGCGAAGCCGTGGGCCATGACGATCGCCGGCGCGCGCGCGCCCGGGGCGCGGTCGTCGGGGAGGGTGAGCCAGCCGCGGCAGATTGTGCCGTCGCTCGTGAACGAGACGTCGCTTCGCATCGTGGGCGCATACGCCGTTGGCGGGCGACTCTCAAGGCGCCGACGCTTGCGGCCCGTGCATATTCTGCCTAGGGATCCTCGCATGCGCTGGATCTCCGCGGTCTCGACGGCGACGCCGCTCGAGGCCGCGGTGCGCGAAGCCGCGGACGCGGTCGCGGCCGGCCTCGACGGCGCCACCCCCGACCTCGTGGCCGCCTTCGTGTCCGAGCACCATCAGCGCGAGTACGAGCGGCTGCCCGCGCTCGTGCGCGCGGCCTTGGCGCCGCGGTTCGCGCTCGGATGCTCGGCGGGAGGCGTGATCGGCGGCGGGCGCGAGCTCGAGCGGCAGGCCGGCGTGTCGCTCACCGCCGCGGTGCTCCCGGGCGTGGACGTGCGGCCCTTTCACCTCGAGAGCGACGCGCAACCGTCGCGGGCGGCGGCGGCCGACGCCTGGGAGCGCGCCACCGGTGTCGCGGCGGCGCGTCGTCCCGCCTTCGTCCTGCTGCCGGATCCCTTCACGTTCGACGCGGAGACGCTGGTGGCGGGGCTCGACGCCGCCTATCCCGCGAGCCCCAAGATCGGGGGGCTCGCGAGCGGCGGCCGGGAGCCGGGCGCGAACGCGCTCTATCTCGGCGACGCGGTCCATCGGTCGGGCGCCGTGGGCATCGCGCTCGCGGGCAACCTCGAGCTCGACACGGTGGTCGCGCAGGGCTGCCGCCCGATCGGCGAGCCGATGTTCGTGACGCGCGCCGACCAGAACGTGCTTCACGCGCTCGACGGCAAGCCGGCGCTCGCGGTGCTGCAGCAGCTCGTCGCCGAGGCGGACGCGCGCGACCGCCAGCTCTTCGCGAGCTCGCTCTTCCTCGGGGTCGTCATGCAGGAGCAGGAGGCGTACCGGCAAGGCGACTTCCTGATCCGCAACCTCCTCGGCATCGACGGGAAGTCGGGGGCGATCGCGGTCGGCGCGGCACTGCGGACGGGCATGGTCGTCCAGTTCCACCTGCGCGACGCCGCGACCTCGGCACAGGACCTCGACGCGGTGTTGTCCCGCTACGGAGAGGATCCGCACGAGCGGCCGGCGGGCTCGCTGATCTTCTCGTGCCTCGGTCGGGGCGAGCAGCTCTACGGAACTCCGGACCACGATACGCGGACCTTCCAGCGCCATCTCGGTCGGGTGCCGCTCGGCGGGTTCTTCTGCAACGGCGAGATCGGACCGGTGCACGGGCGGACGTTCCTGCACGGCTACACGAGCGCGTTTGGCGTCTTCCGGAGCCTGGGGTGATCGCGCGAGTGGATGATCCGCGCGCGAGGGCGCGATCGAGGCGGGACGCGACCTCGTGGGATGGGATCGGCGCGTGACGGCGCGCGATCCGGACGCCCGCCCGACGGCGGGCGAGCTCGCGGCGTGCGCCGCCGAGGTGCGGCCGCTCCACTGCGCCGAGCTCGCGTCCTGGCTCGCCGCGGGCCGGGCGTGCTCGATCGTCGACGTGCGGACCGAGGGCGAGTTCCGCTCGCACCGTCTGCCGGGCGCGCGGCTCGTGCCGCTCCACGCGCTCGTCGAGCGGATCGACGAGGTGCTCGCGCTCCCCGGTCCGCTCGTCGTCCACTGCGAGCACGGCGTCCGCTCCCTCGATGCGACCGCCTACCTCGTGTGGCGGGGCCGTGGCGACGTCCACAACGTCGTCGAGGGGATCGCGGCGTGGCGGGGCGTCCTCGAGCGCGGCTGAGCGGCGGCCGGGCGCGATCCTTCCGGTGCGCCCGCGCCCGGACGGCGCGCCGCCTGGCCGGCCGCCGGGCGCTCGCGCTGGCGCTGGCGGCGGCGGTGGTCGCGGCGTGTCGGCCGTCGACGGCGCCCGAGGCTGGCGGTCCCGGGTCGCCGACGCCCGCCGCGCCGGGCGCCGCCGCGGGGTGTCGCGTCGGGACCGCACCCGCTCTCGTCGGCGCTGCGCGCGAGGTCACGGTCGGCGGCGAGAGGCGGCGCTATCTCGTCGACGCGGCGGAGGGGCCGGGCGATGAGCCGCGTCCCGTGGTGCTCGTCTTCCACGGCTTCCGCCATTCGGCCGCCGGCCTCCGCGCCGGCGCGGGCTTCGTCGCGGGGGCGGCGCACGGCGACTACATCGCGGTGCACGCCGACGGCCGCGACGACGTGCGCCTCCTCGGCGGCGTCGGGCGCGGCTGGGACGTCGCGCCGGGCGACAGGCGCGACACCGCCTTCGTGGCGGAGCTGCTCGACGCGCTCGCCGCCGAGCGCTGCGTGGATCGGCGGCGCGTCTACGCGACCGGCTTCTCGAACGGCGGCTTCTTCGCGAACCTCCTGGCCTGCACGCTCGGCGGGCGGATCGCCGCGGCGGCGCCGGTCGCCGGGGCGCGGCCGCTCGACGAGTGCGCGCCCGCCGGGCCGGTGCCGATGCTCTTCTTCCACGGCGCGGCCGACCGGGTCGTGCCGCCGCGGCTCACGACCGGCGCCGCCGCCTGGTGGCGGCGTGCGAACGGCTGCGACGAGGGCGCGGAGGGCCCGGCCGCCGCCGGGTGTCGCGCGGCGGCGGGCTGCGCGGCCGACGTGGTCGTCTGTACGGGCGCGCAGGGGCACACCTGGCCGAGCGACGCGACGGCGCGCATCCTCGAGTTCTTCCGCGCCCACGCGCGGCGCGAGTAGCGGCGCACGGCGCGGCGTGAGTGGCGACGCGCGGCGCGGCGCGCCCGGCCGGCGCCGGGACGTCGGGGAGCCCGGGCCCAGCGGCGGGGGCGCCGCCGCACCGGCAACGGTTGTCCCACGCCTGGCGCGCGGCGGGGCGCTGTGGTTAGGCTCGGCCGATCGAGGAGGACCGCCGCATGAGCCACTTCTTCGCGTATCTCGCCCGCATGCGCTTCGTGAAGCGGTGGGGTCTCATGCGGAACACCCACGTCGAGAACCTGCAGGAGCACAGCCTCCAGGTCGCGATGCTGGCGCACGCGCTCGCGGTGATCCGCAACGCGCGCTTCGGCGGCAACGTCCGGCCCGAGCGGGCGGCGACGCTCGCCCTCTATCACGACGCCGCCGAGGTCATCACCGGCGACGTCGTCGCGCCCATCAAGCATTTCAATCCGGAGATCCGGGCGGCGCACCGGGTGATCGAGGACATCGCCAACGAGCGCCTGACGGGCATGCTGCCGACCGAGCTCGCGCCGAGCTTCACCGCGCTGCTGTTCCCGGAGGAGGCCGACGCCGAGGAGTGGGCGATCGTGAAGGCGGCCGACAAGCTCACCGCCTATTTGAAATGTCTGGAGGAGCTGCGGGCCGGGAACGACGACTTCCGGAAGGCCGCGCAGGTGGTCGAGCGCGACGTCCGTGCGCTCGCCGCGCCCGAGGTGCGCTACTTCCTGGACACGTTTGCGCCGAGCTTCTCGATGACGCTCGACGAGCTGAACCAGTAGCGCTCGCCCGCCGGTGCGGGCGCCGCCCGCGCTACCGGCCGAACACGGCGTGCAGCACGGCGAGCAGGACGCCGACCAGGCCGCCGATGACGGCGCCGTTCAGGCGGATGTACTGGAGGTCGGCGCCGACGCGCGCCTCGATGCGCTCGACGAGCTCCGCGTCGTTCAGGTTGTCGAGATAGTCGCGTACCGTGCGGCCGATTTGATGATGGTGCCGGCACAGGAGCTCCCGGCTCATCGTCCGCACCCAGTCGTCGAACCAGGCGCGCCGCTCGGGGTCGTCGAGCCAGGCGACGATCGTTGTCCGCAGGCGCCGATCGACGAGGTCGGAGAGGGCGCTCGCGTCGTTCACGAGATCCTCCTCCAGCTGTCGCCGTAGCTGCGCGAGCGCGCTCTGGACCAGCGGATCGGCGTCCATCGACTCCAGCAGCGCGCGACGAATCCCGTCCGCCTGCGCGAGCGCCCGCTCGTCATGGGCGACGATGCGCTCGCCGAAGCCGCGGATCGCGCCGAAGACCGCCTCGCGCAGGGGATGGTCGTGGTCGGCCGCCGCGGCGCGTAGCTCGGCGGCGGCGTAGCTGCAGATCGCCTCGACGAGCTTGCGCTGCACGAGACGCCGTTGCAGCAGCATGGGGACGAGGCGCTTGCCGCCGGCGCGCAGGGTCGCGGCGGAGCGATCGAGCCAGAAGCGCAGGTCCTCCGCCGTGCGGGGGCGATCGGCGAGGTTCGCGATCGAGAGCGCGGCGCTCGTGAAGGTGGCCTGCGCGCTGGCGCTCGCGTCGGCGGCGGCGAGGAAGCGCCCGACCGCGTCGACCGGCAGGGCGCCGAGCTCCCGGCGGATCGTTCGTTCCGCGAACGCCGCGACCTCGGGCTCGGTGAGGAGGCGGGCCGCGCCGCGGAGCACGTCGCGCACCGGGCCGCCGAGGCGGCCGACGTGCTCGGGATCGCGGAGCCAGTCGATCACGACCGCGCTCGGCGCGAACGCCGTGAGCTTGGCGCCGATCACCTCCGGCGACAGCCACTCGTCCTGGACGGTGGCGACGATGCCGTCGACGAGCTTGTCGCGGCGCTCGACGACGAGCGCCGTGTGCGGGATCGGGAGGCCGAGCGGATGGCGGAAGAGGGCCGTCACCGCGAACCAGTCGGCGATCCCGCCCACCATCGCCGCCTCGAAGCCGGCGGCCAGGATCGGCAGCCAGGGTAGCGTGTCGGCGGCGCCGTACGCGAGCGCCGCCCGCGCGGCGGCGGCGCCGGCCACCGCGACGCCCAGCGACACGGCGCCGACGTAGGTGCGGCGCGGGGCCGCGGCCGGGCGCCGCCCGCCGGAGAGGACGACCGGCGTCGTCGTGGACGACCCCGCGGACGCGCGCGGCCTGCGATCCGGGTGCATGGGGGAACCCTACGCGACGGGTCGGGCGCGGGCCAGCACGAGCGCGCGCGCCGCGCGGGCGGGTCAGTCGGCGCGCCGCGCCAGCTGCCGCGCGCGCTTCGACGCGTACATGCGCTCGTCGGCGAGATGGAGGAGCGCAGCTGGCGTGCCGCCGTCGGCCGGGAACGCCGCCGCGCCGAAGGAGGCGCCAAGCGTCGCGTGGATGCCTTCGTCGTCGAGGAACGTGCGGGCGAGGAGTCGGGTCGCGAGATCCCGGCAGCGGGTGTCGGCCGCGGCGCGGTCGGCACCGGCGAAGAGGAGCGCGAACTCGTCACCGCCGAAGCGGCAGCCGACCTCGCCGGGCGCGAGCTCGGCGCCGAGCCAGCGGCCGACCTCCGCGAGGGCGGCGCTGCCCCGCACGTGGCCGTGCGTGTCGACGAGCCGCTTGAAGCGGTCCATGTCGAAGAACACGATCGCGAAGCGCCCGCCGCGCGCGATGGCTTCCTCGATGGCGCGAATGAAGTACTGGGAGTTTCGCAGGCCCGTCAGCGGATCGTTCTTGGCGAGCTCCACGATCGCCTCGTGGGTGCGGGCATTGTGGATGGCGATGGCGGCGAAGTCGGCGTAGCTCTGCAGGATCTCGAGGTCGGTGGCGTCGAAGACCCGCTCGTGCATGGCGTTCACGATCTCGAGGACGCCGATGCAGCGGGCCCGCGCCCTGAGCGGCACTGCCACGACGGAGCGGGTGCGGAAGCCCGAGAGCGTGTCCATGCGGGCGGAGAAGCGCGGGTCGGCGGCGACGTCGGGGATCAGGAGCGCTTCGTCGTGGCTCGCGACCCAGCCCGCGATGCCCTCCTCCGGTGCGAGGCGGCGTGCGAGGAGCTGCGGGTGGGCGTCGCCACGGACGAGCGTGAACACGAGCTCGCCCGTCGCGTCGTCGCGGAGCAGCAGCGACCAATGGGTCGGGCGCAGGAGGCGGTCGAGGCCGTCCAGGAGCTCGCGCAGGACGACGTCGAGGTCGAGGGACGAGTTCAGAAGGCTGGCAGCCCGGAACACGATGCGAAAGTCTGGCTTCGGTGCGCTCTCCACGGTGCCGCCTCGCGCTACCGCTCATACGCGCCGCGCCCCGGCCGCTCAAGCCGCCGCGGCCGCCGAAGATTTCCATTTGACCGGGGATTTGCCCTGCCCGCATAATCCGCGTTCCGGCCTCTCTGCATCGGAGTCTTCGCGTTATCTGGAAGGAGCGCATGTCGTGAATCCCAACCACGAGCCCCGGTCGTCCGGGCGTCCCGCGCTGTTGCTGCTCGCCGCCGTCGCGGCCGCGATCCTCGCCGCGCCGACCCGCGCGTCCGCGGTCGCCCGGACCTGCGGGGTCGACGCCCTCGCCAACACGACGAACGTGCTCTGCGGAACGGGGGTGTGCTCCGCGACGCTGGTCCGCATGACCACGGCGATCGAGGTCACGGCTGGCGGGTGCGAGTTCGATCTCGGCGGGCGCGCCCTCAGCATCGAGAAGACCTTCCAGATGACGGGGCTCGGCTTCATCCGGGTGATCAACGCGGGCGACATCACGATCACGTCGACCGGCAAGCTGAAGGCGCGGGGCGATTTCGTGAAGCCGAACGGATTCATCATCGGCGGCGGCGTCGTGTCGCTTGCCAGCACCGGCACCATCGACATCGACGGCAACATCGACGTGGCCGGCGACTCGGCCGGCACCATCCGCCTGGTGGCGGCCGAGGACGTCGTGCTGCAGCCCGGTGCGGTGATCGACGGGCCCGGCATGAGCAGCTTCGCGGATCTCGGGGACCGCTTCACCGACGGCGGCGAGCTCGACGTCGTCGCCCAGGACGGGAGCATCACGATCGGCGGCGACATCAACCTCTCCGGCCAGAACGCCGGGACCGGCGGCGTCTGCGACTTCACGGCGGGCGGGAATCTGACCATCACCCGGCCGATCAACGTGAACGGCGGCGGCGGCGACGGCGGCGAGTTCAGCGCCACCGTGGGCGACGCCATCTCGATCGTGAATGGGGGCATCTACGCCGACAGTACGGTCGGCGGCGGCTTCGGCGGCTACATCTCCCTCGACGCCGGCGAGGACTTCCTCGGCGGCAGCGTCCTCGGCGGTGGCATCGACGTGAACGGCGCGTCGCTGCTGATGCGCGGCAGCGCGACCGACACGTTCGGCGGCGACGGCGGGGAGCTCGACGTTCTCGCCGCCGGTCGGATCCGCTTCTTCGGCGCCGGCATGGTCGTCCGGGTCGACGCGGCGACCAACTTCGACGGCTCCGGCGGCGCGGTCACCATGGACAGCGGCGACCTCAACCCGAACGTGCTCGGCGCGCTCGACGGCGACCTCGAGATCGGCGGCGTGATCTCGATGAACAGCGGCGCCATCGGGGGCGATGGCGGCAGCTTCGACCTCAGCGCCGGTCGCGACCTGATCTTCACGGGGGCGCTCGACAACAGCGGCACGGACAGCGGCGGCGACGTGCTCATGGCGGCGGGCCGCGCGGCGACGGTGAACGGCGTGGTCACGACGCGCGGCACGAGCGCCGACGGCGAAGGCGGCTTCGTCGACCTCGAGGCCGGCCTCGCGAGCGACGAGGGCGGGAGCGGCATCCTGTCGCTGCAGAAGAACATCGTCGCTACCAGCGGGACCGGCCATGGCAGCGGGCAGAGCATCTCGCTCATCGGCTGCGGCGTGAGCGTCGCGTCGAACGTGAAGATCGACGGCACCGGCGGCGTGAACCCGATCACGAACCTGCCGGGCGGGTCCGACGTGGAGCTCGTCTCGCGCCGGGCCATGCAGCTCGGGGGCGGCTCGCAGTACGTCGCCCCGCCGGGCGGCACGATCACGACCAGCCATCTCCCCGGCGTGAACCCGGTGATCGGCGGCGGGGTCGTCTTCAATCCCGCGCGCATCGACAACCCCGTCGCGAGCGGTCCGTTTCCGAACTGCCCCGTCTGCGGCGACGGCGTCCGCCAGGTCGGGGAGATGTGCGACAAGGGCGCGGCCGCCGACGGCGCGTGCTGCAACGCCACCTGCTCGCAGTTCCTGTGTCCGACGGTCACGGCGACGCCGACGCTGACCGCGACGCGGACGCCGACCCCGAGCCGCACGGCGACTCCGCTCGGCACGCGGACGGCGACACCCGTCCTGCCGACGAGCACGGCGGCGACGGCGACGCCGCTCGCCACCGCGACCGCCACCCGCACGCCCACGCCGACCCGCACCGCGACGGTCACCGCGACCGCGACCGTCACGCCGACCGCGACGTCTACGCCCGCCGCGGCGGTCGTGGATCACTACAAGTGCTACAAGGCCGCGAAGGCCTCCGGCTCGACCGCCTTCGTCGAACGCAGCGTCACGCTCGCCGACGGCGTCGAGACCAAGAGCACGCGGGTCATCAAGACGAGCGAGTTCTGTAACGCGGTCGACAAGGACGGGCAGGGCATCCAGGACCCGAACGCCCACCTCCAGTGCTACCAGATCAAGGACGCTCCCGGGCAGGCGCGCTTCGCGTCGAGCACCGAGACGATCGACAACGAGTTCGGCAGCGGTCAGGATCTCACCCTGAAGAAGGCGAAGCGCCTCTGCGTGCCGGCCGGGAACGCCGGCGCGCCCGCGGCGCCCAACCTCGACCGCTTCAAGTGCTACACGGCGAAGACGCCCTCCGGCGCGCCGAAGTTCGCCGCGGTGAGCGCGCACCTGCAGGACGTCTTCGAGGAGAAGCTCGCGACGGTGCTGGAGCCCGAGAGCGTCTGCAACACGACCGACGTCGACGGGGTGCCGGCGATCAGCCCCGCCGCGCAGATCCACTGCTACAAGATCCGGCAGGCGTCGGGGCAGGGGCCCTTCGTGAAGCGCCTGTTGCAGGCGTCGAACGAGTTCGCGGACGAGACCCTGCAGGCGCAGAAGGCGACGCTGCTGTGCGTGCCCTCGACGCGCGAGGCTCCGGCGACCTGCGGCGACGGCTTCCGTGATCCGGGCGAGCAGTGCGACGACGGCGGCACCGTTCCGGGCGACGGCTGCGACCAGCTCTGCCGGCTCGAGGCCTGCGGCAACGGCGTCCAGAACAGCGGGGAGGAGTGCGACAACGGCGCCGCCAACGGGGCCGACGAGTGCTGCACGACGCTCTGCCGGCTCGTCGATCCCGACGGCGACGGGGTTTGCACGGCGCAGGATCGGTGCCCCGCCGACGTCGACAACGACAGCGACGACGACGGCTACTGCATCGGCGCGGTCGCGCGCCCGCCCGCGATCGGCACCGGCGACCCGTGCTCGCGTCCCGGCACGGCCGGCGACTGGATCAAGCCGAAGGTGGTGTTCGCCAAGCTCGGCGAGGCGCCGGGGGTCCAGAAGCTGAAGATCTCGGGCGCCATCACCGTCCCGAACGGGGGCTCGCCGATCGCGCCGCAGGCGCGCGGCATCCACCTGCGCGTGCTCGGGCCGACCGGAGCCGTGGTCGTTGACCAACACGTGCCCGCCGGGATCTATAGCGCGGCGGATCCCGTCGGCTGGAAGGTATCCGGCTCGCCGCCGAGCAAGTTCACCTACCAGGACAAGGCTTCGACGCCGCCGTCCCAGAACGGTATCAAGAAGGTGGTGGTGACGGACAAGTCGGCGAAGGTGCCGGGCCTCGTCACGTTCGCGATCACCGGCGATCGGGGCAGCTATCCGCTCGCGCCGGGCGAGTCGCCGATCACGGTGGCCATCGAGCTCAACGATACCGGCAATCCGCCGGGGGCCATGCCGGGGACCGATCAGTGCGGCGAGGTGCGCTTCCTCGTCCCGCCGTCGGTGCCGTCGTGTACGGCCGGGGCCTCGAAGCTGGCCTGCAAGTAGGTCGCGGGCGCGCGGCGAAGCCGGGCGCCCGCCTATGCGGGCGGCACCGGTTCCACCGCGACCGGAATGCCGCTCAGGACGGCGTTACCCGAGAGCGGATCGATCGCCGCGTCGTCCGCCAGCAGATTCGCGTTGGCGCCGGCGTGCGCCGCGGCCACGCGGAGGGCGCTCGCGGGGTCGTCGTGGCCCCAGCCGTGCGGAATGCTCACCACGCCCCGCATGATGCCGTCGGTCACCTCGACCGGGAGCTCGAGCGCGCCGACGCGCGAGCGCACGCGCGCCGCGCCGCCGTCGGCGAGGCCGAGGCGGCGGGCGTCGTCGGGATGCACGTGCAGGGTGCACGCCGGGCGGCCCTTCACGAGGACGTCGAGGTTGTGCATCCACGAGTTGTTGGAGCGGAGCGTGCGCCGGCCGACGAGCACGAGCGGCGCGGGCGCGCGGTCGAGCGTGGCCGCGAGGCGCGCGACGTCGGCGACCAGCGGGGGCGGCGCGAGCTCGATCTTGCCGCTCGGAGTACGGAGGACCTCCGGGATGCGCGGCCGGAGGGGGCCGAGATCGACGCCATGCGGATGGCGCTCCAGCAGATCGAGGCTCACGCCGCCTTCGCGACGGCCGAAGGCGTCGCCGTACGGGCCGCTGCGCAGCAGGAAGTCGAGCACGCGATCCGGCCCCCGGCGCGCGCCGAGCGCCGCGATCAGCTCGGCGGGGTCGCGGCCTTCGACGGGCGAGCCCGGGGTCTCCACCTCGCGTGCGACCACCTGGTGCACGAGGAAATCGTCGAGCGCGGCGACGTCGGCGCCGCGGCCCAGGCCGCTCGCGATGGCGCCGAGCGTGAGCAGGATCTGCCATTCGTCGCGCATGCCGTCGGAGACCGGGAACACGGGCGCCGAGTAGTGGGCGACGTTCCGCACGGCCAGCTGGTAGAGCGCGACGTCGTAGTGCGAGCGCTCGAACGCGGACGGGGCCGGGAGGACGACGTGGGCGTGGCGGGTGGTCTCGTTCAGGTAGATGTCGACGCTCACCATGAAGTCGAGCGTGGCGAGCGCGGCGCGCAGGCGGCCCGCGTTCGGCGCGCTCAGGACGGGATTGCCGGCGACCGTGACGAGCCCGCGAATCCGGCCGTCGCCGGGGGTGTCGATCTCCTCGGCGAGCACCGACGTCGGGAGCTCGCCGTACACCTCCGGCAGCCCGCGCACGCGGCTCGCGAAGCGCCCGAAGCGGACGCCGCGGCCGACGCCCGGGGCGCCGGTCGTGTTCTTGGCGCCGGCGGCCGCCTTCGGGAACATGGCGCCGCCCTCGCGGTCGAGGTTGCCCGTGAGGACGTTCAGGACGTCGACGAGCCAGCTCGCGAGCGTACCGAACTCCTGGGTGCAGGTGCCGATGCGGCCGTAGACGGCGGCCCGGCGCGCCCGCGCGAGATCGCGCGCGAGGCCGCGGATGGCGGCGGCGTCGAGGCCGGTGACGTTCGCGACCGCCTCGGGCGTGAACGGACGGGCGAGGCGCTCGACCTCGGCGAGTCCGGCCGCGTGCTCGGCGAGGCGGCCGAGCGCGACGCGGCCCTCGGCGACGAGCACATGAACGAGCGCGAAGAGCAGGTGGGCGTCGGTCCCCGGACGGATGCAATGGTGCGCGTCCGCGTCGAGCGCGGTCAGGCTCCGGCGGGGATCGACCACGACCAGCGTGCCGCCGCGCGCGCGCAGGGCCCGCAGGCGCCCCTTCACGTCGGGCGCGGTCATCAAGCTGCCGTTCGAGGCGAGGGGGTTGGCGCCGAGGACCAGGAGGTGGTCGGTGCGGTCCAGGTCGGGAACCGGGATCGAAAGCGCGCCGCCGAACATGAGGCCAGCGGACACCTGCTTCGGCATCTGGTCGAGGGTGCTCGCGGAGTAGACGTTGCGCGTGCCGATCGCCTTGATGAGCGCGGGCGCGTAGAGCCCGGAGAGGTGGTGGGCGTTCGGGTTGCCGAGGTAGACCGCGACGGCGTCGCGTCCGTGGTCGCGCAGCACCGCGCCGAGGCCGCGCTCGACCTCCTCCCAGGCCTCGTCCCAGGTCGCGGGGACGAGGCGGCCGGCGCGGCGGACGAGCGGCGTCCGCAGGCGGTCCGGATCGGCTTCGAGCTCCTTCATCGCGTAGGCCTTCGGACAGAGATAGCCGGCGCTGAAGACGTCGGCGCGATCGCCGCGGATGTCCTCGACCGTCCGGCCGTTCGTCGTGACGCTGAGGCCGCAGGTCGCTTCGCAGAGCGGGCAGGTGAGGAGGCTCGTCGTGGTCGGCATGGCGACTCCCCTTTCTTCCCGGCGGCCTAGCACGGCGACGCCCGGGGCGGGAAGGCGCGCCGCGCGCCGCGATGGTGGCCGGGTCGGCGGCGCGGTGCTACGAGGGTCGGTCGTGCTCGGACTGCCTCCCGCCTTCCGTCGCCGCGCGGCGGCCGCCGCGCTCGCGGCCGTGCTCGCGCGGTTCGCCGTTCCCGCGGCGCGCGCGGCCGAGACGCTCGTCGTCCCGCCGCGCGTCCGCGTGCTGGTGGTGGCGCCGCATCCCGACGACGAGTCGCTCGGGGCCGGGGGGCTGATGCAGCAGGTGGTCGCCGCCGGCGGGCGCGTCCACGTGCTCTTCGTGACGAACGGCGACGGCTACCCGGAGGCCGTCGAGGCGGCGACGGGGCATCGCGAGCCGTCGGCGAGCGACTATCGCGGCGTCGGCGAGCTGCGGCGCGCGGAGGCGCTCGTCGCGCTCGAGCACTACCGCGTGCTGCCCCTGTCGGTCACGTTCCTCGGCTTTCCCGACGGCGGCCTCGCCGAGATCTGGCGGCGCGGGCCCCACGTCCCCCCCTACGAGTCGCCCTACACCCGCGAGGACACTCCGCCGTATCCGCACGCGTGGGAGGCGGGGGCGCGCTACCTGAGCCGCGACCTGGTCCACCTGATCGCGCGCGTGGTGGCGCTCGCCGATCCGGACTGGATCGTGCTGCCGACGCCGCTCGACCACCACCCCGACCACTGCGCGACCTTCACCTTCGTGCTCGCGGCGCTGAAGTCGCTCGCCGTCGAGCCGGGCGGCGCCGGCAGGATGCCCGATCGCCTGCTGACGTACCTGGTGCACACGGCGCGGGGCTGGCCTCCGCCGCCCGAGGCCCCGGGGCCGTTGCCGGAGCCGGCGGCGCTCTTCGCGCCGGGGCGGTGGTTCTCGCTACCCCTCGACCCGTCCCAGGTGCGCACGAAGCTCGCCGCGCTCGCGACTCATCGCACGCAGGCGGCCGTCATGGACGGGCTATTCCGCTCGTTCGCGCGGCCGAACGAGCTGTTCGCGGTGATCGACCGGGAGCGGATCCCGGGGTTGCAGCCCGGGACGCCGGCATGCGGCTCCGAGCCGCCGTCGCGCGCCTCGCATCCGGTCCCGACCCCCCGCGGCAGGGGGTGAGGCCGCGGCGCCTCGGCGGCATCAGCGCGCGCCGGCCTCGGCGGCCCACTCGAGCACGAACGGCCACGGACCGTACCCGGCGGCGATGTTGATGTGGCCGGCGCCGGGGATGATGCGAGACGCGACGCCGAGCTCGCGAGCGACCTCCGCGAACTCGTCCGGGCCGGCGTAGTCGTCGTCGTCGCTGCCGACGAGCAGCGTCCGCGCGGCGATCGGCGCCCACACGTCGGCGCGGCGCGGCGGCGGCAGGAAGCTGTCGACGGGCTCGAAGACGAGGAACGGCGAGGGCGGGGCGACGAGGAGGGCCGCGTGGACGCCCGCGCTGCCGTGCTCGGTCAGGAGGTGGTCGACCGCCCAGCACCCGAGCGAATGGCAGAGGAACGTCACGGGGTCGCGGCGCCGGCGCGCGTCGTCGAGCACGGCGGCGAGTTCCGCGACCCAGACGGCCTTGCGGGGCGCGGCGGGCGACGAGAGCTCCGGAAAGGCGACGCGGACGCCGCGCGCCGCGAGCATCGCGGCCGCCCAGCGCTGCCAGTGCCCCTCGCCGGATCCCTCGTACCCGTAGACGACGACGACCATGGGCGCGCATTCGCGCCTGCCGCCCGGCGCCTGTCAAGCGATCGCGTGCGAGGTCGCATGCCGGGTGGCGCGTGCGCGACGGCGGATCGCGGGTTTCTCAAGGATGGGACGGCGAGTGTCGATACAGCCGGCGGAGAGGAGCGTGCATGCGTCCCCACATCCTGGTCGTCGACGATTCCGATGAGGTGAGGCTCCTCGCCTCGCGCATTCTCGAGCGCGAGGGCTACCAGGTGAGCGCCGCCGATTCCGGCGTCAGCGCGCTCGCGGAGCTGCAGAGCGTCGTCCCGGACCTCGTCGTGTCGGACATCATGATGCCCGAGGTCGACGGCTACCGCCTGCTGGAGCGCATGCGCGAGGATCCGCGGCTCCTCGCGGTGCCGGTCATCTTCCTGTCGGCGCTCGGCGATGCGACCAGCCTCGAGCGCGGCAATCGGCTCGGCGTCGAGCACTATCTCGTGAAGCCGTTCACGGCGAAGCAGCTCCTCGCGACCGTGAGCGGCACCCTGCGCCGCTATGCCGAGCTCCGTCGCGTCCGGGCCGTCACGCCGCGGGCGGCGCCGACCGCCGAGGGTCCGCGACCGCTCGACTTCGAGCCGACCGGCATCGCGCCGCTCGACGAGCAGGTCGGCGGTCTCTGCCGCGGCCGCGTCTATCTCGGGCAGGGCGCGGGCGGCGGGGCGAAGGGGGTCTTCGCCGTCCAGTTCCTGCACCGCGCGCTCGAGCGCGGCGACGGCGCGGTGCTCGTGACGACCGAGCGGGTCGACACGGTGCTCTACGTCGGCAGCAGCGTCGGTCTCGATCTCCGGCCGCACATACGGTCGGGGAAGCTCGTGGTCGTGGGGCTCGCCGAGCGCTTCGAGTACGCGCTCGAGACGCGCAACGACGTCGTCGCGCTCGCCGCCGAGATCGCGAGCTACGCTGCCGAGTGCCGGGCGACGCGCATCGTCATCAACTCGGTCCTGACCATCCTCTGCTCGGCGCCGCGGCTGGTGCTGTCGGCGCCCCTCATGACGGATCTCGTCGACGGGCTCGAGCGCACCGGCGCGACCACGCTCGTCCTCTCCGACGACCCCGTGACGCCGCAGGAGGAGCTCGCCAACGCCTACCTCAAGCGCGCGTCGTTCGGGACGCTCATCCTCGGCTCGGAGACGAACGGCCGGCAGACGGGCACGCTCAAGCTCGAGCGCATGCACGGCGTGACGGCGCCGACGGAAGGCCGACCGTTTCGCATCGCGTTCGGCACCGGGCTCGTGACCGTCGACCCCGAGGCGGCGCCGCACGTATACGATGAGCTCGAGGAGCTGCGCCGCCACATCGCGGTCGAGATGGCGAGCGCCGAGGACGAGGTCACCGGGCTCGTGGCCACGGCCGGCGGAGCGCTCCGCCTGCGGGATCCGTTCGCGCTGTTCCTGCGGGACTGCGTCGCCGCCGCATTGAAGGCGACCGAACGCTGCGCGCTCCTCGTCGCCCGCTTCGGGTTCGAGGCGAATGGCGAGGTGATCGCGGCCGGTCCGGTCGCCCTCACGCCGCAGGACTTCCCGGAGGTCCTCGCCGGACAGGAGATCCTCTGCTGGCTGCACGCGACCGAGATCGCGGTCGTGGCGCTCGGCGCGAGCGCGGACGACGTCGCGGCGCTCGCGGCCCGCCTGCAGGACTGGCTCGCGGGGCGCGGCCGGGGCGTCGGACGGACGCTCGTAGGCTTCCGCGCCGCGACCGCCGCTTATTCGACCGACGGGGCCACGATCGACGAGCTGCTGGAGAACCTGGCGCGCGCGCTCGGGCGGGAGGAGGGGGCGGCGAAGCAGGTCGTCGCCTGAGATCGGGAGATGCGCGCTTCGATCCGACGGCGCGTCGGGACGGCGGTCGTCCTGGCGCTCCTCTCCTGGCGTTCCCCCGCGCTCGCGGGCGAGCCCTGCGATCCGCGGCCGCCGCTCCGCGACCGCGCGACCACCCTGGCGCGCGCGAGCGCCTGCTACCTGGCGCGGCGGCTGCCGGATGCGGTCGCCCTCTATCGCGCGTGGCTCGCGCCGCATGCCGGCGACCGCGCCGTCCGCGTCGAGCTCGCCCGCTTGTTGAGTGAGGCCGGCGATCTGGCCGGCGCGGAGGCCGAGTACGATCGGCTGCTCGCGGGCGGCGGCACCGGCACTGATCGCCGGGCCCTCCACAAGGCGCGCGCCGACGTCCGGGCCTGGCGCGGCGCGCTCGTGCCCGCGATCGCGGAGTACGAGGCGCTCGTCGCCGCCGACGCCGGCGACGCCGGCGCGTTCCTCGGGCTCGGACTCGCCCTGCAATGGAGCGGGCGGCTCGGCGATGCGGAGCGCGCCCTGCGGGCCGCGCTCGCGGCCGATCCTCAGCGTTCCGACGCCCGGCAGGCGCTCGCCGCGCTCCTCGCTTCGCCCGCGCACCGCGCGCTCGCGGCCGACGCCGAGCGGCGGGCGCATCCCGAGGACGCCGGGCGCTGGGCCGTCGCCGTCGACGCGGCGGCGGCCGCCGAGCAGTTCGCCCTCGCCGACACGCTGCTCGCGGATGCCCGCCGGCGCTGGCCGGGCGACCGCCGCTTCCGGGGCCGCGCAGCGACGCTGCGCGCGGAACGCGCGGCACGCAACGCCGCGCGCGTCGCCGCCGCGCGTGCGGCGCTCGCGGCCCGCCCGGAGGACGGCGAGGCGCGGACGGCGCTCGCCGCGGCGCTCGCGGAGCAGGGCGACTTCGACGCGGCGATCACGCTCTATGACGCACAGCTCCGCCGCCGCCCCGACGACGCGACGACGCGGCGACAGCTCGCCCGCACGCTCTCCTGGGCCGGACGCTACGGACGCGCGCTCGGCGTCTACGAGGAGCTGGTCGGCGCCGCGCCGTCCGATCTCGAGCTCCGGCTCGAGCGCGCGAGCGTGCTCGCCTGGGACGGGCAGCTCGCCGAGAGCGCCCGCGAGATCGCGGCGGCGCGCGGCGCCGCGCCGGGCCGCGCCGAGCGCATGCTCGGCGACGTCTATCGCTGGGGCGGCGCGCGCGCGGCGGCGGGTCGCCACTATCGGGCGGCGGTGCGGCTCGGCGGCGACGACGAGGACGCGCGAGCGGCGGCGCAGGCCCTCGCCGCGGAGAGCGGCGTCGCCGAGGGCCTGCCGACCTTCGGCGCGGTGCAGGACTCCGACGGCTTCCGGCAGCGGCGCGTGACGGTCGAGGCACGGCAGCGCCACGGGCTCGCCACCGAGGTCGGGGCCGCGATCGTCCATACCGACTACGCGCAGCACGGCGTGAAGCTCCGCGCCGACCGCGGGCGCTTCAGCCTGCTGCGCGACCTCGACGATCGCTGGCGGCTCGGCGCGGTCTGGGCGCCGACGGTCTACGACGAGGACCGGACGACCCACGGCGCGACCGTCGAGCTGACGCGCGTGCTGGGGCCGGAGAGCCAGGTCGGCGTCGCCTACGACCACTACGACCTGATCGACGAGGTGCTCACGGTCGCGTCGGCCGATCGGCGCGTGCTGAGCGGCCATCGCCTCCGCGCGCAGGGGCGGCACGTGCTGCCGGGACGTCTCGAGCTCGCCGGCGCCGGCAGCGTCTCCGGGTACAGCGACGGCAATCGCCTCGTCGCGCTGCAGGCGTCGCTCGCACGCCGGGTGCTGCGGAAGCCGGGCGTCACCGTGAAGGCCGATGCCGGCTATCTCGACTACGCGGAGCGCAGCGATCTCTACTGGGACCCGGCGCGCTATCTGACGCAGGGGCTGAGCGCGATCGTCCGGCAGGAGATCGCGCCCAGCGTGACGCTCCAGCTCGACGCGCGCGTGGGGTACGGGCAGGAGGAGGGGCAGGGCTCGCTCGAGCGCAGCGTCGGCGTCGGCCTCGCGCTCGCCGAGGTCGCCGGTCTCACCGCCGAGCTCGGGTACCGGTACGGAGAGACCGGCCGCGTCGGCAGCGTCGGCGGCGGGAACGGCGGCGGCTACGTCGCCCACAGCGGGACGATCGCGGTCCGGTACCGCTTCGGGGCCTCATGAGCCGGCAGCGTCCCGGGATGTTCCCGCTGCTCTTCGTGACGGCGTGCGTCGGCGTGGTGATCGGCGCGATCGCGCTCTACGTCTCCGTGCTGCGCGAGGACTACGCGATCGACAACGCGATCGTCAGCCTCTCGGTGTCGGCCCTGCTCTGCTTCCTCGTGCTCCTGATCGTTCGCTACTTCGTCATGCTGTGGTTCGCGTTCCTCGGGCACCTCGAGAGTCTGGGCGATCCCGAGGTCGATCCCGCGGCGCCGCTGGTCTCGGTGCTGGTGCCGGCGTTCAACGAGTCCGTCTGCATCGAGAGCTCGATCCGTTCGCTCGCCGCGCTCGACTACCCGAACCTCGAGATCGTCGTCGTGGACGACGGCTCGACCGACGACACCTACGGGCGCGCCTGCGACGAGGCGCAACGGACGCGCGGCGTCGAGGTGCGGGTCGTCTCGCAGTCGAACGGCGGCAAGGCGGCGGCGTTGAACCGAGGCCTCCGCGAGGCGCGCGGCGCGTTCGTGATGTGCGTGGACGGGGACTCCCACGTGGCGCCGATGAGCCTGCGCGCCGGGATGCGGCACTTCGCCGATCCCCACGTCGTCGCGGTCGCGGGCAACGTGAAAGTGGTGAACCGCCGCAATCTGCTCACCTGGCTGCAGGCGCTCGAGTACGTCGAGGGCCTGAACCTGATGCGGAGCGCGCAGGCGTTCTTCCGCACCGTCAATATCGTGCCCGGACCGCTCGGGATCTTCCGCCGGGACGCCGTGCTGGCGGCCGGGGGATACTCGACCGCCACCTTCGCGGAGGACTGCGACCTGACGCTCCAGCTCCTGGGAGAAGGCTGGAAGATCAAGTACGAGCCGCGCGCGATCGCGTACACCGAAGCGCCCGAGCGGCTGCCGGCGCTCCTCAAGCAGCGCTACCGCTGGACGCGCGGCATCCTGCAGGCGCTGCGCCGGCACGTCGGCCTCCTCGTCGCCTCCGGGCCGCGCCTCGGGACGCGCGTGACGATCGCCTACATGATGTTCGAGGCGGTCCTGTGGCCGGCGATGAACGTCTTCGCGAACGCGTTCTTCCTGCTGGTCGCGGTGCGCTACGGGACGACGCGGCTGCTGGCGCTCTGGTGGTTGCAGCTGACGCTGCTCGACGCGATCGGCGCGCTCTTCAGCGCCGCCGCGGAGAAGGAGGATCTGCGGCTCGTGCCGTACTCGATCGTCTACCGCATGAGCTACATCCTCCTGATCGACATCTGCAAAGTGCTCGCCACCTTCGAGGAGATCGCCGGCGTGCGCATGGGATGGGGAAAGCTCGAGCGCCTCGGACGCCTGTCGGGCTAGCCGGGGGCACCGTTCGCCGGGAGAGAAGGACGCATGGACCTCGTACCGATTCTCGCAACCATCGTGCTGATCGCGACGCTGTCGACGCTCGTGCTCGGCGTGCTGTCGTATCTGGCGTTCCGGGTGCGGGAGAAGCGGCAGCCGCGCGCGGCGCAGGACCCGGCGCGCAAGGTATTCTTCGTGCGCCTCGGCCTCCCCGACGCGCCGGGCGCATCGCTCGCTCCCCGGAGCTGAGGCGGCGGATGCGGGGCTTGCGCGCGCTCTTCGCCGTCGCGCTCACGGTCGCCGTCGCGGCCTCGGCGGTGCTGGTGTTCGTCCTGATCACGCGCGGACGCGGGGAGGAGAACGGCGTCGCGGCGCTGCCGCCGCCCGCGCTCTCGACCGCCGAGGACGGCGGCGGGAGACCGACCGTGCTGCTGCTGCGCGCCGAGGCGACGGCGCGCCACTTCGCGGACGTGCCGGGGGCCGATCCGGATGCGTACGATCGCCGCATCGAGGCCTGGCGCCGCCGGATCGACGCCGCGGGCGGACGGGCGAGCGTGGTCGACGAAACCGCGCTCGCGAGCGCGCTCGGGGCCGGGACCGTCGTCGTCGCGCCGTCGGCCGCGGCGCTGCACGAGGACACCGTGGCGCGGCTCGCCGCGGCGGTCGAGGGCGGCGCGGGCCTCGTTGCGACCTGGACGTACGGCCTGTACGGCGCTGACGGGGCGTGGCGCGGCTATGCCCCGCTCGCCGCCCTCGTCGGCGTGCGCGCGCTCGCCGGGGCCGACGCCGCCGAAGCGCCGCGCTACGTCGCTCTGCACGGCCGGACGAGCGTCACCGCCGGCATCCCGGCCGGCGCGCGGATCGAGATCCAGCCCTACGACCGGCCGCTGCCGCTCACGACCGACGCGGCCGTCGGCGAGTTCGTGGACTGGTCGATGCTCGCCCGCGACCCGGCCGCGCCGGCGCCACAGACCGCCGTGGCGCGCGCCGTGCACGGGCGCGGGCGAGTGGTGTGGCTGAACTTCGAGCCGGGAGCGGTGGTCGGCGGCGGCGCTGCGGCGGCGCGCGTCGATCGCTTGGTCGCGAACGCGCTCGCCTGGGCCGGCGGGCGTCCGCTCGGCGACCTGGAGACGTGGCCGCGGGGGGCGCGCGCCGCCGCGGCCATCGGGCTCGACGCCGAGCACGAGTTCGCGGCCGGCGGGCCGATCGCCGCGCGCTTCGCCGCGTCGAACGTGCCCTTCACGAGCTTCGTGCTCACCACGGTCGCCGGCGACCATCCCGAGACGCTGCGCGCGCTCGCCGCGGCGAGCGAGATCGCGTCGCACACCCACGACCACCGGCCGCTCGACGAGCAGAGCGAGGACGAGCAGCGCGCCCAGCTCGTCGAGAGCCGGGCGATCCTGGCGGCGCTCACCGGCCGCACCGTGATCGGTCTCCGGCCGCCGGAGGAGCGGACGAACGGCGATACCCTCGCGGCGCTCGCTGCGACCGGCTACCACTGGATCATCGGCTGGCGCGACAAGGACCGTGCGGAGCCGTGGGTGCTCGAGAGCGGCGGCAAGGCGATCGTGGTGCTCCCGCGCGTTCCGCACGACGACTTCGAGTACGTGGTGCGACGCGACGGGAGGGATGTCGGCGCGTCCTGGGCCGCCATGCGGAGCGACCTCGAGCAGGTGCGACGCGTCGGAGGGTTCTACTTCTTCGACTTCCATACGCAGTTCTGGAACGCGCCGGCGATCCGCACCGGGGTCCGGCACCTGACGGGCCTCCGCAACCTGCCCGGCGTGTGGCTCGCGACCGTCGGCGAGGTGGCGGCGTGGTGGCGGACGCGGTCGCGGGCGGCGACGCGCGTCGCCCGGGCGGGCGACGGCGCGGTGACGGTGGAGCTCGCGAGCGGCGCCGCGACCCCCGAGCTCGGGGTCGTGGTCTACCTCGCGGATTCGAGCGCGGGCTGGTCCGTGGAAGCGGTGCGAGGCGCGGCCCCGGCGGTGGTGGCGGTGGGCGGCGCCGACGGCGGCCTGCGCCTGGTGTTCCGCGACCTCGCCGCCGGTGAGCGCCGGCTCGTGCGCCTCGTCCGCGGCTGAGGTTCCCGCGATCGCCCGTGAGGTGCCGGACCAGGGCCCACGGCCGCGGCGCTTCGCGGCCGCGCCCCGCGCCTTGCGCTCGCGGCGGCTCGGCCTGTTCGCTCGGACGCGATCCGTGTGGCTTCCCTAGACGGTCGGCGTCGGAGTCGGCGTGCGGGTGCGCGTCGGGGTCGGCGTGCGGGTCGGGGTGGCGGTCGGGGTGCGGGTCGGGGTCGGCGTGCGGGTCCGGGAAGGCGTGGCGGTCCGGGTCGGCGTCGCGGTCGCGGTCCGGGTCGCGGTGGGCGTGCGGGTCGGCGTGACGGTGCGGGTGCGCGTCGGGGTCGGCGTGCGGGTCGGGGTCTCGGTCGCGGTGCGCGTCGGCGTCGCGGTCCGCACCGGCGAGCCGGTGCTGGTCGGCGTCGGCGGTTGCGGGGTGGCGCTCGCGCTCGGCGTCGCGGTCGGACGCGGGGTCGCGGTGCGCGTCGGCGTGCCGACCACGCGCGTGCGCTGCGTCAGGCTCGCGTACGCGCTCAGCACGCCGCCGCGGCGGACGGCGAAGAGCAGGTCGAAGGTCTCGGCGGCGAAGCTCGAGGGATACTGGAGCCGGACGGTCGCTTCGGTCGCGTCGGCGGCGAGGGGCATCTGCCAGTACCCGGTCCAGCGGTCGCCGCCGACCCGGGTCGCGATCACGAGCGCCGCGTCGCCGGCGGCCGCGGCTGCGGCGGTGTCGGTCTCGAAGAACGCGGTGACGCTCGCCGTCGCGCCGGTGTCGGCGGTGGTGTTGCCCGCGAGGTTGGTGACGACGCTCGCGGCGCCGCTGGCGGGAGCGGGCGGTTGCTCGACGGCGAGCGCGGCGGCGACGCCGTCCGGACCGACGACGCCGCGGACGAGGTCGACGGCGGGCACCGGACACGCGATCGTGGCGGCGAGCTCCGCGGCGGCCCGGAGCGTGTTGACGCCGTCGGTCACCGACATGGCGCCGCTGCCGTCGAGGTCGCAGACGAGCGCCGCGCACTCGCTCGGCAGCGCGGCCGCGGCGCGCAGCACGAGGACGCCGTCGGTGACACTGATCGCGCCGTCGCGATTGGCATCGGCGCAGCGCCGGACGGCGCCGACCTCGTAGCGGGCGACGACGAAGTCGTCGAGCACGGTGGTGCCGGCGACGAGGAGATCGTCATCGGGCTGGACCGCGACGGCGGCGGCGCGTCCTCCGGTGGTGGCGACCACGCCGCCGTCGCCGAAGCCGAGGTCGAGCGCGCCGTCCGCGGCGTAGCGGGCGAGCACGACCGCCGGGAGGCCGTCGCGCGCTCCCTCGCCGGCGACGACGTAGGCGCCGTTGGCCTGCCGCGCGAGCGACCGCCCCGCGCCGACCGGCGTCGTTACGCGTCCACCGTCGCCGAAGCCCGGGTCGAGCGCGCCGTCGGGCGTGTAGCGCGCGAGCGCGAACTCGAAGGACTCGCCGGTGAAGGAGGATCCCGCGACGACGAGCCTGCCGTCGGGGTCGCGCAGGAGTGCCCGCGCCTCGTCGAACGGACCGAAGCTCGTAACCACGATGCCGCCGTCGCCGAAACCCGCGTCGAGCTCGCCGTCGGCGTAGTAGCGGACGAGCGCGAACGCGTTCGCGCCGCCGCTTCCGAGCTGCGCCGTGCCGGCGACGAGGATCGCGCCGTCGGGCTCGACGAGGACCGCGTACGCCACGTCGCTCCCGCCGGCGACGTCGGTCGCGACGGTACCGCCGCGTCCGAAGGTCGGGTCGAGGTCGCCGTCGGCCTCGTAGCGGGCGACCGCGAAATCGCCGCGCCCCTCCGTGGCGCCGGCCACGACGATGCGGCCGTCGGGCTGGACCGCCACCGCCTCGGCGTGGTCGTCGCCCGGGCTCACGGTCGTGGCGACGCGGCCGCCGGTCCCGAAGGCCGCATCGAGCGCGCCGTCGGCGCGATAGCGGTACAGCGCGAACTGCTGGTCGGCGGTCGTGCCGTCGGTCGTCGCGCCGACGGCGACGAGCGTTCCGTCGGGAGCGAGGGCGAGCGCGTGGGCCGTGTCCTCGAACGGGCCGAAGGTGCGGACGATGCCGCCCGTGCCGAAGCTCGGATCGAGGACGCCGGCGCTCGTGTAGCGCACGAGGGCCACGTCGAGGTCGTTCGGGTCGATGTCGGCGCCGGTCGTGCCGGCCACCAGGATCGTGCCGTCGGGGCGAACGACCAGCGCGTAGGCGGTGTTCGGCACCCCGCCGACCGCCGTCGTGGCCACGCCGCCGTCGCCGAAGCCCCGGTCGAGATCGCCCGGGCCCGCGAACACGAGCCCCGCGAGCAGGAGTCCGAGGGCCGTCGCGCCGAGCGCCAACGCCCAGCCGCCGCCGTGCGGACGCATCACGGGCTCGCACGGGTCCCGTATCGGACCGCTCTTCCTCAGCGCCACCGCCACCGCTCACCACCCCCGACGGGAAACGCTATCGTCGCCGTGCGGGCAGCGTCAAACGAAAACTGGCGCCTGATGGCCGGGAGGCCCGGTTGAACCGCCGTGGGGCGCCCCTTAAAAGGTAGGGTCCACCATGAGGCAGCCACGCGCATGAGCGACGACGGGTCGACCCGCACAGCACGTTTGAAGCGCCTGCTCGCCGAGCGGATCCTCGTGCTCGACGGGGCGATGGGGACGTCCATCCAGGCGCTGGACCTCGGCCCCGAGGACTTCGGCGGCCCCGACCTCGAAGGCTGCAACGAGAACCTGGTGCTGACGCGCCCCGGCGTGATCCAGGGCGTCCACGAGCGCTTCCTCGCCGGCGGTGCCGACATCCTCGAGACCGACACCTTCGGCGCGACCCCGCTCGTCCTCGCCGAGTACGGCCTCCAGGACCAGACCCACGAGATCAACGTTGCGGCCGCGACGATCGCGCGCGCGGCGGCGGATCGGTTCTCGACCCCCGAGAAGCCGCGCTTCGTGGCGGGCTCGATGGGCCCGACCACCAAGACCATCTCGGTGACCGGCGGGGTCGGGTGGGACGAGCTCGCCGAGCACTACCGACGGCAGGCGCTCGGCCTGATCGCGGGCGGCGTCGACTGCCTGCTCCTCGAGACGACCCAGGATACGCTCAATCTGAAGGCGGGCCTGATCGGCATCGACCGCGCCCAGGGCGAGCTCCGCACGGAGCTGCCGATCGCGGTGTCGTGCAGCATCGAGGTCATGGGCACGCTGCTCGCGGGCCAGGACATCGAGGCGTTCTACGTCTCGCTCGCGCACCGCGACCTCCTCTGGATCGGGCTCAACTGCGCCACCGGGCCCGACTTCATGACCGACCACCTGCGCACGCTCGCCGCGCTCTCGCGCTTTCCGGTCGCGTGCGTGCCGAACGCGGGGCTTCCCGACGAGAACGGCCGCTACAACGAGACGCCCGCGATGATGGCCGAGAAGGTCGGCCGCTTCGTCGCGCAGGGGTGGGTGAACCTCGTCGGCGGCTGCTGCGGCACGACCCCCGAGCACATCGAGCGCCTCGCGAGGGGCGCCGCGGGGCAGGCCACGCGCGCGCTGTCCGACGTCCGGCGCTCGGCGGTCTCGGGCATCGAGACGCTGGTCATCGACGACGACACGCGGCCGGTGATCGTCGGCGAGCGTACGAACGTGCTCGGCAGCCGGAAGTTCAAGGAGCTGATTGCGGCGGGCAAGATCGAGGAGGCGAGCGAGATCGGCCGCGCCCAGGTGCGGCGCGGCGCTCACGTGCTCGACGTCTGCCTCCAGGATCCCGACCGACCCGAGGTCGAGGACATGACGCGGTTCCTCGAGATGGTGGTGAAGAAGGTCAAGGTTCCCATCATGCTCGACTCGACCGACGCCAACGTGCTCCACGAGTCGTTGAAGCGCACGCAGGGGAAGTCGCTCATCAACTCGATCAACCTCGAGGACGGCGAGGAGCGCTTCCGGAAGGTCGTGCCCCTCGCGAAGGCCTTCGGCGCGGCGCTCGTCGTCGGCTGCATCGACGAGGACAAGGCGCAGGCGCAGGCCATCACCCGCGCTCGCAAGCTCGCGATCGCCGAGCGCTCCCACGACATCCTGACGACGCAATACGGCGTCGAGCCCGAGGACATCGTGTTCGACGCGCTCGTCTTCCCGGTCGGCACCGGCGACCGGAACTACGTCGGCGCGGGTGTCGAGACGATCGAGGGCATCCGCCTCATCAAGCGGGCGCTGCCGCGCTGCAAGACGATCCTCGGGGTCTCCAACGTGTCGTTCGGGCTCCCGGCCGCGGGCCGCGAGGTGCTGAACTCGGTCTTCCTCTATCACTGCGTCCAGGCCGGCCTCGACATGGCGATCGTCAACTCGGAGAAGCTCGAGCGCTATGCCGAGATCCCCGAGGAGGAGCGGCGGCTCGCCGAGGACCTCATCTGGGCGCGCGGCGAGGACCCGATCGCCGCCTTCGCGGCGCACTTCCGCGACCGCAAGGCCAAGCAGACCGTCGAGGACTGGAAGGCGCTGCCGCTCGACGAGCGCCTGGCGCGCTACATCCTGGTCGGATCGAAGGAGGGCCTCGCCGCGGACCTCGATCTGGCACTCCGCGACCGGAAGCCCCTCGAGATCATCAACGGCCCGCTCATGGCGGGGATGGACGAGGTCGGCCGGCTCTTCAACCGCAACGAGCTCATCGTCGCCGAGGTGCTGCAGTCGGCCGAAGCCATGAAGGCCGCCGTCGCGCACCTCGAGCCCCACCTGGAGAAGAGCGAGTCGTCGACGAAGGGCACGATCGTGCTGGCGACCGTGAAGGGCGACGTCCACGACATCGGAAAGAATCTCGTCGAGATCATCCTCGGGAACAACGGCTACCGGGTCGTGAACCTCGGCATCAAGGTGCCGCCCGAGGAGCTGGTCCGGGCGTGCCGGGAGCACGCGCCGGATGCGCTCGGGCTCTCGGGCCTGCTGGTCAAGTCGGCGCAGATGATGGTGGCGACCGCGCAGGATCTGAAGGCGGCCGGTATCGCCTGCCCGATCCTGGTCGGCGGCGCGGCGCTCACCAACAAGTTCACCCGCACGCGCATCGCGCCCGAGTACGACGGGCTCGTCGTCTACGCCAAGGACGCGATGAGCGGCCTCGATCTCGCGAACCAGCTGCGGGACGACGGGAAGCGCGCCGACCTCGCGGCGCGCCTCGCGAAGGAAGCGGCGCAGTTCGTCGGGAGCGGCGGCCCCGCGGCGGCGCGCGAGTCCGGCCGCGTCTTCACGAAGGCGGCGCTCCGGCACGACTTTCCGATCCCGCAGCCGCCGGACCTGAAGCGGCACGTGCTCGCGGACTACGACCTCGACGCCATCTTCGCGTACATCAACCCGGTGATGCTCTACACCCGCCACCTCGGGTTCAAGGGCAAGTTCGCCGACGCGCTCGCGGCGGGCGATCCGAAGGCGCGCGAGCTCAGGGTCCAGGTGGAGCGGGTCGAGGACGAGATGCTCCGGCGCGACGACGTCCGCGCGAGCGCCGTGTACGCGTTCTTCCGCGCCCACGCCGACGGGGACGCGCTCGTCGTCACGTGCCCCGACGGCGACCACGTGAAGGAGCGCTTCGCGTTCGGCCGGCAGGCGAAGGACGGCGGGCTCTGCCTCACCGACTTCACGGCGGCGCGCGACTCCGGCCGCGTCGACTACGTCGCCATGCTCGCGACGACCATCGGTCCCGGGGTGCGCGCGCTCGCCGAGGAGTGGAAGGCCGCCGGCGAGTACCTGAAGTCGCACATCCTTCAGGTGCTCGCGCTCGAGGGCGCCGAGGCGTTCGCCGAGCTGCTGCACCAGAAGATCCGCGAGATGTGGGGATTCGCCGATTCCGCCGGGATCACGAAACAGGAGATCTTCCAGGCGCGCTACCGGGGCGTGCGCGTCTCGTTCGGCTATCCGGCGTGTCCGCGGCTGGAGGACCAGGCGCGGCTCTTCCGCCTGCTCGACGTCGAGCGGTCGATCGGCGTGCGCCTCACCGACGGCTTCATGATGGAGCCCGAGGGCTCGGTGTCCGCGCTCGTGTTCCACCACCCGGAGGCGCGCTATTTCAGCCTGACCGAGCAGGACGCGGAGGACCTGGAGCGCGCGGTGCGCGCGCGGGAGGAGGCCGCCGGTGCGTGAAGGGCGAACGATGCTGGCGGCGGCGCTCCTGGGCGTCGTCGTGGCGGGATGCCAGTCGGGGGGCGCGCCGGTCGATCTGAGCGGCGACGCGCTCGCCCGGGCCCAGGTGCTGACGCCGAAGGACGCGCGGCTCGCGAGCCTCTACGCGCAGTCGTGCAAGGCGTGTCACACGGTGGCGGACACCGGTGCGCCGCTCGCGGGCGACCGCGCGGCCTGGGAAGCGCGCTTTGCGAAGGGGCTGCCCGCGCTCGTGCAGAGCACGGTCGGCGGCTTGAACGGCATGCCGGCGGGGGGGCAGTGCTTCGCGTGCACGCCCGCGGACTACGAGGCGCTCATCCGGTTCTTGGCCGGCCGTGACCCGGCATGATCGCGCGCCGCACCGTTCTGAAGGGCGCCGTCGCGGTGGGCGCGGGTCTCGCGGCGCAGGGGTGCGCCGGCGACGCCGAGCCGCCGAGCCCGCCCGTGCAGGACGCGGCCGGGCACCTCGTCTGGCGCAACTGGTCTGGGCAGCTGCACTCGTACCCCGCCGAGCGAGTCGCGCCGGCGAGCGAGGAGGCGGTCGCGGATCTCCTCCGCAAGGCGCCGGCGCCGATCCGTCCGGTCGGCGCGGGACACTCGTTCAGCGCGCTCGTGCCGACCGACGGGACGCTGGTCACGCTCGACGGGCTCACGGGGGTGATCGCGCACGACGCGCGAGGCTTGCGGGCGACGGTGCGCGCCGGCACCCGTCTCGGCGATCTCGGTCCGGCGCTCGCGGCGATCGGGCAGGAGATGCCGAACCTTCCCGACGTCAACAAGCAGTCGCTCGCGGGCGCGCTCTCGACCGCGACCCACGGTACGGGGCGCGCGTTCAAGGCGCTGCACGGCGACGTGCTCGCGTTCCGCATCGCGACCCCGGCGGGCGGGCTCGTCGACTGCGACGCGACCCGCAACCCCGAGCTCTTCCAGGCCGCACGGGTCGGCCTCGGCGCCTTCGGCGTGCTGACGCAGGTGACGCTCCA
Organism: Deltaproteobacteria bacterium; assembly: GCA_020852955.1. Classification (GTDB taxonomy): domain Bacteria; phylum Desulfobacterota; class Binatia; order UTPRO1; family UTPRO1; genus UTPRO1. Next base: position 37,953 of record JADYZW010000035.1, on the reverse strand, counting down.
GAATGCGGCGCTCGCGCGCGTCAAGAAGCGCGTCGAGCCGCGACCGCTCGCCGACATCCTCGACGCCTGGCCCGCGCTCGCCGCCGCCCACCGCAACGTCGAGTTCTTCGCGATTCCGTTCACCGGCATCGGCGCGACCATCACGCTCGACGAGGTGACCGAGGCGGTGCGGCCGCGGGGTCCCGACGAGGACGCCGGGACCCTCATGGAGCTGAAGCGCCTGCGCGATTGGACCTCGCGGATGCCGTTCGTCCGGCGCTGGATCGCCGAAAAGGTGCTTGCGCCGAATTTCGAGCCGACCGAGGCGGTGGACGAGGGCTGGAAGCTGCTCTCGAACGAGCGGCCGATCCGCTTCAACGAGATGGAGTACCACGTGCCGTTCGAGGCGCAGGTGCCGGCGCTGCGCGCGGTCGTGGCCGCGATCGAGGCGCACTGCCCGGATGTGTTCTTTCCGGTCGAGGCACGGGTCATCGCGGCCGACGACGCCTGGCTCTCGCCCTTCTACGGCCGGCTCTCGGGATCGATCGCGGTGCACGCGTACTACAAGGACGAGTTCCGGGTCCTGTTCGACCTCGTGGAGCCGATCTTCCGCCGCTACGACGGGCGGCCCCACTGGGGGAAGATGCACTCGCTGAAGGCCGCCGACCTCGCGGCGCTCTATCCGAAGTTCGAGGACGCCCGCCGCGTGCGGGCAAGCGTCGATCCGGCCGGGCGCATGCTGAACGCGTATCTCCGCGAGGTCTTCGGCGCGTGAAGCCGCCGGCGGTCCTCGACGCGCGCGGGCGCTACGAGCGCCGCATGGTCGGGTGGTCGGACGACGCCGCGGAGGGCGGCTTCGCGCACACGGTGCGGCTGGAGGACGACGCGCGCGGGATCGAGCTGCGCGCCACGTGCAGCCTCGCGCCCGGCTACGAGATCGGCGGCGCCGAGGTGCGGGTGCTCGCCGGCGCGATCGCGCCCGCGGTGCGTGAGGCGGCGCCGCGACTCGCGGGCGTCCGCATGATCGCGGGCCTCGGACGGCGGCTCGGCGAAGTCCTGGGGGAGGACGCGGGCGCCGCGCTCGTCGCCGACGCGGTCTTCGAGGTCGCGCGGCTCGCGCGCCAGGTCGCGAAGGTGCCGGCGGCCGTCACCGCGGCGATCGCGCCCGACGACGCGGCGGCGTGCCGGCGGCTCGACATGGGCGGCTGGGCGGACCTTCCGGGCTCGTGCTTCACGTACAGCGAGGAGGGCGGGAAGCTGCTCGCCGGCCGCCGGGTCGTGCCCATCCTGCCGCCGAGCTTCTACAGCCCCGCCGCCGGCGCCGCGCGCGTCTTCGTGCGGCGCAAGCTCGCGCGCCTCGTGCGGACGGGGGAGCGGCTGCACCTCTTTTCGTCGATGCACGACGACGTGCACGGATTCGACCTGCACTACGAGATCGACCTCGCGACCGACACGATCGTCGCCGCCGACTCGACGACGTCGCGCCTGCCGTACCTCGGCCTCTGCGACGAGCCCCAGGCGCGGGTGCGCTCGATGGTCGGGGAGAAGGTGGACGCGTTGCTGCGCAAGCGCAGCGCGGGGTTGCTCGGCGGCGAGCTCGGGTGCGCGCAGCTCTTCGATCTCACCGGGGACGTGTTGAAGCTCCTCGACGCCTGAGGCATCGCCGAGGATCCGCGCGTCGCGCCCCCTTGCGCCCGGCGGGCGTCGTGCGCACACTCGACCCCACATGCCGCGCGTCCCGAAGAAGCAGGTGCAGTTCTCGTTCACCTACGTCGCGATGGCGGTCGCGGTGCTGTTCATCCTGCAGGGGCTCCTGTTGCGGCCGCGGCCGGTCGCCCAGACCTACAACCGCTTCCACGAGCTCCTGGACCAGGGGCAGATCGCGGAGGCGTTGATCGGGGCCGATCGCATCCAGCTCCTCGTGAAGCCCGGCGCTGCGCTCAAGGAGGACGAGCAGAAGGCGATCAAGCAGAATCAGCCGCTCGCGGCGCGCTGGGCGGGTGCGGAGCCCGAGCGCCTCTTCGAGGTGACGCGCATCCCCGGCGTCGACGACAAGACGCTCCTCGAGGAGCTGATCCGCAAGGACGTGGTGTTCGCGGGCCGCATCGAGAGCACGTTCTGGCGCGACGTGCTGCTCGGGTGGATCCTGCCGATCGGCGTCATGATGCTGATCTGGGGATTCGTGTCGCGGCGCATGATGCAGGGTGGGATCGGCCAGGCGCTCACGATCGGGAAGAACCGCGCCCGCATCTACAGCGAGCAGGACATCAAGGTCCGGTTCGACGACGTCGCGGGCATCGAGGAGGCCAAGAGCGAGCTCCTCGAGGTGGTGCGGTTCCTGAAAACGCCCGAGCGCTATCAGCGGCTCGGCGGGCAGATCCCGAAGGGCGTGCTGCTGGTCGGTCCACCGGGCACCGGCAAGACGCTGCTCGCGCGCGCGATCGCGGGCGAGGCGGGCGTGCCGTTCTTCTCGATCAGCGGCTCGGAGTTCGTCGAGATGTTCGTGGGCGTCGGCGCTGCGCGCGTGCGCGATCTCTTCGAGCAGGCCAAGACCAAGGCGCCGTGCATCATCTTCATCGACGAGCTCGACGCCGTCGGGAAGTCGCGGAGCGGCGGTCCCGCGGGCTTCGGCCGCCACGACGAGCAGGAGCAGACGCTGAACCAGCTGCTGGTCGAGATGGATGGCTTCGACACCTCGAAGGGCGTGGTGCTGCTCGCCGCCACCAACCGTCCCGAGGTGCTCGATCCGGCGCTCCTGCGCGCGGGGCGCTTCGACCGGCGCATCGTCGTCGAGCTCCCCGACGTGCGCGGGCGGGTGAAGATCCTGGAGGTGCACCTGAAGAAGATCCGCTACGCGCCCGGCCTCGACGTGCAGCGCGTCGCCGCGCGCACGCCCGGCTTTTCCGGCGCCGATCTCGCGAACCTCGTCAACGAGGCGGCGCTGCTGGCGGCGCGCCACGACCATGCGCAGGTCGAGATGGCGGATTTCGAGGAGGCCGCCGATCGGCTGACGGCGGGGATCGAACGGCGAAGCCGCGTGCTCTCGCCGCAGGAGAAGAACGTCGTCGCGCACCACGAGGCCGGCCACGCCCTCGTCGCCGCGCTCGTGGCGCACGCCGATCCGGTCCACAAGATCACGATCATCCCGCGCTCCATGGGCGCGCTCGGCTTCACGATGCAGCTGCCGCTCGAGGACAAGGTTCTGCAGAGCAAGCCCGAGCTCGAGGACCGCCTGGCGGTACTGCTGGGAGGCCGCGCCGCCGAGGAGCTGGTGTTCGGGCAGGTCACGACCGGCGCGCACAACGACATCGAGCGCGCGTCGCAGATCGCGCGCCACATGGCCTACGAGCTCGGCATGAGCGAGCGCCTCGGTCCGGTGAGCTACCTCGCGCCCGGCGGCGGCCGCTACCTCATGCCGAACGACGCCTTCGGCGGCCGCGGCATCCCCGTGAGCGAGGCGACGGCGGAGCTCCTCGACGGCGAGGTGACCGCGTTCGTCCGTCGCGCCCATGAGCGCGCCGGTGACCTCCTGCGGAGCCACCGCGACGGCCTCGAGCGCCTGGCGGTGCGCCTGCGCGAGAAGGAAACGCTCGACGGCGAGGAGCTCGCCGCGGCGCTCGCCGACGCGACGCGCGACGCGTCGACGCAGGTCGGCGCCGCGCCCGGTCCGAGCGGAAGTCGAACCGACGCTACGGGCCCGGGACGATCTTGAAGATCTCCCCGTCGAACCCGCCCGAGCCGTAGTCGGCGATGTAGATCTCGCCGCGGGCGTCCTCGCCGAAGGACGAGATGCCGCCGATCGAGAAGCCGCCCGTGGACGGATCGAGGTCGCCCGTGCGGTTCTGGACGTTCTGCGCGTCGCCGCCGCTCACGCCCTGGAAGGTGTTGATGAAGGCCGAGCCGAAGTCGCCGTAGAAGTAGACGCCCTGCATGCCGGACATGGCGCAGCCGCGGTAGACGTAGCCGCCGGTCACCGAGTTGCCGAAGGCGTGCGCGCCGCACGTGGACGGGTCGTTGCCGAGCCCGTGGCAGTACTCGAGCGCGGGCATCGTGGTGCCGGCAGCGCCGGGCGGGCAGGCGGGATCGCCGGACTCGACGTGACAATGGCGCCCCTCGAAGAAATCCCAGCCCCAGTTCACGCCCGCCGCGAGCGGGGCTTCCTGGACGTCGATCTCCTCGAACGCGTTCTGCCCGACGTCGCCGATGTAGAGGTCGCCGGTCGAGCGGTCGAAGCTGAAGCGCCACGGGTTGCGGAGGCCCTTGGCGAACACGTCGTCGAGCGGGTTCGCCGGCGGGTTGTCGACGTCGATGCGGTACATCTTGCCGAAGAAGCTGGCGTCGTCCTGTGCATCGTCGCCCGGGTCGTCGCCACTGCCGCTGTCGCCCATCCCGTAGTAGAGGAAACCGTCGGGACCGAAGGCGATCATGCCGCCGTTGTGGTTGCCGTACGGATCGTCGGCGCCGGTCAGGATGACCGTGCCCGTCGGGTTCGCGACGTCGGGGTTGCCGCTCACCGTGTACTCGGCGATCTCGCTGTGGCCGGCGGGGCCGCCGCCGCTGCGCGTGTAGCTGACGAAGAAGCGACCGTTCTGTTCGTAGTCCGGGTGGAAGGCCAGACCGAGGAGGCCTTGCTCGCTGCCCGGGCCCCCGTTGGCGATTCCGTCGACGTCGAGGAACGGGGTCGGGAGGAGGACGCCGTTCTTGACGATGCGGATGCGTCCGGCCTGCTCGATCACGAAGATGCGATTCGGATCGAGCGGCGGCGCGGTCACGAAGACCGGCGCCTGCAGCCCCGAAGCGACGCGCACGGAGTGGATGTCGGTGCCGCCCGTGGCAGGCACGCCGGCGCAGAGCGCCGAGGTGTTCTCGAGCTGGCAGCTCGCCGAGCAGCCGTCGCCGCTGGTCGTGCCGCCGTCGTCACACTCCTCGGTGCCCGTCGCGATGCCGTCGCCGCAGACGGGTGGCGTGCAGTTCGCGGGCGCGACGGCGTTCTTCGCCTGCACGCGCCCGGCCTCGTTCTTGGTGAAGGAGGTGAAGTTGCCGCAATAGGTTTCGCCGCCGAGCTGGAACCGCACCGCGACCGCGGTCTGCGGTTGCGTGATCGCGTAGGGCCAGCCGACCCCGCCGCCGGTCACTTGCAGCTGCCCGCCCTTGCTGCCGGGCTTGAAGAGCACCTGCTTCACGCCCGTCGCGCGCGTCTTGTCGAAGTACTTGTAGCCCTTGCTGCCGGGAGGATTGCCGAGACCCTTCCAGAGGCCGGGCGCCAGCGCGATCGGGCCGGTGGCGCCGTCGCCGCCGCCGCCGCCGGTGAACTGGATCGTCGCGCCGAGCGTGCGTGGGTCGCCCGCCTGGCTCGGGTCGATGGCGAGGTCCTTCAGCGCCTTGAAGCTCACCGAGCGCTTGCTGGGCTTCCCCGCGGGGTCCTTCATCAAGAGGTAGTCGCCGCCGACGGGATGATCGGCGGCGATGACGGTGGACGCGGCGAGCGCGGCGATGCCTAGGGCGAGGGAGCGCAGACGGCAGTGCATGAACGATCCTCCGGCCGAAAGATCTATCGGTTGGAGGGGTGCGGCACAACGTCTTTCCGCCGACGGAGATCCGACGGCAGAACGCGTGCGCCCTGGCATGCAACGCGCCGGCGCTCAGGCCGGCGGGCCGTACACCTCGCGGGCGTACTGGAGCACCATGCGGTCGGTGTTGAAGGTCGGCAGCAGCGATCGCATCGACGCGCGCACGCGCGCGAGCCAGCCGGCGGGGATGCCGCGCTCGTCGCGCTCGTAGAAGAGCGGGACGACCTCGTTCTCGAGCACCCGATAGAGCGCCTCGGCATCGGCGTCGTCCTGCGCGTCGGCGTTGCCGTCGTCGAGCTCGGCGCCGATCGCCCAGCCGTTGCCGTCCGCGAAGCCTTCGCACCACCAGCCGTCGAGGATGCTGCAATTCAGGCCGCCGTTGGCGATCACCTTCTGGCCGCTCGTCCCGCTCGCCTCGAGCGGCCGGCGCGGGAGGTTCAGCCACACGTCGCAGCCCTGGACGAGGAAGCGCGCGAGCGAGACGTCGTAGTTTTCGAGGTAGACGATGCGGCCGAGGTGCTCGATCGGCCGCTTCCAGCGCGCGAGCTCCTGGAAGTTGCGCTTGGCCTCGTTGTCGAACGGATGCGCCTTGCCGGCGAGCACGAACTGGACGGGGCGCTCGTCATCGGTGAGGAGGCGCGCGGTGCGCTCCTGGTCGTGGATGATGAGGCTCATGCGCTTGTACGTCGCCATGCGGCGCGCGAAGCCGATCGTCAGGACGTCGGGGTCGAGCAGGTGGTCGGCGGCGGCGATGAAGTCCGGGTCTTCGCCGTTGCGGGTGCGGCTTTCGTGGGCGCGCGCCCGGACCGCGGCGACGAGATAGCGGCGCAGCTGGTTGCGCATCTCCCAGAGCTCGGCGTCGGGGACGTCGTCGATGCGCGCGATGGTGCCGGGGTCGCCGAGCCGGGCCTCCCACCCCGCGCCGAGATAGTGCGCGAGCAGGGAGCGCGCGACGGGCGCGGCCCAGGTCGGAACGTGGATGCCGTTGGTCACGTGGCGGATCGGCACCGCGGCGGGCTCGCGTTCGGGCGAGAAGTCGCGGAACATCTCGCGGCACACCTCGCCGTGCCTGCGGCTCACGCCGTTTACCGAGCGCGCGAAGCGCATCGCGAGCGGCGTCATGCCGAACGGCTCCCAGTGGTCGTCCGGCCGGCGCCGTCCGAAGGCGAAGAACTGGTCGCGGGTGAGGCCGAGCTCGTTCCAGTACGCGGCGAGATGGGTGTCCATGAACTCGACGCCGAAGACGTCGTGCCCGGCGGTGACCGGCGTGTGGGTCGTGAACACGCACTGCGCCTTCACGGCCTTCGTGGCCTCCTCGAGCGGGGCGCCCTGCGCGAGCCCCTCGCGCAGCAGCTCGAGCGTGAGGAACGCCGAGTGGCCCTCGTTCATGTGAAACACGCTCGGCGTGAGGCCGATCGCGCGCAGCGCCCGGACGCCGCCGAAGCCGAGCGTCATCTCCTGCACGAGCCGCGTGTCCTGGTTGCCGCCATAGAGATGGCCGGTGATCCAGCGATCGCGCTCCTCGTTGTCCTCCCGGTTGGTGTCGAGCAGGTAGAGCGGGACCCGGCCGACCCACACGCGCCAGATGCTGACGTGCACCGGACGGCGATGGATGATCACCGTGACCGAGAGCGGGCGTCCGTCCGGAGACATGACGCGCTCGATCGGCATGGACGGGACGTCGAGGTCGACGTATCGCTCGCTCTGCCAGTTGGAGCGGTCCATGTCCTGGAGGAAATAGCCCTGGCGGTACAGGAGGCCGACGCCGACGAGCGGGAGGCCGACGTCGGAGGCCGATTTCAGGTGGTCGCCCGCGAGCACCCCGAGGCCGCCCGCGTAGATCGGCAGCGACTCGTGGATCGCGAACTCCGCCGAAAAGTAGGCGATCGGGTGCGCGGCGCTCACGCGCGGGTCGATCCCGGGGGGCGGCGCGGGCGGCGGCTGCATGGCGGCGCGGAAGCGCGCGATCAGATCCTGCGCTCGGGCGCGGTAGTGCGGGTCGATGTCGAGCTCGGTGCGGCGGGTCGCGAGGGTCTCGGCGAGCAGCTTCTTCGGATTGTGTCCGCAGGTCTCCCACAGGCTGCGCGAGATGTCGCGGAAGACCTCGGGTCCGTCGAGCTGCCAGCTCCACCAGTAGTTGTCGGCGAGGCCGCGGAGCTCGCGGAAGAGCGGAGGGACGATAGCGGACATGGCGTCGGACCCTAGAGTGATCGAGGATCGTGCGCAACGAACTCCGCCGCGAAAATCGGCGCGCCGCGGCCGAGCGCGACGCTCATGCCGAGGGGAAAGAGGAACGCGAGCGTGGCGCTGGCGTTGTGCGGCACGCCGCCGCCGATGCCCGCGAGCAGGAAGACGGCCGCGGGCGCGCCGAGGCCGAGGAGCGCGGTGCCGGCGCGGAGCGACATGCCGGGCGCGGGGCGGACGCGGGCCGCGAGGGCGATCGTCGCGGAGGCGAGCGCGAGCCCGAGGGCGGCATCGCAGGTCGCGTGCGTCATGCGGGTCGCGGCCGGATCGCCGATCGCGAGCTGCATCGACGCGGCGGATGCGAGCGCGGCGGTCCACACGACCGGCAGCGCGACGGCGGCGAAGCGGCCGCGCGCGTCGCCGACCACGAGCGCGAACTGGAGAAGCGCCGCGGGAAGGAGCGCCGCCGCGAGCACGTGCAGGCGGAGCGATCCGGCCGGCGGATAGAGGTCGGCCGCCGTCAGCATGGAGATGCCGCCGATCCCGCCGAGCACGACGAGGGCCCGCCCGATGCGCCCGCGCGGGAGCGCCCAGGCGGCGGCGATGGCGAGGAGCGTCCAGCAGAGACCGCCGGCGGCGTAGGCGCCGAAGACCGCCCAGTAGTCGGTCGTCGAGAAGCGGCGCGAGCGGACGGTCACGGTCTCGACCGTGATGCCGTCGGTCACGGTATAGGTGAGCGGGCTGCCGATCGGCTTGGCGCCGACGCGGCGGTGGAGCGCGTCGGCGTCGTCGATCCGGAAGCCGTCGATCGCGAGGAGCGTCCGGTCGTAGAGGTCGCGGGCGGCGACGCCACCCCAGGCGCTCCGCCCGACCGCCGCGATCGTCCGGTCGGCGCGCAGGAAGAAGCCGGCGAAGGGCCGGTCGATCCAGCTCCGCGCACCGACGGCCACCAGCGCCGTGAGCGCGGTCGCGGCGACGGCCGCCGCGAGGAAGGCGGCGGCCGACAGCCGGGCGGCGGTGTCGGGGGCGGGATGGGCGTGGGCGTTCGGCATGGCGCGACCTCCGGGCATCGTGGGCGAGGAGAGCAAGGCGGGGGCCAGCGCGTTCGCTCGGCCCCGCGGGCGCTTGCGCGTGCCGCGTCCGACCCGGTGCGCGCCGGTGGCACGGCCGTCGTGCCACGACGGCACACCGGGCGCCTCGTCGTGTCAGCCCGGGACGACCCGCTCGGGGTGGCCCGACCAGGTCCAGCCGACACTGGTCCGGCTCACTCCCATCATGAGGCCGCCGAGCGCCTTCGGGTGGATGAAGAGCGTGTCGGGAGCCGGGGCGTCGGCCGAGCCGGTCCAGTCCCGCGGCGCGTGTTCCCGCAGGCGCGCCCGGACGAGCGCGAGATCGGGCGCCTCGGCGAAGCACATGTAGAGGCTCGGGCCGCGCTTGGTCATGAAGCGGCCCATCGTCTTGCCGCGGTCGTAGGGCGTGATCACCTCGATCCGATCGAGGCGATCGCGCGGGTCGAACATGGTGAGCGTGCCGCGATAGCCGTACTCTTCGCTAGTGATCGGACAGAAGCGCTCCGGCGCAAGAGCGAAGAGCTCGGCCACGCGGCAGGCGGCGGCCTCCCACTCGGCGACCAGGAGCGTGGCCTCGTAGAGGTGCGAGACGAGGCCCGGCGCGGCCGGCGCGTCGCGCAGCGCCGACACCACGCAGCGCAGCCCCGCGATGCCGGTCGCGGCGGGCGCGAGGAAGACCTGGCGGTCGGTGTCCGCGAAGTCGACGCGCCGGTCGATGAAGCGGTGGCGGAGCGCGTCGAGGTCGTGGGTCGCGACGCCCGCCGCGAAGAGGCCCGGGCCGGCGGTCGCGAGATGGTCGGCGACGGGGCCCGCGCCGTCGGGCTCGAGCAGCTCGACCACGGCGCGGCCGGCGGCGAGCGTCGTGCGGCGGGCGGCGAGGGGCGCCACGGCGTCCTCGCCGGCGACGGCGGCGTCGAGGAGGCGGACGAAGGGGAGGGCCGCGGTGCGCCGGTCCGCGACCGCGACCTGCACGCGATCGATGCGGGAGAGCATGGCGCCTCTGTAGCGCGAGCGCGCCGCCGGGGTCGAGCGTCGGAGAGGGGGCGGCGGCCGGCGCGGGCGGCCGCATTGCATGCTAGGCGCGGGCCGGGCTACGCCGGGGGCATGACGATCGCAAAGAATACGCCCGTGCGAATCCCCGTCCCGGGCGGCAAGATCATCGCCGAGCACTGCGGGCTCGCCTCCGACGCGCGCGACGCCTTCAGCGTGGCGCGCATGATCGCGCCCGCCGGCTGGTCCGAACCGCCGCAGACGCCGCAGTTCGACGAGGTGACGGTGATGGTGCGCGGACGCCTCGTCGTCGAGCACGGCGGAGGCCGCACCGAGCTCGCGCCCGGCGACAGCCTCACGGTGCCGCGCGGCGCCACGGTCACGTACGCGAATCCGTTCGAGGGGGAGTGCGAGTACTGGGCCATCTGCGTGCCGGCGTTCTCGGTCGCCCGCGCCGGACGCTGAGGCGGCCGGCCGGCACCGCGCCGGACGTTTTTCGGTGGCAAGTGTGCGCGCGGCTCGACTAAGATTCGCCCGCGATCTCCCTATCCGCGCAGCACGAACGCGGCACGAAAAGGAGCGAACGAAATGGCACAACCGAGAGTACAGTCTGAGTATCCCGCCGTCGCCCCGGGCGTCCGGGACTTCATCGGCGGGCGGACGCGCAAGATGTTGATCGACGGGAAGTGGGTCGAGGCGGCGTCGGGCAAGACGCTCACCAGCTACGACCCGGCGACCGAGGAGCCGCTCGCCGAGGTGCCGGCGGGGGAGAAAGAGGACATCGACCGCGCCGTGAAGGCGGCGCGCAAGGCCTTCGAGACCGGCCCCTGGCGACGGATGACCGCGTCCGAGCGCGGCCGCGCCATCTGGAAGCTCGCCGACCTGGTCGAGAGGCACGGCGAGGAGTTCGCGCAGCTCGAGACCCTCGACAACGGGAAGCCGCTTGCGGTTTCGCGCGCCGCCGACGTGCCCCTCGTCGTCGACCACTTCCGCTACTACGCCGGTTGGGCGACCAAGGTCGAAGGCGAAACGATTCCCGTCTCGATCCCCGGGCAGCAGATGCTGACGTACACGCTGCGCGAGCCGGTCGGCGTCGTCGGCCAGATCATCCCCTGGAACTTCCCGCTCCTGATGGCCGCGTGGAAGCTCGGCGTCGCGCTCGCGTGCGGCAACACGGTAGTCCTGAAGCCGGCCGAACAGACGCCGCTCTCGGCGCTCCGCCTCGGCGAGCTGCTCGACGAAGCCGGCATCCCGCCCGGAGTCGTCAACATCGTGACCGGCTACGGCGAGACCGCCGGCGCCGCGCTCGCCGAGCACCCCGACGTCGACAAGATCGCGTTCACCGGCTCGACCGAGGTCGGCAAGATCATCATGCGGGCGGCGTCGGGGAACCTGAAGCGGGTCTCTCTCGAGCTCGGCGGCAAGTCGCCGAACATCATCTTCGCCGATGCCGACCTCGACAGCGCCGCGATCGGCGCGGCGAACGCGATCTTCTTCAATCACGGCCAGTGCTGCTGCGCCGGGTCGCGGCTCTACATCGAGGCGAAGGCCTACGACACGGTCATGCCGAAGCTCGTCGAGTACTCCGAGAAGATCAAGCTCGGCCCGGGCATGGACCTCGCGACCGAGATGGGTCCGCTCGTCTCGTCGGAGCAGTACCAGCGCGTCACCGGCTTCCTGGACTCCGGAAAGAAGGGCGGCGGCAAGGCCGCGTCGGGCGGCGGGCGGCCGAAGAGCCTCGCCAAAGGCTACTTCGTCGAGCCGACGGTCTTCACCGACGTGAAGGCCGACGCGAAGATCCTGCGGGAGGAGATCTTCGGGCCGGTCGTCTGCACGATCCCGTTCAAGAACGTGGACGAGGTCGCGAAGGCCGGCAACGACACCACCTACGGCCTCGCCGCCGCCGTGTGGACCAAGGACATCGCGAAGGCGAACCGCCTCGCGCAGACGCTCAAGGCCGGCACGGTGTGGATCAACTGCTACAACGTCTTCGACGCGGCCGCGCCGTTCGGCGGCTACAAGCAGAGCGGGTTCGGCCGCGAGATGGGCAAGGCCGCCCTCGAGCTCTACACCCAGATCAAGACGGTCTGGACGAACCTCGGGCCGCACTGAGCCGAGCGGGCCGGCTCGCGGGCCTGCGGGCCCACCGACCCACCCACGGGCCCACGGGGCGTTGTCGAGCCCCGTGGGCATCGCCGCGCGCCGGCGCAGAACCCTCGGGTCGCGCCAGCCGGCACGCGCCTCCGTTTCCGAGGCTTCGATGCGCCGGCGGCCTACCAGTTCGCCGTCGCATGCGCGAGCGGGGTCGCGACCCACGCCTGGCGCGCCGCCGCCGCGGTCGTCGTCAGACCGGGGGCGTCGTAGTACAGCACCTGCCGCCCGCGCAGAAAGTTCGTCCCGCCCGAGGACGGATCCGTGTTCGGGATGGATTGATTGATCCATGGACCGCTCGCGCCGTACGCGTACGCGTCACCGGTGCATTGCGGATCCGACGGAAAGGGGCTCGCGTCGTCGAGATAGTACGAGCTCGGGATGATGCCGGGGACGTCGGTTTCGACCACGTTCACGATCGCGATCGATCCCTGGGCGCCGGTCGCGAGCTCCCAGCCGAGCGTGCCCGGCGACATGGCGTCGGCGACACCGTCTATCGTCACACCGGCGGGATGGACGACGTTGGCGTAGACCATGCCGGCGGCGGCGGCGCTGAAGTCTCGGAAGGTCATGATGCCCGGAATCGCATGGACACGCAGAAACGCGGTGGCCTCTTCGCGGCCGCGGTAGAAAATCTGCTCTTGCTGTGAACGCGGTCCGCTGTTCGCGCCGATGAACGAACGGATGGCACGTACGGGCCCGCTCCTGTTCGCGACGAAGGCGCCTTCGCTCGCCTCGGAGTCGCCGGTGAGTCCGTCGAACGTGTCCTCGCTCCGGCCGCAAAAGGACGGCGAGAAGAGGATCTTGTTGCGATCGAGAATGTCGACGCCCGTGGCACCGCCACTGAAGATGCGGAGCTCGTCCTGCAGCCATCGATCATGGAACCCGCGCGCGTACTCGGTCGTGCACACCCGGCTGGCTTCGGGGTTCGGACCGTCCGCGATCTGGTAGGTCGTTTTGTAGTTTCCGGACAGGAGGACGAAATCGTAGCGGACGTACTGTTGTCCGGCGCCCGGATCGAGCGAGCCGTCCTGTCGGAAGAGGTAGACGTAGCCGGCGTCGGCGTTCAGGGGGTCGGTGATCGTCACGCGCACGCCGGAGCTCGCGACCACTCCGGTCGGTTCGCTGAACGCCGGAGGTTGGGTACCCGCATCGGCGGCCATGAACGCAATCTCGTCGTCGGAATCGAGCGTCGCGTCTGCGTCGGCGCCCGTGAACGTCTGGGCGTCGGTGTAATCGAGCACCGTGAAACCCCCGCCGGATCCCCAGGGAAACGACATGTTGTCGTAGACGTCGTTGAAGTTGATCACGGCGCGCTCGTCGACCTGCACCGGAATCTGCACCCACGCGCCATCCCAGCGGAACGCAACGAGATCGCCCGGCGCGATTCCGACGAGACGCGGGGCGACGTCGGCGCCGGTCAGCACGACCGGATCGGCCGGGCGATGCAGCGGCGTCGGTCCGGCAGGGAGGGTCGGCGGCGGCAACGGGCAGGACGGTGGCGGCGGCGGACATCCCGGATTCCCCGGGTCGAGCGTGCAGGTCGCGGCCTCGATGAACGCGTCGCCGGCCGTTGCGAGCGCCGCCGACTGGCTGCCGGAGGAGGTGCAGTCCGCTTTGGCCGCGGCCTTGTCGAGGCACCCCTTGCTCCCGTCGGAGAGCTTGGTGACGAGCTTGGCGACGCACGCGCCGGAGATGGATCCGCCTTTGCCGGCGGCTCGGCCGTAGCACCCGAGCACGCCCCGGAGATACTTCCCGACGCACGCGAGCTTCGCCGCATCGCACGCGCTCCCGGTCGGGTTGGCGCCGACCGTCGCGCCCACCGTGGAAAGAGCCGCCTCCAGATCTCCCGCAATCGCCGCGGTGTCGTCGAAGGTGAGACACGGCGTGACCGAAGCCGGTGCGTACTTCGTTTCGAGCTTCTCGAAGACGCCTTTCGCCGGGTTGGGGCCTCCGTCGAACTTGTCGCTCACCTTGCCGCGACACGCGGCGAGCGCCGTCGGGTCGGGTTTCCCTGCGTTCTTGCTCGCGCAGCCGGCGAGGGCCGCGGCAGCCTTGCCGGTCCCCGTGAGCTTTCCGGCGAGACATTTGTTGACCGTGAGCGTGGTGACCGAGGCATGGGCGGCCGTCGTGGTTGCGAGGACGGCCAGGGCGGGGAGGACGAAGGTAAGACGAGGGCGCATGTGATCTCCCAGCGAGTCAGTGAGAATCCTTGGAAGGGCGAGGACGGTACGGCCCTGGACGGACGGCATTCGACTGGGACGTGATAGCAATTCGACACGGAAGTTTCACCCCCCGACGTGGTGACGCCGTTCGACGCAGCGCGGAATCCCGAACGGGTTCCGAGGACCCAACGGGACTCCGCTTGCGAGGAGACGGCGTTGCGGCGGTCGCCCCAGGTTTGATTTCGCTCCGACCTCGTGCCAGGAAGCCGCATGGGTCGCACGTCGAGGGGGATCGGGGCGTACCGCACGCTCGGGGCGGTGGTGCTCGTGATGGCGGTGTCGGCGGTGGGGGTGATCACGAGCTGCGGCGGCGGTGGCGGCGGCGGCTCCAACGGCGACCTCTGCGATCAATGCGGCGAAAGGCCCGATGGCCCGTGCGCGTCGAGCATCACGATCGTGCCGAGCGAGGGGCAGCCGCAGTGCACCGATGCCGTCGATCCCGCCACGGGAACCTGCGTCGTCAAGCTCGCCTGCCGGCGGAAGGTCGATTCGGGCCAGCGCCGCTGCTACCCGCTCGCGCCGGGGGGCGCCGACGTCGACTACCAGTTCCGCTGCGACGGCTCGCGGCCCGGGGGCACCCCCGGTCCGGCGCCGACGTTCACGCCGACGCCCGCGCCGACGGCGACGGTCCAGCAGAGCTGCGGGAACGGGACGGTGGAGGGCACGGAGGAGTGCGACGGGGGGGTCGGCAATGAGACGTGCGGGACGCGCGGGTGTAGTCCGCCCGGAGGGAGTCTCTCGTGTAGTACGGTCACCTGCAAGTTCGACTTTTCGCTCTGCTTCAGCGGCGGCGCCGGATGCAATTGATCGCGTAGGGCGCGGCGGTCGTCCGTTCCTGCACGGGTGACGAGGCACGCGCCGCTGCTCGTGGGGTCCGGCCGGTTCGCGGTGGGACTCGCCGCCATGGTCGTCGCGCTCGCGGGCGGATGCACGCCGCCGCCGCGGGTTCCTCCGCTGCCGCCGCTCCCGGAGCCGGTCGTTCTGCACGGGCCGCCGGCGCCGCCCGCAGCGCGCGACCCCGCCGTCGACGCGGTCGTCGCCGCGCTCGGCCCGCGCGTGCGGGCGCACTGGACGCCGCTCCTCGCGGCGGCGGGCCTCTCGTACCCGCCGGCCGAACTCGCGCTCCTCGGCTTCAAGCGCGAGCGGCGCCTCGAGGTCTGGGGGCGCGACGATCCGGCCAGACCCTGGGCGCGCATCGACACGCTGCCGATCCTCGCGGCAAGCGGCCTCGGCGGCCCGAAGCTCCGCCGGGGCGACCTGCAGGTGCCGGAGGGCCTCTATCGCCTCGTGGCGTTCAATCCGCGGAGTCGCTTCCATCTCTCGCTGATGATCGACTATCCGAACGCCGACGATCTCGCGGTCGCGGCGGTCGACGGCCGGCTGGACCTCGGCGGCGACATCTTCCTCCACGGTGGCGCCCGCTCGATCGGCTGCCTCGCGCTCGGCGACCGCGCCATCGAGAACGTCTTCGTCCTCGTCGCCGACGTCGGCCTCTTCTCGGTCGAGGTCGTGCTGGCGCCGTACGACCCGCGCGGCGGGCTCGGGCTCGCGCCCGTGCCGGGCCTGCCGTTCACGGCGCCGCTCTATCGCCGGATCGAGGAGCGCCTCGCGGCGTTCCCGGGCCGGCCGTCGTAGCGGCGATGCGCGGCTGGACCCGGACCGTGTGTCTCGTCGCGACGCTCGCGGCGGCGCCGCGGCTCGTCGTCGCCTGGGAGCTGGCGCTCGGGGCACCGCCGACGGCGCCCGAATGCGCGCCCGACGAAGGGCTGCAGTACTGGACCGTGATGCGCTACGCCGACGGCGACGTCGCCACCTGGCCCGCGAGCGGCTCGATCTACAGCGCCTATCCGCCGGCGCCGTATCTGTGGCACGCGGCGGCGCTGGCGCTCGGCCGACGCCTGCCGGACGCGTGCGCGACGGAGCGCTTCCCTTCCTCGTGGCCGCGCCTCCGCCACTACGCGACGGCGCGCCTCGGCGGCGTGCTGCTCGGATGCCTCACGGTGATCTTCGCGATCCTGGCGGCGGAGGCCTGGAGCGGCTCGCGCCGACTCGCGATCGCGAGCGGCGTCGCGGTGGCGCTCTATCCGCAGCTCGTGTTCGTGAACGGCTACGTGAACGCCGACTCGTTCACGATCGCGGCCGTCGCCGCGCTGGCGGCGGCCCTCGCGCGCTGGGCGGCGGCGGGCGAAGGCGGGGCCGGTCTCGCCTGGGTCGGCGCGGCCGCCGGGGCGGTCGCGCTCGGGAAGCCGACCGGCGCCGCGGCGCTTCCGCCGACGGCGCTGTGGCTGCTCGACGCGCATCGACGGGGACGCCTGGACGCGCGCGCGCTCGGGCGGGCCGCGCTCGCCGCCGCCGTCGTGGCGGGGCCCACGCTCGCGCTGAATGGACTCCGCAACGGCGGCGATGGGCTCGGTCTCCTGAAGTACCGCACGCTCGTCGCGACCGAGTACGCGGCGCATCCGGCGACGGCGGCGCTGCCGTTCCTGCGCGAGCTCGCGCGCTCGTCGTTCGGCGTGTTCGGCCGCGCCGACCTGCCGATGCCGGCCGCGTTCTACGTCGGCGCGGCCTGCTTCCTCGCCGTCGGCGTCGCCGCCGCCGGACGCGCAGCGCGCTCGGCGTCGACGGTCGCGGGCGCGTCCACACCGCGGGCGCGCGCGGCCTGGTGGATCGCCGCCGCCCTGACGCTCGACCTCGCGCTCGTGATCTGGAACGGCTGGACCGTCGACGCGCAGCCGCAGGGGCGCTACCTCCTGCCGACGCTCGTGCCCCTCTGGGCGGCGGTCACCTGCGCGCTCGGCGGCGTGTCCGGGCGGCCCGTCCTGCTGGCGGGGTGGCTGGTCTTCCTCGCGACGGCCACGACGGCGGCGCTGGTGCTGATCCACACGCATCCCTGCCTCTGATCGCGCGCTCTTCCAATACGTGCGCCGGTCGCATACCCTCGCGCGTTCGAATCACCCCATTCCACCCACGAGGAGATCGTCCGATGCCCGAAGCCTGGATCGTCGCCAATGCCCGTACCCCGCTCGGCAAGTCGTTCCGGGGGTCGCTGAACGCCACGCGCCCCGATGTCATGGCCGCGCACGCCATCAAGGGGGCCCTGGCGCAGGTGCCCCAGGTCGATCCGAGGGAGATCGAGGACGTGATCTGCGGCTGCGGCGTGCCGGAAGGGCCCCAGGGCACGAACGTCGCCCGCGTCGCGACGCTGGTCGCCGGCCTCCCGGAGACCGTCTCCGCCACCACGGTCAATCGCTTCTGCTCGTCGGGCCTGCAGGCGATCGCCATGGCGTCGCACCACATCCTGCACGAGGGCGCGACCGTCGCGATCGGCGCCGGCACCGAGTCGATCTCGATGGTGCAGGGCCAGATGAACATGAACAACCTCGTGAACCCCGAGCTCTACGAACAATGGCCGGGCATCTACATGGGCATGGGCCAGACCGCCGAGATCGTGGCCGAGCGCTACAAGGTCTCGCGCGAGGACCAGGACCAGTACGCCCTCAAGAGCCAGCAGCGCGTGGCGAAGGCGCAGGCCGAGGGCTGGTACAAGGACGAGATCGTCCCCATGACGACGAAGAAGGCCGTGAAGGACGCGGACGGCAACGTCTCCATGGAGGAGGTCACGATCGAGCGCGACGAGTGCAACCGCGCCGACACCACGATCGAGGGCCTGCGCAAGCTGAAGCCGTCCTTCAAAGACGACGGCACCGTCACCGCCGGCAACGCCTCGCAGCTCTCGGACGGCGCCTCGGCGACCGTCCTCATGTCGAGCGACCGCGCCAAGCAGCTCGGCATCAAGCCGCTCGGGAAGTTCCTCGGCTTTGCGGTCGCGGGCTGCCGCCCGGAGGAGATGGGCATCGGCCCCGTCTTCGCGGTGCCGAAGCTCCTGAAGCGCCACGGCCTCACGCTCGCCGACATCGACATCGTCGAGTTGAACGAGGCCTTCGCCTCGCAGCTCCTCTACTGCCAGCGCGAGCTCGGCATCCCCGACGCGAAGCTGAACCCGATGGGCGGCTCGATCTCGATCGGCCACCCGTACGGGATGACCGGCTCGCGCATGACCGGGCAGCTGCTCCGCTACATGCGGCGCGAGGGCAAGCGGCTCGGCATCGTCACGATGTGCGTCGGCGGCGGCATGGGGATGGCCGGCCTGTTCGAAGCGCTCTGATCCCCGACCGAGGCCGCCGGTCGCGCGCGCGCCCGCCGTCTTCGATGACGGCGGGCGTTCGTGTATCAGGGCCGGGCGCATGCCGGAACCCCTGATCGCCCTCCGCGACGTGTCGCGCGTGTACCGGCGCGGCGCCGACGACGTGCACGCCCTCGAGCACGTGTCGCTGACGATCGCGGGCGGCCTCTTCGCCGCGCTCATGGGTCCGTCGGGCTCGGGCAAGTCGACGCTCTTGAACCTGCTCTCCGGCATCGACCGGCCGAGCGGCGGCGACGTGGTCGTAGCCGGGAAGCGCCTGAACGATCTCTCCGAGGACGCGCTCGCGCGCTGGCGCTCGCGGCACGTGGGGCTGATCTTCCAGTTCTACAACCTGATCCCGGTGCTGTCGGCTCTCGAGAACGTCGAGCTGCCGCTCCTGCTGACCGCGCTCGATCGCCGCGAGCGCCTGGCGCGGGCGCGCCTCGCCCTCGACGTGGTCGGGCTCGGCGCGCGCGCCGCGCACGCCCCGGCGGAGCTCTCGGGCGGCGAGCAGCAGCGGGTGGCGATCGCGCGCGCCATCGTCACCGATCCGGACCTCATCATCGCCGACGAGCCGACCGGCGATCTCGACGCGCGGAACGCCGACCAGATCCTGCGCCTGCTCCTCGAGCTTTCGCACGAGCTGCAGAAGACAGTCGTGATGGTGACGCACGACCCGCGCGCGAGCGAGTGGGTGGACATCGTCTTCCACTTGGAGAAGGGCGTCCTGAAGGAGACCTACGCGGGCGGGGCGGGGAAGGCCCGCGCGCCGGCGACGGGGGGACCCCCGTGAAGTACCTGCCGTTCGTCTTCCGGAACCTGTTCCGTAACAAGCTCCGCACCGCCCTCACGGGCGGGGCGATCGGGCTCGCGATGCTGCTCGTGTGCTTCTTCATGACCATGCCTGGGGGGATCGACCGCCTCCTCTCCGAGATCAGCAGCAACGTCCGCGTGTCGGTGCACAACAAGGGCGGGGTCGTGTACGACCTGCCCTCCGCCTACGTGCAGCGGGTGCGCGGCATCCCCGGCGTGGCGGCGGTGAACGGCGAGGTGTGGTTCGGCGGCGCCTACGAGGACGAGGGGATCGTGACGTTCCCGAGCTTCGCCATCGATCCCGACACGGTCGGCGCGGTCTGGCCCGACTACGGCATCGACCCGCTCGTGCTCGAAAAGTTCCGCCGTCAGCGCGACGCCGTGATCGTGGGGCGCGAGACCATGAAGAAGTACCGCTGGCGGATCGGGCAGCAGGTGAGCCTCGTGAGCACGATCTGGCCGGTGACGCTCGCCTTCAAGATCGTCGGCGAGATCCCGAACGACCGCGCGCCGCATTTCTGGATGCAGCGCGAGTACCTGGCGCAGGCGCTGGAGGCGCAGGACCGCCAGCTCGACACCGTCGGAACCATCTGGGTGCGGGTCGCCGATCCGACGCTCGTGCACGACGTCATGACCCGGGCGGTCGCGATGTTCCGCAACAGTCCCGCGGAGGTGAACGCCGAGACCGAGAAGTCCTTCTTCGCGAGCTTTTTCGGCTCGCTCCAGTCCTTCGTGCAGATCATCCTCGTCGTGACCGGACTCGTGGCGCTCTGCGTGCTCTGCATCGCGGCCAACACGGCGAGCATGGCGGTGCGGGAGCGCAGCCGCGAGATCGCGGTGCTGCGCGCGATCGGCTTCGGGCGCGGCGTGATCTTCGGCATGCTCGTCGCGGAGTCGGTCGTCCTCGCGACGGCGGCGGGGAGCGCCGGCGCGCTGCTCACCTACGCGTTCAGCGCGATGATCCGGACGTTGTCGGGCTCCAGCATGGGCGGCACCGAGGTCGGTGCGCTCACCGGGTTCCTCGTCACGCGCGAGATCGTCGCCCGGGGCATCGCGCTGTCGGCCGTGGTCGGGCTGGTCGCGGGGATCGCGCCGGCCTGGGGCGCCGCCCGCCGACCGGTGGCGGAGACGCTGCGCGAGGTCTTCTGAATGAGCCTGCCGATCTCCTACAGCGTCCGGAACGTGCGGGCGCGCCTGCGGCGCACCTCGCTCACGATCGCGGTGATCGCGCTCGCGGTCGTGGCGTCGGCGGTCTTCCTCGCCCTCATCTCCAGCCTGCAGCGAACGCTGGTCTCTACGGGCTCGCCGGCCAACCTCGTCGTGCTGCGCAAGGGCTCCGACAACGACGGCTCGAGTATGCTGACGCTCGAGGCCTACCAGGCGATCCGATTCTTCGACGGGATCGCCCGCAACGCGGAGGGCCAGCCGATCGTGTCGCCGGAGATGGTCGTCCAGCCCACCGTACGGGCGGTGAGCGGAACGCGCGAGAACGTGCTGGCGCGCGGGGTCGAGCCGATGGCGCTCGTGGTGCACGACCGGGTGCGCATCGTCGCGGGACGCATGTTCCGGCCGAGCAGCGGCGAGGCGGTGCTCGGCGCGGGCACCGTCGGCCGCTACCAGGGAGCGCGGCTCGGCGAGGAGCTGGCGTTCGGCCGGCGGCGGTGGCGGGTCGTCGGGATCATGGAGGCCGCGGGCTCGTCGTTCGAGAGCGAGGTGTGGGTGGACGCGCGCGAGCTCGCGAGCGACGCCAATCGGCCCTTTCCGTACTCGGGGATCCGGTTGCGGGTCGCCGCGGGCGCGGACCGGGACGCGCTCGTCCGGCGGATCGAGGACGACCCGCGCTACGCGCTCGAGGCGAAGCCCGAGACCGACTACTACGCCGAGCAGGCGAAGAGCTCGCGCTCACTCTATGTGCTGCTCGTGGTCCTGGCCGTGCCGGTCGGGATCGCCGCCGGTCTCGGCGCCGCGAACACGATGTTCGCCGCCGTGCAGGCGCGGACGGTCGAGATCGGTACGCTCCGGGCGCTCGGATTCTCGCGCGCGACGATTCTGCGGGCGTTCCTGCTGGAGTCGTTCGGCGTCGCGATGGTGGGCTTCGCGGTCGGCGCGGTCGGTACGCTCGCGCTCGCCGCGGGGATCGGGGCCGTTCTCGGCGACATCGGGTTCACGGCGGCGACCTTCACCACGAACCTCGTGGCCTTGCGGGTCGGCGCGGGCGATCTCGCGGCGGCCTTCCTCTTCGCCGCCGCGATCGGCATCATCGGCGGGCTGCTGCCCGCGTGGCGCGCCGCCCGGCTCCGGCCGGTGGAGGCTCTGCGCAAGGCGTGAGGAAAGGATCGACGACCCGTGACGACCAAAGCCGCCGACCTCCGCGCCCTCCGCATCGATCGCGGCGACGACGCGCCCGCGCGCCCGCGCCGGCGACCGTGGCGGTGGGTGGCGGCGGGCCTGCTCGTCGCGCTCGCCGGGTGGCTCGCGATGCGCGCCTTCGGTCCACGCGTGGCCGAGGTGCAGGTGGCGCCGGCGGTGGCGCACCGCGGCGGCGAGGCGGTGCGCGGGGCGGTGCTCGCGGGCACCGGCTACGTCGTGACGGGCGAGAAGTACATCGCCATCGGCGTGCGGGTCGCCGGACGGATCGAGCGCTACTACGCCGACGAGGGTCAGTCGGTGAAGGCGGGCGACGCGCTGGTCGCGATCGACGACCGCGACTATCGCGCGCGTCTGGACCGCGCGGAGGCCGCCCTCGCGACCGCGCGCGCCAACCTGGTGCTGCACGCGAGCGAGCTCGGGCGCGCGGAGCGCCTGCATCGAGGCGGCATCATCGCGACGCAGGAGCTCGAGCAGAAGCAGAACCTGGTCGCGGTGGACCGCGCCCGCATCGGGGAGCTCGAGGCCGAGGCGGCGCTCGCGCGCGTCGAGCTCGACTACACGGTGCTGCGGGCGCCCCGGGACGGCGTGATCCTCGCCAAGCTGAAGGAGGTGGGAGAGATCGCGGTGCCGGGCGGATTCTCGGGGTCGGGCGATCTGATCCGGATGGCGAACCTCGACGACATGCGGGCCGAGGTGGACGTCAACGAGTCGGACCTCACGCGGGTGCGTCTCGGTCAGGGCGCGGAGGTCATCCCCGATGCGTATCCCGACGCGCGCTACCCGGCGACGGTCGTGAAGCTCTACCCGCAGGTGAACCGCCAGAAGGGGACGCTCAAGGTGGAGGTGCGGGTGGCGCGCCCGGACGACCGGCTCCTGCCCGACATGAGCGTGCGCGTGAACTTCCTCGCCGAGGCGACCCCGACCGCGGGCGGGGTGGTCGTGCTCGCCCCGCGCGCGGCGCTCCGGCGCGACGAGGGCGGCGCGTACGTGTGGCTGCTCGAAGGCGGGCGGGTGCGGCGGCGCGCGGTGATGGTCGGCGCCGAGCTCGGCGAGCGGGTGCAGATCGCGGACGGGCTCGTCGGCGCCGAGTCGTTGGTGGTCGGCGACGCCGCGGAGCTCGTCGAGGGGGCCGAGGTGAAGCGCGCCGCGGCGTCCGCGGGCGCGCCGTGAGGGCGCCTCGGGCGGCCGAGCGGCTTGCCAACGAAACGACGTTCTCGTAGCGTCGCCGCCCATGCGCGGGACGACGGGCGGACGAGAGCTCCTGCAGGCGCACGTCCGGACCCTCATGCACGGCCAGCTGATCACGGTCGGCCCGGAGACGCCGCTCCTCGACGTCGCGCGCGAGCTCGCCGCCCACGGCATCGGCGCCGTGCCGGTCGTGGACCGCCACCAGCGCTTGCTCGGGCTCGTGAGCACGAGCGATCTCGTCGCGCTTCTCCAGGCGGGCGAGGGGCTCGAACGCAAGGCCGCGCGCGACGCGATGCTGGCGGAGCCGCCGTCGATCGACGAGTTCGCGACCGCCGAGGAAGCCATCGACGTGCTGCGGAACGCGCTCATCCGCCACCTGCCGGTGACGCGCGAGGGGCGTCTCGTCGGTCTCGTGACCGCCTCCGATCTGATCCGCCACCTGCTCAAGCACTACCCGGCGCCCGAAGTCGCCTGAGACGCGCGGCGGGCGGGTCGGCTTGACGGCCGTCGGCCCGCGCGCGAGAAGCATCGGATGCTCCGGGGATCGTTCGCCGCACTGGTCGTCCTCTGGGCGGCCGTCGCCGGTGCGCAGGTGCCGACCGCCACGCCGACGCCCGGCACGATCGTGCGCCTCGAGCTGAAACCGGTCACGAAGACCATCTCGGTCGGCGAGTCCGCGAACTACACGGTGACGGCGTTCGACGCGCAGGGGCTCGGCAAGAACATGACCCAAAAGGTCGCGTACGCGTCGAGCGACGCCACCGTCGCCGAGGCGCCGAACGCTGCGCCGAACAAGGGTCGCGTCAACGGGCTCGCGCCGGGCGTCGTGACGATCAGCGCGACCGACCCGGTGACCGGCGTGCGCACCACCGACACCGGCGCGGACGGCACGCTCACCGTGCAGGGAGCGCTCGTCGCGATCACGTTGAAGCCGCTCGAGAAGAACGCCGTCGTCGGCGACCTGATCACCTACACGACGACCGGTCAGCTGAGCGACGGCAACACCAAGAACCTCACCCAGAAGGTCACCTACACGTCGAGCGACCCGGGCGTCGCGGTCTGCCCGAACGCCGACGGGAACAGGAGCCAGGTGCAGGCGGTCGGCATCGGCGTCGCCGTCATCTCCGCGCGTGATCCCGTGACCGGCATCGCGACCGAGGCCGAGGGCAGCGGGGCGCTCACGGTGCGTGCGCCCGGCGCGACCGCGACCGGTCGGACGCCGACGCCGACCCCGCGCGCGACGCCGACGCTCTGCGGCGACCCGAACGCCTCGAACACGGTGACCGTGACCGACGGCGTCGAGGTGCTGTCGGCGGCGGCGGATCTCCCGACGGGATGTACGACCGCGATCTGTGACGTCGACGGCAGCGGCGCGGTGACGGTGACCGACGGCGTGCTGGTGCTGCGCTTCGCGGCGGGCCTCGACGATTCCCTGGCCTGCCCCTGAGGCGTCCGGAGGCTCCGGCGGTCTCGCCGGCCGCCGTTGCAGGGCTGCGATTCTCGCAGCCGCGCCCGAGCAGCGGACCCGAATCGACGGGGAATCTTCCGCGAGATCGGTCGCTTGCGGGTCAGGGTGTGGCAGCGCCTTTGCTCTGAACCCTGCGCCCCGCGATCCATGGTCTCGTTCTCCCGCACGCCCTCTCGCTCCCTCGCCCGCCTCTGCGCCGCGCTCATGGTGCTGCTCGGCGCGGCGGCGACGCTCGCCGGCCGGGCGTCGGCGCAGACGGCCACCGAGACCCCGACGCCTCTGCCGACGGTCACGGCGACGCCCGCGCTCGTGCGGGTGGGCGTGGCGCCGCGGACCGCGAAACGGCAAGTCGGGCAGGTCCAGAACTTCACGGTCACCGGGTACTTCTCCGACGGCGGCGAGAAGAACCTGACGCAGAAGGTCGTCTACAGCTCGAGCAATCTCGCCGCCGTCTACCCGCCGAACACCGAGGGCAATCGCGGCCGCGTCGAGGCCGTTGGCGTCGGCGTCTCGACCATCTCGGCCACCGAGCCGACGACCGGCACGAGCTCGGACGCGTCGGGCGAGAGCGCGATGATGGAGGTCGTGGAGGCGCCGACGCCGACGCCCACGTCGACCAACCCGACCCCGACCCGCACGGCGACGCCGAAGCCGACGGCGACCACCACGCCGGTGCTCCAGACGCTGCGGCTGTCGCCGCTCGTCGCCAAGCGCAAGGTCGGCGAGTCGCAGAACTTCTCCGTGGTCGGCGTGTATTCGGACGGCAGCGAGAAGAACCTCACGCAACAGGCGACGTACGTCAGCAGCACGCCGACCGTCGTGCAGGCGCCGAACGACGCGACCACCAACAAGGGCCGGACGCTCGCCGTGGGCCCCGGCGTCGCGACGATCTCCGCGGCGTTCGGCGGCGTCAACACCACGGACACCGGCGGCGACGCCACGTTCACCGTGACCGCCGCGCCGACGCCGACGCCGACGCGGACGGGCGCGACGCCGACCCGGACGCTCAGCCCCACGCCGACGGTGACGGCGACGCCGGTGCTGGTGTCGCTGGCGCTCTCGCCGGCGTCGACCAAGCGCGGCGTCGGCGCGGCGCAGAACTTCGTTGCGACCGGCACGCTTTCCGACGGAACCACGAAGAACCTGACCCAGCGCGTGACCTACACCTCGAGCGATCCCGCCGTCGCGGCGGCGCCGAACGAGGCGGCCAATCGCGGCCGCGTGGTCGCCGTCGGCGTCGGCACGGCGACGATCTCGGCCGTGGACGACGCGACCGGCGTCGGCACGACCGCGTCGGGCGGCAACGCGACCTTCGAGGTCGTCGTCGCGCCGACGCCGACGCCGACCACCACCGGCATCACGCCGACACGCACGAAGACGCCGACGCCGGCGCCGACCGCGACGCCCAGGCTGGTGGCTCTTGCGATCTCGCCGACGACCGTGAAGAAGGCGGTCGGCCTGACGCAGACGTTCACCGTCAGCGGCATGTACTCCGACGGCAGCACCAAGAATCTGACGCAGAAGGTGGAGTACAGCTCGAGCGATCCGGCCGTCGCCGCGACCGGTACCGACCCGAGCAGCAAGAGCAAGGTGCTCGCGGTGGCGCCCGGCGTCGCCGTGATTCGCGCCGAGGACGCCGCGACCGGCATCGTCACCGCCGTCGACGAAAGCGCCGTCTTCACCGTGGTCGAGGCGCCGAGCCCGACGCCGACGCACACGGGGCCGACCTCGACCGCGCCGACCGGGACGCCCACGGGGACGCCGTCGCCGTCGCCGAGCCCGACCCCGGTGATCGTGAAGCTGGCCTTGAAGCCGCAGGCGGCGCAGAAGCCGATCGGCACGGCGCAGTTCTTCACCGCGACGGCGACGCTCTCGGACGGCGCCGAGAAGAACGTCACGCAGAAGGTGACCTACGTGTCGAGCGATCCGGCGATCGCCGAGGCGCCGAACGCCGACGGCAACCGCGGTCGCATCGTGCCGGTCGCGGTCGGCACGGTGACGATCTCCGTGTTCGATCCGGCGAGCGGCGTGACGTCCACCGCCAGCGGCGGCGACGCGACGTTCACGGTCGTCGCCGGCAGCGGCTCGCCGAGTCCGCGGGCGACCGCGACGCCGGGGCTCCCGATCCAGGTCGGCAATGCGAAGACGGCCTGTCAGCGCGACGTCCGGCGCGCGGCGCGGAGCTACGTCGACAAGAAGCTCAAGACGCTCGACCGCTGCGCCGGCGCCGCGGGGGCGTGCGTGCAGCGCCGGCCGAACGACCCCGCATGCCTCGCCGCCGTCGGCGACCGCTGCGCGGCGGCGCTCGGCAAGCTCGCGACCGCGGAGGCGCGGCTCGTCGCCGCCGTGACCCGCCGCTGCGCCGGCCTCGGCAGCGCCGATCTCTTCGGTCCCGACGGCCTCGCCTACGACGACATCGCGGAGCACTGTCTCATGCGCTACGGCCGCGCGCTCGCCGACCTCACCGGCATCGCCCAGTGCCTGAGCGCCGAGCATTCGTGCCGCGCCGAGACCCTCTTCGCGCTGCAGCGGCCGCGCGCCGGCGAGCTGCTGCGTCTCATCGGCGCCGCTCCCGACGGCGGCGCCTGCCGCACGGACTTCGGCGGCAGCGGCGCCGGCCTCGGCGACCCGAAAGGCCTCGGGCGCGGCGTCGAGCGCTGCGCGCAGGCCCTGGTGCGGAGCGGTGCCGGGCTCGCGCGGACGCGGCTCGGGGCGATCGGGCGGTGCGTCGACGCCGTGTTTCTCTGCGTCGCGGCCGACCCCGGAAACGCCGCGTGCCTCGCGAAGGCGACGCAGCGCTGCACGCGCGAGTTCGGGAAGGTGCAGCGCGCGGTCGGCACGCTGACGGTCGCGGTCAGCAGGCGCTGCGACCCGCTCGCGTTCGCCGTGCTGACCGACCCGGCCGGCGCCAATCTCGACGCCGTGGCGCCGCGCTGCCCGAGCTACGGGATCCCGGCCGTGGCGTCCGTCGGCGACTACGTCGCCTGTCTCGTGCGCCAGCACGAGTGCGAGGTGGCTGAGCTCGTCCGCTTCGAGTCGCCGCGCGCCGAGGCGATGCTCGACCTGGCCGGGCGTACGCTCATCGACGGCGTCTGCCCGGCGCCCTGAGGTTCGTCAGAAGGCAGCGGTCGCCGGGTCGACGAGCGGCGCGAGCGTCGTGCCGTGGCGGCGCGCGAGGGCGATGGCCTCCACGGTCGCCTGGCGGCGGAGCTCCGGGTCGGGATGGCGGGCCGCGGCGAGCTCGAGCGCCTGGCGGGCGCTCTGGGTGCCGATCCGGGCGAGGCTCGCGAGCGCCGCCTGGCGCAGCTCCCCGTCGGGGCGTCCGAGACTGGCCGTCAGCGGGCGCACCGCGTCGACGTTGCCGGGTGTGCCGAGGGCCGTCGCGGCCGCCGTCGCGAGCGCGGGGTCGCGCTCGGCGAGGAGCGGGATCAGCTGCGCGTTCACGCCGGCGCTCGGGTGCTCGCGGACGGCGCGGATCACCGCGAGGAGGTCGCCGCCCTGGGAGGTGCGGAGCAGGCGGACCCAGCGCGCCGGACCGAACACGAGGCCCCGGCGTTCGAGCTCGGCAACGAGGGCGATGCGTGTCCCGATCGGCATGCGCGGGTTCTCGATCACGGGCACGAGCGTCGGCAGGTCGGCGAGCGTCAGCGCGCCCGCGTCGCCGCCCGGCGTCACGTCGCGCAGCACCGAGGCCACGAGGATCGGCTCGCCCGACTGCAGGAGCTGGAGGGAGAGGGCGCGAAGGGCGTCGCCGCGGGAGTCGGGATCCTGGAGGGCGTCGAGCGCGACGTAGCGGCGGACGGCATCGAGCACCGCCGCGCCGCTCCGGTCGCCGGCGAGCAGCTTCTCGCCGGCGTTGGGGATCGCGATCCAGGCGAGCCGCGTCGGAAGGGTGGTCGCGGCGAGGGCGGGAACGCGCTGGCTGCGTTGCAGGAAGACGAGGACGTCCTCGCCGTCGAGGTAATGGGCGGCGCCCGCACCGATGCTCGCGAACGCGAGCGGACCCGGAGCGACCGCGCCCTTGAGCGTCGCGAGCACCTCGGTGTGGACGAGAGGATAGGCGACGCTGCCGGCGTCGATCGTCGCGTTCGTCGCGACCACGCGGACGCGCACGACCGCGTCCGCGTCGAGGGTGAGCCTACGGAGGCTCGCGGGAAGGTCGGGGCCATGCGCCGCGGCCCCGGCGGTCGGCAGCGCGAGCAACGCGGCGACGGCGAGCAGGAGAATCACGGACGGTAGGCGACGGGACACGCGGCGTTCGCCATAGCACTCGAAATTCAGGGTTGCCATTCGTCGAGCGCTGGCGCATGGTTCCCGGGCGGGGTCGTGCCGCCTTTCCTGACCCCGCTTCGACCCGCAGGGAGACATCGTATGGTTGCCGACACCGCCCCGGGATGGAGAGGTCTATGTGCGCCGCGCCTCCGGCGCGGCGGGTACTTCGCCGTGATCGCTGCGGTGGCGGGCCTCGTGACGTTCGGGCGGGTCGTTCCCGCCCTCGCCGAGTCCGAGACCTGCAAGCGCGAGATCGCGCGCTCCGAGGCGCGCTTCAGCCGCGCCAAGATGAAGATCCTCCAGAAGTGCTGGGACAACGTCGTGGCGGACAAGAAGCCCGGGCCGTGTCCGGATCCGAAGGCGGCGGTGCGCATCTCGGTGGCGGCGGCGAAGATGCAGAACTCGATCGCCCGCCGGTGCGGCGGGCTCGACCAGACGTGCAGCGTGACGAGCGACAACGACCCCCTGTCGTCCATCGGATGGGACATCGGCACGTGCCCGAACTTCGAGGGCGGCGCCTGCGGCAACACGATCGCCCATTGCCAACACGTCTCCTCGTGCCTGCTCTGCATCGACAACGCGGCGATCGACCAGGCGGTCGACCTGGCCTACGGATCCCTGACGGCGAGTCCGAGCAATTCCGTACGGAAGTGTCAGCGCGAGATCGGCAAGGCGATGAGCACGTTCTTCCAGACGAAGTCGAAGCTGATCAGCAAGTGCGAGGATCTCGTCCTGAAGGGGAGCTACGCGGGGCCGTGTCCGGACGCGCGCGCGGCCTACGGCATCGGGCTTGCCGAGTTCAAGGCGATTACCAAGATGTGCGTGAACTGCGGCGGGCCCGACCATCTATGCGGCACCCCCGACGATCTCACCGTCGGCGAGATCGGGTTCGCGGCGAGCTGCCCGCCGGTCGATCCGCCGGGACCGCCGGCCTCGTGTGCGGCGTCGATCGACACGTTGCCCGACCTGATCAGCTGCGTCGCGTGCGTTACCGGCTTCAAGGTGGACTGCCTCACGGCGGCCGGGGTGCCGGCCATCACCACGTACCCGCCCGAGTGCAACGCGGCGCTGCCGACCCCGACGCCGACCCTGACGGCGACGCCGACGGAAACGGCGACTCCGGAGGAGACCGCGACCCCGACGGCGACCCCGACGGAAACGGCGACTCCGGAGGAGACCGCCACTCCGACGGCGACGGCGACCCCGACGGAAACGGCGACTCCGACGGCGACGGCGACCCCGACGGAAACGGCGACCCCGACGGCGACGGCGACCCCGACGGAAACAGCGACCCCGACGGAAACGGCGACCCCGACGGAAACGGCGACCCCGACCGCGACGGCGACGCCGACGGAAACAGCGACACCGACCGAGACCCCGACGCCGACCGCGACGGCGACGCCGTAGCGGTCGGCGTGCCGGTCACGCGTCGCTTCGTGCGGAGCGCGCCGGGATCCCTCAGCCGAGAACGCTTCGTGCGATCCGCACCGCGTGCTCCACGTCCGCGCGCGATACGTCGAGGTGGGTGACGAGGCGGACGGTGGTCGCGTTCATCGGGAGGCAGCGCACCCCCTCGCCGATGAGGATCCCGACGATCTCCATCGGGCCAAGGCGTGATCCGCTCGTCTCCAGAAGGACGATGTTGGTCTCGACCGGGCGGCGCACGCGGAGGCCCGCGAGCCCGTCGAGCCCGTCGGCGAGGAGCCGCGCGTGGGCGTGGTCCTCGCCGAGGCGCTCCACGTGATGGTCGAGGGCGTGAAGGGCCGCGGCGGCGAGGACGCCCGCCTGGCGCAGGCCGCCGCCGAGCCGCTTGCGGACCCGGCGCGCCTCGGTCACGAAGGCTCGGTCGCCGATCAGGACCGAGCCGACGGGACAGCCGAGTCCCTTGCTGAAGCAGAAGCTGAGCGCGTCGACGTGGGCGGCGATCGTGGCCAGCGGGACGCCGAGCGCGACGCAGGCGTTCCACACGCGCGCGCCGTCGAGGTGGATCGCGAGCCCGTGCGCCCGCCCGGCCGCGACCACCGCGGCCAGCCGGTCGAGAGGCCAGCAGCTCCCGCCCCCCGCGTTGTGCGTGTTCTCGAGCCAGAGGAGCCGGGATCGCGCCTGGTGCACGTCCTCCAGACGCACGGCGCCGGCGACCTGCTCCGGCGAGATCAGGCCGCGCTCGCCGTCGAGCAAGGCCACGCTCACGCCGGCGCAGGCCGCGAAGCCGCCGGCCTCGTAGCGATACAGATGCGACGAACGCTCGAGGATCACCTCGTCGCCCGGCCGGGTCTGGAGCGTGCAGGCGATCAGATTCGCCATCGTGCCGCTCGGTACGAAGAGCGCCGCGTCCTTGCCCGCGAGTCCGGCCGCGCGCTCCTCGAGCGCGTTCACCGTCGGGTCCTCGTGGAAGACGTCGTCGCCGACCTCGGCCGCCGCCATGGCCGCACGCATCGCGGCCGTCGGGCGCGTCAGCGTGTCGCTGCGAAGATCGACGATGCGCATGGCGGCGGCTCCGGTCGGCGGCCGAGCATCGACCGTGTCAGCGGCCGACGATGGACACGAAGCTCACGCAGCGGCCCGGCGCGCCGCCGAGATTGTGCGTGAGGCCGAGGGTCGGGTTCTCGATCTGGCGCGGCCCCGCCTCGCCGCGGAGTTGGAGCCACATCTCGTACATCATGCGGAGGCCCGAGGCCCCGATCGGATGGCCGAACGACTTGAGGCCGCCGTCGGGATTCACCGGCAGGCCGCCGTCGAGATCGAAGAAGCCGTTCATCACGTCCCGCCACGCGGCACCGCGCGGGCTGAAGCCGAGATCCTCGCAGAGGACGAGCTCGGTCGGGGTGAAGCAATCGTGGACCTCGGCCATGCTGATCTCGGTGCGCGGATCGGTGACGCCGGCCTGCGCATAGGCGTCCTTGGCCGACGCGACGACCTCGCGGAAGGTCGTGAAGTCGTAGTCCTGCGCGAGCGGGCCCTCGCCCGGGCCGGCCACGAACGAGAGCGCCTTGATGAAGATCGGGTGCGGCGTGTACTTGGGCGCGTCCTCGGCGCGGCAGACGATCGCCGCGGCCGAGCCGTCGGCGACGCCCGAGCAGTCCATCACGCCGAGCGGGTCGGCGACCTTCGGCGAGTTCAGGATCGCCTCCATCGTCACTTCCTTGCGGAACTGCGCGCGCGGGTTCTTGGCGCCGTTGCGGTGGTTCTTCCACGCGATGCGCGCCAGGACCTCCTTCCCCTTCGCGGGATCGAGGCCGTACTTCTTGAAGTAGGCGGGGGCCAGCAGCGAGAACGACGCCGGCGCGCTCATGTTGCCGAGCGTGCCGTCGTTCGCGGGGCTCGAGACGACGAGGCCGGAGTAGCCGGAGTCCTTGAGCTTCTCGACGCCGATCGCCATCGCGAGGTCGTAGGCGCCGGACGCGACGGCGTAGCACGCCTGGCGCAGCGCCTCGGAGCCGGTCGCGCAGAAGTTCTCGACGTGCGTCACCGGCTTGTAGTCGATCTTGAGGGGCACCGAGAGCGTGAGACCGGAGAGCTGCCCCATCGTGCCGAGCCAGTAGGCGTCGACGTCGTTCGGCGCGACGCCCGCGGATTCGTACGCCTGGTAGGCGGCGTCGATCAGGAGATCGTCCGGGCCTTTGTCCCAGTGCTCGCCGAACGGCGTGCAGCCCATGCCGACGATCGCGACGCGGTCTCGAATGCCATTACTTGCCATTGCCATGTCCTCCGATCCTCGATTGCGCCGGCATCTTGCGCTCGCCGGCTCGCGCGCGCCAGTTGCTCGCCATGGCGGTTCTCCTAGCGCCGGGGGCGGCACTTCCAGAAGTAGTTGTGTACGCCGCCCGCGCTGTGCATGCGGCGGAACGTCATC
The DNA here is from genome assembly GCA_020852955.1 of Deltaproteobacteria bacterium. Taxonomy (GTDB): domain Bacteria; phylum Desulfobacterota; class Binatia; order UTPRO1; family UTPRO1; genus UTPRO1. The sequence goes on along the minus strand of JADYZW010000035.1, from coordinate 5,637 downwards.
TCGACCTCGTCGCCGATCTGGACCTTGTCCGGTTCGCAGTCGGTCATCTCGCCGAGGAAGCGGCCGCCGCCCGCGAAGTCGACGACCACGTTCACCGTCGGCGGGTTCAAGGAATAGGCGAGGCGGTCGAGGGTGAAGGTTGCCACCTTCGCCGGACGATCGGCGAAGGGGTAGGGCTCCATCCGGTCGCGCTGCCCGCACGTGATGCAGATGCGCTGCGGCGGGAGCTGCGGCGTGCCGCACGCGGTGCACTGCGTGCCGACGAAGCCGAACTTCCAGGTCTCGGAGCGGAGCATCGGCGGCGCGGCGGGTCGATCCGGGTCGGGCCGGCGCGGCGGCTCGGTCGGCAGGATCTCGCGCCATTTCAAGTAGCGGCCGTAGGCGACGTCGCCCTTCGACTCGATGAGCCGACCGACCGAGCGCGGCTGGGTGTAGCGCGCCGCGCGCGGCGTGACCTTCAGGAGCAGCGCGTCGGCTCCGTCGCCCGCGCTCGCGACCAGGATCAGGTCGCCCGGCTTCGCGGCCGCGAGCACGCTTGCGAGCACGAGCGGCGCGTGCGCGGCTCCGGTCTGGCCGACCGTCAGCGCCAGCGGGTCGGCGAGCTGCTCGGGGGCGAGCTTGGCGCCGCGCGCCAGCTCATCGGCGGCGCGCGGGTTCGGAGCGTCGAGGATCACCTTGGCGAGGTTCGAGGGCGCGCACTGCGCTTGCTCGAGCACGCGCTTCACGGCCGCGCCGAGGAGCGGTCCGTACGCCTGCGTGAGGGCGAAGCGCTCTTCCCAGGCGTGGGCGAAGCGTTCGCCCGGCGCCCGCCAGATGTCCAGGAACTCGCGGGTGACCGACGCCGAGCCGACGATCTCGGCGATCGGGTCCTCGCCGACGACGAACGCGACACCCGCGTCGCCGCCGGCCTGCTCGGCCTTGCCCTCGGGCGCGGCGACGCGGCAGTCGGCGATCGCGACCAGCGCGGAGCCGCCGTTCGCGCGGGCGGCGTCGGCGGCCTGCAGGAGCGCGGTCAGGCCGACGCGGGGGGAGCCCGTCAAGTCGGCGGCGCGGATCTCGAGCGGCAGCCGCGCTGCCGCGCCGACGAGCGCCGCGTTCAGCTTCTCGGCGTACGGAGGCGTCGTGGTCGCGAAGAGGAGCGTGCGAACGTCCCGCGCCGGAGCCGCCGGCGGCACCGCGCGCGCGTCCAACCCCCGCAGCGCGTCCCGTGCGGCTTCCACCGCCATCGATACGCTGTCCTCGTCGAAGCTCGCGACGGCGCGCTCGCCCTTGCCCGCGGGGATGCCGAGCACCTGCCCGATCGCGGCCCGCTTCAGGCGTCGATAAGGAACGTAGGACCCATAGGATGCGATGCCGACGGTCATGGCGGGGTACTTGGCGGGTCCACGCCGGCAGGTCAACCGAGGAGGCGGCGTTTCGTACGAGACCGGACGCGGCGCTCCCGTTCGGTCGTCTTGCTCGGCCGCCGAGGCGCGCGTAGGGTCGGGGGACGAGGTGATCCCATGGGCTACCGGCACATTCTCTCCGAACGCGACGGCACCGTCGCGGTGGTCACGATGAACCGGCCCGAGCGGCGGAACGCGCTTTCCCACGAGCACATCGAGGAGCTGATCGCGGCGCTGACGGACATCGGCAGGAGCGACGCGCGCGCGGTCGTCGTCGCCGCCAACGGTCCCGTCTTCTCGGCCGGGCACGACTACGGCGACATGGTCGAGCGCGACCTCCAGGGCTTTCGCGCGCTCTTCGCGCGCTGCGCGGACATGATGCGCCTCGTGCAGGCGCTGCCGCAGCCCGTGGTCGCGTCGGTGCAGGGGGTCGCGACCGGCGCCGGCTGCCAGCTGGTCGCGACGTGCGATCTCGCGGTCGCGTCCGAGGAGGCGAGTTTCGCGACGCCGGGCGGGCGCGGCGGATGGTTCTGCTCGACGCCGATGGTCGCGGTGAGCCGGGCCATCGGGCGCAAGCGCGCGCTCGAGATGCTGCTCACCGGCGAGGCGATCGACGCGGCGACGGCGGCGGACTGGGGGCTCGTGAACCGCGTCGTCCCGGCGGAGCGGCTCCGCGAGGAGACGATGAAGCTTGCGCACGCCGCGAGCCGCGGCAGTACGGCATCGAAGGCGACTGGCAAGCACGCGTTCTACGCGCAGATCGATGTCGATCAGGCGCACGCGTACGAGTACGCCTCGGAGGTGATGGCGATGACGGCCGTCGCGCCGGACGGCCGCGAGGCAATCGCGTCCTTCTTCGAGAAGCGGAAGCCGGTGTATCGCTGAGCGCGCGCGCCGGGGGAGGGGAGGCGCGGCCGAAGGGCGGAGAACGCGGGACATACGTGCGGGCGGTGCTCGCGGCGGTGCTCGCGGTGGCGCTCGCGCGCGGCGCCGACGCTTCGGCCCGCGACCCTGCAGCGTCCGGCGAGCTGCACGTCGCGCTCGACCAGCTCGTCGCGCGCGCGCGGCCCGACGGCGGGTGGGAGTTCGGTGAGCTTCCCGGCGAGCGCGTCCATCCGCACACGGCGCCCTTGAAGTTCGCCGAGCGCGTCGCCGCGCCCTTCGGGCTCGCCGACTGGGATCTCCTCGCGATCCGCAGCCCCGGGACGCCAACGGCGATCCTGGCGCTCGTCGACGGCTATCGCCTGACCGGCGATGAGCGTTACCGTGCGACCGCCGCCCGCGGCGCCGATCTTCTCGCGGCGATCCAGATGCGCTCGGGCGGGTGGTTCTCCGAAATGCCCGTCCGGGGCCCCGCGCTCGCGCGGTGGTTCACGTGGACCGTGCTCCGCACCGCGCTCGACGACGATGTCACGCCCGGCGCGATTCGCGCCCTCCTCGCCGTCTGGCAGCTGAACGGCGCCCCGCACCTGCACGCCGCCGCCGAGCGCGGCATCGCGTTCCTCCTCGACCGGCAGCTCGCCGATGGCGCCTGGCCGCTCGTCGCGCGGCCGCGCTGGAAGCAATGGGTCTATCGCGATTTCGAGGACCGTCCGACCCTCAACGACGGCGCCACCAGCCAGACGATCGTGACCTTGCTCGCAGCCGCGGCCGCGCTCGATCGCCCCGAGCTCGTCGCCGCCGCGCGCCGCGGCGGCGACTGGATCGCCCGTGCCCGGCACGCGCCTCCGCAAGCGGGGTGGGCGCAGCAATACGACGAGGGCGGCGTGCCGGTAGCGGCGCGCCGCTACGAGCGTGTCGCGCTCGCGTCGTGGGAGACGCGCCACGCGCTCACCGCGCTCGTTGCGCTGGCGGACGCGACCGGCGACCCCGCGTACTGCGCGCCGATCGCGCCTGCTGTGCGCTGGCTCGAACAGTCACAGATCACCCCCGGGTGCTGGGCGCGCTTCTACGAGATCGGCACGAATCGTCCGCTCTATTTCAACGAGCGGCGCGAGGCCGTCGGAACGCCGAGCGAGGCGCACCAGCCGTACGATTGGAGCGGCGAGTTCGGGATCCCGTATCTGGTGAGTCGCCTCGGCGCGGGAGACGGGGAGGCGCGCGAGATGGCGCACGCCGCGCGCCCGCGCGTGCCGGGTGATCCCGGCGTCTGTCGGAGCGCGGCCGCCGCCGCGTTCGATCCCGTCACCGCAGCCGACCCGCGGCAGGTGATCGCCTACGCCGGCACACTCGTCGCCGAGGCGACGGCGGAGCCGCCCTCCGTCTGTCGCGTCAGTCGCGGACGATGAGGATCGTCGCTACGACGAGGGTACGCCGGAACCGATCCGGTTGGCCGGGACCTGCAGCGCTACTCCGCGAACGCGATCGACCAGCTCGCGACGATCGCCGTCAGGACCGGCGTGCTCCGCAGGTGCCCGGGCGTCCTGCGCGCGACAAGCGGCGCGAGCGCCTTGCGACTCCGGGGGACCGCTGATAGAAGCCCTCGCTTCTCGCGCGCGCCGTTCCACCTCGAGTCCCCGTCGTCTAGCTCGGCCCAGGACACCGGCCTTTCACGTCGGTAACACGGGTTCAAATCCCGTCGGGGACGTCCTCATTCCAGTAACTTGCGCGCTTTTCTTGTAGCGGTGTCCAACGCGGTGTCCAAACGGTACCGCCGGCGCGATCTTCGCGAGCTCGTAGTCGTCGGCTTCCGTCGAGTGCACGAACCGGCCGTAGTGCTTGAGCAGCGTGGCGATGCCGACGCCCGTCTGCTCCGAGAGCCAGGTCAGGGTCACGCCCTTCGTCACCGCGAGTGAGATGTAGGTGTCCTTCGCCGAGTAGAGGTCCCGCAGCGGCGTGATCTCAAGCGCCCTCTGCGCGTCGCGGAACATGTCGTAGAAATTCGCCGCTTCGATTGGCTCGCCGCGCACGTTCCTGAACAGGTAGTCGTCAGGCGTCGCCTTCAACGCAACGAGCGGCTTGAGCACTTCGGCGTTGTCCGGCGTCAGCCGCACTGCCCGCCGGGCCCGCGCCGTCTTCGGCGCGGCCTCCTCCCCCAGGTGCCGGGAGCGTTCCACGTGCAGCGTCCGCGCCTTCAGATTCACGCTGCGCAGACGCACCGCGACGGCTTCTGAGGGACGCATCCCCGTGAAGAAGAGCGTGTAGAGGAACGCGAAGTACGGGTAGTGCGGCTTGCTGTCGTTGAAGCCACCCACCTTCCACCGCTTGTTCGCGAAATGCGTCAGCAGCGCATCCCGCTCCTCGGCCGTGAAGGGCGAAGGACCGGGCACGATCTTCTCGGGCCAGGCTACCTTCGGGAATGGGAATCCCGCCGCGATGTCGTCCTGCAGCGCATCGCGCACCATCGCCCGGAGTGATCCGTCGATCACGTTGCGGATCGTCTTTTCCGAGAGCTTTCGCTGCCGCAGCGTGGTCCGCAGCTCCTCGATGTGCGCAAGCGAGAGCTCCTCGAGTTCGGTCTCTCCCAGCACATCCAGGATGTAGCCCTTGAAGTGGCCGCGATAGTCCCGCGCCGCGGAGGCGCGGACATACGGGACCACCTTCCGCTGCACCCACTCCTCGTAGTACCGCCGCACGTTCCACGACTCAGGTCTCGCCGTCTTCCCCGAGGCGACCTCGGCTTTCCGCCCGGCCGCGACCAGGAAATCAGCCGCACGGTTCCCATTCGGAAACCACTTCAGGTAGTCGAATGCGCCGGCGCGGATCTCAGCGCCGATCAGCTCAGCCTGCTTGCGAACCCGCTCCCGATTCTCGGATGTGTCGCGCAGGGCCGTGGCTTCGGCGAAGTAGCGCACGCCGCCGCCAGGGACGGCCGCTCGGAACCGAAGGCGCAGCAGACCTGTGGCGGTTACTTGGACCGAGCACGCTTGCCGGCGGACTTTCCTTCTTCGCCCCATAGGCTCAGCTGGTCTCGGTAGTGCGGCACACGTTGCGGCGGTTTACGGCCCTGCTCGATGAACGCGACAATGGCTGCCCACTTGAAGACGGGCCGACGCCCGACGTGGAAGTAGTGCTCGCCCTCCCGAAGGACTCCACGCGACACCATGAGGCGAATCGCCTGCGGCGTCCAAGGCGTGAGCGCAGCGAGCTCGGCGACGGACAAGTACGGCTTGCAGACTGGGGTTTGCCCAGCTGGTTCGGGAGCTCGTGCCGGTTCTGGAATCCGGCGGGTGGGTGATGCGGGACCAGCCATTCGGTTGCACGGTCCTTCACAGCCACACCTCCGCCCGTCGTCCTCGTCGAAGAATTGCGG
>JADYZW010000034.1 GCA_020852955.1 Deltaproteobacteria bacterium | reverse complement strand
GAGCTGCCTCGAGGGCTAGGTCTCCTGGCTCGTCGGCGACCTACTTGCGCCGCCTTCCCACCCGAAGGGGCAGTGGCCTGCGTGCGCGTTCGTTCCGACTCACAGTGGCGGGAGCCGCGCCGGATTCACACCGGCTTCCCTTGTCAGCCCTTCCGGCGACCCCCGGGGAGGTACCAGACGGGGTGCGGCGCCGCAAGCGACGGCGGCGCGCGCATGGTGGCGGCACGTCCCCCACTCCCGGCGCGTACGCCGCGACACCGCGGGAACCTCGCGCGACGGGTCGAATCGGGCTATGGAATCCCTCATGAAGACCGTCGCCAAGCCCGCCCGCCGCGCCCTCACCGAGGCCGCCCCGAAGCATCCCCTCGCCGGCGCCACCATGAGCAACGCCGACATGATCGTCCAGGTCCTCGCCGACGAGGGCGTCGACACCATCTTCGGGTACAGCGGAGGCGCGATCCTCCCGACCTACGACGCGATCTTCCGCTACAACGCCAACCACCCGCCGGAGGACGAGATCCGCCTCATCGTTCCCGCCACCGAGCAGGGCGCCGGCTTCATGGCCGCGGGCTACGCGCGGTCGACCAGCAAGGTGGGCGTGTTCCTGGTGACCTCCGGTCCGGGCGCCACCAACTCCGTGACTCCGATCCGCGACTGTCAGGCCGACTCGGTCCCGGTGATCCTCATCTGCGGCCAGGTGCCGCGCGCCGCGATGGGCACCGACGCCTTCCAGGAGGCGCCGGTCTTCAACATCATGGCCTCCTGCGCCAAGCACGTCTTCCTCGTCACCGACGAGACCAAGATGGAGGAGACGATGCGGCGCGCCTTCGACGTCGCGCGCAGCGGCCGGCCCGGTCCGGTCGTGATCGACATCCCGAAGGACGTGCAGAACGCGACCGGCGTCTTCAAGGGGTCGGGGCTCCTGCCGCTGCGAGGCTACCAGGAGCGCATCGACGCGCTGGCCGAGACCCAGATCTCGGCCGCGGACGCCGAGGCGTTCTTCAAGCTGCTCGCCAGGTCCGAACGCCCCCTCCTCTACGTCGGCGGCGGCGTCATCAACGGCGAAGCCGCGCCGGAGCTCCGCGCCTTCGCGGAGCGCTTCGGCATCCCGGTCGTCACGAGCCTCATGGGGATCGGCGCGATCGACACCACGCACGAGCTCTCGCTCCAGATGCTCGGCATGCACGGCATGGCGTACGCCAACTACGCCGTCGAAGACTCCGACTTCCTCTTCGCCATCGGCTCGCGCTTCGACGACCGGGTCGCGGGCAAGGTGAAGGAGTTCGCGCCGGGCGCCACGATCGCGCACCTCGACATCGACGCCTCGGAGCTCGGTAAGGTCAAGCACTTCGACTGGGCGCACGTCTCCGACGCGAAGCGCGGCTTGCCGCAGCTCATGAAGGCCGGCGAGGGCTTCAAGAAGGACTTCCGCCGCTGGCGCGAGCACGTCGCGCGGCTCAAGAAAGAACACGCGCTCGCCTACGACGCGGCGTCGCCGGCGATCCAGTCCGAGTACGTGCTCGAGCAGCTGAACGAGATCACCAAGGGCGAAGCGATCGTCACGACCGGCGTCGGCCAGCACCAGATGTGGGCGGCGCAGTACATCGACTTCAAGCACCCGCGCACGTTCCTCACCTCGGGCAGCATGGGCACGATGGGCTTCGGGCTCCCGGCCGCGATCGGGGCGCAGCTCGCCAATCCCGGCACGCTCGTCATCGACGTCGACGGCGACGGCTCGATCCGCATGAACCTCGGCGACCTCGAGACCCTCACCACCTACGACATCCCGGTGAAGGTGCTGCTCTTGAACAACCTCGGCGACGGCATGGTCCGCCAGTGGCAGGACCTCTTCTACACGAGCCGCTACGCGGGCACCGACAAGAGCCTCCACAAGAAGGACTTCATCAAGGCCGCCGAGGCCGACGGCTTTCCGTTCGCGCGGCGCGTGACCGAGAAGAAGGACGTGCGGGCCGCGCTCGAGGCCTTCTGCGGCTCCAAGGGGCCCGCGTTCCTCGAGGTCATGACGGACATGCGCGGGCACGTGTACCCGATGGTCGGGCCTGGGATGGGGTACCGGGAGATGATCACCGGCAAGTGGATCCCGAGCCGGGCGCATCCCAAGGACGAGCCCGAGGGCGGCGGGACGCCGACCGGCTACTTCTGATCGCGCCCGATCCCCGCTGCGGATGCCGCGGGGATCGGTGGTCCGGGGGGTGCGGACGGCGCAGGACCGGCGACGCGCTCGATCCGGCGGCGCTCCACGCCGCGATGGAGTCGCTTGCGACGCGAACTCACTAGCATGTGAGGCTGGCTCGTCGGGAACGCTCGGACACGCCGCGGTGCTGCCGGCTCGGCGCCGGGAATACCCTTCGGGGCGGATGGATGACGGACGGTGAGATCGTGGCGTTTCTACGCCCGCGGGACGCCGACGACACGGAATCCAGTGGCGCGGGCCGCGACGCCGAGCTCCCGATCGTGGGTCGCAAACACGAGAGCAGGTTCGGTCGCTCGTGCCGCCAGGGCGCTCGCAAGGTGCAAGGCGTCGAGTGTCCCGACGGTAGTCGGGAACGGGTCTGCCGCGCGTTCGAGCACGGCGCGGTCGATGGTGATCAGATCGAACGCGCGGAGGTGATCGAGGATCGCCCCCCGACGATCTGCCACCTCCTCGTCGGGTAGTGAGCACTGTACGCGCGCGCGGTCGATCGTACGAAGACACTCTGTTCGGATCAGCTGGCTCGAAAACCATCGGCTGCTCTGCTTCCACTCGCGCAATCGGCCGGCCTCGTGCAACACGATGCGCAGCAGCACGGAGCTGTCGACATAGAGGATCACCGCTTCTTGCGATCTTGGAGCAGCAGCGTCAGCGAATCGACTGGCCATCGCGCGGGCCGAAGACGTTCGCGCCGGAAAGTGGCGACATCGATCTCGGCGGGCTGGATCTGCGGTGCCATGCCCGTATGTACCGGGACGATGCGCGCGATGGGGCGTCGACGGTCGGTGACTTCGATCGTATCGCCGCGCTCGACCGCCCGGAGGTGTTGAGACAGGCGATCTTTGAGATCCGCGATCTTGACCTGCTTCATGGCCACATCTGGCCAGATTGCCTCCACGGCGTCAAGCCCGGCCAAGGGGTTGCGACCTCCCACGTCATGGGGTTCCGCCCGAACGCGATCGCGACCGCGGTGCCGAGCTCGAGAGACCGCGTGTGTTCCGCCGCGACGGCGAGCGGCAGGACCGGGTCGTGCTCCGCCTCGAAGCTGAAGCCGGCGTCGTTGCCGGCGCGCGCGAGGGCGGGAAACGTCACGCACGCGTCGAGCAGATCCTCCAACGGAGCGGTCGTGTCGATGCGCATGCCACCACGCTACAGGAGGAACACGGTCGCGAGGCCGAGGAACAGTCCCATGCTCGCGACGTCGGTCGTCGTCGTGAGGAAGATGCTCGACGCGGTCGCGGGATCGGCGCCGAACCGCCGGAGCACGAGCGGCACGAGCGCGCCGAAGATACCGCTCGCCACGCAGGCCCCGACCATCGCGAGCTGCACGATCAGCGCAAGCATCCACGCGTCAGGGTCCCCTTTCGAATAGGCGAAGATCAGCATGCCCAGGCCGGCCGTGGCCCCGGTACCGATGCCGTTCAGGAATCCGAGCCACGCCTCCTTGGCGACGAGCTTCCGCGCACCCGCCGACGTCAGGTCGCCGAGCGTGATGCCGCGGATCGTGACGGCGAGCGCCTGACAGCCGGTGTTTCCCGACTGCCCGGCGAGCACCGGCAGGAAGACCGCGAGCGCCACGATCCTGTCGATCGTCTCCTCGAAGACGCCGACGACCGCTGCCGCGACGAAGGCCGTCAGGAGGTTGAACTGCAGCCACGGGTGCCGGAAGAGCAGGCTCCGTTGCCACGGCGTCGAGACGCGCTCCTCCTTCTCGACACCGACCATCTTTCCGGACTGGGCGCTGATCTCGAACGCCTGGTGCTCGAAGAGGGTCTGCCCACGCACGATACCGACGAGGCGGCCGTCGCTCTCGCACACCGGATAGACCGGATAGTGGCGGCGGAGCACGTCCTTCATCGCGTCGAGGACGGGCTCGCACGGGTTCAGCCAGAAGGGATCGCGGAGCATCACCTGATCGAGACGCTGCTGGGGGTCGGCGAACAGCAGCTCGCGGAAGACGATCACGCCGAGCAAAATTCCGGCGGGATCGAGCACGTACCCGTAGGTGACCATCGCGCGGCCGGCGAGCTCGCGGAGCTCGGCGACGGCCTCCGCGACGGTCTGCTCGGGGCGCAGCACCCCGAGCGGCGGATCCATGAGCCGCCCGACCGAGTCTTCGGGATAGCCGACGTTCAGCGACCACTGCTGGCGCTTCGCCTCGGGGAGGAGCGCGAACACTTGGCGCCGCTTCGCTTCCGGCAAGCGCCAGAGGATCTGCAACGCCAGATCGGGATAAAAGTCGGCGAGTGCGTCGGCAACCGCCTGGTCCGGCTCCGGCTCGAGCAGCTCGACGGCCTCGCGCACGCCGCGCGTCAGCAGCTCCGCGGCGAACGGCGTCCGCGCGCGCAAAGCCGATCCTTGCACTGTGGTCGCGTCACTCATGCATCCCCCCGAACGGTTTCGCGGTCCGGCCATAGCGCGCTCCGGGCGCGAGGTCGACGCCCCGGCGGTCGCGATGCGAGAGCCTCGTGCGCGGCATGACGACGCCGCGCCCCGCTACAGCGCGCGGATCACTCGAAGTCGAGCACCAGGTTGTACTCGCGCCCGATGTCGAAGATCGTCGTCTTCTTCGGATGCATCTTCGCCGCCAGCGCCTCCACTTCGCCCTTGGAGTAGAAGCGGATGTAGCAGCGGAAGAACGTGTAGCGGATGTAGCGCTGCGGCGTGAGAGGATGCCAGCGCTTCGGGATGCTCACGAACACGCGACGCTTCGCCGCGCGACAGAGCGCGCGCAGCGCGGCCTCCGGATCCTTCTGGTAGTCGAAGAAGCCGATCGCGATCGCGTAGTCGAAGCTCTTCTCCGGCACCTGGTAGGTCAGCAGGTCGCCGAGCTCGAACCGGCAGACGTCGCCGACGCCCTCGGCCGTCGCCTTCTGGCGCGCCAGGTCGAGCATGCTCCGGCTGAAGTCGATGCCGAGGACCTGCGACGCGCCCGCCTTGGCGGCCGGGATGGCGTAGCGCCCGCCGCCGCAGCCGGCGTCGAAGAGCGAGCGCCCTTTCATGGGCGAGAGCGCCTCGAACGTCTTCTCGAAGCGGAGCCGCATCTCCTTGCGGAGATTGGTGTCGATGTACCGGGCGACCGCTCCCTTGCCGCCCTCGTCGTAGATGTGGTCGAAATCCCGCGCGTAGCCCTCGAAGAAGTCGCGCGCGCCGCCGTCAGCTCCGCTCACGGAGCGGTCCATGGACACCGTTGCCATGCGGGGTGTCTACCGAAAAACCTCAGGGCTCGATAGCCCGGAATTTCCGGTCCCGGAAGGCCCATCCGGCGCTCGCCGCGACGAGCGCCCAGGCGACGGGCACGATCCACTCGCCGTACCGCATCACGGGGGTCGTGACCGCGCGCGCGGGACGCACGACGGCGACGAGGGTGGCGCGCTCGTCCACGGCCGCGCGGGCGACCGGCCGTCCGGCCGCGTCGATGACGGCCGAGATGCCGGTGTTCGTCGCGCGCACCTGCGGCCGGCGCGTTTCGATGCTGCGGAACGTGGCGCCCTGGAGATGGAGCGCCGGACCGGATCCGAAGGCGAACCAGGAGTCGTTCGAGAGCGTCAGGATGACCTCGGCGCCCGCGACGGCCGCCGCACGGGCGAGCGACGGATCGAGCACGTCGTAACAGATGAGCGGCGCCGCGCGGACCGAGGCACCGCCACGCAGCGGGAGGGACACGACGCGGGCGCCCGCGCCCGCCGACCACGTGCCGAGCCACGGCAGCCGGCGCCGAAGCCACTCCGCGTCGAGGAACGCCGGCACGTACTCCGTGAGCGGGAACAGCGTCGCCTTTCTATAGATGCCCGCGACGGCGGGCATCGCCGCGGCATCCCCGCGCGCGGCGGCGGCCCCTCCGCCGGTCGTGCGCCCGACGACCGGGGCGAGGACGAACGCCGCGTTGAACTCGGCCGCGCCGTCCGTGTCGTAGGCGCCGAAGACGAGCGGGATGCCGGCGCGCTCCACGAAATCGACGATCTCGCGATCGAAGGCGGCGCCATCCTCGCTCTTCGGCTTTCCGAAGGTCGTCGGGTAGACGGTCTCGGGCCAGACGAGGACGTCGAGGTCTCCGCGCGCGAGGAGTGGCGCCGAGAGCGCGACATGGGTATCGAGAATCGTCCGCACCGTCTCGTACTTCCCGATCTCCGTGGCCATGCGGTCGTAGTGGCCGAGGTTCGCCTGCACGAGCCCGACCGTGACCCCCGTATCGCCCGAGCGCGCGTCGAACGCGGCAACGCGCCAGGCTCCGTAGGCGGAGAGCAGCGCGACGACGCCGATCGCGCAGGTCGCCGGCGCGGCCACCGCGCGGCGCGCGACGTGCGCGCCGGCCGCGCGCGCGCGAAGCGCCGCCCATGCGAGCTCGTTCACCGCGACCATCGCGAAGGTGAGCCCCGGGACGCCGCTCAGGTCCGCCGCCTGCCGCCACCAGAGCGAGCCGGAGAGCGGATAGCCGAGCGTGTCGCCGAAGAGCTTCGGCGTGACCGACTCGGCCGCGATGAACGTCGCCGCGGACACGAGCGCGACGGCCGTCCGCGCGTCCGGGCGGGCGCGGCGAAACCACGTCCGCGCGAGCGCAACCGCCACGAACTGTGGCTGCAGGAAAGGCGACGCCGCCGTCAGCAGGAGCAGCGGCGCGAGCGGCGACGTTCCGGCGTAGTCGGCGATCGCCCACGCGAACCAGCCGAACACGGCGAGCTCGAACGCGACCGCCATGGCGACGCCCGCCGCGAGCGCGCCGCGGAGCGAGCGCACGCGGTCGAGCACCCGGAGGAAGGGCACGAGGCCGACCCACCCGAGCGCGATCCAGGGCCACACCGCGCTCGCGTAGAGCGCGTAGAAGGCGGCCGACGCAGCGATGGCGAGCCCGGCCGCCGCCACCCGGTCCCGCGCGCCGCCGGCCGTCAATGGACGGGTTCGCCGACCTTGCGCTCCGGAGGATGAAGCACGCGATCGGGATCCAACCCGGGCGGGGCCATGTCGCGCGGCACCACGCGATCCTCGGGCACCTTCACGACCCGACCGCGCCCGTCGAGGAACTCGTAGTCCGGGTGGAACATCAGGATCGGCGGCAGCGCCTCGCCGTCGTCGGTGGTCTGATGGTGGCGGACGTAGCCCTCGGGCAGCGGGAAGTCCTCGGGCACGATGATGCCGGATTTCGGCGGATCGCTGCCGGGAAGCCCGAACGCCGCGATCCCGGTGTGGATCCCCTCCTCGCGGAGCGCGCGGATCGCGTCGCCCGCGTCGATCTCGCGCGGCGACGCCTCGGGCGCCGGCGTAGCCGCGCCGCCACGCTCCGCCCGACGATCATCCGACGCAGCCGCCACCCGGCGCGGCACGACACGCTCGACGCCGGGCGTCGCCGCCGCCACCGGCGCCGACGGCTCCGCGGGGAGTGCGGGCGGCACGGCGTCCGCGACGGCGACCGCGACCGCCGACGCGGGCGGCGTCGTGGGGACGGGGGCCGAAGCGCGGATCACCGCCACGACGACGACCGTCACGAGCACCGGGATCGCGAGGGCCGCCGCGATCAGCCAGGGGAGCCGGCGCGCACCGGCGGCGCGCACGATGCGAACGCCGTCGTCGTTCGCATCCGGCGATCGACTCTGGGACGTCATGCGGGACCGGAGCCATATACGAGAGCGCCGCCGGACGCCGCAAGCGGGGAGCCGGGAAACGACGCGGCCGCCGCGCGCGAGGCGCGACGGCCGCGGGTACGCGGAGATCGCGGGCGTTACGGCGTCGCCGGGTTGTAGGCGCTCAGCCCCCAGCCCATGCGGTCGTGGCCGTTCTGGTTCCACACCGGATTCTTGCCGCCGACGATCTGCGCGTCCGTGAAATACGAGGCGCTCGTGCCCGAGCCCGTGCCGCCGAACCAGCCGACCGACACCGTCGCGCCGAGGTAGGTGCCGTGCGTGTTGTCCGACTGGATGTAGTCGTAGCTCGTGCCCGCGCTCACGAAGTGCGTGTTGGCGTCGCGGATCGTCGAGCGCAGCGTCGACGTGATGCGCGTGACGTACGCGGCCTCCGATTCGCCCTGCACGTAACGCAGCGCCTCGGAGTCGATCTGGCCGTCGGCGTTCGAGTCGTAGTCCGCGCCCATGTACTGCGCGAAGCTGTCGGCGCAAGCGAAGCCGTAGGTGTTCGCGAAGTTGCACGCGCGCCAGTTCATCTTCGCGATGTACGGCAGGAACACCTGCTGCTTGTTCTGTTTCACGCCGGCGATGGTGCAGGTGCTGAGCGCGTTGTCGGCATCGTAGCCCGGGTAGTACAGGTTCGATACGACCTTCAGCTTGGTGCCGCCGTACGCGTTGTTGTTGATGTAGTTCATCGCGTTCGCGAGGTACGTGGTGCAGTTGTTGAGCGCCGTATCGAGCACCCCGAGGTTGCACGTGCCGCTCTGACCCGCGAAGTTGCTGCGCGCCTGGAGGCCGTCGTTGCCGCACATCTCGAAGGTGACGACGCGCGTGTTCGTGGTCTGCATGTACGAGCGCTCGTTGACGATCTTGTTGTTGTAGATGTCGGACGCGACCGCGCCGGACTTGGTGCGCCGGATCGTCTCGATGTCCGCGTTCCAGAGCTTCGAGAGGTACTCGCCGTCGACCGTCGGGGCGGAGCGGCGCGCGACGCTCGAGAGCGAGCCGCGGTAGCCCGCGTAGATCGAGTCGCCGTAGGCCGTGATGCGGTACTTCGTGGTCGTGCCCGCGCGATCGATCGTCCACGAGACGTTCTGCGTGATCGTCGACGCCGTCGCCTCGGAGGTCACCACCACCACCGCGCACAACCCGAGAAGGGGAACGAGATGCCGACTGAGTCGCATTGACTTCCTCCTGTCTGTTGGGGGAGCCGCCTCGCGGCTCCGGAGTGGACGCGCCGTAACACGACGCCGCTCCCTTTTGCCAGGAAAAAATGCGGCGACGGACGACCGATGTCGCGGCACACCATGACACCCCGCGTTGCCGCCCGCGTCACGCCGCCCGCGCTCACCCCGGAACCGGACGCCGCACGATTCGATCGTGACAAGCCCCTGACCGCTTGCTACCCAGTCACTTCGTGGCGCGTCCGTACCCCATCACGACCAAGATCGGCCGGAAGCCCGGCGAGTACGTGGTCTCGCTCCCGGCGGGCTGGGAGCTCCGACTCCGGCGCGTGCTCCGCACCATTCTGGACGACGCCATGCCCGACCCGCGCGAACCGGGTCTGACACCGGCGCAGCGCGAGGCGCGCGTGCGGCTCCGGCGGCGGCGTCTCCAGGCGGCCATCTGCACCTTCGTGAGCGACCTCGTCACGGCCGACATCGTCGGCAAGGAGATCGCCCTCGCGACGCGGAGCCGCCACGGCGTCCGCACGGGCTCGCTGCGCGAGCACGTGCAGCGCATCCTGCGGGAGGTGAACCGCCGCTGACGGTGCCACGGGCGGGGAACGAGCCTCGGCCTGCGGGCGACACCGGCGTGACGGCTGGCGCACCGGCGCGAGAATCGGTGTGGCGCCCGCGGTTCGCGTACGCCACGGTCCCGCGCGATCAGCCGGACGCGCGAACCGTCACGGACTCGTCGCGACGAGCTCGCGGCCGAACACGGTACGGAAGTACTCGGCTTCCTTCTCGATGGCCCAGAGCTCGAGGTCCGCACCCGGTCGTCTGGCGGAGAGTCGCAGCGTGACCTGCGCTCTTTTCACGGCGACGTGCACCGAGCGCACGACGCCGTTCCGGCTCTGGTTCAGCGCCCGCGCCAGGCGGAGCAGCATGACGGCCTTCGGCACCCGCTCGCGGTCGTCGCCGCCGAGCTCGCGCATCGGCCGATCGTCGGCCGCCGGGCGCGACTTCCCGACGTAGCGGGCAATCGCGGCAATGATCCGCCGCTGCTCGGTCGTGTAGCCGAAGATCTCGGAGTTCGCGATCAGGTAGTAGGTATGCCGGTCCCGCCCGCCGCGGTTCACGAACGAGCCGACTTCCTGCAGCATGGCGGCGGCCGCGAGCCATTCCGCGTACTCGGCCGGAAGGCCGTGCACCTTCCGAAGCGCGACGAAGAGGTCGCCCGCGAGGTCGCGGACGGTCCGCGCGTAGCGCGCGTCGACGCCGTAGTGGCGCCCGTGGTCCGCGAGCGCGCGCTCCCGCTGCGACTGGATGCGCTGTTGGATACGGCGCGCGCCGCCGAGATCGGCGGCCATCTGGGCGAGCAGGCCGTCGCGGAGGCCGAGCGGCGAGTAGCGGATACCGCGGATGCCGTGGACCATGAGGCCCGCGTAGACCGCGGCCCCGGCAACGATGATCTCGGCGCGGCGCAGTCCGACCCCGGCGAGCCCGCGGCGCGCCGCGACGTCGTACCCCGCGATTTCGTCGGCAATGCGGCGGAGCTCGCCGGCCGTCGCCGTCGGGCTGCCGCGCTCCGCCCGGCGCGCGCGCTTCGACGCGAGCGTCGCGAGCGCCGCCGCCGTGCCCCCCGTCGCGATCGTTGCTTGGACCCGGCGCCCGAGCACGCGCTTTTCGACGCGGGCAATCTCCTCCCCGATGTAGGCGGAGAGGCGCTGCCGCTCCTTGGGCTTCGGCGGGTCGTGCGCCAGGAACTCCTCGGTGAGGCGGACCGCTCCGAGTGGGAGGCTCGCCATCTCCTGAATATGTCCGCCGACCGAAAACGTGAGCTCGCAACTGCCGCCACCGAGATCGGCCAGCAGCACGCGCTGCGCCGTCCGCGTCCCGGCCATCACCCCGAGATGGATGAGGCGGCCCTCCTCGAGGCCCGTGATCACTTCGAGCTTCCAGCCGGTCGCCGACTGCACCCAGCCCTCGAAGGCCTGCGAGTTCCGCGCCTCGCGCATGGCGCTCGTGGCGACGACGCGCACGGCAGCGGCGCCGTGTCGCTGGGCGGCCCGGTGGAAGCGTTGCAACGTCTCGATCGTCGCCTCCATGGCCTGCGGCTCCAGCATCCCGGTGCGGAAGACGCTGCTGCCGAGCCGCGTCACCTCGCGGTCCTCGAGCACCGTCGTAAAGCCGTTTCGCGCGAGGCGCGCGATCTTCAGCCGGACCGAGTTGGAGCCGATGTCGACCGCGGCGAAGGTTGCCATCGATCAGGGAACGCCGGCCGCCGTGCCTACGCCGGCGTCCGAGCCGCGAGGCGAACCGCCTCCGGGGCGGCGGCGCCGGACGCCGTGATCTTCCGAACGCCCTTGCGCGACCCGACGGCCGTCATCGTCGCGAGCCGTGCCGCGACTCGCCCCGTCACCGCAATCGCCTTGACGAGCGACGACTCGGCGCGCGCGCGGAGCGCCGCCACCAGCGCGCCTCGACCGGTGCCGAGCGCCTTCTCGGCGCGCGCGGCGAGCGTCACCCAGTCGTGCCACACGCCGACGGCGTCCTGCGCCCGCTCGAGTTCGGTCGCGATCGCGCCCGCGAGCGGGTGCGGCGCAAAGCTCTCGGCCCGGTAGCGCAACCTCTTCGAGGCGATGCGGAAGCGGTGGAGGTTCGCCGCGCGCAGCGGGGCGGCGCCTTCGTACGCGCCGGCGAAGTCGGCGAGAACGCCCGCCAGCGCGCGGCTCACGGCGAGCGGGTCCGCGTGCACGGACCCCGACGCCCCGGACGCCGCGCGGCGCAAGCGCTTCACGAGGCCGTGATCGCACGCCTCGTCGATCGCACGCAGCAACCGCTTCTGCCGCTTGCGGCGCACCGTGCGGAGATCGGCCGCGAGATCCTCCCCGCCCGCGGCCGCGAGCGCCCGCGGCAGAGCGCGGAGCGCCTTCAGGTGCACGTCGACGTCACGGACCTTGCCAGCGCGCTTGCGTATGCGGCGGAGTTGGCGCGCGACCGTGGCGTCGCCGGGCGCGGGCTCGGGCTCCGCGGCGAGCAGCGTCTCGACGCGGCGAATCGTGGTGCGCAGATCATGGATGGCACGCGGAGCCGACGCGGCGTCGAGGACGGCCACGATCTCGATCAGCTCGAGCGCGCGGCGCGCGAGCGGCACGGTCGGCGCGGCGGCGTGGCGCCGTCGGGACGCGGAACCGCCCTTCGCGATGATTCGCGCGTGCTGCGGGCCGAGATCGTCGATCATCCGAAGCGCCCTCCCTGTACGGGCGGATGCACCGGCCCGTGCGGGCCAGGAAGGTCGCGTATAGGACGCACCATGCGGCTCCGCAAGACTGCGGCCGCAGAGAAGGCACGCAGGGAGCGCCTGGAGATTTCCCGGGACACGGGAACATCCGTCGAGCCAGGCGTTGCTCATGAGTGACGTCGGATATGCCTGACTACGCTGGCGACGTGACGGCCGGCCTTTCGCGCTGCCGGCCGGCCTCGAGCACCGCCCGGACGCCGACCTGAGTCCGCGCCGGGGGGTGGCCCGGAAGCGCGACGCCCCGGACGGCCGTTGCGGCCGCCCGGGGCGTCGGTGGTGCCAGGTGGGAGGCGGGGCGGCTGAGGATGCGGCCGCCCCGCCCTGGTGCGTGGGGAAGCTTAGTTCACGACCGGGCCCGTGTAGGTGCAGACGCCGCAGGGCGGGGTCGGATTGGCGCAGCTCGTGACGCTCACCGTGACCTTGCCCTGGCCGACGATGCGGGAGTCGTGGCTGATGCCGGTCCAGCCGGCGTCGAGCACGCCGCCCTTGGCGGTCGGGAGGAAGGTCGCGACGGTCGGACACGCGACGTCCGTGCCGTCTTCGGAGCTCACGCCCGAGAGGGCGAGACGGCCCGGGCCGGGGAGACCCGCGACGCTGTTGACCGACGAGGAGCCGGTCGGAGCGACGCAGAACACCGAGGCGAAGGTCGCGGTGCCCGTGTGGTTGTGCGGCGTGCTGAACTTGCCGGCGGCCGAGATGGTCTCGCCGACGCCCCCGTTGTAGCCGGGGAAGCACTCGCGGGCCTTGGCGCCGCACGAATCGCCCGCGGCCGGGCAATCGGCATCGACCAGACAGCCGCGGAAGCTCTCGATCCGGCAGTTCTGATCGGTGGGACCTTCGGTGCATGCCCCCTCGCCGGCGGTCGTCGCCGCACAGGCGGTGCCATCACCCGGGATCGAGGTGTCGTCGATGCACGAGTTCGGCTTGCGAGGCTCGCCCGCCGCGTTCGTGCAGGTGCCCGCGGCGGCCGCGATGCAGTCGGCGTCGTTCCGGCACGGGACGCTCGAGTTGCCCGAGCAGCTCGCGCACATGCACTTGTCGCCCGGCGAGCCGTTGCAGTTCGGGCTCGACGCCGCGAGCGTCGCGGTCATCGTGGCGTTGTTCGCGTTGGTGAGGTCGATCGGCAGGGTCGCGATCAGGCCACCGGCCGTCGGCCCGCAATCGAGGCTCGTGTAGCCGAATGCCGGAACCGGCGACTCGCCATTCGCATCGCACGCCGCGCCGTTGTGCGCGCCGCCGCTGCACGTGCCGCTCGCCACCCCATCGTTCGGGATGTCGATCCCCGTGCACTTCGGGCACGGCTGAGAAGTGGAGATGCCATTGTAGACGCGCGAGAGGATGCTCGCAGTGCCCGCGCTTTGGCCGCTCTGCTGGTTGAAGGTTCCGCTCATCCCACCGTTCCACTGGCTGGTCACGCAGGTCGCGACGCCGCCCGCCGAGAGCGGAAGGGGCGAGCCGAAGTAGAAAGCGCACGGCGCGTTCACGCCGCAGTCGCCGTCGACGCTACACTCGGTGGCAGTGTCGCCGACGCAACGCTTGGACGCGAGGTCGCCGCCACCGACCCAGCCGTAGATGAGGTCGTTCACGAACACGTCGTCGGTGTTCTTGAGGTTGCCCTGGTCGTTGAAGGTGACGCATTCCGTGGCGCTCGCCGGAGGATTCTTGTCCTCGAGCTTCTGGACGCAGCTCGCCTTGCCGCCGGCGTTCGAGAGGATGGCGTTGCACTTCGAGAGGTCGCCGACCGTGGAGCCCGCCTTGAAGGCCTTGCCGACGATGCCGAGCACGCACGCGTTGTACTTCGACACGCACTTGGTCTTGCCGGAGAGGCACTTGTTCAGCGGATTGCCGCCCGCCGGGTTCAACGCGGCGACGAGCTCGGCCACGTGGGCCTCGACCTTCGAGCGCACGACCGCGGCGTCACCGACGGTCGCACCGCAGTTGGCGTTCTTGGTGTCGAGCTTCTCCATGCAGCCCTTGCCGGTCGCGGGATCGGCGAGGAAGCCGGTGCGACACTTGTCGACGCACGCGGTGTCGACCGCGATGCCCTTGCCGAATGCCTTCCCGTAGCAGCCGAGCAGGCACGACTTCATCTTGGTGACGCACTTGGCCTTGCCGGCTTTGCAGCCGCTCGCCGTGCCGACTTGCCCGAAGATCGCGTGGGCCGGGTTCGCGCCCGCGAGGGCGAACATCATCGCCGCCAGCAGGCCGGTTCTCAGGATCAACTTCATGGCGAATCCTCCTTGGGTTTTGGTGGAGTGATGTCCGGCGGCCACCACGGTCGCTGGACGCGAATAGACGGACAGATTCGTTCGTTTCCGGGAATTCGGCACCGTCACGTTCGCGGGGGAAGCGTCGATTTGCGGCGGCGAGATTGCGACAGATGACACGTCGTAGTCAACAAAAAACCTCATGACACACCGCTTCACACACGCTCCGCCGCGCATTCCTCGCGGTCCTGCACGACATCCGCCCCAGCAGGTGCTGTGCGCCCCGACGTGAAGATTCCATCTGTCGAGCGGCACCCGCGAGGTGATATGCGACTCTGTGCGACAGCGGTCCCGCCGAGTCGCACACCCCCTTTCCAGGAGCCCGATCCACCCCATGCGACCCTCCCACCTCCGTACCGCCCTCCGCGGGCACGCCGCCCTCCCCGCTCTCGCCCTCGCCCTCGCCATCCCGGCCCTCTCCGCCCGGGCGGACACGCTCGTGATCCAGCCGTCCAATCAGGACGCCTTCGTCATGAAGAGCTTCCCGAATCGCGTGACCGGAACCAGGAACACCCGTCTGCGGGTGGAGGCGTCGCCGGCGAACAAGATCCGCCGCGCCCTCGTACAGTTCCCACTGGGGTCGATCCCACCCGGCGCCACCGTGAGCTCGGCGGCGATCGAGTTGTACGCCTCGGTGAACGCGCAGAGCTCCACGCTGACGCACGCGCTGCACCGCGTGACGGCGCCCTGGCAGGAGAACACGGTCAAGTGGAACACCCTGCCGCCGTTCGCGGCGGCACCATCGGCGACGGCGCTCGTCGGCGACGGCCGCGGCTTCAAGACCTTCGACGTGACGGCCGACGTGCAGTCGGCGATCAACCGCTGCTCCGACGACCATGGCTGGCTGATCAAAGACGCCGCCGAGACCGCAACGAACCTCGACCTCGCGTACATCTCGCAGGAAGAGAAGCACCCCGCCGACATCGGCAACCGCCCGCGCCTCACGGTCACCTTCACGCCGCCGCCGTGCGCGACCGACGCCGACTGCCGGGACGCGAACTTCTGCACCACCAACGAGCGCTGCGAAGCGGGCGCATGCGTCGTCGATCCCGTGCAGTGCGACGACGGCAATCCGTGCACCGCCGACGTCTGCGACTGCGCGATCGGCTGCCGGCCGCAGGCGATTTGCGACGACGGCTTCGCGTGCACGACCGACGGCTGCGACCCCACGAAGCCCGAGGCGGAGTGGTGCACGCACACGCCGAACGACGGCGCCTGCGCGACCGGCTGCTCGGACGGCGCCTGCGTCGGCGACCCCGACCGCGGCGACCTCGATCCGGTCACCGGGTGCTTCGTCACCA
The DNA here is from genome assembly GCA_020852955.1 of Deltaproteobacteria bacterium. Taxonomy (GTDB): domain Bacteria; phylum Desulfobacterota; class Binatia; order UTPRO1; family UTPRO1; genus UTPRO1. The sequence goes on along the minus strand of JADYZW010000034.1, from coordinate 8,129 downwards.
GCGTCGAGCCCGCGGGGACGCCGTGCAGCGACGGCCAGACGTGCACCGCACCCGACCAGTGCGACGGCAGCGGCGCGTGCGTGCCGGGCCCGAAGGACTGCGGCGCGCCCGGGTGCGGCGGTAGCGCGGTCTGCGCTGAGGACTGCGGCAACTGCGTGGACGACGACGGCGATGGCTTCGTCGACCGGCGCGATCCGCAGTGCGCGCCGCTCGTGGACGGCGGCGGCCAGGGCGTCGGCGATCCCAAGTTCCGCGGCAAGCCGGTCGTGCGCTGCCAGAAGGCGATCCGCGCCGCCGGCTCGCAGTTCGGGAAGCAGCTCCGCACGCGGCTCCAGAAGTGCGCCGACGGCGTCTTCCTCTGTCTCCAGCAGAAGCCCGGCGACGCGGCCTGCCTCGCCAAGGCGCGCGCGCGCTGCCTGAAGCAGACGGCGCCGCTGTCCGCCGGGCCGGCCACGCTCGACCAGCGCCTCGGCGCCAAGATCGCGAAGGCCTGCGGTCCGAAGAAACCGGGCCTCCTGCCGGTCGTGCCGGGCACGGACGTCTGCGGCGCCACCGGGCTCGGGTTCGCGGGCGACGTCGCCGCCTGCGCGACGCCGCAGTCGGCCGCGCTCCTCAGCGCCGTGACGAGCGCGATCGCCGAGGCGCACCGCTGCCGCACGGTGCAGCTCTTCACCACCGACGTGCCGCGCGCGCACGAGCTCCTCGGCGCAGGCGGCGTCGACCTGAGCGCGCTCCCCTGCCTCGCCGCGGGCGCGCAGGGCGGCAATCTCGGCCTCGGCAAGCCGGCCGGCGTCGCGAAGGCGGTCGTCGGGTGTCAGCGTGGCATCGGCGCGGCGGGCGCGCGCTTCGTGAAGCAGGTGCTCGACGCCGAGCAGCGCTGCGCCGAGACCGTCGCCCAGTGCATCCAGACCAGGCCCGGCGACGCGAAGTGCCTCGCCAGGGCCCGGGGCGTCTGCCGCAAGGTGACGAGCAAGCTCTACCAGGGCGCACAGAGCCGCGAGGCGAAGCTCAAGGCGGCGATCGCCCGTGCCTGCGGCAGCACGGCGCCGGGAAAGGCGCCGCGCGTCGCGCTCGGCGACCTGCGGAGCGTGCTCGGGCTCGGCTACGACACGCTCCAGCCCGGTTGCGCCGCGCTCGGCGTCGCGGGCCTCGCGTCGATCGGCGACGTGAGCGAGTGCCTCGTCCGCGAGCACGTCTGCCGCGCCGACCAGCTCCTGACGAGCCAGACGCCGCGCGCCCACGAGCTCCTCGGGATCGGCCAGGCGGCCGGCCGATAGCGCTGGGCGACGCCGCAGCGCCCCGGCGAGGGCGGCCGCCGCGACGGCCGCCCTCGCCGGCCCGCGACGTAGCGCGAGGGGCCGCGTGTGATAGACGCGGGCCCCGAACGCTTCGCAGCCCGAGGAGGCCCCGATGACGACGGATCTCTGGATGCTCGTGTGGTCGGCCGTGCTCTGCGTCGTGATCCCCTATCCCGCCGTCACCGTGCTGTTGCAGCTGCCCGGCGGCTTCACGTGGGGCGTCGGCAATCGCGACACCCCGTTCACGGTGCCGGCGTGGATCGAGCGCACCCGCCGCGCGCACGCCAACATGGTCGAGAACCTGATCCCGTTCGCGTGCCTCGTGCTCGCGGCGCACCTCGGCGGCAAGACGAACGCGACCACCGCGCTCGCCGCGCAGCTCTTCTTCTGGTCGCGCGTCGCCTACACCCTGGTCTACGTCGCCGGCATCCCGCTCCTGCGAACGCTCGTCTTCGCGGTCGGGATCACGGCGGACTTCCTGCTCCTGGTGCAGATCCTGGGATAGCGCGCGGCGCGACGGCCGCGACGCCGCATTCGACGCTCGCGCGAGACCGCGACTTCTGCCACAAGGTCGGAGACGAGGTCGGACGGGGAGCCCGAGTGGCGCCCGGCGCTCCGGCGTCGGCAAGGAGGCCTCGATGTATCCGCCACTCTCCGTCCTTGTTTCCGGCGGCGCCGCGCGCGCGCGCGCGGCGCTCCTCGTCGTCGTCGCACTCGCCGGCTCCGCCGACGCGGCCGTGCTCGCGCGCGGGCCCTATCTGCAACTGCTCACGCCGACGTCGGTCACGGTCGTTTGGAACACGGACGCGGCGGCCGCCTGCGCGCTCGCGATCCGCGCGCTGCCGGCCGGCCCCGCCGTCATCCGGACCGGCGGGCCGGCGAGCGGCAAGGTCTGCGCCGTCCCGGTCTCCGGGCTCGCGCCCGGCACGCCCTATGCCTACGCGCCGCTCGCCAACGGCCTGCCGCTCGCACCCGAATCGACGTTCCAGACCGACGATCCGTCCCTGCCGTTCACGTTCCTCGTCGTCGGCGACACCGGCTGCGGATGTTCGGCGCAGGAGCTCGTGCGGGACCGGATGCTCGAGAGCCCGGCGGATTTCATCCTCCACACCGGCGACATGATCTATGAGAACGGCGAGGCCGCGAGCTTCGACCCGAAGTTCTTCGTTCCGTACCGGGATCTGATCCGCGAGCTCGTCTTCTGGCCTCTGCTCGGCAATCACGACGTCCGCACGGTCGGCGGCGGCGGGCAGGCGTGGCGGGATGCCTTCTACACCCCGGCCAACAACGCGGCCGGCTCGGAGCACTACTATTCCTTCGACTTCGGCAACGCGCACGTCGTGGTGCTCGACTCCAATGCGAGCCTCTCGGCCGGGAGCGCGCAGCGCACCTTCCTCGAGCAGGACCTGGCGGCGACCGCCGCCAGCTGGAAGATCGTCGCCTTCCATCACACGATCTACTCGAGCGGGACGCACGGCAGCGCGACGGGTCTCCGGGCGAGCCTGGTGCCCGTGTTCGACGCCCAGGGCGTCGACCTCGTCTTCATGGGCCACGATCATCACTACGAGCGCACGCTCCCGATGTTCGGCGGCCAGCCGGTCGCGCCGGGTCAAGGCACGGTCTACGTCACCACCGGCGGGGGCGGCCGCTCGCTGTACGCCGGCGGGGAGAGCGCATTCACGGCCTACCAGGAGTCCGCGAACCATTTCGTGCGCGTCGCCGTCGACGGCACCGTCCTCACCCTCGAGATGATCCGCAGCGACGGCGCGGTGCGCGATCTGGCGGTGCTCGCCAAGAACCCTCCGGGCGTCTGCGGCGACGGCACGGTGAACCCGGGGGAGACCTGCGACGACGGCAACCAGGCGAGCGGCGACGGATGCGACGCCAACTGCACGCCGACCGGCTGCGGCAACGGCGTGGTGACCGACGGCGAGAGCTGCGACGACGGGAACGCCCTTCCGTGCGACGGCTGCTCGGCCGCCTGCCTCCTCGACACCACGTATTGCTTCGCCCCGGTCGCCGACACCTACATCGAGAGCGGGACGGAGGCGGCGTGGGACCACGGCGCCGTGGCGCGGCTCGACGTCGATCGCTCGCCTTACGACGTCGCGTACCTGGCGTTCGATCTCTCCTCGATCTCGGGTCCGATCCGCCGCGCCACCCTCCAGCTGCGCTGCACCAACCGGTCCGCCGACGGCGGCGCGGTCTACCCGGTCGCCGATTCGACCTGGGTCGAAGGCACGACGACGGGCAGCGCCAACGGACCCGGCCTCAAGTGGACGCAGGTGGACACCAACCACAACGGCACGCTCGATGCGGGCGACGTGTCGCCCTGGATGCCGGACTTGACGCATCCGCTCGGCAGCCTCGGCGCCGTGGAGGTCGGCCAGACGGTGACCGTCGACGTGACCTCCGGAGTCACGGCCGGAAACGGACCGCAGACCCTCGCGCTCCGCACCGGGGCCACGAACGGAGCGAGCTACGGATCCCGGGAAGCGGCGAGCGCCGTCGAACGCCCGGTCCTGCTCGTCGAGCTCGAGCCCGTCATCTGCGCGGCGGACGCCGACTGCGACGACGGGAATCCGTGCACCGCCGATCGGTGCGACGCCGCGTCGCGGTGCGGCTACACCCCGGCGCCCTGCCTCACGGGCACCCCGACCCGCACCGCGACCCCGTTCCCGACCGTCACGCGCACACCCACCCGGACCCCGACGCCGACGCGGACGCGCACGCCGACCCCGACGCGCACCCCGACACCGCTCGCGACCGCGGGCGCGACGATCGAGCTCGCACCGGTCGCCGACACCTACATCGAGAGCACGGCGGAAGCGGGGTGGGACCATGGAGCCGCCGCGTGGCTCGACGTCGACCGCTCTCCGTACGGCATCGCGTATCTCGCCTTTGATCTCTCCACGCTCGCGGGAAGCGTGCAGCGCGCGACCCTGCGCCTCCACTGCACCAACGCCTCCACGGACGGCGGCACGCTCTACCCGGTCGCGGACTCGGGCTGGATCGAAGGCACGTCCACGGGCAGCGCGAGCGGGCCGGGCCTCAAGTGGACGGAGGTGGACACGAACGGCGACGGAAGCCTCGGCGCGGGGGACGCCTCCCCGTGGATGCCCGACTTCGGGCGCCCGCTCGGCGCGCTCGGTGCGGTGGCCAGCGGCGGAACCGCGACGGTGGACGTGACGGCCGGCGTGGCGGACGGCGGACGGCGGACGCTCGCCATCCGGAACGGCACGAGCAACGGCGCGACCTATGCCTCCCGCGAAGCGGCGAGCGCCGCCACGCGCCCCGTCCTCGTCATCGAGCTCGATCCCCTCGGATGCGGCGCCGGCTGCGGCCCGACGAGCACGCCGACGCGGACGGCCACACCCACCCTGTCCGCCACGGCCGGCGCGACGCCGTCGCCGGCTCCCACCGGAAGCGTGACGACCCTCGATCTCGCGCCCGTCGCCGACACGTACATCGAGAAGGGCGCCGAGGCGACGTGGGACCACGGACTCGCCACGTTCATGGACGCCGATCGCTCCCCCACCGGCATCAGCTACCTGAAGTTCGACCTCACGAGCGTCACGCGAGCGGTCGTGGGAGCGCATCTCACGCTTCGGTGCACCAACGCCTCGAACGACGGCGGAACGTTCTTTCCGGTTCCCGACTCGAGCTGGCCCGAAGGGAACCGCAACGGCCTCGACGCGGGGAGCGCCGGCGGCCCGGGGCTCACCTGGCCGGACGTCGACAGCAATGGCGACGGAACGATCGACGACGCGGACGCGTCCCCCTGGCGACCGGATTTCGACGTCCCCCTCGGAGCGCTCGGCGGCGTGGCGAAGAACACGAGCGTCACGATCGATCTCAGCGCCGGCTTCCGGAGCGGACCGGGTCTCTACACCGTCGCCATCCGGAGCGGCAGCTCCGACGGCGTCACCTACGCCTCGCGCGAAACCTCGATTCCCACCTCACGCCCGGTCCTCCGACTGACGCTGGCCCCGTAGGATTCGCCTCCCGCGTCGCGGACGCCCCCGCCGCTGCGCAACCGGCTGCGCAGCGGCGAAAAACCGCTGGTCGCCCGAACACGGACCTGATAGCGGAGTTCACCCGCTCTGCACCGGAGCTCCGCGCTTGGGCGAACCGCTTTCCCCATCAGGTCGCCGACCATCGCCGCCGCCACGCACCCTCGCGATCATGGCGCGGCGGAGCGTCGTCACCGCGCTGCTCGTACTGGCGTGCGGCGATCGCGCCGGAGCCCAGCCTGCCTCGCTGAAGACGCTCGCCGTTCCGAAGCCGGCGAATCTCGCCGACTTCGTCCGTGACGAGCAGGCCGCGATCGTGCTCGGGAAGGCGCTCTTCTGGGACATGCAGGTCGGAAGCGACGGCGTGGTGGCGTGTGCGACGTGCCACTTCCACGCGGGCGCCGACGGACGCTCCAAGAATCAGTTGAATCCCGGCACGGGGCACGGCGCCACCACGTTCGAGCTCGGCGGACCGAACGCGGCCCTGCAGGCGGCCGACTTCCCGTTCCACGAGTTCGCCGATCCCGACGACCGCACCTCGGCCGTGCTCTTCGACAGCGATGACGTGATGTCGTCGAGCGGCGTGTTCCGGGCCGACTTCGTCGACGTCGTCCCCGGAAGCGCGGTGGAAGCATGCACCTCGGCGCTCGATCCCATCTGGAACGTCGGGGGAACGAACGTGCGGCAGGTGCCGCCGCGCCACGCCCCCACCGTCATCAACGCCGCCTTCATGTTCCGGAGCTTCTGGAACGGCCGCGCCAACGCGATCTTCAACGGCGTGAACCCCTTCGGACCGCGGGACCCGACCGCGCGCGTGCTCGACGTCCAGGCGAACGGCAGCGCGGCGCCGGTCGCGGTCGCCATCGCGCCGGGGAGCCTCGCGTCGCAGGCCGTCGGCCCGCCCCTCAGCTCGGTCGAGATGTCGTGCGCGGGGCGCACCTTTCCGAAGATCGGCAAGAAGCTCCTCGGCCTCCCCCCGCTCGCGCAGCAGCTCGTCGATCCGCGCGACAGCGTCCTCGGCGGACTCGCCAACAGCCGCCTCACGCCGGGCGCGCTCGGGCTGCAAGCGAGCTATGCCGAGCTCATCGAGCTCGCCTTCCAGCCGCGCTGGTGGGACTCGACCGACGTCGTGACCTTTCCCGGCGGCGCGCTCACGATCACGAGCGCCACCGGGATGCCGCTCACCACCGATCAGTTCAGCGTCATGGAGGCGAACTTCTCCCTGTTCTGGGGCCTCGCCATCCAGCTCTACGAGAGCACGCTCGTCTCCGACGACGCGCCGTTCGACCGCTTCCGGGAGGGCATGACCGGCGCGCTCACCGCGCAGCAACAGCAGGGGATGGCGCTGTTCCTGAACCAGGGGCGCTGCTTCACGCACCACATCACGCCGGTCTTCACCGGCTCCACCCTGGCCACGCTCGGCGGCGAGGACCCGATCCAGAACATGCGGATGGCGAGCGGGCGAGCGTTCTACGACGGCAGCTTCTACAACATCGGCGTCCGGCCGACGGCCGAGGATCTGGGTGTCGGCGACGAAGCGCCCGCGGGCGTCCCGCTCGGGTTCGCGGAGCGCGTCGCGCAAGGGCTCCCCGCGCCCGAGTTCGCGGTGGTGGGGTTCGCGCCGCCCGCGATCGGCCCCACGGATCGGACCGCCAACGACGGCGCCCTCAAGACGCCGACCCTCCGCAACGTCGCCTTGACTCCGCCCTACATGCGCAACGGCGGGATGCTCACGCTCGACCAGGTGGTCGCGTTCTATACCCGCGGCGCCGACTTCCACGAGCAGAACATCGCCAATCTGGATCCCAACGTCGACGTCATCCCGGAGCTGGTCGGCAACCCCGCGAACAAGGCCGCCCTGGTGGCCTTCCTCGAGGCGCTGACCGACGACCGCGTGCGTTTCGAAGCCGCGCCCTTCGACCATCCGGCGCTCGTGGTTCCGAACGGCCAGGTCGGCGATGCCGGCGCGGTTGCCGACGACGGCACCGGCAAGGCGCGGGACGACCTGCTCGAGATCCCCGCCGTCGGCGCCGCCGGACGCTGCGTCGGCATCGACGGCACGATCCGGTCGCCCTGCCCCGGCGCGATACTCGACCTCGCCCCGATCGCCGACACCTACATAGAGGCCGAGAGCCAATCGACCTGGGATCACGGAGCGGCGCCCCACCTCGACGTCGACCTCAACCCCTTCGGCATCACCTACCTCAAGTTCGACCTGCGCGACGTCACGGCGCCGATCCAGCGCGCCTCGCTGACCCTCGGGTGCGCCAACAGCTCGAATGACGGCGGCACCCTGTTCCCGGTCGGCGATTCGAGCTGGATCGAGGGAACCGGGAACGGCGTGGACGCCAGTAGCGCCGGGGGGCCGGGACTCAAGTGGACCCAGGTGGACACCAACGCCGACGGCGCGATCACTGCCGCGGACACGTCCCCCTACGTACCGACCTTCACGCTCCCGCTCGCCTCGTTCGGAGCGGTCACGTCGGGCCAGATCTTCACGGTCGATCTCGGCACCGATCTCGGCGCACCCGCGATCGTCACGCTCGCGATCAAGTCCAACAGCACCGACGGCACAACCTACCATTCGCGGCAGAGCGCCACCGCGAACCGCCGTCCGCGGCTCCACCTCGAGCTCGCCGCCGCCGCCACGCCGACCCCCACCGCGACGGCGACCCCGATCCCCACGGCCACCGCCACGCCCACGCGCACCGCCACACCCACGACGACCGCGACCGTGACCGACTCCGCGACCGCCACCGCGACGCCGACCCCGATCCCCACGGCCACCGCAACGCCCACGCGCACCGCCACACCCACG
>JADYZW010000033.1 GCA_020852955.1 Deltaproteobacteria bacterium | reverse complement strand
GTGCCCCCGCGCGTTGCGCAGCGTCACCACCGCCGAACCGTCCCGCACCGGCGTCAGCTCCCCGAGACTCCAGCCGTGCCCCACCACCGCCCCCGCGCTCAACGGCGCCAACCACTCCCACGGCGCCGCCGCCTCGCCTTCGGCCTCCGGCCGCTCCGCCTCCGGCGCCGCGCTCCGCTCGAGCGCGGCGGCGTCGGTTCCGTCCGTGGGCACGTCCGCGGCGCCGCCATCGGGGGGGCGCGTGGCTGCCGCCGCTCCTGTCCGAGCGGCGCCCACCACCAGCGCCGCCGCCGCACCCACGGCCACCTTTCCGATCAGTGTGCGTCGTGAAAGCATCGCTCGCTCCTTATTCTGGAAATCCAGCTTGGTCGCGCTTCAGGGTTCCTGGCCCGGCACGCCGCACCGCCGGGCCCGACAGGTGCGCAGCTGTCCCGTTGGCGCGGCGCTGAACGATGCACGGTGTCGGTCGGAGAGGCGACACTGGGTCATGGACGGGACGAAGGACCTTTCCGGTTGAAGTCGCATGTCTTAGTCGCACTGCGAGGTTTCGGTTGTCAAGGCAAATAGCAGCCTGAGCGCTGCCCTAGATCACTAATGGGGACCGCATAGGGCTTAGACGACCCCCTCGGGAATCTCGGGGCGAAAACGGTTGCATGGCGCGCGCCGGCCAGTGTAGGCCGCATGCCCGGAGGATTCCCATGGGGCACGACGATCGACGTGAGATCTTCGAACGGCTGGAAGCGCTCGAGCGGCTGGTCCGCTCGCGTTCCGGGGGACGCGAGGACCGGGGCGAGCGTGGTCACGGCGGCCGGGATCGGCGCGACCACGATCACCGCCACGATCGCCGCGGCGACGACCGCTACGAGCGGGACGACCGGCGCGACCGCGACCACCATGGCCGCCGCGGGCACGACGACGATGCGCGCCATCGCGGGCGTGCGGACGGCGAGTTCCAGGAGAAGCGCATCATCGACACCATCGTCCAGCTGGTCGGCGAACGACTGGAGCGCTTCCTCCAGGACGAGCAGGCGAAGGCGCAGCGACGCGACGACGGCGGCCGCGAGCGGGAGACGATCGACCGCGTCGTCCGGCTGGTGGGAGAGCACGTCCGGGAGATCGTGCAGCGGACCGTGGCGAACGAACTCGACCGCCGTGTCGGCCCGCCGCGCGACGGACGTCGGGGCGATCCGCCGCATGGCGAAGCGCCGCCGCAGTAAGAGCCCGCCCCACGTGTGGGAGAGAGCTTCCCTAAGCGAGGCCGAGGTCTACGAGGGTCCGCGCGCGCCGTCGGTCACGCCTCGGCGCCAGAGACGCCCCCAGAGGTGGTAGCTCATGTTCCACGCGGATGAGCTCCGATTGCCGCGCATCGCCTCGAGCACCTGCTCGAGCCGCTCCACCGGAGACCCCCGCAGCTCCGCCATCAAGAGCGGCGCGAAGGCGGCGCAGTCGCGCTCCGCGCGTGCGAGAGCGTCGGGGTCACGATCGAGCAACGCCAGATTGATGCGGGCGCTCAGCCGGTACGGCTTCTGGCGCAGGCCCGTCTCGAGCTCCCTGCGCGCGAGATCGTGCTCCCCCTGCCGCCGGTAGCATTCACCCCGGTAGACGTAGAGCGTCGGCCCCGGCACCGGGTGGGTGCGCGACAGGCCCCGCGTCCAGATCTTCTGCGCCTCCCCGAGATCGCCCTGGAACATCACGCTCGCGCCGAGGCCGATCCAGGCCCAGCGCACCCATTCGTCGCGGGCGAGGATCGCCCGGAAGATCCGCTCGGCCCGTGCGTAGGCGCCCATCCAGAGCTCCAACTCGCCGTGGTAGATGCGATACAGCGGGTGATCGTCCACACGCTTCGCGAGCCGGTCGTACAACGCCCGGGCGGCGTCGGCGCCGCGCGTCCAGAGCACCAGCTGGACGGTGGCGCCCAGCTGTCGCGGGTTCTCGGGGAGCGGGTACGAGGCGAGGACGCCGCCGGTCGTCGTGGTGAGGTGGACCGTGTGGTTGCCCCCGAAACGATTCACGGCCGCCGCGAGGGCGGCGGTGGTGTCCCGAGGCTTCAGGCCGAGCGGATAGAGGGCGTCGGCATTTTCGAGGTCTTCGATTCTGCGCAGCCTGAATCGTCCTCCGAGGCGCTGCGCGAAGCGGGCGATCCGCGGCAGCCAGCCGGCGCGTGCCGGCGCGGGACCGCCCGCGGCGTTGTCCATCCATTCGTGGTCGGAAGCGATCTCGCGCTCCAGCCTGGCCACCAGGTTGAAGCCGAGGCTCGCGCTGCTCGCCGCGTCGGCGGCTTTCACGGCGTCGGCATAGCGCCGCTGCTTGCGGAGCACGGTGGCCAGCCAGGCCGCCGCCTCCTCGCGCACGTCGGTATCCAGCAGCGATCGGAGGCGTGTTTCTCCCTGCGCGAGGTCGCCGTCGAGGACGCAGGCGATGGCCTCCAGACAGCGCACCTCGGAATCCGGAGCGAGCGTCGCCAGGAGCGGGCGGGCGACGTCGGGGCGGTTGCGCCACAGCGCGAAGCGCGCGCGCCAGCGCGTCAGTCCGGGAACCTCGTCCGCGAGGCGCGCCGCTTCCTCCACCCGGTCGCTGCGCACCCACCAGCGTACCGCCGCCTCCAGCGCGGGCCCGTCGCGATGCGTGCGGACCCATGCCGCGATCAAGGGCGCGGCATCGCCGAGCGCGAGCGCCACCTCGATCCGGAGCGCCTGCAGCTCGCGGGAATCGCCGCCGGCCTCCGCCAGGAGCTCGCGGGCCCACCACGGGTCTCCGCTCGCCAGGATGCTGCGGATGAGGCCTCCTCCCGAGGTCGCGAGGCGCGCGTGCCTCCTGGCCGCCGCGACCTGCAACGCGAGGGCTTCGGCGCCCAGGCCGGACGCCCGCAGCGCCCGCGCCAGCCACTCGAGATCGGACGGGTCCGACAGCAGGCGGTCCCAACCTTCCAGCGCCGCGCGGAGGGCCGGTCCGCGATCGCCGTTCTCCCACAGCCGGCGAAGGTCCGCGGGGGTGGCGGCCGAGCACGTCGCCGCGCGGGGTGGCCCTGCGCTCGCCATCGCCGGCGCTCTACCTCGGACCCGCACGGCGCGCTACCTCGAACCGGCCGCCGATGATAGGCACGCGCGGTGGATCGGCCCTGCGCATGACGCCGTCCCTGATCGCGTTCGTCGGCGCGAGCGCCGCGCTCGTCCTCGCGCTTGGCGCGAGCCTGCGGCGGCCCGCGTCGCGCGCCCTGACCCACCCGGCGACACTGGGCGCCGTCGTGCTGTTCGCGGTGTCGATGATCGTCCGGGCAGGCTCCGTGGAGCCGACGCTCGTCCACGCCGACGTGGTCGCGCCGGAGCTCGTCGACTGCGTCCTCCAGGCGCCCCGCGCCTGTGCGACGCGCGGCGCGTCGTACGGCCCGTACGGATTCCTTGTCCTCGGGGCGCTCACGCGGCCGTTCGGGGATGATCTGAACGCCGTCTTTCGCGCCATGGCGCTCGTCGGCGCGTTGAACGTGGCGCTGCTCGCGGTTCTGGCCGGGCGGCTGTCGGGCTCGCCGTACGGCGCGTTGTTCGCTGTGGCCGTCGCGGGCACGAATCCCGTCTTCATGCGGGTGGCCGGATCGGAGGACATGCACAACGTCGGGCTGCTCCTCGCCCTGGTCGCCCTCATCGTGATGGACGTCCACGCGATGACTCGCCGCGCCGCGCCGCTCGCGGCCGCCGTGCTGGCCCTCGGCCTCCTGGTCCATACGCGGCAGACGTTCTACGTCGTCGTGCCCTGCGCCTTCGTGCTCGGCCTCGCGCGCGGCGGCCGCGGCCTCCTCGGGTCTTCCGGATTCCTCGCGGCGGGCCTCGTGGTGGTCGTGGTGCTCGTGAGCCGCATCGCCGCGAACGCAGCCTCGGGCGGGTTGGTGCAGCAGATGGCCGGGGTCTTCCTGGAGCCGGTCCTGCTGCCCACCATTCTGCGCCATCACGCCTTGCTGGACGTCGGGCGCTTCGGCGCGCTTCCCGCCCTGACCGTCGCCGCGGTGATCTGGGCGTGCCGCGACGGCCGGATGGCGCGCGCCGCCGCGCTGGCCTTCGCGCTGAACTTCGTCGTCACCTATCCGTGCGGGATGCCGTCGCCGGGCGTGGAACTCGCCCAGCGATTGTCCGTCGTGGCCTTCGGCATGCTGCTCGTCGCGATGGCCGGTGCGGCGGCGGTGGAGGGCCGCGTGCCCGAACGATGGCGTGTCGTGGTCGGGCTCGGTGCGGCGGGCGTCCTCACGGCGCTGCCCCCGTTCTTTCCCGGCTGGCGCGTGCTCGCCGGGCGCACTCCGATCCACCGGGAGTACCTCGCCGTGGCGTCCGCGGCCGCCGCGCTCCCGAACACCTTCACGCTCGTCAAGGCGCCGACCGCCGAGGCGACCGTCCACGGCTATGCGCGCTACGCCGGTCTCCTCGAGCGCACGGGCAGACACGTCCGGGTCGTGCCGGCGCGCGAACTCGCGGCGGCCCCGCGGCCGTGGATCTTCCTCGAGGACGTCGAGTGCTGGACCTATTCGTTTCGCGAGCTGACCGGCGCCGGTGACGACCGGCCGACGGGTCCGATGGCCGAAGTCCGCTGGGACAAGGTGCTGTTCGGACGCCAGGTCTCGCCGATCCGGCCTCCCGCGGGCATGCGCCCGGAATGCCGGCGCATCGAGCGCGACGGCACGCCGATCGGTCCCCGCGGCGTGATCTCCGGCCCCGAGGACGACCCTCCATTCCTTTTCTACGCGGGCAGCGAGGTGCCGATCCAGTTCTACGAGCTTCGCGCCGGAGCGGCCGGATGAGGACCGCCTGAAGAAAGCCGTGTACAACGACCGTTCGATGGTGCCGCCGATCGCACGAGACCCGGCGAATGTCTGACGCCTTGCGCCAGGAACGGAGCGCCGCGCCGCCGGCGCTCCGCATCGCGATGGTGAGCGCGTTCGGCACCCGCGAGGGCGGCTATTTCTCCGACGTCCTGCTCGGGTTGCTGTGCAGCGACGCGCGCGCGCTCGGGCACGACGCCACGATGGTCCGTGTCTACTACGACGGCGCCGACCGCGCGGCCGACGCCGACGTGTCTGCGCGGCTCGTGCGGTGGCTCGTCGATCGGCAGATCGACCTGGTGGTCACGGACCGTGTCCTCACCAGCGAGCCCTTCGCGCAATGGAAAGCCTGCCGCGCCGGCGCCCGCATGCTCCTCCTGCCGCCGCCCGAAGGCATGGGGCCGGTTCCCGTGGCGGACGCGGCGATCGTTCATCGCCCGTACGAGCGCTGGAGCGAGCAGGGCGAGATGGGCGACGAGGTGCGTCGGGCCTTCGCGATGTGGCTCGCCACGGGGCTCGCGTCACCGCGCGACGTCGACATTCCGGGCCTCTCCGCGGTGCACGACGGGCAGCCCGAGTCGCCCCCCCGATCCCTGAGCGCGGCCGCGGGCGGGCCGGCGCTCGAGTATCGGCCGGTCGTCGACGGCGAGGTGATCGCCGCCGCCGGAGGCGCCGCCATCGCGCCGGCGCCGTACGCGGTCTTCGGGAACGGCGGCTGTCCCTACAGCCGCGACGTCGCGCAGGCGAAGCCCTACCGGGACCTTCCGCTCCAGGAGCCCGATCAGCTCCTGCGCAAGGGGTGCGCGTTCTGTACAATGGGCGGCGACTACGGCAAGCGCGGCGACGACGATACCGTGGCCTCGGTGCTCCGTCAGGTCGCCTATCTCACCGCGCACCTACCGAAGCCCCATGTCTTCGTGCTCACCGATCAGCACCCGCTGCGCTACCTGACCCGCCTGCTCGAGAGCGCCGAACGTCGCGGAATCCGCGAGGTCACCTGGTTGCTCCAGACGCGCGCCGACTGGCTGGTCGAGCATCGCGAGGCGCTCGTGCAGGGCATCGCGGTCGCCGAGCGTACGGGCATGCGTCTCGAGCTCTACCTGATCGGCTTCGAGTCGTTCTCCGACGAGGATCTCGAGCTCTTCAACAAGGGGACGACGACCGCGGGTCTCCTGGCGGCGGTGGCGCTTGCCCGCGCGCTGGCGCGCGCGCACCCCGATCGTTTCGGTTTCACCCGCGAGCGCGGGCACAGCCTGATCCTTTTCCATCCCTGGACGTCGCCCGAGCGCCTGCTCGCTTCGGGGGAGGCCCTGCGCGCTCACGGGCTCTCCGACTTCTTCCATGACGTGACCCGCAACCGGCTGCGGATGTATCCGCGCCTGCCGATCTTCGCGCTCGCCAAGGCGCAGGGTCTCGCCGCCGAGGCGTGGGAGGGCGACGAAGCTTCGCGGACCGCGCGCACCAAGGGGTACAGCGTCGACTTCGCGTGGCGGTTCGCGGACTCGCGGGCGGCCCTCGCCTACGAGGCGTGTCGCCGCCTCCGCGGCGCATTCGGGGACGAGACCCAGATCAGCCAACTGCTCGCCGTGGCGCGTTGGGTGGGGCGCATGGATCGGCGGGCAGCGCTCGCCGCGGAATCGATGCGTGGGCTCGACGCGGCGGTCGGACGGCTCTCGGCGTGTTTCGAGGAGCTGCTGCACGGATCGCGCGGCCAGCTGGCGGCGCCCGTCGTCTTCGCCGGCGCCTGCAACAACGGCTGCCCCGGCTGCGAGAACCACGATCGTTTTCTGCCCGACGACGCCGCCGCGCTCCGCGAGCGGGTGGACGAGGCGCGGGCGAGCGGGCTCCCGCTCATGCTGGCCGGCCGCGAGCCGACGCTGCATCCGGACTTCACGGCGCTCGTCGCGCGCGCGCACGGCGCCGACGCGCGCCGCATCGGCGTCGCGTCGAACGGCCGCCGCTTCGCGTATCGCCGGTTCGCCGAGGAGGCGATCCGGGCGGGGTTGTCGGACGCCTCGGTGAAGATCTTCGCCGGCCGCGCCGCCGAGGCGGACGCGGTCGCCCGGGTGGAGGGGGCGTTCCGGCAAGCCGTCGCCGGCATCGACAACCTCGTGCGAGGCGGCGTCCGCGTCGAGATCCGCTTGCCCGTGCACGCGCGCGCGCTCGGTACGCTGTCGTCCTATCCGGAACTCGCGCGCGCGCATCGCGTCAAGGGCATTCGCCTCGAGGTCGCCCTCGACGCGCTCGGACTCGATGCCCTCGACGCGGCGGAGGTCGCGGTGCGGGCGTTGGCCGCGGGATGCCGGGCGGCCGGCGTGCGCCTCACGGCATCGCCGCTGCCGAGCGGGATGCGCGGCTTCGACCGGTTGCCCACGTAGCGGGTCATGCAGGCGATGGACATCCCCCGCATCGATCCGGTCGAACCGGCGCGCTTCGAGCGCGACTACCGGCGGCCGCGCCGTCCGGTCGTGATGCGGGGGTTGGTGGGGGAGGACGAGCTGCGCCACTGGTCCTTCGATGCGATCGCGGCGGCCGACCGCGACCTCGCGGTCGCGACGCACGCCACGCGGGCGGGGGCGGTGACGGCCGATGCGCGGCGCGGGATCCGGACCGAGCTCCGGGCGCTCGCGGAGCTCCTGGCGCAGCTCGGCGGCGGCGCGCCGCCGTCGCTGTACATGATGGCCCGTCTCCAGGATCTGCCGGCGGCGTGGCGCGCGCGGATCGCGACGCCGGTGTACTGCGCCGATGCGCCGTGGCTCACGAGCAAAGTCTGGCTGTCGCCGGCCGGCACCGTCACCCTGACCCACCGCGATGCCGCCGACAACCTCCACCTCCAGCTGCTCGGCTCCAAGCGCTTCACGCTGTTCGATCCGAGTGAGCGCGCGTCCTTGTACCCGAACAGCCTGTTCTCGAGCGTACCCCACGGGTGCAAGGTCGACCCCGAGGCGCCGGATCTCTTGCGCTATCCGCGGTTTCGCGACGCGCGGGCGGAGCGGGCCGAGCTCGCGCCCGGCGACGGCATCTACATCCCGCGCGGAACCTGGCACCACGTGCGCACGACGATGGACAGCCTCTCCGTGAACTTCTGGTGGGCGCGTGGGGCGCGTCTGCCGCTGGTCGCGGGCGCGGCGCTGTTCAAGCGCCTGCGGCGGATCGGCTGACGGGCGTGGAGCCCTCGCGCCGCGTTCCTCGGATTCCGCCGCCGTCCGCGGCCGCGTTCGCGTCCGACTTCGTGCGGGCCTCGCGGCCGGTGATCCTGCAGGGCGCGATCGCCGACTGGCCGGCCATGAGGAAGTGGTCGCTCGACTACTTCGCTCGAGAGTTCGGCGATCGCGAGGTGCCGATCGTTCGCGAGAAGGACGGGTCGCACTACAGCCCCGGGAGCGGCCTGCACTACGAGCGCATCCGGTTCGGCGACTATTGCGAGCTCCTCGCCGACGGCAAACCGCACGACCTCTATCTCACGGTGCGGGTGCACGAGGTCGTTCCGGAGCTGTTCGCGGACACCCGCCGGCCGGTCTACGCGGCGGGGGCGCGCTGGGCGAGGTCGCGGTTCTGGATGGGCGGACCGGACGCGAAAGGCCCCCTGCATCGCGACCTTCCCGAGAACCTCTACGCGCAGATCGGCGGCCGGAAGCGCTTCCTGCTCCTCGAACGGCGCCTCACCCGGATGGTGCATCGGCACTCGTTTCGTTCCGGTGTCCCCAACTACAGCCCGGTGGACGCCGAGGATCCCGATCTGGCGCGCTTCCCACGCTTCCGGGGGGCACCGCTCCTCTGCGCCGATCTCGAACCGGGGGATCTGCTGTACATCCCGAGCCTGTGGTGGCACCAGGCGCGCTCGCTGACGACCTCGTTCGCAGTCAATCTGTGGTGGCTGAAGGGGCCGAAGGTGGCGGTTGCCAGGCTGGCCGAGCTCTATATGCGGCTACGACGGCTGAATCTCTGATCCGGGATCGGTGGCCCAACGACGCTATTTTTCCTGACAACGGTCATTTTCCTTGACAGACGTCCCATGCACCGCGTACCCGTTTCGTCCAAGAGTGCCGTGGGTTTCCGTCCATCGCTCGCCGCGTCGGCGGCGTGCCGTTTCCCCGGGTGGTTCCCAACTGATCGACAAGACAAGGGCACGCCGCGCCCGCGCGGCTGCCAGAGCCATGGACCCAAGGATCGTCAACGAATCCCGCCCCCGAGACTCGCGCCTCGGTTCGACGTCGACGTCGAGACCTGCGCCGGGCCCGGGGCGGACCGAGCAGGAGGGCGGATGATGGAACGGGGCGCGCGGTCGGTGGTGGCGTCGGGCCTCTTCGTCGTGCTGGTGCTCGCCGGAGGGGCGGCGGACGCCCAGGTGTCGAAGCGGGACCAGGGGTGCATCAGCACGTTCAACAAGAACGCCTGGAAGGTGACGCGGACGCACAGCGGCATCGTCGCGAAGTGTCTCCGCCAGTACGCTGCCGGCAGCCTGATCGCGACCACCCCGGAGGCATGCGTCCGTTCCGACCCGCAGGGCAAGCTGACCAAGGTCGTGGCGCAGGCGCTCCTCGGCACGAGCAGCAAGTGCGCCGGGGGGGCGCCGCCGTTCGGCGTCGTGCCGGCCGATATTTCGCTCAGCCGCTCGGCATTCAGCCGCGCCGCTCTCGGTGAGATCGATCTGGTGCACGGCGCGATCGGGGACGACCTCGACACGGCCATGATCGTCGATCCGGAGGGGGCGTCCTGTCAGGCGAGGGTCGTCGGCGCCCTCTTGAAGTGTCAGGACACCCGGTTGCGGGAGTTCGTGAAGTGCCAGAAGCTCGGGCTTCGCTCCGGGGCGATCACCGACGCCGCGACCTTGACGACGACCTGCCTCGGAACCGGGACCCAGTCGCAGCCCGACAGCGGAAAGATCGCGCTCGCCTGCGGCACCAAGGTGGCCGAGGCGATCGCCCGGAACTGCGCCGGGACGCCGGTCGTGCAGGCGTTCGCGGCGGTGGGCGCCGCCAACGAGGCGCAAGTCCCGGCGCGGCTCGCGAGCGAGGCCGCGTGTCAGACGTGTCGGGTCCTGAACGAGATCGGCGGGCTGGCGCGCGACTGCGACGTCTTCGACGACGGCGACGGCGCCAACGGTACGTGCGGCGCCGAGTGCGGCGACGGCATCCTCCAGAGCGGCGAGGCGTGCGACGACGGCAACGCGGCCGGCGGTGACGGATGCTCGGAGTATTGCAAGACCGAGGGCGGCTGGAGCTGCGGCGGCGAGCCGAGCGTCTGTACGCCGAACTGCGGCAACGCGGTGCTCGACGCCGGCGAGGCGTGCGACGACGGCGGGAACGCCGACGGCGACGGCTGCTCGGCCGCCTGTGGGGTCGAAGACGGCTACGGCTGTGCCGGCGAGCCGAGCGTCTGCGTTCCGAATTGCGGCAACGGCGTCTTGCAGCCCGAGGAAGGCGAGACCTGCGACGACGGCGACGGCGTCGCGGGCGACGGCTGCTCGAGCGCGTGCAGGATCGAGGAGGGGTACGCCTGCGCCGGCGAGCCGAGCCTCTGCACGTTCGTCTGCGGCAACTACGTCATCAACCCAGGGGAAACCTGCGACGACGGGAACGTCGCCGTCGGCGACGGCTGCGGCGCGCTCTGCAAGATCGAGCAGGGATGGCTCTGCGCGGGCGTGCCGAGCGTCTGCACGCCGGCCTGCGGCGACGGCCTCCTTCGCGGGGCCGAGACCTGCGACGACGGCAACGTCACGAACGGCGACGGGTGCTCGCTCGGGTGCCAGGTCGAGGCCGGTTACACGTGCGCGGCGGAGCCGAGCAACTGCATCGCGATCTGCGGCGACGGCTTCGTCCGCGGCGCGGAGAACTGCGACGACGGCAACACGGCGAGCGACGACGGCTGCTCGGGCGATTTCTGCCGGCAGGAGGTCGGCTGGAGCTGCCTCGGCCAGCCGAGCTTCTGCACCTACGACTGCGGCGACGGGAACCTCGACGTGGGCGAGGAATGTGACGACGCCGGTACGGCGCCGGGGGACGGGTGCAGCGATACGTGCCTGACCGAGCCGGGTTTCGCCTGCGGCGGCCAGCCGAGCCTCTGCGTCCCCACCTGCGGCAACGGCGTCCTCAACGCGGCGGAGGAGTGCGACGACGGCAACACGGTGAGCCGCGACGGCTGCGACGCGAGTTGCCGGAACGAGTCGGGGTGGCTGTGCGGCGCTCCCGGCCAGGCGTGCGCGCAGTTCGAGATCTTCATCGACTCCCCGACGCACGGCGTGTTCACGACGGCGAACACGGTCGTCGTCACGGGGCACTACACGACGCTCGCGGCCGGCCAGACGGCCATCACCATCAACGGTGTCCCGGCGAGCTCGGTCGACACGACCAACCGGACGTTCTCGCACACCGTCACGTTGGACCACCCGGCCCCGTTCAATCCGGTGATCGCCACGCTCACGAACACGGCGAACGGCGACGACGTGCGCGACCGCGTGGTCGTGATCAAGGGAGATTCGGTCACCGACGGCGCGCTCTCGCCCGAGAGCGTGGCGATGCGCATCAACGACTCGGGGCTGGACCAGGTCGAGCCCCTGGTCGCGATGTTGGCCGGGGACCAGCTCGACATCGGCGCGATGATCCCCGTGGGCACGGTGATGGCGGACCAGTGCTTCATCAACGTCATCGGCTGCTGGGGCGGCGCGAAGGTCAAGATCGCGAGCCCGGCGCCGTCCTTCGGCGGTTTCTCGCTGGCGCTCGATGCGAAACCCGACGCCGTGGCCGCGGACATCGCCGTCAAGAACCTGCGCCTCGACATCGACATCGACGGGAGCGGCCTGGTGCCGGATTGCGGCCTGCGCGTGACCGCGAACCAGATGTCGTTGGACGGCGACTACGCGCTCGAGCCGGATGCCTCGAATCCGCGGTTCGTCGACGTCAGCCTGGCGGGGAACTTCGGGGCCGGCTTCACGGGCTTCAACTACAACTTCACCTACGGGCTCTGCACGTGGCCGATCATCGGCGACATCATCGACGCGATCGTCGGCCCCATGATCACGAACCTCGCCACCGACGGGATCAACGGCTTCCTCGGTGATCCGGATGGCGCGGGGCCGCAGGACAGCCCGATCGCGGGTGCGATCGAGGATACGCTCGCCGGCATCTCGATCTCCGGATCCGTCGGCTCGGGCGTGGGCATGATGTTCGACGCGCCGCTCTTCGAGGTCGCCGAGGACGCGAGCGGGATGACGTTCGGCGCGGACGCCAGCTTCACCACGACGTTCGGCACCGGTCCCGGGCAGTGCGTACCGCCGCCCGGCACGCCGAACTTCTCGGCGTCGTATGCTCCTCCCGAGGCGTTCCCGAGCTTCGGCGCGAATACGCCGGTCGGGAACAAGCCGTACGGCATCGGCCTCGGCATCTCCAGCGCCGCGTTCAATCAACTCCTGCGCGGACAGGCGGAATGCGGCCTCATGCGGACGTCGCTCGGCGAGATCGACCTCGACGGGCCGGGCGGTGTCGATCCGGTGCAGATCACGTCGTCGCTGCTCTCGCTGATGGTGCCCGAGTTCGGGAAGCTGCCGCCGAACACGCCGCTCCGGATCGACATCGCGCCCACGATCGCGCCCGTCGTCACGGGCAATCCCGGTCCGGGTGGCGAGCTCACCGAGCTCAAGATCGCGCAGATGAGCATCGACATCCTCGATCCGGCGACCAATACCGTGTGGTTGAGCGGGGCCTTCGACACCCGGCTCGGCTTGAACATGGCGTTCCTGCCCGACGGCTCGGGTCTCGCGGTGAGCGTCGCGGTTCCGGAGGCCGAGGACATGGTCATGACGGTCCTCTACAACCCGCTCGGCACCGACGAGGCGCAGCTCGAACAAACGCTGCCCGCCGTGTTCCGCCCGCTCGTACCTTCGCTCGCGGGAGCGCTCTCCGGGTTCCCGGTTCCGCAGTTTTTCGGCCTCAGTCTCCAGGGCGTCGAAGTGTCGAAGAACGGCGGGTTCCTGGCGCTCTTCGCGAACCTGGCAGCAGCCCCGTGAAGGAGTGTCGAATGCCCGAGCGCGCACCGACGAACCGCCTGCCGATCCTGACGATGGTGTTCTGGCTCGGCCTCGCCTCCAATGCGTCGGCGCTCATTCTGACCGGGGGGCCGACCTATACTCTGCCGGGCGGCGGTAGCTGTACGGTGGCCGGCGTCGCCAGTCAGGCCGGCGGCGCCACGCTGTCGTGTACGGGCGTGAACCTCGCCGCGCACACGAAGATCTATTTCGGCGTCCGGAACGATCTGAACGTGAACGGCAACACGATGACGGGCAGCGCCCCCACGGCCGGCTCGGGGGCGGTGTTCGACTACGCGAGCAGCACCGGCACCTCGATCACCTACAGCAGCGCGACCACCGTCGATGATCAGATCAACGGCACGCAGCCGGTGGCCAACCAGCTGGTGCTGACGCTGGTCTCCGGCAGTGCGTCGGTCGTCGCGACGGGAGGAACACCGGGCAACAACAGCTTCGGGGACATCGAGCGGCTCTTCCAGATCTCGAGCGGCAGCTTCTCGATCCGCGCCGACGTGCGGGCCAGCACGCCGTTCTTCGGACCCGGCCAAGCCAGTACGGACGTCTTCGATCCCAGCCACGCGCCGCCGGGCGGCGCGGACGTCAGCAAGGTCGATCTCGGATTCTACTACTCGGATTGTGGCGACGGGCAGGTGGATAGTCCCGAGCAGTGCGACATCGGCGCCGGAAACGGGGCCGCCGGCACCTGCTGCGCGAGCAATTGCACCTTCCAGCCCAGCGGCACGGTCTGTCGCAGCGGCGCGGGCGCGCAGTGCGATACGAGCGAGACGTGCACGGGTGCGGCGGCGATGTGTCCGCCCGACGATGCTCCGATCAACGGCGGCAGCGTTTGCCGGGCGGGCTCGGGCGACGTCTGCGACGAGAACGAAACGTGCACGGGCATTCCGGGACAGGGATGTCCGGCGGACGACGCGCCCGGAAAGACCGGCGTCGTCTGCCGATCGTCCGGGGTCGGCGACATGTGCGACGAGTCCGAAACCTGCTCCGGCGTTCCGGGGAACACGTGTCCGCCGGATGATGCGCCGGGCAAGATCAACGTGATCTGCCGGTCCGGCTCCGGCGACCCCTGCGATCCCGAGGAACGATGCACGGGCACCCCGAATCAGGGATGTCCCGCCGACGTGGTCGCGGACCCGAGCACCGTGTGCCGAACGGGATCGGGCGACGGCTGCGATCCCGACGAAACCTGCACGGCGGTTCCCCTGGCGCCGTGCCCGGCCGACGTGGTGCAACCCGCGGGGACCGAGTGCCGGACGGCGACCGGCACCTGCGACGTCGCCGAGCAATGTACCGGCACGACCGGAGCGCCGTGTCCCGCGGATGCCTTCACTCCCGTCGACACCCCGTGCGACGTCGACGCCGACGTCTGCACGATCGACGTGTGCGACGGCAACGGCATGTGCCTCCTCGACCCGGATGCGATGCTGTGCGGTGACGGCGACATCGACGGGAGCTGCGGCGAGCAATGCGACGACGGCAACACGGACGGCGGTGACGGCTGCTCGGCGACGTGCCAGATCGAATCGCCGCTCGAGTGCAGCACGGTGCCGCGCGTCGACTGCCGGCAGCCTTACGTGCCGGGCAAGGGTTCGCTGATCGTGAAGCGGGGGGCGACGCCCGAGAAAGACCTCCTCAAGTGGAAGTGGGCGAACGGCTCGCGCACGACGGTCGCGGAACTCGGCGATCCGCGTACGACGACCGCCTACCGCCTGTGCGTCTACGACGCTTCGGGCCTGCGGCTGAGCGCGACCGCGCCCGCCGGCGGCCTCTGCGGCGCCAAGCCGTGCTGGTCGCCGCTCGGCGTCTCGGGATTCAGGTACAAGGACAAACAGCTCACGCCCGAGGGCATCCAGCAGCTGAAGCTCAAGCAGGGTGCCGACGGAAAGGCGCAGATCCAACTGGCCGGGCGCGGTACCTTGCTCGCGCTCCCGAGCCTGTCCACGCTCACCCAGCCGCTGCGGCTCCAGCTGCGCAATGCCGATGGCCTCTGCTGGGAGTCGATCTACAGCGCTCCGGCGAGTACGCACACGGGCACGGCCTTCAAGGACAAGGGGGACTGAGTGTCGGTCGCGGACGCTCCTCCGCGAGGGGCCACGGAGCCCTCGCGGAGGGCTCCCGCGTGACGACGCGGAGGCGCGGGGGCCGGGGCCGCTCTACACGAGTGCGGGGAGCGGATCTCCAAGCTATACGGACGGTCGGGAGTTCCGGCATGCAACCGCAGGGGAGGGCAGTCGTCACGGACCAGCAGCGGCGCGAACTCGCCGAGCGCGGGTTCTTCTTCACCGACGCGCTCTTCGCCGCCGCCGAACTCGAGCCGACCCGGCGCGAGTGCCTGCGTCTGTACCGTGATTCGATCGAGAAGATTCCGGAGAGCAATCCGTCGCATCGGACCAAGCAGCGGTTGCGACCGTTCTTGCCTGCGCCGCAGGACGCCAGCGAGATCATCGCGCAGTTCCAGCGGCATCCGGTGTTCCAGCAACTCGCGCGGGACCTGATCGGACCCGACGTCGACCAGACGTGGAGTCAGGGATGCCTGAAGCTCCCGGATGTCGACGCTTGGACCCGGTTCCCGTTCCACCAGGACGGCAGGTTCGCCATGATCGATCGCCAGGACTCCGGATTCTCGTGCTTCCTGGCGCTCGGTCCGCTCTCGCCCGAGAACGGCACGCTCCACTTCGCCGCCGGAGCGCATCGGGCGCTCCTTCCGCACACGTGGGACGAGCGCCAGGAGTGGTGGTCGTGCGACGTGGACGGCTTCGAGGTCGTGCCCGGCACGCTCGAGCCGGGACAGATGGTGGTGTACCGGCTGATGACGCCGCACGGGAGCCCGCCCAACGAGAGCGGCGAGATCCGGGAGGCCTTCCTGATGACCTTCAACGTCCCCGGCGTTCGCCTGGTCGAGACGGGCGAGCTCTTCGGCGATCAGCGACCACTCCTGCGGGGTGGTCGGGCGGTCTGACCGTGGCGCGACCACGCCTCGCCATCGCCATCCCGTCGCTGAACAGGGCGCGCATGCTCGACGCCGTGCTGCGAGAGTTCCAGCCGACCTGCGAGGAGCTCTCGATTCCGATCTTCGTGAGCGACAACGGCTCCAGCGACGAAACACCCGAGGTGTGCGCCCGCTGGGCGAGTCGTTGGCCGGGGTTTCGCTACCGACGGCATCCCGCGAGCATTCCGATGGGTCGGAGCGTCATGTCGGCGATCGAGATCAGCGATGCCGAGTACACGTGGCTCGCGGGCGACGACGACTGCCTCCAGCCGCAGGGCATCCGGGCGGTGGCGGAGTGGCTTTCGCGGCGCACCCCGAGCGCGATGGTGGTCCGCTCCATCGAAGTGCCCGCCCCCGACTTCGCGCGGTTGGACCGCCCGCTGGGACCGCAGCTCGCGGACGTGCTGGAGGGGCAAGCCAAGGGGACCGGAGCGCGGGAGCACCAAGGGGCGGCGGAGTTCTTCGCCGAACGGCACATCATATTGCCCGCGCCGACGGTGATCTACGCGACGGACCGGACGCTGGCGACGGACTACGAGCGCTATCAGGAGACGCACCACGCCCACATCGGCGCGCTCTTCGACGCCCTGGCGCTGGAGCAGGCGGAACGCGGCCGCATCGACGTGATCGAACTCACCGACGTGTGCTCCGTCTCCCTCACCGTGCACGACGACCGCGGCAAGGATCATTGGGGCGGACTCCATCGCTACTTCGCCGAGCAGGGATTCCCCAAGTGGTTCGCGCTCCTGCCGGCGATCTACGCTCCGCACGTTCCGATCGCCGAAGCCCACTACCGCCACATCTTCCGCGAGATCCTGACGGAGTCCGCGGCGGGTCGGCCGCATGCGTGACGCGGGAGGCGAGCCGGATCCCCTGTGGCCGCGGCGCTTCGCCGACGACGGGTATTTCGTCGTGGAGCGCGCGCTCGACGGGCCGTTGCTGGACGGCCTCCGCGCCGATGCCGACCGCGCGGTCGCCGAGGAGCGCGGCCGTCTCGAGCGCGGGGAACCCCGGTATGTCCCGGTGAGCCGACTCGACGACCGTTACGTCATCTCGGGCTTCGTGCGGCGCAGCGAGTTCGTTCGGCAGCTCGTCTTCAGCGAGCTGATGGCGTCGATCTGCAGAGCGACCATGGGCGCCGACGCGTTCCTCTACTCCGAGACCTTCGTCTGCATGGCCCCGAACAACGAGAACGGGTGGATCTGGCACCAGGACTCGAGCTACCTCGACTACGTCGGCTGCGGTCACTACCCGCCGAACCTCGGAATGTGGGTGGCGCTCGACGACGTGGATTCGCGGAACGGCGCGCTGAGGGTGTTGCCGTTCTCGGTGCTGAACGTGCGCCGCGTCGTTCCGCACGACCTCACGAAGCCGTGGACCAGCCCCGACGTCGTCGATTTCGGCCGGCACGACGGTGGCGTTCTGTTGCCCGTGCCGGCGGGCTCGATCATCGTCACCAGCGGGGCCCTCCCGCACGCGAGCGACCCGAACCGCACCGACCGACCGCGCCGTGCGTACCTGATCCAGTACTCGCGGCAGCCGGTCGTGAAGGACGGGAAGCCGGTACAACTGGCGGTTCCGTTCCTGCGAGATGGGATCCGCCGAGTCCCGACGCCGGCCGAGATCGGCCGTTGACGATCCTCGCGTTCCGCCCGGACCGATCATGCGGGCATATGGGCCCGCGCCCCTCGGAAATTCCCTTGCCTCCACGGCGCCTGGAGGGGTATGCAGCCTGGCGGCGGCTTCGCGCCCGCCCATCGACCCCAAGGGCCGCGTCGGCTGGTTCGTTCCTGCGGTGGCGGGTCTCCTGAAAGGACACTCCACGATGGAACACTCGGACCCGGCGCCTCGACGCAACGGCCATTCCCGCCAGGTCGGCGGTCGACGCCGCGATGGACGGCGGGTCGCGCTCGTGTGTCGGACGCCCGGGCTCGACTTTCCGAACGTCCAGGACGATCTGCCGAGCTACGGCGTGCGCCGGATCCACGCCTCGATCATCTCGGATCCACGCCTCCAGGACGCCGTCGTCCAGACGTTCGACACCGTGAAGCCCGATGTCGACGACATCCTGGACCGGATCCTCGCCTTCGATCCGGACATCGTCGGCTTCTCGGCCTACGTGTGGTCCCTGCCGTGTTTTCTCGAGGTCGCGCGGCGCCTGCGCGCGGAGAGCCCGGATTGCACGATTCTGTTCGGCGGGCCGTCCGCACGGCCCGAGATGTTCGGCATCGACCCGTACAAGGGGGGCGTGGACATCATCGACGCGCTCGCCATCCAGCACGCCGAGGAGACGGTCCGTGACGTCGTGCTGAGCGATCGGAGTCCCGACGCGCTCGCTCGTATCGCTGGCCTCGCGGTGGCTCGCGACGGGACGTGGCACGTGACGCCCGGTCGTTCGTCCGGGAACCTCGAGCTCCTCGCGTCGCCGGCGCAACTCGGGCTCATACCCCGGGGGGCGTGGCACTACCTGGAGACGTACCGCGGCTGTCCGATGAGCTGCTCCTTCTGCCAGTGGGGCCGCGCGCAGGCGCCCAAGGACGTCCTGTCCATGGAGCGCATCGCCGCGGAGCTCGCGGCGTTCGCGGCCAACGACGCCTTCGGCGTCGTTCACCTCGACGCGGGTCTGACGCTCAACGAGCGCGCCTTTCGCAACTTCTCCGCAGCCGAACGCGAAGTCGGTTTTCTCGCGAAGTCGCGCCTGTCGTGCGAGGTCTATCCGGCGCACTTGACCGCCGCGCACGTGGAGTTCCTCCAGTCGATCGGCTGCTCCTACATCGGCGTCGGCTTGCAGTCCTACAACGAGGAAGTCTTGAGCAAGGTGGACCGGGTCGCGAAGCCGGAGAGCTTCGATACCATCGTGCGCCGTCTGGTGGCCGCCGTTGGCAACGTCGCCGTCGAGATCATCCTCGGCCTGCCCGGCGACTCGATCGAGTCCTTCAAACAGACGACGGAGCGCGCCCTGGCGCTCGGCGCCGACGTGCATGCGTTCCATTGCCTCGTGCTTCCCGACGCTTTCCTCACCAGGGCGCCCGCGGAGTTCGCGCTGGATTTCGATCCCGTCACGCTCAAGGTGAAGTCGTGCCTCGGCTGGACGGCGGATCAGATCCAGGAAGCGCGCGACTGGATCAGGAACCTCAGCGGCGACATGGCCGGCACGATCGGCGACCAGGAATGGATCACGGGCCGCTTCCTGCGCTCCGACGTGCGCCCGCGCGGCGTGCCGAAGGAGGCCGACGCCCGGTGGCCGGGACCCGTGGCCACGCCGCTGCGCGCCGACCTGGCCGCGGAGCCCGTTGGGCGGAACTAGATCGCGGTTCGTCGGGGATCCGTGAGACATCGGCAGGAGCGGCGATGCGCAGGCTGAAGCTTCCGGGATTCGGTTCGCTCGGTGCCGAGATCGTCGACGTCGATCTGGCCACGGCATCGGAAGGCGAGATCCTGCAGCTGGGATTCGACCACCTGCGCGATCTGGTCACCCTCATTCGCAAGCAGCACGTGGGAGGCGTCAGCCTCGAGCGGTTCCACCAGATCTGTGCCGCGTGGGCGATCGCGCTTCCGGGGGGCGCCTACGAGGTATGGGCCGGCAACGAGCGCCTGCGGCAGCGCTACGGGGACGGGTGGTGGGAGAAGCGCGACGGCATGGCGGCGGAGGACCGGAGCCTTCTCGATGAGGCGCAGCGGATGACGCAAGGGATCTCCCATCTGCTGGGCATGGTCCGCGTCACCGGCATTCGTGACGATCACGGGAACCATACGGGCATGTTCGCGGACGGCGAGCTGGAGTGGCATTCGAACCAGCAGGGCACGAAGGACTACCTGCCCGTCGTCGGCCTTCTCGCCTGGGAAGGCTCGGCCGGATCGCGCACCGAGTTCGTGAACACCGTCGACGCCTATCATGCCCTGAGCCCCTCGTGGCAGAAGACGTGCGACGAGCTCGTCGCCGTCCACCGATGGGAGAACAACGCGGTGGCTCCGGGCCTGAACGCCCTGCAGGACGAGATCCTGAAGATGAACCTCTGTCCGGTGGACGGCGCCGAGGTGCCGCTCATCACCCACAGCCCCTACGGCTACAAGGGACTCCACTTTCCGTTCACGTCGATCTCCCACTTCAAGGGCATGAGCGAAGAGGAGTCGAGGAAGGTCGTCGCCTATCTGAAGGAGCAGATCTTCCGGGAGGAGTTCGTCTACGGGCACGACTGGGAAGACGGCGATCTGATGTTCTTCGACAACACCGTGACGCTCCACCGACGTCCGACCAGGGACTGCTCGAAGCGCCTCATGTACCGGATGTGCTTCAACTACGATCGGCTGCTGCAGCTGCGGCCCGAGCCCCTGACGACATGAGCGGGGCCACCGTGCCCGACATGTTCGCCCTTCGTCAGGCCATCATCCGCGGGGTGGACTATCTCGTGGCGTCTGCGGGCGGGACCGACCGATCCGTGGTCGCCGCCGCCGCGGAGCTCGCGGCGCGCGGCATACCCGGGGCGGACGCCGTCGCTCGTGAGGCCGCGTCCGCTCCCGCGGGGCCGGTCCAGGCGCCGCGGAGCGGCTCGACCGACCCGGCCGAGCCGCTCACGGGCGACGCCGTCGCCGAGATTCTGAGCGCGCAGCAGGGCGACGGATCATGGGTGGCAATCCCGGCGCCGGTCGGCGGGCGACGGGCCGCGGCCGCCGCCGAGAGCCGCGCCATCGCGACCGCCGCGTGCCTTCGGGCGCTGGCCGGCGCGCTCCCCGGACTTTCTTCGCGCCCGGACGTCGAGACCGCCTTCTGGCGTGACGGCTACTTTGTCGTGGAGCGCTTTCTCGCGCCAGCGGACATCGAGACGCTGGCGCAGGCGCATCGGCAGATCCACGGAACCCAGGACGCCGGATTCTACACGAGCTGGTTTCAGCCCCCGGCGGCCCGCGCCTTCACCGATCGCGAGGTGCGGGCGGTCATGGCGGCGCGATTGAAGGTCTTGTTCCCAGGTCATCGGATGATCTTCGGCACCTTCATGTCGAAGGGGTGCGAGGGCGAGACCGCCTTCCCTTTGCATCAGGATCCGACCTTCGTCGACGAGCGCACGTGGACGCCGGTGACGTTCTGGGCGCCGCTCGTGGACGTCGACGAGCGCAACGGTTGTCTCTACGCGGTGCGGGGAAGCCACCTGCTTTCGGCCGATCCGCGCTTGCCGTACGTGGCGTTTCCCTACGCCGAGTTCGCCGAGCGACTGAAGGCATGCCTGCAGCCGATCCCGATGCGCGCCGGCGATCTGCTCGTCTTCCATCCGGGACTGATCCACGCTTCGCCTCCGAACGTCAGCGGGCGCCTTCGCGTCGCCGCGGCGGGCGCCATGGTGCCCGAGCCGGCGCAGACGTTCTTCTACCGTGGCCGCGAGAACGACGAGGCGATCACGGACGTCTTCGCCGTCGACGACTCGTACTACGTCGGCATGGCGGGTGACGACGCCATTTCGGAGACGACCCGCGTCGCCGAGCTGCGGCGGCCGCGGCGATCGCTCGCGATCGAGCGCTTGTTGTCGGAGGCGGAAGCCGCGGCGAAGGGGCACCTCTCACGATGGCCGACGGAGCGGGCGGCCGGCGCGTCGGCCGAGCCTCCCGCTGCCGCGGCGGCAGCGGATCCGGGGGAGGCGCCGCTGGCGCCGGCCGACGATCGATCGCGCGTGAGCGTCGATCCGGGAATTCGTGCGGCGCTCGCCGCAGCCGTGTCCCGCGTCGCCTCCGCATGGGAACTCGGCGACATCGCGCGCGAAGGAGAAGCCCTGACCCTGAACGTCGGCGACATGATCTTCGACCTGCGGCGGGCGAAGCCGGGGGTGAGGTCCTTCCAGACGGTCGACGGCATCGCCTACAGCTATCGGGGCCGCGATTTGCCCGCCGGCACGCTCGATCGCTTTCGAGCCCTCATCACCCACCTGCGGCCGCACACGCGCGCGATCGACGATCTCTTGTCCGTACCGGTGCCGCCACCCGCTCCCGAGGACGAGCGCCCGCAAGGCTCGTCGAGTGCGCGCGGTCAGGACGACGCGCCTCCGGAGCCGTCGCGCGACGGCGGACGGGGCGCCGGCGCGCGCCGGCGTGCGGGGGTCGTTTCTTCCGGTGCGCGCCCCGCGGCGATCTGGAGCTCGGTCCGCGATCTGCCCCGCCTCGCGAGCCTGTCGCCGGTGGAGTTCGACGCCGATGCGATCGACCTGGCGCGCGCCGCACGGGTCTACGCCGACGTCGGCTTCATCATCGTCCGGGGACTGCTGCGGTCGTACATGGAGCCGATGCTCGTCGAGATCCGACAGGCCGTGGAGCTCGCGTACCGCGAGCTGCCCGAGGCGAAGATGGAGCGCCACGGCTTGCTCACCCCGAGCGGCGGCGTCTTCAGCCGGGTGGGCGAGCGCCAGTTGATCTGCGCGCCGTTGACCCTGCCGACCTCTCCCGCCATGCGGCGCTACGCGAACGATCCGTTGTTCGTGTCGCTGCTCGACGTGCTGCTCGCCCACGAGGTCCACATGATTGGCAGCGGGCAGGTCATGTACAAGGTCGCCAACGGGGGTGTCGAGACGGGCCTGCACCAGGACGCCAGCTACACGAAGGATTTCGGATTCAAGGAGGTCGTCGCCGTCTTCACGTACGTCGTGCCCACCTCGATCGAGCGCGGATGCATCTGGCTGGTGCCCTACAGCCACCGCCTTGGGCTCCTGCCGCATCAAGAAGAAGGAGACCACGCCGGAGTGGTGGCTCCGGGGACGGCGGATTGGGAGCATGCCGTGCCCATTCCCGGCAGTCCCGGCGATACGCTCCTATGGCACTTCAACGTCCTCCACGGCTCTCGACCGAACGTGACGGCGGAAGATCGTCCTGCCGTGGTGATTCGCTACGGACGCCGAGGAGACGCGGAGGTGCTCGCCGAGCACGGCCTGCAGGATTGGTGAACGTCCCGGCGACGGTCGCGCGAACGCTCGAGGAGTGCGCGCGTGCCGAGCTCAGGATGGACCGCGGTGATCGGCGACGTAGGGGGCATGCCAACCACCGCCCGCGATCGTCAGGCCGCCGGTATCCGAACGGACCGTCCGTCCGACCAGCATCTCTGCGGTGGCCGTGACGTGGGGATCGCTGCGGCCAGACGCCACGATGTCCGCCGCGGTGATCGTCGCCCCGGATTCCAGGGAGCCGTCCACGGTCAGGGCGAGGCGATCGCCGCGATGGTCGATCACCTGCACGCGAGCGGTCAGGGAACGCCAGGCGGCTGCGAAGCTCGGTTGCGTGGCTTCGATCTCGTCCACCAGGCGTTCCCCGAGCGCGACGCTTGCGGCGCAGTGGAGGTCGCAGGGCGAGTGCGAGAGCAACGCCAACGCGGGATGGAGCCACTGCGTCGCTGGTGAGGCCGGAGGGTGCGGGACACCCGGCAACAGGGCCCAGGCCAGCGTCGTGTCGTTTTGCGCGGCGACGCGGGTGAACCGGTCCGTGCAACAGGGGGGATAGCCGAGCAGCGCTCCCATGCGGATCGTAGCGGCCGTCACGCCGGCAGCACCGCGAGGGGCGAGCAACAGCGCTTCCAGCTCCCGCGCCTCGCCCAACGTCGACCCGTCGCGGGCGACGAGGAGCGTGACGGATCTCGACGGATCCTCCGACCCCGCTGCCGTATGCTGCGCTACGACCTCGACCCTCAAGCCGCGCTGCTCGACGAGCGCGCGCAGGGTCTCGACGAGCTCGGCGGGAACGCCGTCCAGCTTGACGATGGTGCGCAACCCCGCCGCGAGCGCCGTCAGCTCGACGTCCCAGGGACGGGCGGAGATTCCACTGCTACTCCCTCGCCAGTCGGTGTGCGGCAGCGCCATGCCGTAGAGCGCGCGCCGCTCGAGCCGGAGATCGATACCGGACAGTGCGAGCGCATCTCTCCATGCGGAGAATGCGTTCGCGAGCCGATCGGGCACGTTGCCGCACGCCGCGTCCGGGAGCTCGAGACGCCGGAAGGCGTGGTACACCTCCGTCAGCGCACGGTCATCGCGTTCCCCGAGCGCCTCGAGCGGGACGATCCCCATGCCTCGGTTGACCGCAGGGGGGTGCTCGCCATCGTCCTGGACGGGGACGAGGCGCATGCGCATGCGCGCGGATGCGCGTTCCACGACGACGAACAGCTGGGTCGGGTGCGTCGCGCTCGCGCTCACTGCGAGCTCCCTGACCGGAGGCGAATGCCGGCGCGCATCGGACGGGACGCTACTTCACCCCGCGGCACCCGACAATGAAGGAGGTCTCCATGCGGCTACCTTGCGGGGCACGGGGGTATTTGGCAGGTTGCCTCGACAATCGCCGGGCTCGAGACGCCCGCGGGAGGAACGCATGAAGAAGCCCCTCATCGCTGCCTTGATCGCCTCGGCTATTGCGGTCGCCACGCCGAGCCTCGCGGCGTCCAAGGCGGACGACGCGATCAAGCAGGTGCTGGCGCAGCTCGACCGCTGTTTCGCGGCCAGCGACCCGACGTGTCTCGGCCGGCTGTTCGTCGAAGACGCGACGTACGTCGCACCGGTCGGGGACGCCAAGATCATCAAGGGCAAGGCGCGGATCCTGAAGCTCCTGACGGAGTCGATGGGTGATCTCGAGAAGCAGAACATGAAGCTGGCCCACTCGCTCGAGAACGTGCGCATGATCGGCGAGGGCCATGCCGTCGCGGACATTTCGATCAAGGTCGGCGGGCAGAATCCTCCCCAGGACGGCACCGGGGATTCCCAGCACGGCTCGTATCGTGCCGTGGCGGTCATGGCGCTCGAAGGGGGCACGTGGCTCTGCCAGGATCTTCGCTCGTACGTCGTCGGGAACACGACGCAGAGCGGATCCGGAGCGGGTGCGCACACGGGCCCCGCGCCTGCGGAGGGCGTGCCTACTCCGCCCGCCAAGGCCGAGCCCGCTTCACCTACGCAGGGGTGACGGAGCGAGCAACGGGCGTCACCCCCCTCGATTCCTGAGCGTCGACGGCCGGCGCTTTCACGCGCCGGAGTCTCGTCCAGGATTGCGATCCGCGGCGTGTGCGAACCGGTCACGAGCCGTCCTTCCATCGAGTCGCAGAGGTTCCCCCGGACGAGGGCGAACGCGCGCATGATAATGAATCGAGCGTATCTCCAGGCATTGGGGCTGTTCGTGGTCGCGCTGGTCGTGCGGATCGTGTTTCCCGAAGCGAGCTACTTCGGGCCGGACCAGGTGGGCATCCTGCTCGAGGGGCGCGGCGTCCTACAGGGCCATCTGCTTCCCGCGGGCCCTGGAGTCGGCTGGACGCCGTTCAAGCTGGGGCCTCTGTTCGCGTGGGTGACTGCGATCGGCCTTCTGCCGCGCGACCGGTTCTCCGACGTGCTGTTGCTCGTCGGCGTGATTCACGCCGCCGCCGTCGTGGGCTGGTGGCGTCTCTTCGCCGTGGTTGGCGGTCCGGCGCGACAGCGTGAGGCGGGGATCGCCGGTTGGGCGCTTGCGTTGCATCCGCTGTCGATCAGCTCGGGATGCGCGCCGATCAGTACCTCCATCGTGCTGCCGACGACGCTGCTGTTCGTCTCGGGCATCGTGCGCTGGGTGCAGGCACGCGACCCTCGCGGGTTCGTCCTCGCATGCATCGCTGCTGCGTTCGTGATCCAGTCGCATCTGACCGCGACGCTCGTTCTGCCGATGTTTCTCGTCGGCCTGGCATGGAAGGCGCCGATCGGCCGGCGGGGCGCCTTCGGAATGCTCGTGGGTGCGGTGCTCGCGGCGCCCATGGTTCTTCCCAACATCCTGGCGCTGGGATTCGGCGTGTTCCGGCATGCGGGAGGGGCGGGCGCGCCGTACTCGACGGCGCTGTGGCGGGCACTGTTTCTCGAAGGGCGGGTGCTCGAGATCGCTGCGGAGGCATCGCCCAGCTGGAGCGATCCGGGACATCTGACCACCGCCGCCTGGAGCGTCTTCCTCGTCATCGGCATCGTGACGCTTGCGTGCCGACGCGGAGATACCCTAGTCAAGGCGCTCGTGGGGTTCGGGTTCGCGCTGCCGACCCTGTGCGTCGCGCTCCTTCCGCGGGGCGCTTTTTTCCTCTACTTCGATTCCACGGTTCCGTTTCGGGCGTGGTTGTTCGCCACCGGTGTGGGTGCCATCGCGGCACGCGTTGCGGCGCCACGGCGTACGATCGGCGCCGCGGCGTTGGTTCATACGGTGGCGTTGCTGGCGATGATCGTTCCGGCCGGCATCTCCGTCGCACGTCGAAGGGCGGTCGCCGAGCTGGGCTACGCCCGCGTGAACTTGTCCCGCACGGATCTCCGCGAGCCGCTGGGCCGCTCCATCGAGCTCGTGGGTATCTTGACGCTCGGATCGCTGCTGAAGATCGGGGGGGTGCTCGACGAGCTGGGTGCCGATCCCGAATCGATCCGCGATACCTTGCGCGGCCCGTGGCGCTGGGCCGCCGGCGACTCCGTCGGAGTGTGGATCGCGGAATCCCGGAACGGTCGGCGCGCCAGCGGAGCGTCCGAGGCGACGTTCGGCGACGTTTCGAAGCCTGGCGATGCCCGCGCGATGTTCCTCGTGCTCCACGACGACGACGGCGTCGCCGTTCCCGCATCCGCTGCGGGCGTCGCCGACCAGTTCCGAGTGTATCGCTTCGACGACCGCCTGACGGTCACCGCAGCGGACGACCAGCGGATCGTGGGTCGCCTCGCGCGTGCGGACGGCGAGAATGTCGTCATGCAGGTTGCGACGGATTCCACGCACCGCGTTGCGCGCGCAACGTCCACGCAGGGCCCCCTCGTGGGAACCTCGATCGAGACTCGCTCCGGATTCGAGGTCTGGTCGGCTTCGCCCGAGACAACCGAGGTGACGGTCGAGCTCACACCGGGAGAGCGCTACGTGGAACAGATCAGGGTTCCGGCGGACGCCTACGCGTTCGTTGCGGCGAAGTCCGGGAGCCCGTAGCGGGGCTCCCTCACTTGGGAAGTCGGCGGGCGCTCAGGCGGAGGTAGTTCGCAATCACGTGGGCGAGGGCGAGGTGGGCGTCCTCGGAGGGGCCGTACTCGCCATTGTCGGTCGGAACGTGCACGTCGATGTGGACGAGCTGGCGGAGTCGCCCGCCGTCGAAACCCGTGAAGCCGATGGTGAGTGCGCCGGCAGCATTGGCATGCATGACGGCACGCAGCAGATTATGCGAGCTCCCGGAAGCGCTGATCGCGATGACGACGTCGCGCGGGCGCAGCACACCGTCCAGTTGGCGGACGAAGACCTCTTCGTAGCCGTAGTCGTTGGCCGCGGCCGAGAGCAGCGCGGCGTTGTCGACGAGGCTGAAGGCACGGAAGCGGCGGCTCGGCGGTTGTGTGCCCATGGCGAGGTCGTTGGCGAAATGGGCCGCGGTAGCGGCGCTGCCGCCGTTGCCCAGCACGAAGGTGGTGCGGTCGTCGGCTCGCGCGATGAGCAGCGCTTCGACCACGCGATCGATGGCGGTGACGTCGATCCTCCCCAGCACGTTGCCGAGATGGTCCAGGTAGCCCCGGGCGAACGCCGACGGGCCATCGGCCCCGAGGAAGGCGTACTCGACAGAGTTGGGTGGACGGCTCGGTCCAGCACTCGCGCGCTCCACATCCTCGACCGCCGCCAGCTCATCGTTCGTCGCGCCGAGTGCGTCCCGTGGGAATACCCCGAGCGTCATCGAATTTTACGATCACACGACGACAGTTCGATTGTCAAAGCTCATGACGAGGCGAGCGTCGCGGCACGCGGCCTTTCCTGGGATCACGGTGCATGGGCCATAGCATCGCGTCGTTGCGCGCGGTCGGGACAGGCCCGGGATCTTCGTGGGCCATCAACGAGAAGTCTTGCCCGGGCAGGGGCGCATGTGGCAGGCAAGGACATGGGAATCAGTGAAGCGGCGCCGGTGGGCTGGATGAGCCGGAAGGTCGGCGGCAGGGCCGATGGCGGACTCACCCCTCCTGCGTCTCTCGTGGTTCTCCCGGCGGCAACGTGCAGCGAGCGAGCGCCATTCCCATGTCTGCGCCGCCCGTAGAATTCGATCCCTTCGTACACGCGGGAGAGGACTCCCCGCTCTTCGAGGCACGCAAGAAAGTCGTGGATGCCGCCCGCGACTATTTCGACCTCAAGAACTCCCAGGAACGATTCGAGCCCGGGAAGACGTTCATTCCGAGCTCGGCAAAAGTACTCGACTTCGACGATCTCAGCTGTCTCCTGAACGCCTCCCTCGATCTCTGGTTGACTGCGGGGCGCTTCGCGAAGGAAGTGCAGCGCCGGCTTCCGGCATGGATGAATCCCGACGGCAGGGTCGTGCTCGTGAACAGCGGCTCGAGCGCGAATCTCGTCGCCATTTCCAGCCTGGGCTCTCCGCTGCTGAAGGAGTACGATCTCCGGCCGCTCGAACCGGGCGACGAGGTCGTGACCGTTGCCGCGGGCTTCCCAACGACCGTGAGCCCGATCGTCCAGAACCGCTGGACGCCGGTCTTCGTCGACATCGACCGCGATACCCTCAACGCGCTTCCTGAGCGGATCATGGCGGCGCGGACGGCAAAGACGAGAGCCGTCGTATTGGCGCATACGCTGGGGAATCCCTTCCGGGCCGACGTTCTCGCCGAGTGGTGCCGGAAGGAGCGCATTTTTCTGGTCGAGGATTGCTGCGATGCCCTGGGATCGGGCATCGGGGATCGGTATGTGGGGTCGTTCGGAGATTTCGGCACCTTGAGCTTCTACCCGGCTCATCACGTCACGTCGGGAGAGGGCGGCGCCGTGATGGCGAGCCATCCGGTGTGGAAACGAGTTGCCGAGAGTATTCGAGATTGGGGGCGCGATTGCTGGTGCGAGCCGGGGAAGGACAATACCTGCGGAAAGCGGTTTCAATGGCAATTGGGGACACTTCCATACGGGTACGATCATAAATTCGTCTACTGTCAGCTCGGGTACAATCTCAAGATGACCGACATGCAGGCCTCCCTCCTGTACTCGCAGCTGCAGAAGCTCGATGGGTTCATCGCCGCACGAAAGCGCAACTGGCGCCATCTGTTCGACGAGATCCGCCGGTCGCCGCCGCTCCGGGAACACTTGACCCCTGTCGAGCCCACGCCAGGTACGGATCCGAGCTGGTTCGGATTCGCCATGCACTGTGGCGCGGCAATCGACCGCGAGGATCTCTTGAACTTCCTGAACGACCGGAGGATCGGAACCCGCCTGGTCTTCGCGGGAAATCTCACCCATCAGCCTGCCTACGAAAACGTCGACTATCGAGTCGTCGGGGACCTGGCGGTGACGGACGAGGTGATGAAGCAGACGTTCTGGGTCGGCAATTTTCCAGGACTCGACGCGCGGCATTTGTCGTACATGCTGGAACAGCTCGAGGCGGGAATCCGGAAGCAGATCCGGGCATGACCTCCGCCAAGAAGACGATTTCGACGATCGTCCCTTTCTTCAACGAAGGCCGAAACATCGAACGAATCTACGCCGAGTTGAAAGCGCTCGAGCAACGCATCGGCGACCGGTACACGCTGGAGGTCGTCCTCGTCGACAATCACAGTACCGATGACTCTTTCGCCATAGCATCGTCCGTAGCGCGTCTGGATGCGCAAGCGGTGCTGATCCGCCTCAGTAGAAACTTCGGGTATCAAGCGAGCATCATGACTGGGTATCTCCATTGTCGGGGTGACGCCGCCGTGCAAGTCGACGCGGACGGAGAAGACGATCCCGCGATCATCGAGACCTTCATCGAAAAGTGGGAGCAGGGCTACGACGTCGTCTACGGAACGAGGAGGCGCCGCGCGGAAGGGTGGCATGTCGCTGTGCTGCGCAAGCTGTTCTATCGCGTGATCACGCGTCTCTCGAGCTTCCCGCTGCCCGTCGATGCCGGCGATTTCCGCCTGGTCGACCGCAAGGTCATCGAGCACCTGCGGAGCTTTTCCGAGACGACGCTCTACGTGCGGGGGTTGATCAGCTACATCGGGTTCAATCAGGTTGGCGTATCCTACGACCGCCGGCCGCGTTACGACGGCAAGAGCAAGTTCAACTGGTGGCAAGCGGTTCGAATGGCGTGGCACGCGATCGCCTCGTTCTCGGGCTTGCCGCTCTTGATCGTCGCCTATCTGGGGGTGATCTTCTCCGGGATCACGTTCGTCGTCACGATCGCCTACGTCTGCTTCTATCGCGTCCTCGATTCCCCTCCGTCGCCAACGCTCCTGATCTTGCTGGTGGCCTTCTTTCTCGTGGGCATCCAGCTCCTCGGCATGGGGCTCATCGGTGCCTACGTCGGCCGGATCTTCGAAGAGGTGAAGCAGCGGCCGCGATCGATCATCGAGTGCGTGGTTCGGGCGGAGCAGGCGTCTCGGCTGGGCGCGCACTCCGCATGACGACGGCGCGCCGACGGTCGTGAGCGTGAGCTGCCGACGAGATCGCCATGCCTGAACGCATCCTGGTCACCGGCATCACTGGATTCGTGGGCTCGCATCTGGCCGACTACGTCTTGGCGCGGGGGGCGAGCTGCGAGCTCTACGGCACCAGGCGCTGGCATCTCTCCCGCATGGACAACGTGGCGCACATCGTCGACCGCATTCGATGGCGGGACTGCAATCTCCTCGATCCCTCTGCGGTTCGCGATCTCGTCGCCGACGTAAGGCCGGATCGAGTATTTCATTGCGCCGCAGAAAGCTTCGTCAGTCCATCTTGGGGACACCCGTCCCTCTACATGGACGTGAACTACAAGGCGACGCTGCATCTCCTGGAGGCGCTGAGGTCCTGCAGCTCGCAGGCGACACTGCACATCCCGGGTTCCGGGGAGGAGTACGGAGAGCTTCTTCCGGAGGAGCTGCCGATTCGCGAGGAGACGATCCTTCGTCCCGTGAACCCGTACGCGGTCTCGAAAATTGCGCAAGATCTGATCGGTTACGTGTACTTCAAGTCGTACGGCATGCGGGTGATTCGCACCCGGACCTTCAATCACGAAGGCCCGCGGCGGGAGAGGGTGTTCGGCATACCGTGGTACGCGTACCAGATTGCGCGTGTGGAGCAGGGAAAGCAGGAGCCGCGTTTGGAGGTTGGCCATCTGGACGATCGCCGGAATTTCACGCACGTACGTGACATCGTGGAGGCGTACTGGATCGCCACCGAGAAATGTGAACCGGGCGAGCTCTACTTGATCGGATCCGACCAAGGCGGTCACGTTCACACGTTTCGAGAAGCGCTCGAGCGGTTGATCGAGATGTCGACCGTCGAAGGCATCACGTACGAGACCGTTCCGAAGTACGTGAGGCCGACGCAGGTCCCGAACCTGGTCGCGGACATCACAAAGTTTCGAACCCGGACGGGATGGCGATCGAAGCTCTCGTTCGGGGAGATTCTGGCCGACACTCTGGCGTTCTGGCGTGCCCGCGTCGCATCCGAGCAGATCTGATGAGATTCGAAGAGACTTCGTTGGCGGACGTGCGCATCATCAGGGGCGAGCCGTTCGTGGACGAGCGCGGCACCTTTGCGAGAACGTTCTGTCGACGTGACTACGGCGACTTATCCTTCGACATCAAGCAAATGAGCATATCGGAGAATCGACGGGCGTTTACTCTCCGAGGATTCCACTTCCAACGGAAGCCTTTCGAGGAGATCAAGACAATCACGCCCCTGCGCGGATCGCTCTACGATATCGTCGTGGATCTGCGAGCGGAATCACCGACGTATCTCAGATGGGAAGCCTACGAATTGAATTCGAGGCAGTACGAGGGCGTCTATGTGCCGAGGGGATGCGCGAACGCATGGCTGACCCTCGAAGAGGATACGCTGGTCACGTACTGCATGTCGGAGTTCTTCGCGCCCGAGCACTATGCGGGGATTCGGTACGACGACCCCTTCTTCCGATTTCGGTGGCCCCGAGAGCCGGAGGTAGTGTCGGCACGGGATCGGGGCTTCGCGGCGTTTCGGCCCGGCGAAGAAGGCGTGGGTAGCGGTGGCGATGAGCGTCGGCACTCGTAGCCCCGAGTTCGTGATGACGAAGACGCCCTTGCGGATCAGCTTCGCCGGCGGGGGGACGGATCTTCCCGAATTCTACAAAGATGAATACGGCTGCGTCGTGAGCACGACGATCACGCAGTACATCTACGTAGCCGTCAAGCGTCACGGCCATCTCTTCAATGAGCAGTACAGGCTGAACTACTCCGAGACGGAGAACGTGCGTGAGGTCGGCGCTATCAAGAACGGCATCGCGCGCGAGTGCCTGCGGCTCGTGCCGGTCCAGCCGCCGATCTACATCAGTACGGTCGCCGACCTTCCGTCGTTTTCGGGCTTGGGATCGTCGAGCGCCTTCGCCGTCGGCCTGTTGAATGCGTTGCATCTGATGAGGGGGGAGCGTGTAGCGGGGGCGCAGCTAGCCGAGGAGGCGGCGCACGTCGAGATCGGCATATTGAAGCGCCCGATAGGGAAGCAGGACCACTATGCGTGTGCGGTCGGGGGACTCAACTACATCCGATTCCAGTGCGACCATCGGGTGATGATCGAGTCGCAGCATGTTCCACGGATCCAGGAGCTGTTCGGGGATTTCATGATGTTCTGGACGGCGATTCAGCGTGATGCGTCGACGGTTCTTTCGGAACAGAGGGACAAGACGCATGTCAACCGCGGAACCTTGCTGCGCATGCGTGACCAAGCGGAGCAATTGAGGAACCTGCTGTGGGGCGGGTTCGATGTCGAGAAGATCGGCAGGCTGATCGATGAGGGCTGGCGGCTGAAGCGGCAGCTCGCCTCCGGAATCAGCAATGAGGTTTTGGACGGTTGCTACGAACGCGCCGTGGGGGCAGGTGCCTTCGGAGGAAAGCTGTGTGGTGCGGGCGGAGGCGGATTCTTTCTCTTGGTGGTCCCCCCCGGGAAGCACGCGAAGGTGCGGGAGGCCATGCGGGGGCTGCAGGAGATCGAGTTCGCCTACGAGCCCCATGGCAGCGATGCGCTCCTCATTGCGTAGGCGGCGATGATCGAGCAAGCCGTGATCCTTGCGGGGGGAAGGGGGGAGCGCCTGAAGCCTCTCACGGATCACGTTCCGAAGCCCATGGCGCCGATTCTGGGGGTGCCTTTCTTGGATTACCTGCTGGCGCTCCTGGAGCAGCGGGCAATCAAACGGGTGCTCCTGTTGGTGGGGTACAAGCATGAAGTGATCCAGGAGCGATATGGGACCCTCAGGAAGGATGGCTTCTCGGTCGAGTTTTCGATCGGCGGAGAAGAGGACCTGACGGGCCGGCGCGTCTTGAATGCGTTCGATCGGCTGGAGAGCCGATTCTTGCTGCTCTATGGGGACAACTATTGGCCCCTTCGGCTCGAGCCGATGTGGGATCTGTATCGGAGAACCAACGCACGCCTGGTGGCGACGGTATTCAGGAACCGACAGGGAACGGCGGAATACGGGTTCGAGAACAACGTCCAGGTGGGGTCCGACGGCCGCGTCCTCAGGTACGACAAGAGCCGGAAATCACCAGCGTTGAACGGCGTGGATATCGGGTTCTTCCTCGTCGAGAAATCGTGTCTCGATCCGCGGATGATCGAGAACGTCTCGTTCGAAGAGACGATTCTCCCGCCGTTGGTGGGGATGAAGGACGTCTTCGCGTATCAGACGGACGAGGAGTACCACTACATCACGACACTCGATGATCTGAGGCGGTTCGAGGTCGTCGTGCGCGAGGCAGGTATCATGCCCCTTTCGTGGACGAATCCGGTCGGCGAGGAGATGCGTGGCCGAGCCGCCAAAGTCCCGTAGGGGAGAGACGCTTCTCCTGACCGGGGTGGCGTCCTTCACGGGTTCGCACATCGCCAGGGCGTGTCGCGTCGGCGGCTTTCGTGTGATCGGAGCGCTGACGAGGGGATTCGACGAGTACGCGACGCCGCTGCTGCGGCAAAGGATCGCGTATTCGGGGGTCCAAGACTGGATCGAGCGGGCTCCGTTCGGGTCGCAGCGGTTGCTCGACGCGATTCGAGGGACCGGGGTCGAGATCTTCGTCCACCATGGGGCGAATCTGCAGGGATATCGAGACCAGAACTTCGACGTGCAAGAGTGCGTGCGGACGAATTGCGAGAACGCGCGACAGGTATTCGAGGCAT
Source organism: Deltaproteobacteria bacterium (assembly GCA_020852955.1). GTDB lineage: Bacteria > Desulfobacterota > Binatia > UTPRO1 > UTPRO1 > UTPRO1. The sequence goes on along the minus strand of JADYZW010000033.1, from coordinate 55,013 downwards.
TGCGGATCGGCGGCTGTAGAAGGTTCATGTACTCGGGGACGTTCTTCGAGCCGGACGGGCCTCGACCGGCGGTGAGCTCCTACGGAGTCGGCAAGGCCGGGATCTGGGAAGAGTATCGGAAGGGCGCGGCCACCGTCGGTCTTGCAACGACGAAGATCTTCATCCCGAATCCGATCGGCCCGCTCGAGAACGAGGATCGGCTGATGCCGTCCTTCGTGAAGGTCTGGAAGCAGGGGGGGAAGCCCGTACTGCGGACGCCGCACTTGCTGCGCGACAATCTTCCCGTACCGTGGCTGGCCGATCGGTACCTTCAGGAGGCATGCCGGCTCGGCGGGGAGAACGAGCGCTACGTCCGGCCCAGTGGCTACGTGATGAGCAATCTGGCCTTCGTGGCGACGTTCCTCGGATGGGTCGAGCGCGTCACGGGCCGCGTGTACGAAGTGCAGGTCGAGCCGATCGAGACCGCGGAGCCGAAGGTCAGGCACAATACGGAACCCTGCCCGCAATTGACGGATCCCGAGGCGGAGATTGCATTCTGGTCCTCGTGGATCCGCTCCCTGGAAATCTAGCAAATGTTTCACGGAAACATCCCGCTGGGCCGGAACGCCAGGACGCGCGGTTGCACCGCGAGCCCGCAGCAACCGCCGACCGGGATTCCCGAGGAACGCCGGAGCGCGGGGCGGTTTCCTCTGGCGTTCGGCAGGCGAAACGTGCCACTGAAAGAGCGGCCCGATCGGGAAGCATGCCGAAGGCGTGTGGTTCCTCACGGCTCGAGTCTCGAATGAGGAAGGGATCCGACATGCCGAAGGCATCGTCATTGAACGCCCTTTCGGTGCCTCGCATCGCTTCATGGCGACGTGCCCGGCGCGCCTTGCGAGGATCCGGTTGGTGGTATTTCTGTCTGTTGCCGTTCGTCGGCGTGGTGGGCGACGCGCCTGGCGATTGGGCAGACGTTCTGCGGCTCGCGGGAGGCGTCGTCGTCGCGGGACTCTGTCTGGCCTACGCCTATGGATTCAACGGCGTCACCGATCGGGGAATGGATCGTGACCAGGCGAAGAACTCGCTGGCTGGACTCGTCGAAGTTCCGCCCGAAGCCGCCGTGTTGGTCGCGGCATGTGCGCTCGTCGCGCTCGGCATCGCCGCGGCGCTGACGCCGATGGCATTCGCGGGAACCGGCATGTCGCTCGTCGCCGCGACGCTCTACAGTGCGCAGCCGCGTCTCAAGGCCGTGCCGGTCGTCGGGACACTGGTGAATGGGCTGATCTTCGTGCCCCTCCCGTTCTTGGCCACCGTCGGCCCTCCTTCGGCCTCCATGCTCTTTCTCGCCTACTGCTTCTACGTGTTCGTGACGCAGAACCAGATCCTCCACGAGATCTCCGACAGCGAGGAGGACACAACGGGAGGCGTGCGGACGACCGGCGTGGTGGTCGGTCCGATCGGGGTGCGGCTGATCGCCGTCATCCTGGGACCGCTGGCCTCCGTGCTCCTCTGGCGCCTGCACGCGAGTGCATCGGTGCCGCTCATCGCCGCCGCGCTCGGTCTGTGCGGGGGAGCGGTGATGGTCGCACTGGGTGATGCGGAGCGCGCCGGACGGCTGCGGGTGGCGCACCGCTGGTACTCGGTCGCCGTGGGCGCCGTGCTCTTTGCGCTGGTCGCAGGGGGGAGCGCATGAGGCTGCCAGTTTCGGCGCGCATGGCCGGCCGCTCGGCACGCTTGGCGCTGGCGATGGCTCGCCGTCAGGCGCAGCCGTACTCGATGGTGTTCGTGCTCACCAATCGCTGCAACTTCCGTTGCGACTACTGCGACATCCCGGCCAGCGCCGGGGCGGAGATGTCGACCGCCGAGTTTCGCGCCGCCATCGCCGAGCTGGCCGACGCGGGGATGGGTCGGGCCGCGTTCGGGGGCGGCGAGGCATTGCTCCGGCCCGACGCGGTCGAGCTGATCGAGTACGCAAAGGCGCAGGGCTGCTTCACGTCGCTGAACAGCAACGGCTGGAAGACGGAGCGCTTCCTCGATCGGCTGGCCGGCTGCCTCGACATGTTGGTCGTTTCGCTCGATGGTCCCGACGACGTGCACGACGTCGTGCGCCGGCGGCGCGGGTCGTACGATCGGGTGATCCGGGTGATCCAGGCGGCGCGGCGGCGCGGCATCGCCGTGGCGACGATCTCCGTCATCGGCCCGTGGAACGAGCAGCGCGTCGAAGAGATTCTGGAGCTCGCCAAGACGCATGGCTTCTGGTCGTACTTTCAGCCGGCCTATCTCGACTGTTTCGCGCACGATGCGGGGCTCCACCCCGGCATCGATCCGGCGATGCTGGTCCGCCTCGCCGATCGGCTCACGGATGCCATCGCGCGCGCACCGGTCGGCTCGTCGCCCGGGTTCTTCGACCGCCTGCGCTCCGCGCCGCACTTCAGCGACTGTTCGCGCTGCACCGCGGGGAAGTATTTCGCGACCGTGATGCCCGATGGCCTGGTGGTGCCCTGTCATCTGACGATGGAGCAGGGGAGCTACCTCAACGGGCGCGAGGTGGGGTTCGTCCGCGCCTTCCTCGAGATGTCGCGCCCCAGCGGACCGGGGTGTGCGATCAGTCCCTACAACGAATCCGACCTGATCTTCAGCCTCGATGCCCGAGCCGTGATTGCCGCCGTCCGGCGTGCCATGTCGTCGCTGAGGCCGGCACCGCACGGGGTGACGCGGGACGCGGTGCGTAGTTCCGCGACTACGTCCGCTTCATCCACAGCACTTCGAGGTACTGCTCGCTCCGTCTGATCCCCCGCGCCGCCTCGCGCATCGCCAGCAGCACCTCGACCGCCGCGCGCGCGTCGCCGTCGATCCGTGTGCCTGTCCTCCACTCGAAGAGGGCCCGCGCTCGCGCCGGCAGTGCGGTGAAATCGGCGATCGCCGCGGCCGCGTCGCCGAGATGCGCCTTGGCCAGCGCACGACCGACGCGCGGCCACACGACCATGCCCATCATCCCGAGCGCGCGATCGAAGTCGACGACGGCGCGCTCCGGCTGTCCGAGCCGCTCGTAGGCCTCGCCGCGCCACACGTAGATCTCGGCGTCGCCCGGAGCGACGCGCGCCGCGTGGTCGAGTGCGGCCAGCGCGCGGTCGTGTTCGCCCATCAGCAGATGGGCGGCGCCGCCCCAGATCAGTGCATACGGCGACGCGTTCGCCATGCCGGGAGCGAGCTCCGCGAGCGCGGCGCCGTAGCGTCCGAGCCACAGGTGGAGCTCGCCGCGCCACGCGATCGCCTCGTGGCGCTCGGCGGCGGCGAGCTGGTCGACGCACTGGTCCATCAGCGCGAATGCCTCCGCCTCGTGACCCTGACAGAGCGCACACTCCGCCAGCATCGCCCGCGCCTTCCAGAAGCTCGGCGCCGCCCGCAGGGTGGCATCGAGCTCGCGGGACGCCTCGTCGTACGCCTGCAGCTGGTTGAGCAGCATCATCGCCCGCGCATGGCGCATCCAGCCGTAGCGTTCCGGGAGACGCTCGAAGCCCGCGGACAGGCGGAGCGCTTCCCCGTACCATCCGAGCCGCTCGAGCAACGCGACGCGGAACAGCAACGCCCATGGACGATGCGCGGCGCGGTCGTCCTGCTCGAGAGCGCGCAGCAGATCGTAGAGGCGCAGGTGCGCGGCGGAAGAGGTGGCGCGATCGAGTGGACGGACCAGCTCCTCGAACGTCGCCGGGGTCGGCTCGAGGTCGAGCAGGCGCTCGGCGGTCGCGAAGGCAGCATCCAGCCGCGCCTCCTGCACCGCCCCGCGAAACCGTCCGAGCAGGTAGCTCTGTTGCGTCAAGCGGCGGAGCATCCGGAAAGTCATGGGCCGAACGACTCTAGCCGCGGTCCCTCCGCGCTGACAAGTTTGGTCGCCGATCCGAGTGAGGCTTCGGGTAGTGTCGATGGGCGACACCAGCGAGCCTCGGCCTTGCGTTGACTTCGCTTGCGGGGCCGTACTAGCGATGGCGGGCTTTGGCGGGGGGGCAGCGTTCGCGGCGAATCGGCGTGCTGGCGTTCCTCGTGTGCGTGGCATGCCGACCGGTGCCCGAGGGAGGCGACGCGCCGACGGCCTCGCGCGAAGCAGGCGCGCGCAATCCTGCGGTACTGGTCGCCGTCCACAGTTGGACCGGTCGAACGGCGGCCGTGGCGGACGAGATCTCCGCGATGCTCGGAGGGCGCTTGGTGCGTTTCTCGGCGTCCCCATTCGCGGCCGATCCGCACGACATTCCCGCCGCGGCGCTCGCGGCGCTCCGTGACCTCGGAGGCGTTCGCGATCTCTATTTGGGATTCCCGATTTGGAGCGAGGGGCCGAGCCCGACCGTCCACGCACTAGTCGAGCATCTGGACCTCGCAGGAATTCGGGTGATTCCGTTCTACACGTTCCTCCACTACGCGCGCCCCGATGCGCTCGAGGTGCTGCGTGGATCGCTGCGCGACCGTGGTGCCCGCGTCGAGCCTGACATGGCGTTCCGGCTGCGGATGAGCGCGAGCGTGGAAGAAGCGCGGCGGCGGGCGCGCCAGGCGGTGTTGCGACGGTCCGAGCTCTGGGCGGCGGCCGAAGCGAACGAGCGCGAGACATGTCGCGACGGTCGTTGCTTCATCCCGGCCGGCCCGGTGTGGATCGGGGACACCGGGCCCGATGCGCCGCCGGGTGCGCCGCCGCCGCGGCTGTACCGCGTCGAACGCTTCGCCATCGACGAAGGCGAGGTCACGGTCGCTGCATATCGGCGCTGCGTGGTGGCGGGAGCATGCCGGGCTCCCGAGGTTGCTGCGTCGGTTTGCGCCGATCTGGTGACGGGCGACGAGGAGGTGTCGCAACCGTGCGTGTCGTTCCCCGAAGCCGAGGCCTATTGCCGGTGGGACCAGGGGCGCCTGCCGACCGAGGCGGAGTGGATGCGCGCCGCGCGCGGGCAGGGGCTCGACGTCTTTCCGTGGGGCGACGAAATCGATCTTCACGATGGCACGCTGCGGGGAAACTTCGGCGAAAAGCCTTCGACCGGCCATGCCGCGTACGCGACCGTGCCCGAAGGCGAGCCATGGCCGGCGGACGGCTTTCCGGGACTCTCTCCGCGCTGCTCGTTCCCGGCCGGCCGCAGCCCGTTCGGCGTATGCGACCTGGAAGGCAACCTCGCCGAGTGGGTGCTCTCGCAAGGGTCCGCTACCGAGGACGAACTGGTGCTCGGCGGTTCGTGGCTGGACGGTGACGTGGAGGCGTTCCGGTTGGGGCTCCGTTTCGTCGTGCCCGTGTTGCCGCCGGCGATTGCGCACGGCCGCGTGGGATCCTATTTGATCGGATTCCGGTGCGTGCATGACGCCGGCGGCGCGCCGAGCCCGTGATCCGCGCCGGGAGTCCCTCCTGCCGACGCGACGGCGCGGCGTTTCCGTGCCCCTCGTTTGCGCGCCGGGCGGATCGTGTGTCAGGGATCCCCTCGTGGCCGACGACATTGGATCGAGCCGGCGCCGGGCGCTGCACGACCGGTACATGGAGGTATCGAAGCTCGGGGACGCGTCCCGGCTCGCCTACCTGCGCGGACCCGAGTCGAGCTGGACACTCGAGCAAGTTGCGGCACTCTGGAAGCGCGCGCTCGCGCGTCCGGTGTCCGCGATGGAGCCGCTGAACTGCGTCTATCTCCACGTGCCGTTCTGCAAGTCGATCTGCGACTTCTGCAACTACGACCGGCTGCGGCCGTCGTCGCCGGCGCTCCTGAAGAACTGGGTTGCTCGCGTCACGCATGCGCTGGAGATCCTGGGTCCCGCGGTGCGGCCGCTCACCTTTCACGCGCTGTACATCGGCGGCGGGACTCCGTCGGTGCTGCCGGCGAAGATGCTGCGCGAGGTTCTCGAAGCGCTCGAACGACACCTCCTCTGGGATCCGCGCGCGTCGCGCCGCCTCGAGTTCGATCCGGCGGTGATGAACCGCGAACGCATGGAGGTGCTGGCGACGTACGGCTTCAGGCAACTGTCCTTCGGCATCGAGACGCTCGACCCCGAGATCAACGCGCGCCACAACCGTGGCCGGCAGGGCATCGAGATGATCGAGCGCAGCTTCGACGACCTGAAGGCGGTGGGGATCGGGAACATCGCCTGCGACTTCCTGCTCGGCCTCGAGGGCACGACTCCGACGGGCATGATCGCCGAGATCGAGACGGTGCTGACGCGGTTCCGTCCCGCATGGGTCGACATCTTCATGCTCACGCCGACGCGCGCCTACGTGGAGAGCCACTTCGGCGGATCGATCGAGGCCTTCTGGCGCCACATGAAGGCGTTCGAAGCGGTCGTGCCTGCCGCACTGCCGGACGTGGCGGCGCGCACCGGCTACGTCGTCCGCGTCGGCTCCGGACATCACATGATGTTGATGCGAGGCGACGCGATGCCGGACGACGCCTGGGGGGGGACGCCGGAGACGCAACCGCAGTACTCGTACACTGCGCTCACGAGCGAGGCGCGCCGTCCGCTGAACCTGCTCGGGCTCGGACGTTCCGCGCGCTCGGTGCTCTTCGGGACCGCTGCGATCACCGCGCGCGACCCGCATGACGATCCGGCGGTCGCGGGGCCCGGCGACTATGTCGGGCACGCGATCGACGTCGCCGACGAGGCGCGCAGCTTCCTCGTCCACCTGTTGCGCGACAAGGACACCGTGGATCGCGACGAGTTCCGTCACATCTTCGGCGCCGACATGACCGAGGTCATTCCGGAGGCGCTGGCCGGCTGGGCCGAGGAGGGAACGGCGCGGCTCGAGGACGATGTGCTGCGCTTCGTGCCGCAGGAGCGCCTCGCGCGCGTGCGGACCCTCCTCTGGCTGGTTCCGGAAGAGAACATCGAGTTCGACCTGGCGCACTTCGACCAGCTCGACCTCTCGCCGCGCGGTGTCGAGGCGTTGTCGGCGTCGATCGCGCCAGGCGCGGCTCTCGCGGGCGAGTATACGCTCGACGGCGTCGACGGCGGCCGCCTGCTGCTGCGCAGGCCCGGCGGGCGGACGCTGCGAATGCGGATCGCCCCGCCGCTGACGGAGCGCGGCCCGCTGCGGCTCGTGCTCGAGACGCCTCCCGACGGCGAAGACGTCGAAGCGCTCCGCCGCGCCGTGAACCGGCTGCGTACGTTCCTGACCGACCGCCACCACCGCGCCGCCGGCCACGGCAAACACCGCGACGCGAACGGTTGACCCGGCGCGCGGCCGCATGGCGGCCGGGGCGTCCGCGGGCGCTCCGCGCCCACGGACCCGACGCTTCGTGCGGGCGCACGAGCTAGAGCTTGTCGATTTCGTCGTCCGTGCACATCATGAGCACGGCGTCCGAGCGCGGGCGCGCTTGGCAGAGGAGGACGTACCCCTGGCGCGCCTGCTCCTCGGTCAGAAAGATCTGCGTGCTCTGATCGACGCTGCCCTCGAGCAGGCGCGCGCAGCACATGCCGCACGATCCCATGCGGCAGCCGAACGGCAGGCGTGCGCCGCGCCCCAGCGCCACGTCGAGCACCGGAGCCTCGCCATCGGCCGCGAAGGCGAAGCGCTCGTCGAGCGGCGTCCGCACCTCGATCCAGAAGCGGTCGTCGGTCGGCCGATCTTCCGCGCTCTCCGGAAGACCGAGGGGAGTCTGCGCCTGCTTGTGCTTCCCCATGACGTTCTTGACGCGGTTCTGCTCGTGCACCACGTGCGCGCCGGTGAAGAGTCCAAGACGCGAGAACCCGTAGGGCTTGATCTCGGCGCCGAGGCCTTCGGTCGCACGGAGGAACTCGTTCAAGTGCGGCAGGATCTCGTCCTCCGAGATCGCCAGCGCGTCGTGGCGGTCGGAGGCGAGGCCGAGAGCCCGGACCGGCTGGAGGATGAAATTGCGGACGCCGCGCTCGTAGGTGGCACGGAAGATCGGCTCGAGCTCGAGAACGTTCAGACGCGAGACGACGATCTTCTGCGTGATGCTGACGCGGATGCCGAGCGCGTCGGCGAGGCGATAGATCACCGCCAGGCCCTTGAGGGCCTCGAAGAGCGACGCGCCGTCGTCGCCGATCGGGTTGACCGCCAGCTGCCCCGCGGGGTCGGCGGCGTGCAGCGAGATGTCGAAGTACTCGAATCCGGCCTGCAGCACCTTCAAGGCGAAGCGGGGGTCGGCGAAGGTCCGGAAGTGAGAGGACATGCCGAAGGCGGAAAAACCGACGGTCTTCGCGAGCTCGACGTGCTCGAAGAGCTTGGGGTGGATCGTCGGCTCGCCGCTCGCGAAGAAGAGCATGTCGAACTGGCCGGCGCCGTCGAGGATGGCCTGGCGGGTGGCGTCCGTGGTCGGCATCAACCGGTTGCCCGGATTGAACTTCTCGCAGCAAAAGAGGCAATCGCTGTTGCACGCGCCGGTGCCGAGGATGTTCATGATCCGGAGATTCTCGTGTCCCGGACCGCGCTCCGGCTCGAATCCCACGCCGAGCGTCGCCGGGTCCGCGGCGTCGAGCTCGGCGAGGAGTGCCGCGACGTCGACGGCCCGCCGGTGGAGCGGCGTCAGGCCGGCGTAGCGTTCGGGAGTGGTCGGGCCGTCGCCGGCCACGGCGGTGCGTCGCAGGTGATTCAGGGTCTTGACCACGTCGCGCGTCAAGGCGCGTAGCGCGTCCGTCGAGGTATCGCCGCGTGCTTTCAGCCGCACGCCGATGCGGGAGGCATCGAGGCGGGTCAACGCGACGTAGCAGCGGTCCGTGAAGGTGAGGATGGCATCGTACAGCGTGAGGCGGCTGACTCCGGTTTCGTCGAAGTCGAAGGATATCGTGCGTGCGTCGGGATCGATGTGGGGCGCGATGCGGCCGATGGCGTCAGGCGTCGTCGGCGTGCCGGCGCCGGCGCGTGCGGCGGGAGCCGCAGGCGCCTCGCGGTGCGGCAGCAGCGCCGCCAGCACCTCGGCGTCGGGTTCGCAGGTCTCCAGCAGGCGCGCGACGGCTTGCAGCACTCTGCCGACCGACGGCTCCGTCTCCGACGTGCCCTTGCCGCCGTTCATGAGCAGGAAGTCCAGATGGTCGGTGTGGGCGACTCCCAGCGGGGCGCCGGCGTTGCGCCGGATCGTCACGCGCGCGGGGCCGTGCTGCTCGTGTCGGAGCGTCATGGTCGTCGCTCCGCCGCGCACCGGGCCGAGCGATTCCAGCGCCCAGCCGAGCGCGAGGTTCGCGCCTTCCACCAACGGGTGCAGCAGGGCCCAGGGCGGCTCGTCACTCGGGGCGGAGCGTTCCGGACCTCGCGCCGGCGCGTCGCGGAGCGTCCGCGCCGTGGCGGAGAACGCCTCGGTCCGGAACTCGTCGCACAGCGCCTCCGGCGCGCCGTCGGCGAACGGCGCGACTCGCGCCACGACGTACGGCCCCGAATCGGCGAGCTCGATGCTCGCGTTACCGCGGTACTTCGCCGCGACCATCTGCAGCGCGTCGCGCCGATACAGGTCGGTGTGGAACTCGATGGACTCGGTCATCGGATCGCGTCACGGCCGGCCAACGCAGGTGTCTCCGTGCGGCCGGCCAGCGCAGCTGACGCTACGCCAAAGCCTTCCCGTGCGGCACCTGTCACCGCGACGAACGCGGGACGTCAGTACCACCGCATGCTCGGACCGGTCAACGCGAAACTCCCGGCCCGGCGGATACGTCGGCCGCGTGAAGCCGGCGCATGAGCCCGCCGGGGTGCTGACGTGGCCGTCGGCAACGGTCAATTCAGCTCCATGTAGAGCGCCACGGTGGTTGCGCGGAGGCCCACCGCGACGACGTCGGCCCGGTACGTGGGCCCGATCAGCAGCGGGCGGAGCTGGGCGGCGTTTTGCGGGGACGCGAGCTGACGCACCAGGCGCTCGGCGCACGTGCCGGCCAGATAGTGGTCGCGCACATTACAGTCCCACTTGCTTGCTCGCGGCGCCCCGCGACACCAGACGTCGAGGGTGGCGAGCGCGTGATCTCCGGTGAGCGTCACCAGTGGGTGATCAGCCGCCAGCGCCGGGGGAAACCCGTCGGCTCCATGCCGGGAGGGTTGGGCGACGACGTAGGCCTTGATGGTGTGGAGCCCGCCGCGATCCAGCACCAGCCCCAGCATCTGCAGGCCGGAAAGGAGCGCAGAATCCGGGCGCGCCCCGATGGGTGAGAGCGCTTCGAGCGCCGCCTGCTTCTCGACGGACGGCTTGTCCTCGAGCCGCACATAGACCTTGAGGATCCAGGATCCCGTGCCGCGCTCCATGCCTACGGGCAGCGGCGACGGCGGCAGCGATGCGAGCGCGCGCAGGACGCCTTCGCAGCGGTCGGCTCCGATCTCGGCCAGCAAACTGCGCACGCAGGCCAGCACCTCGCGATATTCCGCTTCGGCCCCGGGACCGGGAGCCATCCGATGCGGAAAGACCACGAAACGCGCGCCGGGCTCGACGGCCCCACGGAGCAGCACCGACGGCTCGAGACTGACCGGTCCGCGATAGGCCGACATGATGCGCTCGACGAACGGGGTACATGCCGTCGCGTCATTGCTGCCGGTCACCTGCCGGAAGGCGGCACCGTAGTCGCGCCAGCGTTGGAGCGTCGTCCCCTCGCTGATCGCCAGCAGCTCGTCGGGGAGCTCGGCGGTGAACCCGCATGCCCGCCGGGCCCGGCATGGCGCGCAACGCCCGATGGCGGTCGTCGTGCGCTCTCGGCTCGGGAAGCCTGGCCATTCGGAGCCGAAGAGACAGAGCGGCACGCCGCCGAACACGGGTGGATCGACCCCGCGCTCCCGGCACGATCTGATGAACCGCGCCAGGAGCGGCTTCAGCGGCGCCCAGCTCGCGGGCGCCGAGGTCACCTCGACGGCGATCGGGGCGTCCGGCGGGTGGCGGAGGAGGTCCGACAGCTGGTCGCCGGCCACCCGCACCAGCCCGGTCACCGCGTCTCCACGGCCCCCAGCGAGTACAGCATGCGGAGGGTCCTCCGCAGGACGTCCCGGCGCTCGAGCTTCTTTGCGCCGAACCAGACTTGCCCGGGAGCGAGCACGCTGGTCAACTCCCGCACCGTGCGCGAACCATCGAGTTTGCACACGATCTCGCTCAGCCAGTCGGGGGCGTAGACGTGCCGCGGAAAGTGCGCGGTGTCGCCTGTGGAGAACTCAAGTCGGCGCATGGGAATCATCCGCCCGGTGCCCTGGATGGGGATGACCGTTTCCGAGATGACGGGTGTCCGCGCGAGAACGGGCCGGGATTCGTCGTCGAGATCCTTGCCGCCGAACTCGCCGGGATCGCTCCACGCGATGGGGGCGTCCTCCGCATTGCCCATGTCGAAGATGCGCCGCATGGAGACCTGGCCGAAGTGCTGCGTCGCCTCGTGGAAGACGTAGGTGTTGACGCCGAACCCGAAGACGAGCGCCATGAACGCCTCGCGATCGGTGATGTTCGCCGGCAACGATTCTCGTTGGATGAGATCGCGGGCGGCGCGCCAGTACTCGCTGCGATCGCCGTTGAAGCGATAGAAGACGTAGAGCATGGCGGCGAATGCCCCGTAGTAGGTCCGGATGTGCTGCTCGTAGCCCCCGAGCACGAGCTCTTCCGTCGCTCCCACCGCGCGTTCGTCGAGCAGGGTGCCGATCGCATAGGCGGCGAGCTGCGCGCCGGTCGCCGCCATGAACACGCCGAAGGTGAAGAGCGGGTCGAGGAAGCCCGCGGCGTCCCCGATCAGGACGTAGCCGGGTCCCCACAGGCGACTGTGCAGGTAGTTGAAGTCGCGCTCCACCATGACCCGCGACGGTGCATGGACCTGATGGATCAATTCCCCGTCGCGGAGCCACTTCGCCACCTCGGGGACGCTCTGCAACTGGTTGCGGTAGTAGGTTTCGAGGTCGACGTTCCTCGGGCGCTGTCTGAACGTCTCGGCGGGCATGACGTACCCGACCGAGATCACGCCCGGTCGGATCGGGATGTACCAGACCCAACCTTCGGGCGCGCTGATGACGGAGATCGCCGCCGGGTTCCACCCGACATTGTATTCGGGGTCGATCTCGGCGTTTCGCCAGTATCCGTAGACCGCCAGGTTGCGGATGAGCGAATCGAAGATGCGATTGCCGATGCGATGCGCGAGGATGCCGGCGCGTCCGCTCGCGTCGACGATGAAGCGGCCGTCGAGCTGCAGGGTCTCGCCATCGCGCTCGAGACGGATGCCGGCGGCGCGCTCGCCGTCGAACAGCACCTCCCGGACGGCCGCGGGCTGGTACACCTCGACGCCGAGATCTCGCGCGTGGTCGAGCAGCAGCGCGTCGAAGTCGGCGCGTTCGACGTGAAAGGTGTAGTCTTGGATGCCCGCGAAGTGCGGTCGCTGCCCGGTCGATTCGCTGAAGAGGAACGGCCACGGGCGACGGTCGGTTCCCCAGACGTAGGTGGCGCCGCATTTGCGCAGGAAATCCGCAGCCTCGACCTTCTCGAGGACCCCGGCATCCTGCAGGATGCGGTTCACTTCCAGAACGAACGATTCGCCGATGTGGTAGCGGGGGAACCGATCGCGTTCGACGAGTGCCACGCGCATGGCTGGCGTGTAGCGCCGCAGGAGCGCTGCGCAGAGGGACCCCGCGGGTCCACCTCCGATCACGATGACATCGAACCGTTCAGCCATGTGGGCTCACTGGTGAGGGGTACGACTCCGGCCTCGACGACCCTAGCACCAGTGCCGTTCTCTTTGCACGGGTCGGTGGCTCCTGCGAGAGATGCCTTCGCGGGTCGCTCCGGCGCCGCGGCGTTGACGCTCCGTTGCGCCGCGGGCCATGATCGGGAGGCCCATGCGCGTCGAGCCCGCTCCGACACTCCCGCCGTCGGCGCCGACCTTCGGCGATCCCTCGGCGGCTCGCGCCTTCCTGCGTGACGGGTGGGTGGTGACGGATCTCCTGGATGCGGAAGAAGTCGCCACGCTGGCGCGCGTCTTCGACGCCATCGTCGGCGCGCCCGCGGAGCCCATCTACTCGTCGTGGTCGCAGGCGCTTTCCGTCCGCGCGCAGACCGACGCGGCGATCCGGTCGGTGACCTTGCCGCGGCTGTGCGCGCTCCTGCCGAGGCGGGAGATGGTCTTCGCCGGCTTCATGGCAAAGGCGGTGAGCCCGGACACCGCCTTCCCGATCCATCAGGATCCGACGATCGTCGACGAGGAGCGCTGGACGCCGCTCACCTTCTGGGTGCCGCTCGTCGCCGTCGAGCCGGAGACGGGCTGCATGCAGGGCGTCCCGGGCAGCCACCGATGGCGCGCCTTCCCGCGCCCGGCGTTTCGCGCGTTCCCGTATCAGCACGAGGACGCGAGGCTCCGCCCCCTGCTGCGGCCGATCCCGATGCGGGCCGGCCAGGTGCTCCTGGCCCACCCCGCGCTGTTCCACGCCTCGACGCCGAACCTCGGCGCCGGACGGCGCGTGGCCTGCGTCGGGACGCTCGTGCCCGACGACGCGGAGGTTCGCTACTACCGTCGCCGCGAGACCGAGCCGGTGATCGATGCGCACCCGGTGCCCTCTGGGTTCTACGTGCGCGTGCGCCCGGAAGACGCGACGGACGGCTTGCCGGTCGCGGGGCGGTTCCCCGACCAGCCGCCACCGCTCGACCTGGACGCGCTCGTGGCACTCGGTGCCGGCGCGTCCGTCTAGGCACTCGCCATGGAGTGGCGCAGCGACCGCACCGTCGCGGTGCAGCGGCGGCACGTCCCGGTGGGCGGCGGTGGCGCCTGGATCGAGGTCGTCGTCGGCGGCGACGCCGCGGGCGGTGTGGTGGCGGCGGCGCACCCGATGGTCTCGCTCGGGGCCGAGCCGCTCGCGCTGCTCGCGGGCGTCACCGGCGCGCGCGTGCTCGCCTTCAACGCGCGCGGGCTCGGCGGAGCGTCCCGCGTGGCGAGCGGCGACGACACGAGTCTCGAGCGAATGGTGGAAGACTTCGAAGAGGCGCGGCTCGCGCTCGGGGCGCCGCGCTGGCTCTGGTGGGGAATGTCGGCCGGCGGTTACCTCGGTCAGCTGTACGCGCATCGACACCCGGAGGCATTCGTGGGGCTGCTCCTCGACAGCACTGCGCCCTGCTTCCGCGAAGCGGTGCTCGATTCACGAAGCGTGCTCAGCCCGGAGCACCCTCGCTGGCGGGAGCCGCTCGGATGCGCCGGACTCCTTGGCGCCGTCGACGACGCGCTCGTCGAGGACCGGCGTCTCGTGTGGCTCGAGGTGGAAGGGGTGGGCCGCGTGCTCCGCCTCGTCGGTGGGCCGGCGCTCCTGGTGGCGCCGATCGACCCGCCGCCCGGCATGAAGCGTGGGGTCGCGGCACTCTGGCGCTTCGACGCCCGTCCGTACCTCGCGACGATTCGCGTTCCCACGCTGGTGCTCGCTGGGCCCGAGGATCCGATCGTGCCGCTCGCGCACCAGCGCGCGCTCCACGCGGCGATCCCCGGTGCGGAGCTGCTCGAGCCGCCCGGCGCGGGCCATACGCCCGTCAGCGTCCAGCCGGACGCCATCGCAGCGGCGGTGCGCCCGTTCGTGCGTCGCGTGCTCGCCTCGACGTAGCCGCAAGCGGCTTTTTCACCTCGAGGGCCCCCTCCTTCCAGCGGCTCCTCGAGGCTATGGCCTTCGTCTACTGCAGCGTGATCGTGCCGACCCCGATGTTCAGCTCTTTGATGCCGGTTCCGCCGCAGAGCGCGATGAACGTGTTCTGGTCCTGCGAAAAAATGAAGTTCCCCGCCGACGTCGCTCCGCCGTCGCCTCCGGTGAACGAACCCGACACCGACACGGCGGCGCCGGGAGGGTTCCCGAGCTGGAGCTGACCGTAGGCCGCCGAGCCCAGCATGAAGAGATTGGGGACCGCCGAGCCCGCATTCACCGTCACCGTGCTCACCGAATCGATGAGCGCCGGGCTCGCCTTCCACTTGAACGTGATCGTCCCGGTCGCGGCGCCGAAGCCCGAGCAGTCGTTCAGCATGGTAAGCGTTCCCTTGAACGACCCGGTGATGCTCGTGACCCCCGGAGCGTTCGTCGTGCACGTCCCGAGCTTGCCCTTGATGGAGACCGTCGCCGGCTGTGTGCCGCCGACGATCAGCGTCGGCTTGGGCTTGAACACGGTCTTGAGGAACGTGGAACAGGTGACGGTCGAGTTCGACGCATCGATGTCGCCAGCGGCGATCGCAGTGGTGGCAATGCAGAGCGCGGCCAAGCAGGGCGCGGCGCGCAGCGCGAGCTTCGTCATGGGATGGGGACCTCTCTCGGATGGGCTGGGATCGCTTACTTTCCCCCGAGAGCATGACGGAAGTCAATTGGAAACTCCGCTTCGTGCATTGCGCTCCGACGCGCTCACCGCGCCCGCTACGGGACGTGCATGACGGTGAACGGTCCCCGGGACGTCACCGCGCGAGGAAGTACAGCACCGCGCCGCCCCGCCCGAGGCTCGCCCAGGTCGGCCAGGGGCTGAAATGCTCGCCGGACAGCCAGTCCGGGGTGGTCGCCTGCCGGTCGCCGGCGGTCCGCCGGAAGGCGGCGAGGAAGCGGTCGCAATCCTGGTAGTGCGCGGCGACGGGGAAGTCCCACTTCACCCATGCGGCGCGCCCGTCGACGTGTTCGTGAATGGCGAGACCCCATCCGGGATTGAACGCCTCGAGCTCTCCGAGCCCCTCGGGTCGGAGACCGGTGTCATGTCGCGCGTCCCACGCGCGGCGGTAGTAGAGCTTGAGCGCCGGCGGCCCGCCAGCCGCGAGCGCAATCCCCACGAGCACGGGCGAGTCTCGCGGGGGAAGGCTCTTCCCCGCGCCGCCGAGGCGCGTCACCACCGCGCGCGCGAGACGATCCGCCCCGTCGTCCGGGCCCGGATGGGCGTAGAGCTGCAGCCGCGCGCCGCGGCGGTCGAGCTCCATCCCGATGGAGAGGCCCAACGTGTCCGGCGCAGCCTCGACGATACACGCCAACCACGCGTCGAGCGCGGCGCGTTCGTTCGGCGTGAGCCAGCGGGCCGCGAGGGTCCGCGCCGCCGCGCGACGACCGCGATTCATCTCCCGACGGACCGGGTCGCTCGCAACCAGAGGGTAGTAGCTCACGAATCGCAGGCGGTCGGGTGCTCGCGCGCCTTCCGGGAGCCGGACCGAGAACTCGAGCGGAAGGGCGCCCGCGAGGCTCCGGTCCCCGCACGCGCTGCCGAGGAGCGTATAGGCCTCGAGCGCGTCGGCCATGGGGATCGCTGCCTCCGTCGCGAGCGCGTGGAGCGCGGCGAGCTCCGCGCTCGCGCCATCGACGTGCCGCAGGGGCTTCCATTCCGACGCGTCTTCGGCGTGCTCCCGGGCGCTCGAACAGGCGCGGCTCCGGCCACAGCGCGCGCACGGCCCGCTGCGCGGCGGGGGGTGCAGCGCGCGGTCCGGCGACGGGATGGCCGGTCGCATGCGGAGGTCGAGG
Source organism: Deltaproteobacteria bacterium (assembly GCA_020852955.1). GTDB lineage: Bacteria > Desulfobacterota > Binatia > UTPRO1 > UTPRO1 > UTPRO1. Next base: position 38,677 of record JADYZW010000033.1, on the reverse strand, counting down.
CAATCCGGCAGGCCTTGGCAGTCGTCCGTCCGGCCCTCCTCGATCGCCGCGCGGTAGCCGCGCACCACCCAATCCCGCCAGGCGGAAAGATCGCTCGCGCCGTCGATGCGGTCCGTCCATCCGCCGCCTGTTGGGAGCGGCCGATGCGGGTCGCCGATCCGGCCGGCGGTGAGCGCGGCGCGGATCTCGAGCAGGACTCTCCGCAGACGTTCCTTCGCGGAAGGCGAAAGCCCAGAGCCGCACCGGTAGGCGAGGGTGGTCGCACCCGTCGCGAACAACGCGGAGCCGTTGCCTTCCGGCGCCACGAAGACCTCCACGCGCGCGCCGTCGATCTCAAGCCGGAGCGTATCGGGTCCGACCACGCGCGTCGTGGGAAACTTCTCGCGGAGAAAGGCCAGGGCGGGATGCACTCCGTTCACGAGGGCCGCCAGGAGAGTCCCGCACGACGGAGGAGCTCACAGGCGGGATCGGCGCGCTCCCGATGGTCCATGACGCCACGCCACAAACGGCCCGGCCGGTAGGGAAGGGCGCCGAGGGCGTTCAGGGGCTCGATGAATGCCGCCATGGCGTCGCGCACCACGTCGGGCGTTGCGCTGCCGCCGGTCAGCATCGCGTGCGCACCGATCGAGACGGTGTGGGGGGCGGGGTAGATGCCGAGCCTCGCGTGTCCCAGCGGGAGGGCGCGCAACGCAGCGAAGAGACCGGCGAACACGTCGAGCGTCCCCTCGAGGTGCTCGCCCCAGTTGACGTTCACCTCGATCCCGAGGAACCCTGCTTGCCCCGTGCGTTCGTGATGGGCTCCGGGCGGGAGCGAATAGCGCGCGTCGTGGTCGGGAAGCTCGCCGCGGCGGCCGGCGGCCGACTCGACCCAGCCGCGCGCCGCCCGCGCCCCGAGGCGGTCCGCCGCTTCCGCCGCGCGCGCGTCCGCGGACGCTCCGGAATCCGGCGCCCAGCAGCGTACGAACCACTCGAGGGCTGCGGGCTCCGTCCCGCCGGGAGCGACGGCCTCGAGCCGGATGCTGTCGATCGCACCGTCGTCCATCTCCCGGCGAGTCCGGCGCAGCGCATCGGCGATCTCTCCCGGTGGGTGCCAGGGCGTCCGCCAGACGCGTGCGGCGAGAAACGGCGCGGACGCCAAGGTCAGGACCACTTCCGTGATCACGCCGAAGCGACCCTGGGAGCCGAGGAACATTCCCGTGGGGTCCGGCAGACCGTGGGCGATCCCGCCGCGACCGAGACGCCAGGACGCTCCCGTCCTCACGATCCTCGCCTCGGGCGTGACGATCGTGAGCCCGACGATCTGCTCCACCGGCGACAGGCGCGCCATGCCCAGACCGGACGTGCAGGCCATCGCCGCCATCGAGCCGACCGGCGCGGAGCCGTCGCTGTCGGGGTATGCCATCAGGCACAGCCCTTGCGCGCGCGCCGCGCGGTCCACCTCCCGGACCGTCGTGCCGGCTCCGAAGTAGCCGACCCGTTCGCGGACGTCGATGCGGTCCGGGATGCGGAGCGCGAGCGTATCGAGGCCGATCGCGGCGTCGAGCGGATGCGCGGGCTCCCAGAACGTCGTGAGCGCGCCGATCGGTCGCGGACGGCACCCGGCCTCCCCGAGCACCTCGATCGCGATCCGGCACTCCTCGCTGCTCTGCGGGCGCAGCAGACAGCGCAGCGCGGCATCGTCCGCCGGGTTCAGGCTGCGGCGCCGGATCTCGTGGATCGCCGGCGCGCCTTCGAGGATCCGATCCCGACCGAGCGCGTCGCGCAAGCGGTCGAGCGCTCGCTCCCACCCACTCGGCCACGCCGCCATCTCACCCGCCCCATACTTTCCATGGCGGATGCCCGCTCGCCCATGCCTGCTCGAGGCTCTTCTTGTCCTTCCAGGTGTCGAGGCACTGCCAGTACCCGAGGTGCTCGTACGCGGCGAGCTGACCCGCGGCGGCGAGCGACTCGAGCGGGGCGTGCTCCCACATGACCGGGCCGGTGATGGAGTCGAGCGCGCTCGGACGCAGAACGTAGAAGCCTCCGTTGATCCATCCATGGTCGAACGCCGGCTTCTCCCGCATGCGGATGACGCGGCCCTCTTCGACGTCCGGAACCCCGAAGCGGGGCAGCGGGCGCACCGCCGTCATGGTCGCCAGGAGGCCGTGCTCGGTGTGGAAGCGGATCAGGCGAGTGATGTCGATGTCGGCGACGCCGTCTCCGTACGTCATGCAGAAGACCTCGTCGTTCGCCACCCAGGGGCGAATCCGGACCAAGCGCTCCCCGGTCGTGGCGCCGACACCGGTATCGACAAGGGTCACACGCCAGTCGTCGTGCGCCGCGGGATGATATTCGATGCGCCCCGACGCGGTGTGAATCGTCACGTCGGAGCTGTAGAGCCGATAGTCGCGGAAGTAGTCGCGCACGACGTTGCCGAGCCGCCCGAGGCAGATCACGAAGTCGCGGACTCCGTGCGCCGCGTAGATCTGCATGATGTGCCAGAGGATCGGCTGGTCGCCGATCGGGATCATCGGCTTCGGGCAGCTGCGGGTCTCTTCCCACAACCGCGTGCCCTCCCCGCCGGCGAGGATGACGGCCTTCATCGTCGTGCGCTATCCAACGGCGCCCTGCTGGCACACCCCGCGAAGCATGACACAGGGCCCGGGGCGATTCCAAGAACCGTTCGGCCGGTGACCGGGGGACGGGCGTGCGTCGGATCCAGGGACGATTGCCCGAGGCGAGGGCGCCGCGTTATGGACGCCGGGTGCATCCGCCAGGGATCCGCGCGTGAGCGGCAGATGGCGGCGGTGCGCGACGTGGATCGGCGTCCTCGTCGTTGCGGCGGTCGTTCGAGTGCCCTTCGTGCTGCGCGTAGGCCCGAACGAGGGAGGCGGCGACGAGTGGTACGCGGCCTGGCGTTCGTGGTCGGTCCTCTTCGAGCGCGGCAACCCGGGCAGCTTCATTCATCCCGCCCTGTTCTACGAAGCGGGGGCGGCGCTCTTCTCGGCGTGCTACCTCGCCGGCGCGCTGTCGGGCGCCTTCCACACGCCCGTCGATCTGCTCGCGGATTTCGTGCGGAACGAAGCGAAGTATCTCGGAGCCCTGCAGATGGTCGCGGCCGCGTTCGGAGCGCTGACCGTACCCGTCGTCTTCGAGCTCGGGCGCCGCGTCGGCGGGTGGCGTGCGGGTCTCGTCGGCGCGGGCGTGCTCACCGTCCTGCCGCTGCATGTGCAGTACTCGCAGCGCGCTCGGGTCGACTCGCTCTGCGTGCTGCTCACCGCGTGCAGCGCGCTCGCCCTGCACCGCCTGTCCGAGCGCGGACGACGCCGCGACTTCGTGTCCTCGGGGGTGGCGATCGGCCTCGCGACGGCGGCCAACTATCCCGCCGCCGCGCTCGGCGTCGCCTATGTCGCCGCCGCGGCGCTCGCGCGCGGGCGATCGACGCCCTCGGAGTGGGTGCGCTCGTTCGCCCTCGGTGCGCTCGCGGCGATCGGGGTGTTCGTGCTGACGAATCCGTACGTCGTCCTCGCCCCCGCCGCCGCGTGGAGCGGCATCACCTTCCTGGTGTCGTTCACGATGCGCCGTCATCCGTACATGGACAAGGCGTCCGACTGGTTCTACCTCGGCCTTCTCGGGAACGAGGGCGCGCTGTTCGCGATCCTCGCGGTAGGCGCGAGCGCGTGGCTCGCGATCCGCGGGCCCGGATTCCGACGGATCCTGGGTGCGTTTCCATGGATCGTCTTCGGCGCGTTCGCCCTGGTCAGGACACGGGAGGATCGCTACATCCTGCTCGCCCTTCCCTGGCTCTGCGCCGGCATCGGCGTGCTCCTCGGCGGCGTCATCGCGCGGCGCCGCTCATGGGTCGCGGCGGCGAGCCTGGTCCTCGTCGCCCTGACGACCGTCCAGCTCTGGCAGAGGACGGCGCCGCTTGCGCTGGTCGAGAGAGCCGGGGAGCATCCGCGGTGGGTCATGCAACGGTGGCTGCTCCGGCACACGCCGCCCGGCGCCACGATATGGCTCGAGTCCGACGTGCTCCCGCTCCTGCAGGCCGTGTTCGCCGATCCCGGCGGCCGGTTGCAGCGGCGCCTCCGAGCGGCATTCCTGCAGGTCCATCCCGGCTTCGACGCGCGCGTCCTGAAGGGCGAGGTCGTGGAGCGCATCGCCAGCTTCGATCCTCGCCTCATCGTCGAGCACGAGGTTGCCCTCGCGGTCGCGTGCGAGCGGAGCCTCGAGTACGTTCGGAGCGCCGGGCCGGAGCTCGACGACGCGCGCGCCTTCTATGCGGCGCTCGCGGCGCACGGTACGCGGCGCTTCGAAGCGATGGGATGCTGGATCGCCGAGATCGCGCCGTGACACCGACCGACGCTCCGAGGCCTCGGCGCGTCCGCCTCGGCCAAGGGCCGCTCGAAGTCGCGACGCTCGGCGTCGGGTGCTGGGCGTGGGGCGACAAGCGCTACTGGCGCTATGAGCAAGACCACGGACCGCGCGACGTCGTCGACGCCTTCGGCGCGTGCCTCGCGGCCGGGCTGAACTTGTTCGACACGGCCGAGGCCTACGGCGCCGGCAGGGGCGAGAAGATGCTCGGCTGGCTCGCGCGCAAGAGCGGGCGCGATCTCGTGATCGCCACCAAGTACGCGCCGATCGCGCGTCGCGGCGGCCCGGCGGCCATTCCGAGGGGGCTCGCGGGAAGCCTGAAGCGGATGGGGCTGCCCCGCATCGATCTGTACCAGCTGCACTGGGCCGATCGCGAGGAAGTTCCCATTGCGGACACCATGCACGCCTTCGCCGACGCCGTCGAGGCGGGGCAGGTGCGCGCCGTCGGCGTGAGCAATTTCCGGGCGGGCGAGATGCGCGAAGCCCACGCGGCGCTGGCGCGACGTGGCGTGGCGCTGGCGACGAACCAGGTCCACTACTCGCTGCTGCACCGTACGCCGGAGGTCGACGGCGTGCTCGACGCCTGTCGCGAACTCGGCGTGACGCTCCTCGCCTACAGCCCCCTCGAGCAGGGCCTCCTGTGCGGCGCCTACGATGCCGGACGACGCCCCGCCGGGCCGCGCGCGGAGGCGGCGTGGTTCTCGCCGGCCAACGTCGCCGCCGCCCAGCCCGTGATCGCGGCTCTGCGCGCGATGGCCATGCGGCACGGTGTCGATGCCGCTGCCGTCGCCCTCGCGTGGCTGCTCGCCCGGCCGGGAGTGGTGCCGCTCGCGGGTGCGAAGACGGGAGAGCAGGCGGTCCGCAATGCGAAGGCCATCGGGGTGGCGCTCGGCGAAGCCGAGATGGACGCGCTCGACCGCCTGACCGCGCCGTGGCGCGTCGCGCGGTAGTCGGCGGGCGATCCGGCGACGGCGTCGAGACGTCGTGGACGCCGGCGGCCCGCATCGGCTAGAGATTGGCATCCCATGCCGGGCTTCGCCGTCAGCCCCGAACAGCGCCGCGCCTTCGACGAGGACGGGTACTTCGTCACCGCCCCCGCGTTCAGCGAGGCGGAGCTGGCCCCGGTCAGGTCCGCCATCGAGGAGGCGTGGGCGGCGCGGCGCACGGAGCGCCCGCGCGCGGAGGAGGCGCGCTGGGATCGCCTTCGGCCGGAGCTGCCGCGTCTCCATCGCGTGAGCGACGCCGCCGCCGAGTTCTGCCGTTCGCCCGTGTTCGCGGCGATCGCCGCCGCGTGCATCGGCCCCGATGCCGACATGATGTGGAACCAGGCGCACGTGAAGGCGGTGGACGAGGCGGGGTTGACCCGGTTTCCCTGGCACCAGGATGGCGCCTACGCGCAGATGGAGCACCCGGAGACCTTGAGCTGCTGGGTCGCGCTCACGCGCTGCGACGGCCGGAACGGCGCGATGGTCATGAGCCCGGGCAGCCACACGGCGCTCCTGCCGCACCGATGGGACGAGGATCTCAAGTACCTGGCGTGCGCCGCGCGGGAGCCCGTCCATCAATTGGAAATGGATGTGGGGCAGATCGTCGTCTTCCGCGCGACCACGGCGCACGCCAGCCCGCCGAACCGCGGTGATTCCCCGCGGTTCGGGTACAGTTTGTCGTTCAGCCTGCCCGAGCAGCGCCTTCTGCCGAGCCGCATGCTCTTCGGCGATCAGGTGCCCGTGGCCCGGGGCGGCCGCTCGACCGACGACGTCATGCGCGAGTATGCGCTCGGGGAACGGGGAGCGGCGCGCGTCCGAGGCGAGGCCATCGTCGACGCGATCCGCCGGCGTCTCCCGCGACAGGGGGCCGCGATCGACGCGGCGCTCCGGGTCCATCGCGCCGCTGTCGGCGCCGGCGACGCGATCGGGAGCCGCCGCGCGCTCAACGCGCTCTTCGCGATCAGCGAAGAGGACGTGAACGTCAACGGCGATCTCGTCGGCGCCCGCAACGATCCCGACGCGATCGTGCGCGAGTACGCCACGCTCGGGTCCGACATCACCCGCGAGCAGCGCCGGTTGCTCCTGCTGCGCGCGCTCGAACTCGACCCCGACCACGCCGCCGCCAAGGCGGAGCTGGCGCGCCTCGGATGACGCCCCGACGTCTCACGCCCGACGAGCGCGACGCCTTCGCCCGTGAAGGATATCTCGTGATGGAGCGCGCCCTGCCCCCCGATCGGCTCGGCGCCCTGCGCGCGGAAGCCGATCACGCGCTCGCGTGGCACGAGGGGGAGATCGCGGCGAAGAAGACCGTTGATCGCCTGAACTACGTCGGCGAGCACTACTTCATTCCCGGCCGGTCGCGCGAGCGACCCGCGCTCGCCGACTACCTGCGCAGCGCCTTGATGGTCGAGTGCGCCAAGGCCTTCGTCGGAGTCGAGGCGTACCTTTTCATCGAGCTGTTCGTACTCAAGCTGCCGCACAATCGTGTGCCGTTCGGATGGCATCAGGATCACGGCTACGTCGACGCCTACGGCTACGGGCACTACGCGCCGAACCTCAGCCTGTGGACCGCCCTCGACGACGTGACGGCCGAGAACGGTGCCCTGGAGGTCCTGCCGTTCACCGAGCGGCGCTTCGACGCCGTGCGGGCGCATCGCCAGGACGAGCACGGAAACTTCGTGGCCGACTTCGGAAGTGCCGTCGGCACGCTCCTGCCGGTGCCGGCGGGAAGCGTGATCCTCATGTCGGGCTTGCTGCCGCATCGTAGCGGGCTGAATCGGAGCGAAGGCGTGCGGCGCGCCTATCTGTGTCAGTTCTCGCCGCGGCCGGTGCTGGACGCCCGGGACCGTCCGATCCAGATGGCGGTGCCACTGCTCCGCGACGGCGTGGCGGTGCGCGAAGCGGAGAAGAGCCGCTGACGGATCCGTACGCGGTGGTCAGGGCCGTCCGCGGGCCGTCCGCGTGAAGGGCCGGTTGCCGACGCACTCGATGTCGGCGCGGAGCTCCATGGCGTCGCAGAGCGCCGCGACCTCGTCGACGTAGGTGGCGTTCGCGACGACGACCGTGCGCACCGTTCGTCGCCGCGCTTCCTCCGGCGAGACGATGCGATGGCCCGTCCCTGGCAGGAACATGCCGTGCTTGTTCGGATGGATGTCCACGACCGTGCTCACGAGCTCGCGATCCGGATCGACCAGGTGTACGAAGAGCGCCCCCTTTCCCGCGGCTCCCCAGAGCGCGATGGGGCCGCGCGCTCGCGCGTGCCGGAGGCGATCGCGGTGCTCCGGCACGAAACGCCTGGCGACGTCGGCGAGGCGAGTCGGGACCGCGCGTGGAACGCCCGCGTCAGGGGGTGTCGGGCGCGGTGCCGCCGGGCGCGCGCCGGGCGCGGCGGCGAACGCCAGGAGGTACTCGCCGCCGAAGGCGCGTCCGACCTGGACGTGGTCGTAGCCCGCCCGCCCCAGGACCTCGGCGAGCGCCGTCTCGCCGAGCATGGTGCAGTGCTCGTAGCAGAAGTCGTGGAGCAGTCCGTGCTCCAGGCTGTGGGCGACGTTCGGCGTTTCGACGAGCAGCAGGAAGGGCGCCGCGAGGCTTTCTCGGAGTGACGCCAGAAACGGGACCGGAGCGGCGACATGCTCCAGGACGTGCCGCGTGACGACGACGTCCACGGGGAAATCGAGTGCGGCCGCTCCTGCGGCGTCGAGGCGTGCCGCGGTGACGCCGACGTTGTCCGGCAGCTGCGCCTGTCCCGCGCGGAAGGCCGGATCGAAGCCGTGGGCCCGCGCGACGCGGGTGCCGAGCCGTCCGGCCAGGTGGGCGAGGAAGCTGCCCTGGCCGGCGCCGACGTCGACCACGGAGAAGGTCGGCGATCGTTCCATGCGGGCGGCCAGCCGATCGCTCACGTCGTCGAGGTGCTGCCGATAGCGCGCGGAGCGCGTGGGGTCGACGAAGTAGTCCGGACCGTAGGGCACGCCGTCGAAGGCGCGGTTGAACACCGCTCCGCACGTCGGGCAGTCGACCAACTCGAGGCGCCTGGCGGGCGCACGGCGGGCTGCCTCCTCGGTCGGGGCGAGGACGTTGAGCAGCACCGGCACCGCGGGGTGGACGAAGGCCGGCGACCCGGCGACGGCGCTCGCGCAACAGGGGCAGGGGGCGGAGTCCGGGCGACGGCGGCCGCGCCCGCGCGGCGGATCGGCGTCGCGCGTCATCGCGTGAGGAACGCCCGCAGCGTGCGCTGCAGGTAGTGCAGACGCTCGTCGTCGATGCCGGGATATACGCCGACCAGGAACGTCGAGGTCATGATGGTGTCGCTGTTGTCGAGTGAGCCGGCGACGCGGTGCCGGCGTCCGGTCCAGGCCGGCTGTCGCAGCAGATTGCCGGCGAAGAGCGAGCGCGTCGCGATCCGACGCTCCTCGAGGAACGCGACGAACGCGTTCTTGGTGAACGGCGCGTTCGCGCGCACCGTGATCGGGAAGGCGTACCAGCACGGCTCCGCCCGCGCGTCGGAACGCGGCAGGATCAGGACGTCCGCGAAGGGTTCGAGGCATTGCAGGAGCGCCGCGAAGTTCTGGCGGCGGCGAGCGACGAACGACGGCATGCGGCGGAGCTGCGCCAGTCCCACGGCGGCTTGCAGGTCGGTCGCCTTCAAGTTGTAGCCGAGGTGGCTGAACACGTACTTGTGATCGTAGCCTTCCGGCAGCTGTCCGAGCTGCCAGCCGAAGCGTTTGCCGCAGGTGTCGTCCTTGCCCGGCTCGCACCAGCAGTCCTTCCCCCAGTCGCGGAAGGACTCGACGAGTCTCCGGCGGGCGGGGTCGTTGCACAGGACCGCGCCGCCTTCGCCGGTCGTCATCTGGTGCGCGGGGTAGAACGACAACGTGCCGAAATCGCCGAAGGTGCCGAGCATCCTGCCGGCGAGCGTGCCGCCGAGCCCGTCGCACGTGTCTTCGATCAGGAAGAGCCCGTGCCGCTCGGCGAGGGCCCCGTAGGCGACGGCGTCGAACGGATTGCCGACCGCGTGGGCGACCATGATGGCGCGGGTGCGCGGCCCGATCGCGCGCTCGATGCGCCCCGGATCGGGGTTGTACGTCCCGAGCTCCACGTCGACGAAGACCGGCAGGCAACCGACCTGCACGATCGGGTTGACGGTGGTCGGGAAGGCCGCCGCCGCCGTGATCACCTCGTCGCCCGGCGCGAGCGGGCGGTCGAGCTTCGGCGAGGTGCACGCCGCGAGCGCCAGGAGATTCGCCGACGACCCGGAGTTGACGAAGACGGCGCTCCGCGCCCCGGTGTACGCGGCGAGCGCACGCTCGAACTCCGCGGCGGAGGGCCCCGCCGTGATCCACGCGTCGAGCGCGCGCTCGACGAGGGCCTCGAGTTCGGATCCGTCGAAGACGCGGCCCGAGTACGCGACGTACGTCTCTCCCGGCACGAAGGGCTGAGCGCCGTGGTCGAGGGCGTGGAGTTCGCGGACGCGCTCCCTGATTTCGCTGCGGAGACGCGCGCTCCGGGCCGCGCGCTCCGTCATCCGACCCTCTCGTCACGGACGGGGCGCGCGCCGATGCCGAGGTAGGTCACGCATCGCGCACGCGTCACGTTCCGAAAGATCCCACGTGCATCCGCGAACAGCAAAGGCGCGGATCGCATGGCGAGCAGCTCCGGAAGCGTCCGCGCGTAGACCGGCCACGGGGTGACGAGAATAGCCGCCTCGGCGGACGCGAAGGCGTCGCGGAAGGCGCCGTTCTCGACCACCACGACACCGGACGAGGCGAGCAGCGCGCGCGCGGCCCCCGGTTCCGCCCATGGGTCGTGCGCGCGGACCGCCGCGCCCCGGCGGGCGAGCTCGCGACAGAGGGTGAGGGCGACGGATTCGCGCAGGTCGTCGGTTCCCGGCTTGAACGCGAGACCGAGGACCAGCACGCGCCGATCCGCGAGCCCTCCGAGCGCCTCGGCGATGCGCTCCACGAACCACGTCGGCTGCATCCGATTGATACGCAGCGCCGCGTCCAGAATCGGCGCGCCCTCGGGGCGCGCGCCCGCGAGCGCGGCGAGCGCGGCGAGATCCTTCGGCAGGCAGGTTCCGCCGAAGCCAGGCCCGGGCCGCAGGTACTCGGCGATGCTCGCCCCGGCGGATCCCTGCAGTCGGCGGTCCAGATGGATGCCTTCGAAGACCTCCACGGCATCCACGCCGTCGATGGTTTCGGCGAGCCTGGCGATGTCGTTCGCGAAGGAGACGCAGGTCGAGAACAAGGCGTTGTTCGCCACCTTGATCAGCTCGGCCGTGCGGATGCCGGTGTCGAACCACGTCGTGTCGATGCCGGCGAACAGCACGCGCGCCAGCGCGCGCAGGCCCGCGTCGGCGGCGCCGACGACGATGCGGTCGGGCCGCCGGGCGTCGGCCAGCATCGAGCCCTCACGCAGGAACTCCGGGAGGTAGCCGATCGGGACGGGCGGGAGGCTTCCTCCCGCGGCATCGGCGAGGGCCGTCCCGAGGACCCCTTCGGTCGTGCCGGGTAAGACGGTGCTGCGGAGGAAGACGCCCTCCCAGCCGAGACCGCGATTGGTACGGGCTTGCACCCCGCGCAAAGCGTCGGCCGCGGCGCGGAGCGCCGCGAGGTCGTACTGCCCGCCGGGTCCCGCGGGGGTCGGGACGGCGATCAGCACGCTGCGGCAGCGCGCGAGTGCGTCGGCCCGGTCCGTGACGGTCCATCGACGACTGCGCGTGGCCTCCTGCAGCGACGCCGCGGCATCCGGCTCGAAGAAGGGCGGCGCGGCCGCGCGCAGCATCCGGACGCGCGACGGATCCACGTCGAAGACCGTGACGTCGTGGCCGAGTTCGCAGAGCACGAGCGCGCTCGCGAGGCCGACGCGTCCCGCGCCCATGACGCCGACCTTCATGATTCCCGCTTCCCCCGGCGCGCGTCGCGCTCGGCGGCGAGCCAGCGCGCGTAGCGCGTGAGCCCGTCCTCCAGGGCCACGCACGGCATCGATCCGCCGAGCGCCCGGAGCTTCGCGAGGTCCGGGCAGCGCCGCTGCGGGTTGTCGGTCAGGTAGTCCGGGTCGGCGCTCGTTCGCACGACGACGCGGCCGGCGGCTTGTGCCACGGCGCGGACGCGATCGGCGAGCTCGCGCATGGAGATCTCTTCGCGGTCGTCGCCCACGTTGTAGGCTTCGCCATCGACCCCCCCCGCGATCACGCGGAGCAGGGAGACGATGAAGTCCGTCACGTAGCAGAAGCTTCGCCGCGGGCGGCCGTCCGAGTGCAGCACGAGATCCCGTCCGTTTTGCGCGTCGTCGACGAGGCTCGGTACGACGCGTCCGTCGTCGTGCCGCAGGCCGGGTCCGTAGACGTTGAACGGCCGTACGATGCGCACCGGCGTCCCGTACGTGCGGAAATAGGTGAGCGCGAGCGTCTCCGCGAAACGCTTCGACTCATCGTAGCAGGCGCGTGGGCCTGTCGGCGACACGAGGCCGGGATAGGTTTCGGGCGTCGGCACGTGGGTGGGGTCGGGATCGCCGTAGATCTCGCTGGTGCTCAGGAGCACGAACGCCTCGGGCGGGCGCTCCTGTGCGGATCGGAGGAGCGCCCAGGCGCCGAGCGCGTTGACCTCGAGCGTTCGCAGCGGCATCCGCCGGTACATGACCGGCGAGGCGATCGACGCGCCGTGAACGATGATGTCGAACGACTCGGTGAGCTCGAGCGTGGACGCGTCGCGCTCGCGGAGATCGACGCGCCGGTGGGACGCCAGATGGGACAGGCGGTCTCTGCCGGCGGTGGTGAAATCGTCCACAACGACCACCCGCGGCGCATCGTTCCGTTCCGACGCCTCGCTTCGCGCGGCGAGCACGTCGACGAGGTACGACATCAGGAAGCCGGCGCCGCCCGTCACGAGCACGCGCTTGCCGTCGAGCCGCTCGAGATCCTCGCCGGCGCGCGCCGCGATCTCGGCGAGATCGCGGCGGATGATCTCCAACCCGCCGCTCACGGGGCCGCCGTCGCGCCGCCGACGAAGCGCGGTGTCGGGATGGGAACGAGGAAGCGCCCGCCGCGACGAACGAAGTCCGCTTGTTGGTGCGCGATCTCGTCGAGATAGTTCCAGGCGAGGACGAGCAGAACGTCCGGCGGATCGTCGGCGATACGCTCCGGGGATACGATCGGAATCCCCGTGCCCGGGGTGAGGCGGCGCTGCTTGAGGGGGCTGCGGTCCGCGACGTAGGCGATCTCGTCCGGGCCGAGCCCGCAGTAGGCGAGGAGCGTCATGCCCTTGGCGGGCGCGCCGTAGGCCGCCACCCGCTTGCCCTGCGCCCGGAGCGCGGCGATCTCCGCCCGGAGCGTGGCGCGCAGGTCTTCGACCCGGGCGCGGAACGCATCGTACGTGGCCGGCGCGAACAGCCCGCGCGCTTCCTCCTCGGCGAGCCAGTGCCCGACGGCGGCGGATGCTCGTCGTGGGCCGCGGGCGTGCTGGCCCCAGACGCGCATCGAGCCGCCGTGCACCGCGAGCGCTTCCACGTCGTACACCTCCAAGCCGCACGCGCCGAAAAGCTCCACCAGGGAGCGCACGCTGAACTCCGAGAGGTGCTCGTGATAGATCGTGTCGAACTCGTTACGCTCCAGGAGATCCGCCGCATGCGGCACCTCCACGAGGAACACCCCATCGTCCGCGAGCAGGTCGCGGACGGCGCGTACGAACTCGTGCAGGTCGTCGACGTGATTGAAGGTGTTGGTGGTGGTGATCACCGACGCGCGCCCGTGCCGTGCCCGCAGCGCGTCGGCCACCCGGCCTCCGAAGTACTCGCCGGCCACCTCGATGCGCGCGGCGCGCACCCGCTCGATGAGGTTCTCCGCCGGGTCGACGCCGACCACCCGTAGGCCGCGCTCGGCGCAGGCGCGCAGCAGGACGCCTTCGTTGCAGCCGATGTCGACGAGATAGCCCGAGGCGGGAACGTAGGATTCCACCGCTAGGCGCTCGGCGAGCGCGCTGAAGTGTCGGCGGAGGCCCTCCGCCGCCGACGGTACGTAGAGGTAATGGCGAAAGAACTCCGCGGGCACGCGATCGGGTACTTGCATGAGCGCACAATCGAGGCACGCGGAGGCGCGGAGCGGGAACGCCGGCTCCGGCTCGTCCCGCTCCGCCGCGTCGACGTAGCGATTGGCGATCGGCTGGACGCCGAGGTCGAGCACGTCGATCAAGCGACGTCCCAGGCAGGCGCGACAGCGATGGGCGCCGAGAGTGGCTTCGGCGGCAGGGGCGGGGCCGTTCACGCCGCCCCCACGGTCCGTGTCCGCCACCAGTCGATGGTTTCCTGGAGCCCGTCGTCGAGGCTCACGCGCGGACGGAAGCCGATCTCGACGCGGAGACGGCGCGTCGACGGTACGACACGCGGCGCGTCGCCGGGCGATGGCTCGCGCGCGCCGAACGCCAGCAATTCGGTGCGACCGAGTCGCGCGCCGACGCGGCGCGCGAGGTCGCCAACGGTCACGGCGTCGTCCGAACCCACGTGGACGACACCCCGGATCGGCGACTCCCCGACGGCGAGGATGGCGTCCGCCGCGTCGCGAACGTGCAGGAACCCGCGCCGCTGTTCGCCCCGGGTCAGTGGACATCGTCGATCCTGCAGCAGGTGGCGCACGACGGACGGCACGAAGGCCCAGTCCGGCTGGCCCGGTCCGTAGAGGTTGAAGAGTCGCGCCCACACGAACGACGTCGCCGTCGGTGCGAGATACGCGCCGGCGACTCGATGGACCGCGTCCTTGCAGGTCGCGTAGAGCCCTCGCGGGGCGACCGGGTGGCTCTCGGCCATGTCGCCGTCACTCGGAGCCAGTTCGAGGTGGGTGCCGACGCATAGCACGCGCGGGCAGCCCGCGTCGGCGAGTCCGCGGAGCAGGGCGAGCGAGCCCCCGACGCACGTCAGATTGTCCGGCGAGTCGTAGTAGCCGGCGCCGATCGACCAGGCGAGATGCAGCGCCAGGTCGGGCGCCGCGTCCGCGGCCGCGCGCCGCAGCGCCTGCCCGTCCGCGAGATCGGCCTCGACCAGCCGAAGGCGTGCGCCTCCTTCCGGAGCCGCGGCACGCGCATGGGAGCGCACGATGCCCACGACCTCGTGGCCGCGATCGACGGCCGCGCGCACCACCTGGGAGCCGAGGAACCCCGCCGCGCCGGTGACGAGCATCCGCATCGAACGTCGAGCCCCGACTTACGCGACCGCGGGCGCGCGCCGGGACCGCTCCCCCGCGGCGATGGGCTGCAGCTCGCCGGTGCCGTAGAGCTCCGCGTACCCGCGTCGCACGCCGAAGCAGCGGTGGGTTTCGGCGCAGCCGCCGCAGGCTTCGGCCTTCACGAACTCACCCTCGCCGGCCCCCGCCGGCAACCCCACGTGCGAGAACGCCGCGCGCTCGGCTTCCGGGACGACACAGCGCGGCAGGCCGCACATCGACTCGAATCCGCTGACGGCGAGTCCCGCGGCGCGGGCGCGCGCCAGACCCGCCACCAGCGACGGCATCACGTCGCGGAACCTCGGAATCAGCGCCGTGCTGCGCGGGACGACGTCGGTGTGCGATCCCACGAACGAGAACACGATGCCGGCCGCGGGCCAGCGCTCGGCGACCAGATCGACCATGCGCGGGAAGTCCTCGCGGTTCTCCTGGCAGAAGACGAAGTTCAGCCGGACGCGTACGGGCGTGCGAACGAGAGCATCGATGCCCCGCACCGTGGCGGCGAAGGTGCCGGGTGCGCCGGTGACGGCGTCCGAGATCGCCGCCGTCGAGCCGTGGAGGGAGATCATCGCGCCTCCGAGGCCCGCCTCCGCCAGGGTCGCGGCGAGGTCCGCGTGCGCCAGGCGCGTGGCGTTCGTCTGCAGCTCGACCGAAGCGGCGCCGAGGTCGTTCGCGAGCCTGACATACTCGACGAGGCGCGGATTCAGCGTGGGCTCGCCGCCGGAGAGCACCACGACGGCGCGCTCGCGCGCCGCCGTTTCGATCGCCGTGCGCACCGCCGCTTCGGGGGCCGACGGCAGATGGGTCGAGACGAAGCAGAACTCGCAGGCCTGGTTGCAGCGGAAGTTCACCCGCACCGTGACCTCCGGGGCAGGCACGTCGCCGCCGCGGAAGTCGTCGCGGCTGACGAGCTCGCGCGCCACCTGCTCCTCGACCGTCGACGCCACCGTGAGGCGGCGTCCGAGGCGCGGCTCCACGACCGGCCGCACGCGAGGCAGGTCCCCGTGCCGGAGGAACCCGTGGGGCATGCCCGGGCAACGGTCCTCGACCAGGCAGTCGGCGCATTCCGGCACGCGCGCGTAGCTCGGCCGGATCGCGTTCCCGCGGTTGAGCGCGAACAGATGGGCCACCCGTTCCGGCTTCTCGAACACGCACGGAGGGACGTACGTGGTCGGATCGAGCCGGAGCGGAAGGCCGACGCGTCGCGCCTCCTCGGTCACGGCGGTGATCGCTCTGGCGATCGCCGCCAGCGAGGCCCGTTCCGATGCGTCGGGAGCCGTGGCGGGTACAACGAGGACGAGGGTCGCCACGGGAAGCTCGCCGGCGACGATCTGCCGCGGCATGGCCGCCACAAGGTCGAGATTGCGCCGGACGATCGGGGTGGTGACCTCGATCGCCACGCCGGCGCCCGCAAGCGCACGCAGGCCCCGCACCGCCGCTGCAAACGCTCCGGGCTCTCGGCTGATGGCGTCCGCCGCGTCGCCCCACGCCGTCAGCTGGATGCGGGCGGTCGCGAGACCGGCGGCCGCCAGATCCCGCGCCCGCCGCTCGTCGAGTCGAGCGGCGTTCGTTTCCAGCACGACGCGCGCCGATCCGCCCGCCGCCTGCCGGACGAGATCCGGGAGGTCGCTCCGCAAGGTCGGCTCTCCGCCGGTCAGCACGATCTCTCGGGTGTCCGTGTCCAGGGCGTCCGAGATTCGCCGCCGAACCGCCGCTCGCGCCACGAACCGCGCGTCCTCGACCGGTCGGCGCGCGTTGCAGAACCAGCAGTTCTGATTGCAGGTCTCGTTGGTGACGACGCGTTGGACGCGCATGGGCTACGTCATGCACCGCAGCGGGGCGCGCCGCCGAACGGCCACCGACCCGTCACGCAGCTGCGTCGTCGTTCTCCGCATCGGCGGCAGGCTCCGACCGGCCGACGCGACGCGGCCCCCGCGCGCGCTCGCGAACGTCGGGGTAGGCCGCGGCGGCACGCCCGCATTCGTCGAAATGCGTCAGATACATGGGGGTGGATGCTGCGTCGCCGTTCGGAATGCGCTCGACGTTGCCACGCCTGCGGGCCGGAAGTCCACCGAAAAGACGCCGGCGTTTCGCCGGGACGGCCCCGATTGCTCCGGGGCGGGACCGGATGCCCGCGCGCGGGTCGACGGCGTGACGGGCCTCGAGAGGCATCGGCGGCCGGTGGCGTCATCGCGACGGATCGCACACGCCCGGATCCTTCTCGAGGATCAGGATCCACTGGTTGCTCGCGTCGCGATCGGCCGGGCGGTGCTCGACGACGCGCAACGCATGGCGCGGGAGGAGCGGAAGGACGTCCTGGCTCGCCAGGTTCCGGAAATGCTGATGGCCGGCGCGGGGCGCTCGGTCGGCGGCCGCGACCTGCTCCGCGCGGCGGAGCATCGCGAAGGGCGTCATCTCGACGAGGAGGAGCGAGCCGCCGGGGCTCAGGAGGCGCGACATCCTCGACAGCGCCTCGTCGGGGTCGAGCACGTGGTTCAACGATCGGAGACAGAGCACGTGATCGTAGCTCGCCGGCTCGTCCTCGAAGTGCTCGATGTCACCGCGCTGCAGCTGGGCGTCCGGGAGGGCGGCGCGGAAGCGGGCGAGGCTTTCGTCGTCGGGGTCGAGGCCCGTGTACGTGATGGCGTCCGCTCGCAGCAGCGCCGCGAGCTCCTCCCGATAGAGCTGCTCCCCGCAGCCCACGTCGAGCACCCGTCCCCGCAGGCGAGCGATGTGATCGGCGATCCGGGCCTCCTCGCGCGCGTAGGGCTCGCCGTCGACTTCGTGGAACCGCCGCCCGCACGTGGCGCGCTGCGCGCAGGATCCGCAGACGGGATCGGGAAGGACCCGGCGCATGCCGTTCCTGAAGTCGTCGAGCACGCCGGCGGGCGCGCGATCGACGAAGAGATGGCTGACGCCGGACTTGATGCGCGCGATCTCCGCGGGCGTGAAGTCGCCCGTGTCGGTGACGTAGCGCGTGAGCCGATCGCCCCGGATGAGCCAGAGCTGCCGCACCGGATCGAGGCCGCTGCCGTGCGCGTGCGCGGTGCAGGCGGCCGCCGCGGCCGTCCACGGGACGGCCGTCTCGGTCCGAACGTAGTTGAAGGAGTTGGCGCGGGTCGCCGCCGCCGCAGGTCGCCCCGCGACGAAGGGAACGAGCTCGTCCGTGCCATGGCGCTTGGCGTATTGCCGCGAGATGCCGGGGCAGGAGCGCAGCGACGAGCACGGTCGGCACACCTCGGAGAACGCGGACAGCTCCGCCTCGATGTGACGCATCGAATGGATGCGCTCGCCGCTCGCGTCGTCGAGATAGTGCGTCTCGCCGAAGGCCGAGCGTCCGAGATTCGTCGCGTCGGGATCGCCGAGGACGCAGTTCGGAAAGGACTCGAAGAGCACGACGGCGCCGACGTCGCGCGCGGTCGATCGCAGTCGCCGGACCGCCGCGCCGACGTCGGCATAGCGCAGCGCGATTCCGGCCCATTGCCCGCCCTTGCCGATCGTCGACGGAAAGACGAACTTGAAGACCGCGCGGTCGCCATAGCGTGCGCGTCCGACGCGCAGGTACTCGTGGACGTCGCCGAGGTTCAGGCGCGTGAGCACGCAGTTGAGCATGACGTCGACCCCGGCGTCGATCAGCCGGTCGACGCCGGCGACCGTCTCGTGATGCGCGTGCTCGCGGGCCCCGAAGATCGTGGCGCTCGTTGCCGGCACGTGGGAATGCAGCGAAACGATGGCGCGTCGCAGGCCCGCCTCGACGGCCCGGCGCGCGAAGCCTTCCGCGGCGAAGCTCCGGCCGTGGGTGTTGATGTCCCACGTGAAGCCGTCGGCGAAGAGGCGCTCCACGACCGTCCAGAAGCCCGGATGGATCGTAGGCTCGCCGCCGGTGACGACCGCACGCCGGAACCCGGAGCGGCGCAGGAAGTCGGCACGCCGCAGCAGCGTCTCGGTGGGGTGGAAGAAAAGCGCGGCCTCCCCGGTGTTGCTGCACATGGGGCAGTCGTTGTTGCACTGCTCCCCGAACCGGAAGAGCGCGGCGCTCTCGGGCGTGACGGGCTCGTCGTCCGGAACCTTCTTCTTGAAGAGCCGGGACCCGAGTGGCCGCGAAAAGTCCTTGCCAGCGCTAGCCATGACACACTACGATCCGCGCCTCGGCATGGCCGCGGGCACCCACATCAGCGACGCCGATCGTCGCGCGGCGACCACCGTCACCAGCTCGGGATCCGGGCACAAGTTCGAGATCCAGCTCGGCCACCTCTGCAACAACCGCTGTGTCTTCTGCTCCAGCGGCCAGCTGACCGCGATGAAGATCGCGCGGGCGGTTCCCCTGGAGCCGATCCTCGATGCGCTGGAGGCCGCGCGCGCGGCGGGCGCGTGGCACCTCACGTTCCTCGGCGGCGAGCCGACCACCCACAAGCGCTTCCTCGACGCGCTCCGGAAAGCGGTGGAGCTTGGATTCGAGCACATCGTCATCTTCACCAACGGGGTCATGTTCCCGCAAGCGGGCTTCATCGATTCCGTCGTGGCGCTCGGGCGCTTCGAGTGGCGCATCTCGATCCAGGGCGCGACCGCCGAGGCTCACGTGGCGACGACCGAACGACCCGATTCCTTCCGCCGCATCCTCCACGGGCTCGGCGAGCTGCAACGCCTGGGGCAGCTCGTGACCGCGAACATGTGCGTCAACGAGCGCAGCTACCGGTCGTTGCCGGAGTATCCGGCCCTGCTCAGGCAGTACGGGGTTCGCCAGCTGCACGTCGACATCGTTCGCCCGGAGAGCGCGGGGGAGCGCGATCACGCGTACCTCCGGGAGATCATGCCCCGGTACTCCGACATGGCGCCCTACTACGACGCGATGCTCGCGGGCTTCGACCGGTGGGATCCGGACTTCGACGTGAACGTGGGCAATCTTCCCTACTGCATCCTGCCGGCGTGGGGGTCGCGCATCCATCACGGCGGACAGGAGACGGTGACGAAGTCCGCCGACGCGACCGGGCTCGAAGACGCCATGAACAAGTACGAGTGGCACGGCTCGCTGCGCACGTACCTGCCGGGCTGCGATGCGTGCGTGTTCCGGTCGCGCTGCACGGGAATCTTCCGCGTCTATCTCCAGCTCCACGGCGAGGACGAGTTCCAGCCCGTCAGCCGCGCGGCGCTGCTCGCGCTCGATTCCGAACGGCGGAACTTCGTGCTGCTCGTCGAGCCCCATCTCCGCGCGCTGCGCGCGTCCCGGGGCGCGCGCGATCTTCCACCGTCGTGGCGCATCGATCGTGAGAGCAGCGAGGATCGGCGGCGGCAGGTCGAGATCGTGTTCGCGCACGAGACCGGCTCGCGCGCCCGCTTCGTATTCGTGGCGCCCGGCCGCGGGCGCGCACCCATGATCACGAGCGACGCGTACGACGTCGACGTCGAGGCCGACGCCGGCGCACCCGAGGACGCCTTCGGGCTCTTGCTCAAATGGACGCATGCGCGCTTGGCGGAGGCTTCGGACGGGGCCTCCGCGCCCGTGCTCGCTCCGCGGGCCGCGAGCGAGCCCTTGCAGCTTCGCGGCCGCCAGCGCGTGACGTCGCTCGCGCGGCGGGTGGCGGAGGCGCTGGCCGTCCCGGGATGGCGCGCCGAGCCACTCCGCTGGGTGAGCGAGACCGGCGCGGTGTTGGTGGTGCGCGGATCCGGCGAGGCGTCGGTCGACGTGCGTTTCACGGTCGGCGCTCGCGGCAAGCGGTCGACGGTCGGTGTCGAGTTCCACGCCGAGGGAGCCAACGGGGACGGCGGCGTCAAGGCCGTGGTCGAGGCGGTCGTCGCGATCCTGCGTGAGCCCGCGAGCGCGGCGGCGCCGTCACGGGATCGCGCAGCGCTCGGGGCGTAGCGCCGACCTCGCGAGAGGGAGCCGGCGACGGCGGCAGGCGCCGAGCTCGCTCGGCGGGCTCTGATGACGCGCCCGCGGCCGTCACGGCTGGTGCACATCCGTGGCGACGTTCGAGAGGCCGCGCTCCGTGCGTTCCGCCAGGTGTCGCCGCTCGAGCGCCTCGAGATCACCGAACACGACCGCCCCCGGCGCCGTCAGCTTGGCATGCGCTCGGAGCATGTCCATGCCTTCGTGGTTCTTGAGGTCGATGTCGGCGAGACGCGCGTCGAAGCCGGAAATCGCGGCGAGCGGATGTTGTGCGTCGCGCATGCGTCGGTAGAGCTCGGCGACGGGGAGAAAGGCGTGGACCGCGAGGAGGATGCCCCACAGCGGTCGGGGGTCCGGGCGGACCGGGCTCGGGTACAGCGGGTGGAACGGGTTCTCGAGGAAGGCCGCGCCGTACGAAGCGACGTTGAGCTTGTTGTGCTGGAACTCGTGCACGACCGCTTCGGTCATCGTCATGATGTTCGGGTGCAGCGTCAGGTACATCGTTCCGATCGCCTCGCGGTAGGACGCGGACAGATGGCGCTCGGCGTCGTACCCGACGGGGACGACCTCCCGCAACGACAGCCGCATTTCGGCGAACGTCTCCGGGAGGAACCGCTCGACGAGCGCAAACGCTTCGTCGAGCATCCCGATCCATTCGGTCTCCGGCCGCCCACCGAGGTCGACGGCGTTGCCGCTCTTGTCCGGGTGCGCCTCGAACGCGGCGATCGGGTTGTGGTCGATGGTCGCGAGCTGCGTGACGTTGGCGAGCGGATGATACCGGGGTTCGAAGCGGAAACCGTCCGGCGCCTCGCAGGCGGCGCGGATCTCGTCCGGATCGAGCGGGAGCCGAGCGATCTCGCCGTCGCCGGCGAGGGCGACGATGCCGGTGGCGGCGAAGACCAGGCGCGTCGCGGCCGCGGGTGGGACGATCGTTCCGCCGACGGCGAGCGAGGCGAGCCGCGGCGGTCCGACGGTGTCGCAGGTCCAGACTTCGCTCTCTTCGAGGAGCCCGTGCAGCGCCATCTCGAACAACAGGTGCGGCATCATGGCGCCGGCAGCCTCGACGATCCGCTCACGGAACGCCGGCAGGGTCTCCTGCAACGCGAGGCAATGGAGCGGGGTGGCGACCGTTGACGAGGCGAAGCAGTGCAGGAGCATGCGCTCGTCGATCGTGCGCGCGCGGCGCACCAGATCGACGAGCCGGGCGTGGGGCGCGCGCAGCGCCGGCGGGAGGTACGACTCGACGCCATCGAACTCGCGGACGCAGGTGGCGAGATAATGCGCGTACGCGGCCCGGAACGCGCGCGGGTCGCCCTGCGTGCCGTCGCAGAGCACGAGGTGGTGGCCGGTCGTCATTGTACGATGAAGTGGTCGAGCGTTCGGTTCGTCGTCCATCGGCGGAACATCTCCATGTCGCGGTCGTCGGCGGATTCGAGCTTGTGGATGAGGTAGTCGAAGATCGACTTGTGCTTCTTGCACCAGTTGGAGTCCCGCATGTGCCCGTGCAGGCTCCCCTGCGCCTTGTAGTTGTACTCGACCTGTTGGCCGCACCACGGCTTGTATACGCACGACACGCAGTCGGGCTGCGCGTCGTTCAGCCCCGCCATCACCAGCGCGCGCGTCGCGGCGCTCGTCATCAGCTGCCGGTAGCCGTCGTGGACGGTGCCGATCCGGAACATGTCGTCACCCATCGACGCGACGAAGCGTCCTTCGTCCGACGAATAGACGCCGCCGTCGGGCGCGTAGCCGAGTTGCCCCACGCACGCGCCCCCGGGCGTGCGGAGATCGAGGAAGTTCGGCTCTTCGTCGACGAGGATCTTGTTCAGCATGATCGCCGCGTGGCGCTCCATCACCTGCACGCCCTGACGGTTCAGCTCGATGATGTAGTCGACGGCGTTGGCGTAGAACTCCAGGTATTCGTCCATCGAGTAGCCGAGGGTCTTGGCGCTCCGCGCGGCGAAGCCGAATGGATCGAGCTTGCGGAGAAAGACGGCGCGGCAGCCGACCGAGACGAACTCGTCGACGATGTCCTTCCAGCGGGTGAGGCTCGGGCGCGTGATCGTGGGGAGCGCCTCGACGCGGTAGTGGTTCGTGTCGAGTCCCATCGCGGCGTAGCGCTCGTTGATCTTCCGCATCCAGGCGACGAGCATCTCGTGGCTGTTGCCGCTCTTGAAGACGCGGATCTTGTTGTGGAGGTCGGCGGGTCCGTCGAGGCTCGTGCAGATCTGGACCTTGTGGTCGAGGAGGAACGCGAGGCGCTCGTCGTCCATCAGGGTCAGGTTCGTGACCAGCGCGAAGGACAACACCTTTCCGATGGTGCGGTTCTTGCGCGTCGCGTACTCGACGACGTGCCGCAACGTGTCCCAGTTGGCGGTGGGCTCGCCGCCCTGGAACTCGATCGTGAGGCTCCACGCGCTCGACTGGAACGCGAGGTCGACGGCGCGCTCCGCCACCTCGAGGGACATGTCGGTATCGGTCCGCTCCATGCCGACGACGGAGCTGTGGCAGTACTGGCACACCAGGTTGCACCGGTGCGTCAGCACGAAGCCGTGCAGGGTGGGGCCGTGGAAGAGGTACCGCTTCTTCCGTCGCCAGCGCTCCGCTTGGGTCCCGACGTCCACTGCCTGCGCGACGAAGTTCGCGCTCCGGAGCTTCTCGTAGAGCGGCTCGCCGGGTTGCGGCCGTCCTTCGATCAGGGACCGGAACTCGTCGGAGGAGAGCAGCAGCCAGTCGCCGAAATCGTTGGTGACGAGGACGCGTTCGCCGATCACCCGCTGGTTGAAGGGCGTCGCGAACTCCGGGTTCCAGCGCTCCGGCGCGAGCGCGGTGAAGTCGACCTGGCGCCCGCGGGGCAGGAGCTCGCCGCTACGCATGGGCGCCTCGACGGCGGCGCGCGGAGTTCGCGAGGGCGAAGTTGCAGAACTCCGCCACGACGTCGCCGCCCACGTCGCGCGCGATCGCGCTGACGTCCACGACGTAATGCTCGCCGTCGGTTCGGATCGCGAACGAGGCCAGCCCCTCGAACGTGGTGGCCGCCTCCGCGATGGCCGCTTCCGGATAGAGCGTCCGGTGGAGCCGGAGGGTCACCGTGTCGGCGTCGCGCGGCGTCATTCGGTTCCCTGTTTCCCCGGCTCGAAGGGGCGGGCGATCTCCAGCGGGTCGTCGAGGAAGCCGTCGTCCGGATCCTTCGGATCGATGAAGGGCGGGTGCGCCGCCGTGGAGCCCGGACCGGGATCGACGCCGGCCGCGGCGCCGGCGATCGCGACGGCGACCACGTCCTCGATGATGCGCTGGTTCGCGTCGACCACGCGATGGCGCAGCGCCTGCGCCAGGAGCTCGTTCTCGAACTCGCCCGCGAAGGCGCGGAACCCGGCCTCGTCGAGGGGGCGCTTGCTGCGGAAGCGCACGACGAATCGCGCATCCTGCCGATCGAGCAGGACGTACGCCCGGTCCAGGAACACGTAGGCGGCGGCATACAGCACGTCGCGCGGGTACAAGCTCACGTCGAGCGACAGCGTCAGCGTCGCGGACGACTGGTCCAGGGTTTCGATGTGTACGTGGCTCATAGTCCTCGCGCGGCCGGAGCCGCCGCCCGTTCGAGAGCGGATGTCGCGCCGCGTCGGTCCGGGCGCGTCCGGGAGCACCTCGGGAAGCGTCGCGAGCGTGGCTCGATGGCGGCAGCGGAATCTAGCCCAGCTCCGATTCGGCCGGCAAGCGACTTCACGCGACGGGCGACATCCGCAGGGCCGCCGTGTCGCGCTGCGCGCCCCTGTCCGGACGCCCTAGGGCTTGCGCCAGTAGTCGTTCGCCGCGGCGACGGTCTGAAAGTTGATCGCGACGACCTGGGAAGCCGCCGTGAGCCCTTCCGCCGAGTTCGCGTACTCCGACCGGAGCTCTTGCAAGACCGCGGCGTCTGGTTGGGTGTACTTCACGCCGCGACGACTCAGCGTAATGGCGAGCTCGAAGCCTTCCTGGGGCGTTCGGGTGAGGAGCGACTTCAGCCAGATGTCGGTCATGGTCTTCCCTCCGTCAATGATCGTTTCGCGCAACTCGTCACTGTTCCGGGTCGGCGCCATGGGCGCCGGGGGCGGCGTACGACTCGACGACGCTCATGCGTCCGAGACGATCTCGTTGGTCACGTTGTCGACGACCACCGGGCTGTCGAAGTAGGTCATCGACGGCGCCGCTCCGTACCGCTCGCGCACGTAGGCCTCCCATTCCTTCGTGTAGAGCCCTTCGGCGGCTTCGCGGGACCGCCACAGATACACGCCGCCCGCGGTGCCTCCGTCCTGGGAAAGGACGTAGTACTTGCGCAGGAGCCCGGGAATCTCCCGATACTTGGGTGCCGTGCTGAGGAAGATCTCTTGCGCTTGCTCGCGGGAGACGGGCTGCGGGAGTTTGAACTGAACCAGGACGGTGATCACGGGGATTCCCTCCTCGGCGTCATGCGACGCTGCGATGGCGTGCTTCGGTCGGGCAGATCCCCGAGCCGCGCCGCGGTGCGGGGATGCCAGTCGCGGTTCTCGTAGTCGATCGGACACCGCATGTCGATGGCGTCGTCTTGCTCGTGGTCACGCCGCGGTCGCCGGCGATCGCGAGGTGGGGTTGGATGCGGCCCCCGGGTCGACTAGAGGCTGCGGCGGCAGGATGACGGCGGACGTAGCACGGAGCGAATCTCGGAGAGTTCCCCTGTATGACGAAACGTTTGCTCACGGCACCTTCGCTCTCCTCGGCGTCGCACGACGTGCCGGCCGGACTCGTGGTGTTTCTCGTGGCCCTGCCATTGTGCTTGGGCATCGCCCTGGCCTCCGGGGCGCCGCTCTTCGCCGGCGTGATCGCCGGCGTGATCGGCGGCGTGATCATCACGCTCTTCTCCGGCTCCGAGCTCTCCGTCTCCGGCCCCGCGGCCGGCCTGGCCTCCATCGTCGCCGGGGCGATCCTGAGCTTGGGGTCGTTCCAGGCATTCCTGACCGCGGTCGTGCTCGCCGGGTTCCTTCAGCTGGCGGTCGCGGCGATCCGGGCGGGCTCTCTCGGCAACTTCATTCCGCACAGCGTGATCAAGGGCATGCTCGCCGCCATCGGGATCACGATCGTCCTCAAGCAGATCCCCCATGCCGTCGGCTACGACAAGGGATTCACCGACAGTGAGGTCATCCTTGGCGGATACCTGTGGCTCGATATCTTCCTCGATCCGATCCGGGCATTCAGCCTCGAGGTCCTGCAGCCCGGCGCGCTGATCATCACGCTCGTGTCCGTCGCCGCGCTGGTGCTCTGGGAGATGCCGTTCATGAAGCGGCAGGCATGGACGCGCTGGGTACCCGGCGCATTGATCTGCGTGGTCGGCGGCGCCCTCATGAACGAGATCTTCGCCGCGACGGCGCCTTCCCTCGCGCTGACGGCCGCCAACGATCATCTGGTGGAGCTGCCGGTCGCGGCTTCCGTCGGCGACTTCCTCGGTCAGTTCACGTTTCCGGACGTGCGCGCCGTTCTCAGGCCGGACGTCTGGGGGACGGCCGTCACGATCGCCGCCGTCGCCAGCATCGAATCGGTGCTGTCGATCGAGGCCATCGACAAGATGGATCCCGAGCGGCGGATCTCCGATGTCAACCGGGAACTGATCGGACAAGGGATGGGGAACATGGTCAGCGGCTTGATCGGCGGCCTCCCGATCACGTCGGTCATCGTACGCTCGTCGGCGAACGTCTATGCCGGCGGACGGACGAGGACGTCGTCGTTCATCCACGGCATGCTGCTGATGATCTGCGTGGCGACGATCCCGACCTTCCTGAACATGGTGCCCCTGGCGAGTCTCGCGGCGATTCTCCTGATGGTCGGCTACAAGCTGTCCTCGATCAAGCTGATCCGGGGCGTATGGAAGGAAGGTCCAACGCAGTTCTTGCCGTTCATCGTCACCTGCGTCGGAGTCGTCTCCACCGATATCCTCGTCGGCGTCGGCGTCGGCTTGCTGGTGAGCGTGTTCTACGTCATGCGCTCGTATCACCGTTCGGCGATCACCTTGGTCAACGAAGGCGACGATTGGCTGCTGCGATTCAACAAGGACGCGTCGTTCGTGAACAAGGCGAAGCTCAAAGACGTGCTGCGCTCGATTCCCGACGGGGCCGCGGTCATCGTCGATGGCACCAAGGCGCTGTACATCGATCACGACATCTACGAAACGATCCACGATTTCGACGCATCGGCGCCGCATCGCGGCGTATCCGTCGAGTACCACAACTTTGCCGGGAAAGCGGGGATGTGACGATGGAAGACTACCGTCGCCTGCTGCTCAACAATCGCGCATGGGTCCAGGACAGGCTCCAGGTGCGCCCGGATTTCTTCGAAGTCTCCGCCGCCGAGCAGCGGCCCGACTATCTGTGGATCGGATGCTCCGACAGCCGTGTGCCCGCCGAGGAGGTGACCGGCACGCAGCCGGGCGAGCTGTTCGTGCACCGCAACATCGCCAACATGGTGGTCCATACGGACTTCAACATGCTGTCCGTGCTGCAGTTCGCGGTCGAGATCCTGCAGGTGAAGCACGTCATCGTCTGCGGGCACTACGGCTGCGGCGGCGTCAAGACTGCCATGGGCCGAAAGAGCCTCGGATTGATCAACAAGTGGCTGTGCCACATCAAGGACGTGTACCGTTTCCACGCGGAGGAATTGGACGGCATCGGAGACGTCGGCACACGTACCGATCGCCTGGTGGAGCTGAACGCGGTGGAACAGGTGCAGCACCTCGCCGACATCTCCTTCGTGCAACGGGCCTGGCAACGCCACCAGCGTCCGATGCTGCACGGGTGGATCTACGACATCCGGACCGGAACGTTGAAGGAGCTGGTTCGCATCAATCCCGGAGAGCATCCGCACGACATCTACGAATACGAGTTCGAGGAGTGACGGTCGCGGGGAGCCCGAGGACGGGCGGCGCGGCCCCGACCGGAGACGGCGGCGCCCTGCCGGCGGGCGGGACGCCCGAGCCGACGTGGCCCGCCGCCGTCGCGATCACACCGGGCCGGCGGTAGCCGACGAATCGAGCGCGCCTGCAGCGGCCGCCGGGGAGTCGTACGTCGGCCGCAGCTCCGCGTCGCCCCAGCGCTCCAGGTAGTCCCGACGGAGGCCGAGGCAGCTGCCGTGTTGGTAGCGGCAGCCGTGGCACTTCGCGGCGTAGGTGTTCGGCGAGATCTTCGATTCCCAGAGGGCGAAGGTCGCGCGCGGGGTCACGACGAGCACCTTGTCGTCGCGGAGATCGGCGACGTGGTCTTCGTAGCCGGCCAGCATGCAGCGCGGGATGTGGCGCGAGCGCACCGTGACACCGAGCCGCGCGCCACGCTCGAAGGCGGCGACGATGCCGCCGCGCATCTCCGAGACCGTTGGCAGGGACGCGAGGTTGTCGCGGTTACGGTCGCTCAGCGACACCAGCCAGAGATTGAAGGTGTCGACGCCGAGGCCCGCCCAGTGCTCGACGATGTCGGCGAGGTGCATCCAGGTGTCGTGCTTGACGATGAGGTCGCCGACCGGCGTGCGGCCGAGCGCCTGCAGGTTCCGGACGCCGCGCGTCACCAGCGCGAGCGCGTCGGGCCGCCCCATGATGCGCGCGTAGAGCTCGTCGGTGTGCGCCATGAAGGAGATGTGGAACTCGGTGACCCCGGCGTCGCAGGCGTCGCTCGCGAACGCTTCGGAGGAATACATCAGGCCGTTCGACGGGATCTTGACGGACCGATACCCCCGGTCGCGGCACCAGCGCACGAGCGGGAGGAGGCTCCGCCGGATGGTCGGCTCGCCGCCGCCGAAGGCGACCTTCACGGCGCCGCGGCGGCGCGCCTCGGTGAGCGCCGCCATGACGGGCGCCGTCGCCATGTTCTCCTTCCGCATCTCGTCGGTGATCGAGCAGTAGTCGCACTGCACGTTGCAGGCGTAGCCGATCATCACGTCGACGAGCACGTCGGCGTAATCGAACCACGCGTCGCCCAGCTTCACCAGCTTCGCGTTCACGCGCTGGCCACCAGCGGACGCGCGCGCTCCACCCGCATGTCGGGTTTGTCCTGGCGGAACACCTGGAACCCGTCGCAGACCGTCGTCCACGGGCATGCCGCGCACACGGCCCGCTTCTCGCGCTTCGCCCCGAGCCACTCGTGGAGATTGACCTGCTCGGGAAAGCGGGGATCCGCGGCGAAGACCATCGTGCGACCCATCTTCTGGAGATCGGCGGCGACCCAGCGCTCGTAGCCCGGGAAGGCGCAGAACTGCGCGTTGACGACGTAGATCTGGATCTGGTCCGCGTAGCGATCGATGACGCGCATCACCGCGTGCGCCGCGTCTTCCAGCGGGGGCACCACGTCCTCCCAGGCGCGGCCGAACGGGGTCGTGAGCTGGAAGTTGATTTTCGCGAATCCCTTCGCGATCGCGAGCGCCGCGAGGTCCATGAGATCGTGCAGATTGGCGCGGACGATCGTGACGTTGACGCCGGTCTCCAGGTACGGAGGCCTGAGCCCCATCACGTTGTCGATGCCGGCGATCGTATCCGCGAAGCTCCCCGGCGCGTCGGTGGCGGCCTCGTGCACTTCGGCCGTGGTCCCGTGCAGCGAGATCAGGAGGTGCGTGATGCCGCTGCGCACGACGCGCTCGGCGAGCGCGCGGTCGCGGAGCAGCCGGCCGTTGCTCGTGAGGTTGACGGAGCGGTAGCCGAGCGCGCGCGCGAGGGCGATCGCGTCCGTGAGGCGCGGGTGCGTCGTCGGCTCGCCGCCGTCGATGTCGAGCTGGTCCGTGCCTTCCGCGCGGTGCTGGCGCAGGATCTCCTCGATCTTGTCCCATCCGAGCGCCGCCGATACACGATCGCCCGTCGCGCAGAAGACGCACCGGTTGGCGCACTTGTAGGTGATGTTCATGATGAGCTTGCGCGCGCCGCGGGCCGCGACCTTCATGTCGAAGGCGGCGCGGGCCTTCTCGAGGTATCCCGGGGGGCAGCCGGGCGGGTCGAAGCACGGGCGGTGCTGGAAGAGGCCGCCGTCCTTCAAGTCGATCCCTTCCGGCGGGATGAGGCCCGAGGACACGCACTGCTCGTGGAGCGCCGTGCCGAGGATCGGGGTCGCGAACTGCATCGACGGCCAGGCCCGGTAGCGGTCGTACAGGTCCCACGCCATGTCGAGCGTGGCCGTCACGTGCGCCGGCGTCTCCCAGGGGAAGCCGATGATGTAGTGGCTCATGAGCGGCACGTCGAGCTCGCGGCACCATGCCGCGACGCGCCGGATGGCCTCGAGCGGCTGTCCCTTGCCGATCGGCCCGTGGAGATCCTCCTGCGAGGCACTCTCGGCCGAGATGCTCAACATCCCGACCCGCCCCCGCATGAGCGCGATCGCCTCGCGGCTCAGATGATCGGCGCGCATGCCGTTCGGGAAGTCGTAGGTGAAGTCGAGCTCGTTCAGCATGCGGAGCATGGCTTCGAAGTCCGTCCGGACGTTCACCATCTCGTCCAGGACGATGAGCTTCCGCGCGCCGAACACCGTCCGCAGGAGGTAGGCCCAGTCCTTGAGGCGGGCGAGGGGGATCGGCCGATAGAGCTTCCGTCCCGTCCGGCGCCATCCCGGGTTGCTCGTGCAGAAGATGCAGCGATGCGGGCAGCCGATGCTGGTCACGAACGAGCGCGTCCCCGCGCCGACGCCGAACGTGTTCTGCCACGTCCCGTCGCCGAAGCACGCCTCGAGGAAGCGATCGTACGCGCGGACGTCGATGCCCTCGAGGAAGAAGAAGGGCTCGAGCGGATCCGCGCCGCGCTCGTCCGCGTCGCGCAGCACGACGCGTGCGTCGCCGAGGCCCGCGAGACGGTCGGGGTCGGCGAAGCAGCGCTCGCCCGGATATTTCAGGACGGCGTCGAGCTCCGGATGACGCGCGAGCACCCGGTCGGCGTCGTAGTCGGCGTAGTGCTGGCCGCCGACGTACCCATCGGCGAGCAGCAGGACCGAGCGGGGAAAGCGCTCGCGGAGCGTCGCGATCAGCGCGTCCGTCTCCGGATGCGGGCTCTCGATGCGGAGGAAGACGGGATTTCCGAGGACCACGACGTCGAATCGGCCGCGCGGCAGCGAGGCCGCGAAGGCGCCGTGGCCGACGCCGAGCACCCATCCGCCGGCGGTCCGGCGGTGGCGTCCCGAGTCCGGCAACGCGAACGCGTCGTGCACCACGACGTCCGCACCCGACCGCGCCGCCAGTCCCGCGCACGCGAGCAGCCCGTGATTGGCGAAGAACGGGTAGTCGATGAAGTCGTCCTCGAGGACGAGCGGGGGGTTGATGAAGAGGAAACGAGCCATCGCGCTACAGGGGCCGCTCCATGGCGTGCTGCCGGCGTTCTAGGGAGGGCTGCTCGGTGAGCGAGCGCCGTCCGCGTCGCGCCATGAGCCGCGCCATGAGCTCCGGCGACGGCTCGTGCTTCAGCACCTGCTCGATCACCGGCGCGGGATCGTCGAAGATCGGCGAGAGCTCGCGCTCGTCGTAGCTCTTCGCCATCGAGAACATTCCCGCGCAGATCGGGTCGAAGCGGCAGGCGTCGCAGGTGTCGCTCTTCCCGTGAAGGAACTCCTTCTGGTGGATGAAGCCCTTGTAGTCGAGGAAGCGGATGCAGCGCTCCTCCTCCTTGATGATCTTGCGCGCTTCCGTCGACGCCCACGCGTAGCGCCGCATGTAGCAGAGCGGCACCCGCTCGGCGCGAAAGCTCCGGCCGGTGCTCGCGAGGTAGTCCATCGCCTTCTCGAGCGACACCTGGAACTCGTAGTGGCGCGGGATGCAGTCGGGATGCTCCTCGGCGCGGTTGCCGTCGGGGTCCATGTTGTTCCAGACGAAATGGCGGATGAACGGGAAATTCTCGCAGATCCAGCGCACGTTCTCGTGCAAGTGGTCGGCGTTCCAGACGTTGATGACGGTGTTGATGTCGGAGGTGATGCCCATCGCGGGGACGTGCTCGAGGCAGCGTACGAGTACGTCCCAGGCGCCGCGATACTGCGTGATGAAGTCGTGGACCTCGCGTCGGTAGCTGTGCAGCGAGACGTGGATGTGTGTCAGGCCGGCGTCGACGCAGCGCCTGAAGAAGTCCTTGTCGGCGAGCCGCTGGCCGTTGGTGATCATGCGGCTGAAGAGCTTCCGCTCGCGCGCGTACGCGAGCGCCGGGAGCAACAGCTCGGAGGTGCTGGGCTCGCCGCCCGTCAGGATGACGCCGTCGTAGCCCATCTCGACGAGCATATCGATGTTGCGCTGCATCTCGGGCACGTCGAGATGCACGCCGGTCGGGGGATTACTGCAGAAGTGGCACTTCTGGTAGCAGTTGCGGGTAAGCTGGAGGTAGCCGAGGTTCGCCATCAGGATCAGCCTTCGAGGGACACTTGGCGGCGCTGCGCGGCTTCCTGGCGGGCGCGCTCGCGCGCTTCGCGTTTCTTCTGGGCGAACTCGATCAGCGGCTCGACCGGCGCCGTGTGCGGCGGCGCGAATCCCGGCAGGCTCGGCGCGACCGGTTGCAGCGGCTGGCCGTCGCGGACGCGCGGCAGCGGCGCCGGTCGGAGCGCGAGCAACTGCGCCGCCGCGCTTTCCGCCCACGCGCCGTTGCGCAGCGGCTGGAGCTCGGCGAAGCCCTGGTCGCGGAGGAAGTTGATGTGCGCGCCCTCGCAGCGCGCGCTCACGACGCAGTCGCGGCACCGGAGCGACTTGGCGAGGTACCCGTGCACGACGTGCGTGCGCGCGAGCTCGCGGATCGCCAGGCGGCCGGTCGCCGGGTCGAACAGCTTCTTCTCGAGGATCGTGGGCGCCTCGGCCAGCCGCGAGCCCGGGGCGAGGCACGCGACGAGGCCACTCGTCCGTATGGGGAGCGCGAGCTCGGTGAAGAAGCCCTTCAGGTCGCGGACGTCGTTGGCGACCGCGTCTTTCAGGAACTCGTGGCTCGGTTGGTGCAGGCGAACGACGTCGAGGTGCGTTCGCACGCGCTCGCGCTGCGCGAGCAGCCAGGGAGCCGTGCGCCGGTTCAGCTCCACCTCGACCTCGATGCCCGCCTGCAGCGGCGCCCCGCCGAGCACGACGTCGAGATGCTCCGGTTCGCGGAGCGCGAGCAGGGAGCGGTGGCGCAGGCGCGTGCGATCGACGAAACGGGACACGCGCGCCGGGCGGATGTAGAGGCCGACGTCGGACGGCACGTCGAGCACCTCCACGTCCGGCAGATCGTCGACGTCGACGCCGACGGCGCCGCAGCCGAACGGCAGCTCGCGCGCCGAAGGCAGGCGCTCCGTGCGGTCGGCCGCGCCGATCCACCAGACGTTCCAGCTCGCGTCGTTCTGGCGCGCGATCACGCGATCGGCGGTGGTGCAGAACGGCTCGATGAAGCAGTGCACGCAGCGCTCCCGTTGCCGGCATTCGAGCGGCGTGCCTTCGTCGAGGTAGCGCCGCACCTGGAAGCGGCGGCCGTTCACCTCGTCGAGCATCTTGTGGGGATCCTGGATCAGGTCTTCCAGGCCCTCGAGGAACTCGACCGGGAAGCGGTTCGTCCACACCACGACGTTCGGATGACGGTTCAGGCGGAAGACTTTCTGAAGGCGGGGCAGGTGCTCGACGGGATCGTAGAAGAGGTCGTCGCGGTGCTCGAAGGCCGCGCCCTGCGGGATGACGTGGAGGAGATCGAACTCGTTGACGCCCACCGAGAGGCAGAGCGCGACGATCTGATCGATGTAGGCCACGTTCTGTTTGTTGATGCAGACGTCGACGTTGACGATGACGCGCCCGTCGCGCACGGCCCGCACCATGCCTTTCATCAGCCGACGGTAGGCGCCTTCCACGCCCGTGAGGCGATCGTGCAGCTCGGGCGTGTGCCCGTGCAGGCTGAAGGTGATCTCGCCGAGCCCGGCCTCGACGGCCTCGAGGTAGAAGTCGCGCTTCGCGAACATGTAGCCGTTGGTGACCGTCTGCACCCGGTCGTACCCGATCTCGCGCGCATAGCGGACGAAGTCGATGAACTTCGGGTGGATCGAGCCCTCGCCTCCGGACAGGATGACCTTGTCGGCCCGCAGCTCCTCCCGGCCGCGCTCCAGCTCCTTCCGAACGTCGGCCTCGAGCAGGTACACGTTCCGCGGCGTGTCCGTGTCGAGGCAGAACACGCATCGACTGTTGCACGCCGTGACGAGCCGCACCCAGTGTTTCCGGACGTTGGCCGCCTGCTCGCGGACCAACATCCGTTCCGTCAACTGTCCTGCATCCATCGTTCCGACCTCGCGTCGCGTCGCCATCCGATTGCCGTGCCGGGGCAGCCGGTCACGGTGCATGCGTTTCCGTCGTCGCCGCAGCCCGCGAACGCGCCGACCGGATCCGAGCCGGACCGGGTGGGTCCGACGCGTCGACCGAACGCGACGCTGAAGGGCTCGTCCGCCGTTCGCTCGAGGACGGCATCGTCGAGGCCGAGGCCCGCCTCCTCGCAGAGACAGCGCGGCAGCACCGCCAGCAACGCCGATCGCGCGCCGCCCGCCGGCAGGCGGCGCGCGCAGGCGACGGCGTCGTCGAGAGACGATCCGTCTGCCGCCAGGCGAAAGCGCGGCGTTCCCGGCAACTCGCCGCGATTCCACGCATCGACGAACCGGGGGAGCACGCGGGCGTCATGGACGATTGCATAGACGCCGACCGCGATCGACGTCTGCGCGTGCAGACGCTCGATCCCGCGCAGCGTCGCGACGAAAGAGCCGGCGATTCCGCAGTGGGCGTCGTGGCTCGCCGCGTCGGGTCCGTAGAGCGCCAGGTCGATACGGCGCAGCTCCTTGAGGCGCCGCAGCTCGACGTCGGTCCACTTGACGACGGCGCTGCCCTCGCCGGCGCACTCGACGTGCGGGAAGAGACGCACCGCATCGAAGAGCAGGGACGCCGCATTCGGATGGGCGAGGAGTTCGGCGCCAACCAGCCGCAGCACCGCCGGCCGGAAGCGCGCGGCCTCCACCAGGCGCGCGCGCGTCACGCGCGTCGACTCCGGCACCGCCGACGCATGATCGCCGGTCCCATCGGCGCACGCGTCGCATCGCACGCGGCGCGGTCCCCGCCAAGCGAGG
This sequence comes from Deltaproteobacteria bacterium, assembly GCA_020852955.1. GTDB lineage: Bacteria > Desulfobacterota > Binatia > UTPRO1 > UTPRO1 > UTPRO1. The sequence continues at coordinate 4,186 of JADYZW010000033.1, read as the reverse complement.
ACCATCGTTCCCGATGCCGGGACGCCCTGCTGCGCGGCGACGGTCTCCCCAACGCGCACGGCGATCGGCGCCGGATCGGCGAGCTCTTCCCAGCCGAAGCGCGTCACGTAGTCCGCCGGCGCTCCCGCGCAGCGCGGCGCACCGGGACAGTCCGGGCATCCGGGCGCGGCCTCCGTCCGGGCCGTGCTCGCGCCGTCCGCCGTCACCCACGCTTCGGCGTCGGTGCGCGCGAAGAGGCGCGCGAGGCGCGGCGCGGCGCAGATCGGAAAATCGCGGAGCACGACCCGGACGCGTCGCTGGAGCGCGATCGCCGCTGCGCGCTCGAGATCGCCGGCGAGCAGGGACAGCCGCGGCGAGAGCAGGACGAACTCGGCCGCCTCGACGTCGAACGCCGTCAGGCGCCGGAGCGAGATCGCGCGGACGCCCGCGCGCGTGAGGACGTCGATCGTCTCCGCGAGGTGCGGCATCGTCGGCCGCGTCACGGCGACCTCGGCCTCGACCGGCATGCCGGCCTCGACGGAGGTGCGGATCGCGCGCAACGCTTCCCGGAGCGCGCCCGGCTGCCCCACGAGCCAGTCGTGCGCGTCTCGACGCGCGGAATGAAACGGTACGCGCAGCCGTTGCAGGCCTGCGGACCGCAACTGGCCGACGACCGCGCTCGTCAGGCCGGCGCCTGGGACGCAGAGCCCGAGATGCGCGGGGCGCAGCGCGGAGAGCTCGTGGAGGAGCGTGGGCAGGTCCGCGCGTTGGAGCGGATCTCCGCCCCCGACCAGGAACGCTCCGGACCGGCCGGCGGCGGCGCGCGCGGTCCGCAGGACGTCGCTCCCGCCGATCTCGTCCGACGCCTCCGCCTGGTTCCGGCGCAGCGGCAGCCGCGCTGGCCCGCGCACCAGAGCGAGTCGAAGGTCGAGGGCGCGCATCGAAGGGGCGGGAAGATCCTTCCGCGCGTGCGCGTCCTTCGACGGCGTCGGACAGTGGAGGGGGGTGTTCACGTTGGCGACGTCCGTTCCGTCGGGGACGGCTACCATATCGGGACGCTGGCTTGCCAGGATTTTTCCGACCGACGTTCGGCTCCGGTCGGGGGGCGACATCGTCTCGCGCGCCAGGGAACCTCTGTCCGGTAGACGCTCCGGAGAGGTTCCGGCTACGGGGCACGTCCGCGCGGAGGTGCCGAGCGGACGACGAAGCGCACGAATGCCTGGTCGATGTCTAACGCAGGCGGCCGCTGCCGGTCGTCCAGTCCTCGAGGATCCGCCGCGTGTCGCGGTCGCTCTCGTTCGCCAGGAGCGCGAACAGGGCGCGCGACACCGCCATGTGCTCCTTGCACTCGAGCGTCCGCGGGCGCTGCCCGAAGAGATCGCCGGCGCAGACGTAGGTCGATACCGGAGAGATGCCGCAGAACGGCTTGTTCCAGCAGTCCGCGCACATCGGCTGCGCGTCGAGGAGCGATGCCGCCGCGAGCGCCCGCACCGTCGGATGCCGGACGATGTCGGCGAGGGCCAGCTTCCGCACGTTCCCGAGCGCGAAGATGGGATCCCCGGAGGCGTCCACCCGCCGCGCCTCCTCGCCCGGGAAGACCCGGCCGTCGACGTCGTAGGCGAGTTCGTTCGTTCCGGCCGAGCACGGGGACAGGATCTCCCGCCGCGCGGAGTCGCCGGAGGCCAGGATGCTGGTCAGGAACCCCGCCGCCGTTCGCTCGGCGAGCCGCGCTCCGCGGCGATTGCGCTCCACCACGTAGTCGAGCGCGCGAGCGTAGAACGCGAGGTACTCCTCGGCGCCGTATCCGATAGCCTCCCAGGCGTCGGCGTCGAAGCCGAGCGGGCCGAGCGGCCGCAGCTCGATCGACCGCAGACCCCGCGCCACGTACTCGTCGACCACCTCGCGCCATGCCGCGAGCGTCCGCCGCGTCGTCGTCATGCTCGCGTCGACGTGGCGGACCTCCGGGTCCATGCCGAGGTCGCGATACCGGCGGTCGAACCACTCGATCCACCCGACGACGTCCGCGTGCGCCCCCGCCATCGTGTACGTCCGGTTCCAGTCGTGGATCTCGGCGGGTCCGTCGAGCCACGTCCGGACGGCGACCTCGTTGGCGATCAACCACTCGGCCGTCTCCGTCGTCATGGCGCTGAGGTTGCTGACGAGGGTGAAGGCGAGTGTCTTCCCGGCCGTGCGCGCGCTCGATCCCCGCGCGAAGTCCACGAGATGTCGGACGGCCTCGATGTCGAGCAGCGGCTCGCCGCCGTCCGCCCGGATCTCGAACGATACCGACGGGGATCTGCTCTGGAACGCGACGTCGACGATCCGCTCGGCCGTCCCGCGATCCAGGCCGACGTCCTTGCCGCCGGTGCGGCGGCTGATCGTCACGACGTGGCGCTCGGGGCCGCGGGCGACGTGGCCGATACGCCGCGCGAGCTTCTTCGCCAGCGCGTCGAGGTCGAGGCCGGCGCGGAGAAACCCGCCGCGTTGGAGCTCGGCGAACCGCGGGTGGCCCGCCGCGACGTCTCCCGCCAGAAGTTGAGCGAGCTCCGGCTCGCTCAGGAAGGCCCAGGCGCCTCCGTCCGTCGTGATCAGGACCTTGCCGGCCACCCGTCCGAAGCGGAAGAACCCGAGATGGTCCAGCGATGGCGCGTCGGCCGGCATCTACGCGCGCTCCTCTTCCGGGGCGGGCGCTCGCCGCATTCGCACGACGGTCTCTTGCAAGACGAGGTTGCAGAACGAGCGCTCGATGGTTTCGCGGTCGCCGCCACGGACGGCTCCGACGACGGCCACCATCGCGTCGTCCGCGCGTTCGAGCGTGATGTCGGCGTACTCCGCGTACGCCAGGGCCGCCGCCTCGACGGCATCGGGAGCGTACAGCGATCGATCGAAAGCGATCCGGCGCATCCGGGACGGGGATCCTACTTCGGCTCGGTGCCCTTGGCGCCGTACTTCGCTTCCCAGGAAACCGAGATTTCGAGCGGGTCGTCCCCGAGATCCTCCGCGTCGAGCTCGGCGAGGAGATCGTCGACCGAAGGTGCCGAGGCCGCCGCTCGGAGCGCCGCGGCCGTGTAGTACTCGCGGATGCGGGCCGTGGCTTGCGCCAGGCGCAGGCGCGCCGCCTGCGAAAGCATCTCGTTCGCGAACTCGCCCGCGAGCGCGTCGAGCTCGGCCGCCGTGGCGGGGCCGCGAGACGTCAAGCGAACGGTCACGACCTGCGGCCGCGGCCGAGAGAGGAAGACGAAGCACCGGTCGACAAAGAGATACGCGCTGCCGTAGATCGCTTCGAGGGGGTACACCGCTTCATCGACATCGAACGACGCGTGATCGTTCCCGAGCGAAACGCCGAGGCGCGACTCCACGCCGTCCGACCGAACGTCCTTCTCGTCCATCATCGCGGCGTGTCCTTTCCCCGGGTGTCGATTGGCGGGCGAGCCGGCGCTCGCGAGCGACAAGGGCACGGATCTAACCCAATTGCACGCCGGGCGGCAAATGCCGCCGCCGATGGGGAGGCGCGCGGTCCGCCGCCGCCGCGTGTGGCGGGCGACGTCGCACCCGGGCGCGAGTCGTCGGTCCGGGCACGGCCGCGTCCAGGGCGAGCGCGCCGTCGGCGGTCTCCACCAGCGAAGGTGCCCGGGAAATTCATGACATCCGTCACGATTTCCCTTGACAATCGCCCCGGGGCCCATGCTACCGGGTCCCGTCCAGAAGTGCCGTGACCCCCCATGTCGCACACACCCCGCGCGAGCGTTCTTCCTCCGGAGAAGATCCGGTCGTTTACGGAGACGACCGCAGCGGGCGCGTTGGTGCGACGGGCCGGGGTGGGAATCCGGAAGCGCGAGGGATTCAGGTTTCCAGAAGGGAGCGGGCGATGCTTTCACGACGCGAATTGATCGGCAAGGCGGCCGTCGGCGCAGCCGCGGCGTTGGCAGTGGGGGGCGCGGGGACGGCGATGGCGGCCGCGCGGCCGCGGCGTGATCCGGTCGAAGGTCCGGCGAGCGACCGTGGCGGTCCGGCGTCCGCGCTCGAGCGGAGCGCAGCGCCGGAGGCGGAGCGGCCGGAGGCCGAAGGCGAGGCGGCGGTGGCGCCGTGGGAGTGGTTGGCGCCGTTGAGCGCGGGGGCGGTGGTGGGGCACGGCTGGAGTCTCGGGGAGCTGACGCCGGTGCGGGACGGTTCGGCGGTGGTGACGCTGCGCAACGCGCGGGGGCAC
>JADYZW010000032.1 GCA_020852955.1 Deltaproteobacteria bacterium | reverse complement strand
GTCGGTAGTCGGCATTAGCGCTGGGTTGACGTAATCGAGTCTTATCGGACCTTCTCCGGTGCCCCCAAACTTCGTCCTTATCTCCTCACGACGGGGCGGATTAGGGGCCGAACCCACCCGGGACCGAGCACCGTGCCGGCCCGGAGGCGTATCCGATGGCGCGAGCAGTACCGTCAAGACGCAGCGCGGCGGCGATCGCGTGACGCGATCTCGGTGGTCAGTGGGGGACGCGAACGCTGGCGCGGTCGCTACGCGGGAAACGCGAACGCCAGGTCGTCTCGGGGTGGGGGGCGTGCCAGGGCGGAGACCGGAGTGTCCGTTGGGAGGCCGAGGTGCCGCAGGATGCGCTGCACGACGGGTGGGTCTTCGATCGTGGCGAGGAAGCGCAGGCGGGCCCCGCAGTCGCAGGCAAGGACATCGATTTCGAAGACCCGGCGCATCAAGTCGGCCCAGAGCCACCCGCGACGGGATGGGCGCCTCTCGGGTGGGGCGGCCGTCTCCTGCGATACCGGCGCGACCGAGGTTGGCCGGGTGGCCTCCGGTGGGACCACCTGCGCGACAGCAGCGGCGCGACGGCGCGCCCGGGCGCCGAGGATGCCGTGGTACAGCACGAGATTGACTCTGGGCTTCGGGATGAGGACCGCGAGTTTCTCCAGGAACTCGACGCCCCCGAAGACGAGCACACTCGTACCGTCGGCCCACGGGTGCGCGAGGGTGAGGCCGACGCGACCGTCGGGGAGGAGCTCGAGGCGGTCCTGGGCCAGCGGCGGACGAAGGAGATAGTGACAGAGCCGTTCGAGTGTGCGGCGATCCTCGGCACGGACGGTGCGGCCACCGTGGAGATCGAAATCGGCGGCGCGGGCGTGCCAGGGGGATGCCGCCTTGGCGATCGCGGCGGTCGTGGTGCGCCCGACCCGCCCGACGCGCGCGCCGGGCGCCGCGCCGAGGAGGCTCCGTCCGGTGACGCTCGCGGCGGCGAGTGCCGCGAGTGCCCCGGCGTCCGCCTGGGAGTCGGCGTCGTCGGCCGGCTCGTCTCCCCCGAGCGTGAGGCCGTGGCGCCGGAGCAGCGTCGCCACGCGCCGGGCGATCGTCGCGACGAGGCGGGCGATCTCCTGCGGCGTCGGCGGTGATGCGGGGACGAAGCGCAGGTCACCGTCGGCGTCGCTCTGGAAGACGCCGTCGAGCGCGAGCGTATGGAAGTGCACGTTCAGATTGAGCGCACTTCCCCACCGCTGAATCGCCGTGACGGCGCCGGTCTCGCCGTCGGCGATGCCCTGGCGGCGGGCGCGGCGCCGATAGAAGGCGCGGAGCGCGCGGACGTGGACGGCGAGCACCTTCCGGCAGAGCGCGTGATCGAACGCGAGCACGTAGCGCAGCCGAAACGGCAGACTCAGCACCCACTGCCGCATCGGCACGGCGGGCAGCACGTGATCCACGAGGTGCGCCGCGCGCTCCGCCATGCGCCGGCCGCCACAACTGGGACAGACCGCGCGAGCCTTGCACGAAAACGGCACGAGCCGTTCCGCATGACAGGCGTCGCAGCGGAAGCGCGCGAAGCCTTTCGCCCAGACGCCGCAGGTGAGGAACTGGCGGAGCTCGCGCTCGACGAACGCCGGGACGCCGCCGGCTTCCTCGGCGACTCGCAGAAAGGTGGCCAGGTGCAGCCGGACGACCTGGTGCAGCACGGTGTGCTCGGCGGCGCGCGGGCGATACGGGCGGAGGCACGGCGTCGGCGCGCTCGCGGGCATCCGCCATCGTGGGCGCGCGGGTGACGCACGGTCGATCCCTCCGAGTAGTCAGTCACCCGCCGGCACCGCTCGCGCGTTGAGGCACAGCCGGGGTCGTGGTAGCGGCCCGGCGCGTGATCTTCCGTGATCGGTGGCGTCGTCGGCGCGCCGCCAAGTCCCGTGCGCGCCGGGCCGTCGAAACCATCGGGTGGGTGGGGGCGGCGCTCGCCCCTGGATTCGCTCAAGGGCGGCACCGAGGAGGAGAAGGTCGGCATCAGATGCCGGCTGGTGAAGACCCGATCGTCCTCGACAAGATCCGGAATTTCCAAGGGGGCGCAGGGCTTCAACGCCCGCCCCGAATTGCATCGGTAGGGGAACCCCCCGAAACTACCCGAAGGCTCGCGAAGCCTAGGGGGTTCGGGGGGTTTCTCTTTTCGGCCCACTCCTATAGGTTCACGCGCTTTCGCCTCATTTATGTTCGACGCCCTAGGGGACAAGCTCGAGCAGGTCTTCAAGCGCCTGCGCGGCCACGGCCGGATCACGGAAGGCCACATGACGGAGGCGCTCCGGGAGGTCCGGATGGCCCTCCTCGAAGCCGACGTGGCCCTGCCCGTCGTGCAGAAGTTCACGGAGTCGATCCGCGAACGGGCGCTCGGGCAGGAAGTGCTCCGGAGCCTCACCCCCGAGCAGCACCTCCTCAAGTTCATCCACCTCGAGCTCATCAAGACGATGGGCGAGCAGGCTGCGGTCCTGGATCTCGGCGTGCCGCCGCCGGTCGCGATCATGCTCGTCGGTCTCCAGGGCTCCGGCAAGACGACGAGCTCCGCCAAGCTCGCGCGGCACCTGAAGAGCGAACGCGGCCGCCGCCCGTATCTCGTGCCGGCCGACGTCTATCGTCCCGCCGCGATCGAGCAGCTGACGGCGCTCGGACGGCAGCTCGGCTTGCCCGTCCATCCGTCGGCCGCCGACGCGACGCCGGTCGATCTCGCCCGCGCCGGCATGACGGCCGCGCGCACCGCCGGCCACGACACGGTCATCATCGATACCGCCGGCCGGCTCCACATCGACGAGGCGTTGATGGACGAGCTCGTCGCCATCAAGGCGGCGATCACGCCGAAGTACGTGTTCTTGGTCGCGGACGCGATGACCGGTCAGGATGCGGTCAACGTCGCGCAGGGATTCCACGACAAGCTCGCGATCGACGGCGTCATCCTCACCAAGCTCGACGGCGACGCCCGCGGGGGCGCCGCGCTCTCGATCCGCGCCGTCACCGGCGCCCCGATCTTCTTCGTCGGCATGGGCGAGAAGCCCGAAGCACTCGAGGCCTTCCACCCCGACCGCATGGCCTCGCGCATCCTCGGCCAGGGCGACGTCCTCTCGCTCATCGAGAAGGTCGAGAAGGCCTACGATCAGAAACAGGCCGAGGCGCTCGAGAAGAAACTCCGCAAGAACGAATTCACGCTCGAGGACTTCCGCGACCAGCTGCAGATGGTGAAGAAGCTCGGGTCGATGGGCGACCTCCTCGGCATGATCCCCGGCATGAAGAAGCTCGCCGGCAAGATGGATCCCGGGGTCGCCGACCACGAGCTCAAGCGCATCGAGGCCATCATCAACTCGATGACCAAAGAAGAGCGCCGCAACGACGCCATCCTCAACGGCAGCCGCCGGAAACGCATCGCCCTCGGTAGCGGAACCAACGTCGCCGACGTGAACCGGTTTTTGAAACAGTACGCCCAGACCAAGAAGATGATGAAGAAGTTCACGAAAATGGGGCCTGGGGGCCTCGGCCGCCTCACCAACATGCTTCCCGGCTAGATCCGGACACGAAAGGAAACACCATGAGCGTCGTCATCCGACTCGCCCGACGCGGGACCAAGAAGCACGCCTTTTACCGCATCGTCGTCGCCGACAAGCGCGCGCCGCGCGGCGGGCGCACGATCGACCAAGTGGGCACCTACGACCCGCTGCCCAACCCGCCCGTCGTTGACTTCAAAAAAGAAAAACTCCATGAGTGGATGCGGCGTGGGGCCCTCCCGTCGCAGACGGTCGCCCAGCTGATCAAGCGGGCGGGGATTGCTCCAGGGGAGACGACATGAAGGAACTGGTGCAGTACCTGGCCCGGTACCTCGTCAACAATCCGGACGC
>JADYZW010000031.1 GCA_020852955.1 Deltaproteobacteria bacterium | reverse complement strand
TTCAACTACAGACGATACTCGCTCGGTAAGCGTTGACGTCCTAGCTCATGGTACGCTAGCCTGTATGACATCGTCACACAGGAGATGCCCTCAATGCCACAACGAAAACCCGTCACGATCTCGCTTCCCCCTCCGCTCGAATCCGCGGTGCAGAAACTGGCGAAAAAGCAGCACCAGAGCATTTCCGAGCTCGTACGCGCCGCGCTCCGGCTCTACCTGGATCATAGCGAGCGCGAGGCGGCCCTCAGCCGCGCCTTCGCCTACGGCCGGAAACGTGCCAAGCAGATGGGCGTTGCCAGCGAGAAGCAGGTCCAGGCCATCGTCGATGAACTGCGGCGAAGCCGCACGATGGGCATAGATGCGTCCCCGCGTCGTCGCTGACACCAACGGCATCGTCTCCGCATTCGCCTCGGGGGGAAATCCGAAGGCGATTCTCCTCCTCGCGGCTTCTGGCGCCATCGAGGTCTTCGCCTCGGAGGCGATTCTCGAAGAGGTCACCCGCGTGCTCACAGGTCCCAAGTTTTGTTGGACGCACAGCCGCCTTGTAGACGCGGTGACTGGACTGCCCGCTCGCATCATCGATCCTGGGCCGTCATGGCTGGCTGTCGTTCGCGATCACGACGACAACCGAATCTTGGAATGTGCCGTCGCCGCACGAGCACACTACCTCGTGACCGGTGACCGCGATCTCCTCACCCTTGAGCGATCTTTCGCACGCGTATCCTGACGCCTCGACAGTTTCTGTCGCTGATCTGAGCCCCCTTCGACCTGTCTGCTGGACCTCGAGAGGCCGCAGCTTTTTGGTCGATTATCCCGACAAATCAAAGTCTTGAACGTTCGCTTCAATCCCATTCCCAAGCTGGACGTCGCCGGTTCGACCCCCGTCGCCCGCTCTGGATGAAGGCCCCGACTCGTCGGGGCCTTTTCGTCGGCGAGAACGTCGTTCGACGAATCGTCGTCGAGGGTTCCGGGTAGATTCCGGGTCCGGGCTCGTTTGGCGTCACTGATCAGCGCGTCGAGCTCGCCACTCGAGCAGCGTGCGTCGCCATAGTGCTGCTCGATCATCTCGAGGCTCGTGCCCGTCTGGCGCGCGACCCAGAGCGGCCGGGCGCCGATCGCGAGCATGTACGAGATGTACGTGTGGCGGGTGTTGTAGAAGGGCCGTGGCCGGATCTTGAGCAGGCGGAGCATCGGGACCCACTCGCGGGCATAGAAGTTCGCCTGGTCGATTGGCGCGCCCTTCGGCGTCGTGAACACGGCCGAGGCGGTCGGCGTCGTTCACGTCCTCGTAGCCCGCGAGGCGGCCGAACACCGACTGCCGGAGCTGGGCGATCAGGCTGTGGCGCCCGTTGCGCCCGGTGCGGGGGTCGGTGAGCACGTCGGCGGCCATCGCGGTGAGGCCGAGCGCGTCGTCGAGTTCGCGGAACGCAAGCAGGCCGGCATCCGAGGTGACGCTGGCGCCGTGAAATTCCAACTTCAATCGACGGTCGAACGCGACCCGCAACCCGTGTCCTTCCGCTTCACCCGTCGCGTCAGGCATCCGCCGCCCTCCTCGTGTTCACCAAACCCTTGCAGCTCATAGCCGATTCGCACGGTATGGTCATGAGGCTGGCCATCTGAGAAATCCGGGCTCAAATCCCCGATGAGCCCGAAAAGAAGGCCATCCGAAACGCCCGGAATTGGGCGTACGGATGGCCTTGGTTCAGAACGAGTTAACTGCGCTTCAGTGGGGACGTTCGGCTGCTTCGAGCGCCTCATTTCGAAGAATTGACATCCCAGGTCTACCTCCCGTAAGCGACCGAGAACTCGTGACTATTCTCCGGTCTGCTGAGATCAAATCCCGATGAGCGCCATCGACCTCGATCATCTTCTCCGTCTCCGGGTGGTTGTCGGGCGCTTTGGAGAACTCGATCGAGCGCAGTGGTGGAATACCAGGGGGCAGCTCGGACCTTTCGGTGCCACCGCTATTCGTCGAGGCTTCCCGCGAACTCACTACTTCGCCCAAGCGCGTTCGGTCTTCGGGGTAGCAGCGAACCGCTGCATGGAAGTTTTCCACGCGCCAGGCGTCTCTACGCTATGGAATCTTGGCGAAACGGTCGAAGAAGAGTTTGAGGCCCGCTGGGAACTTTGGCTCGATGCAGCCCCTACGTGGTTCCCATTTTTCGAGCGAGTTTCTCAAGCGCAGGACAGCGATCTTCGGAGGGTCCTGGCTGGCTTCGAGCTCGCGTCAGAGCCGATACTTCAGGCAAGCAAGCGCCTTCGGCGATCTGCCGAGGGGCGCACGGTTCCGCTGCCCGGGCCCTTTCAGCTGAACGACGAGACCGTCACCATGTTGGCCGCTGGCTTCGCATGCGGTGCTCCTGCTGCGTTGTCGGTTCCCTACATTGCAAGGCAGGACTGAAGGGCGACGGGCGGGCGAGTGACGGGTCCGCGCGATCACGTTGCTTCCTCGTTCACGGTCATCAAGGGGGCGATGATTTCTGAGACCTACGCCGTGTTCGCGGCGTGGGACTTCGAGCGTTCGAAGCGAGAGAACCTCGATCGCCTGCGCGAGGAGAACTTCATCGGTGCGAAGAGCACCACGTGGCTGCGTGACGTGGCGAAGGTGCTGAACCGCCGCTTCGATCCCGGAGGGCGCGACCGCCCCCTCGTCGTACTCGCGAAGCACGGCCTCCCCGTCGAGGAGTGGAAGCCGCTGCTCCTCTGGCACATGACGCGCGACGAGTTCCTCGTCCGCGACTTCCTCGAGAGCTGGCTCTTCGGCGCGTACGACGGTGGCGCGTTTCGCGTCCACACGGAGGACGTCGAGAAGTACCTGGGCGACATCAGCAAACGCGGCGGCACGACGGAGCACGCTTGGTCCGAGCAGACCACCAAGCGCGTCGCCGCAGGCCTGCTCAAGCTGGCCGTCGACTTCGGGCTCCTGCGCGGCTCCATCACCAAGGAGTTCGTCTCGTTTCATCTGCCGGAGCGGAGCTTTCTCTACCTGCTCCACGCGATGCGCGACGAGAAGCTGAGCCCCAGCAAGCTCGTGGCCTCGCACGACTGGCGTTTGTTCTTGATGCGCCCAGCCGACGTCGAGCACGAACTCCTGCGGCTGCACCAGTACCGCAAGCTCGAATACCAGGTCGCCGGCAGCCTCGTGCAGCTCTCGCTGCCCTGCGCGAGCACCTGCGAGTACGCAGAGAGGATGGTTGCATGAGCGACCTCGAACACCGCCTGAAGCAGAACCTCGAGCCGATCCTCGAGCTGCCCGATCCCCGGCAGCGCATCAGCGCGTACCACGACATGCCATACGCGCTCTTCCGCTACGACCCGGAGGACGAGTTCACGCTGCGTCAGCAAGTGACGTTGCTCCAGACGCGCCTCGAACAGAAGGGCAAGCGCGTCCGCCGCATCTCACTGGCCGAGTGCCTCGACGCTGCGATGCGCCTCCAGCGGCCGCTCCCCGAGTGGTTCGACGTCGAGCGCGCGCTCGGCACCGAGACGGTCGTCGAAACGGTCCACGCCGTCCTGTCCGAGGGCGAGTCGTCGCTCGTCGACATCGTCGCCTCGCAGCTTCCCGACGAAGGCGATCCGCTCCGCGACATCGTCTTCATCCAGCGCACCGGCGCGCTCTTCCCGGTGTACCGGACCTTCTCGTTGCTCGAGCAGCTCAAGGGCCGCGTCCACGTGCCCACCGTTCTCTTCTACCCCGGCGACCTCGATGGCGCGGCAGGCCTGCGCTTCATGGGCGTGCTCGACGCGGAGCACAACTACCGCCCGAAGATCTTCTGAGGACCATGACGATGACGACGCCCATCAAGACGCTGTTCGCGAACGACATCCATCGTCGGATCGAAGAAGTCATCAAGGTCGATCAGACCGATGAAGAGATCATCCGCGACGAAATCACGGAGTACGTCGTCACGGACGCGATCCGCACGCACTACACCGGCATCTTCGAGGCGTACCGCGAGGCCCCGAACAAGCCGACCGACGGCGTCTCCATCTGGGTGTCGGGCTTCTTCGGCTCCGGTAAGTCGAGCTTCGCCAAGATGCTCGGCCTCTCCGTCGCGAACCGCACGGTGGCCGGCGAGTCCGCCGCCGAGCGTTTCGCCGAGCGCACGGGCGACAAGAAACTGCAGGTACTGCTCAAGGCCATCAACGAGAAGATCCCGACCCACGCCGTCATCTTCGACGTCTCAACCGACCGCGGCATCCGCAGCGGCAACCAGACGCTCACCGAGATCATGTACGGGCTCTTTCTGCAGAGCCTCGGCTACGCAAAGGATCTCGACCTCTCGGAGCTGGAGATCGGCCTCGAGGAGAAGGGGTCGCTCGGCAAGTTCGAGGACGAGTACAAGCGCCTCTTCAAGAAGGAGTGGTCCAGCGAGAAGAGCAAGGTTGCCTTCGCGCTGTCCGAGGCGAGCCGCGTGCTCCACAGCCTCGACCCCGACACCTACCCGGTCGCCGACTCGTGGGTGAAGGCCGTCAAGAACAAGGCCGACATCACCCCGGGCAAGCTCGCCGAGCGCGCGGGCGAGCTGATGAAGCGCCGCAAGCCGGGCCGCTCGCTCATGTTCGTGGTCGACGAGGTCGGCCAGTTCGTCGCCCGCGACGTCCAGAAGATGCTCGATCTGCAGGCCATCGTGCAGCAGCTCGGCGTGAAGGGGCGGGGCAAGCACTGGGTCGTCGTCACCTCACAGGAGAAGCTCGGCGAGCTCGTCTCCGGTCTCGATGACAAGAAGATCGAGCTTGCCCGCTTGATGGACCGCTTCCCGCTGCAGGTTCACCTCGAGCCGAGCGACATCTCCGAGGTCACGAGCCGCCGCGTGCTCTCGAAGAATGCCAACGCGCAGGCCACGCTCGGGAAGCTCTTCGACGAGCATCGGGGACGGCTCACGGAGCACACCCGGCTCACCGCTGACATCAAGCTCCCCGAGGTGACGCGCGAGGCCTTCATCGACCTCTACCCGCTGCTGCCGTACCAGATTGACCTCATCATCCAGGTCGTCTCCGGCCTGCGAACCCAGGGCGGTGCGAGCAAGCACGTCGGCGGTGCGAACCGCACCATCATCAAGCTCGCGCAGCAGCTCCTCATCAACCCGGCGGTGAACCTCGCCGACGGCGCGGTCGGCGACCTCGTGCGGCTCGATCAGGTCTACGACCTCGTCGAGGGCAACATCGGCTCCGAGGTGCGCGCGAAGATCGCAGCCATCTCGAAGCTGGTCGAACACCCGCTGGCGCAGCCGGTGGCGAAGGTCATCTGCCTGCTCCAGTACGTGAAGAGCGTCCACCGCAGCGCGGAGAACCTCGCGGCAGCCCTGCATGGCCAGGTCGGCGGCGACTCCCAGCTCGCCTCGGTGAAGGAGGCGCTCCGCGCGCTGGAGGCCGCCCACCAGGTTCGCCACGGTGACGATGGCTACCGCATTCCCACTCCCGCCGAGGACGATTGGGAGCGCCTGCGCAACGGCATCAGCCCGAAGCCCGGCGACTCGCATCGGCTCTACCAGGAAGTGCTCTCGGGCTTCTGGCAGCCGCAGCCCTCGCACACGCTCTTCGACACCAAGACCTTCAAGGCGGGCCTCGCCATCCACGGCCGCGAGCTCACGGCGGGCGACATGATGTTCCAGGTCCATCTCGCGGAGGACGGGAAGGACTTCGACGGCCTCGCCGCCGAGCTGCGCACGCGCAGCCAGCAGGAGCGCAAGCACGTCTTCTGGGCCATCGCGCTCACCGACTCCATCGACCGCGAGACCGTCGAGCTGTTCCGGTCGAAGGAGATGCTCGCGCGCAAGGAGCGCGAGACCAAGGGCGAGGACACGCCCGCCCTCATCGCCGAGGAGCGCGTTCGCCTGCGCCGTCACGGCGACGAGCTGCGTCGCCTGCTCAAGGCGGCGGCGCTCTCGGGCCGCGTCTACTTCCGGGGCAACGACCGAAGCCCCGGAGACCGCGCCGTCGACGTGGGGAAGACTGCCGCCGAGGTGCTCGGCACCGTGCTGCCCGAGGTCTTCGACCGCTTCAAGGAGGCCGCCGCTAAGGCGACGGACGTGAAGAAGGGCACCGACGCCCTCTTCACCGCCGAGAACCTTCAGGGCCTGCCGAGCGTGTTCGGCAGCATCGGCCTGCTCCGCGACGAGAAGGGCAAGACCGTCTTCCGCACCGAGAGCGGCCCGCTGAAGGAGGTGCTCGACCGCATCGAGGAGCGCGCCAACTACGGCGACACCGCGAGCGGTCGCTACCTCACCGACGAGTTCGCCAAGGAGCCGTTTGGCTGGGACTTCGAAGCGGTGCGCCTGCTCGTCCTGTCGCTGCTCCGCGCCGGCAAGATCGAGGCGACCAGCAAGGGGCAGACGCTCGACACCGTCACCGGCGTCGAAGCGCGCGACACGTTCTCGAACAACAACCTGTTCCGGCAGGCCTCGTTCCGCCCGAAGAAGGGCATCGAGTTCGAGGAGCTGGTGAAGGCCTCCGAGGCTTTCAAGGACACCTTCGGCAGCGAGGTGAAAGAGCTGAACGCCGGCGCGATTGTCGCCGAGCTGCGCAAGGAGGTCGCGCGCAACGAGGACACCGTCGCCTCGGCGCTTGGCACGCTCACCGCGCATCGCCTGCCGGGCGGCGCAGTGCTCGACGGCGCCATCGGCCAGATGAAGGCCATCCTCCGGGGCTCGGAGGACAACGCGATCGCGACCTTCAACACGAGTCACCGCGCCATCAAGGACGCCATCAAGCGCGCCGTCGAGCTGGAGCAGGTGCTGAGCGATCCGCGCCTCCACGACCTCGAGCGCGCCCGCAAGGCGCAGAGCGGCCTGTGGAGCTTCCTGAGCCAAGAGGCGGACATCGCCGACGACCTACGCACGCGCGCGACGGAGCTCGACGACCTTCTGCAGCGCGAGACCTTCTTCAAGGAGCTGCCCGCGATCGAGCAGCACACCAAGGCGCTGGAGGTCGAGTACCAGAGGCGCTTCGACGAGGCACTCGACGCGCGCGTGGCCGCGTACACCAAGGCCTTCGACAAGCTGGTGAAGACGCCGGGCTGGACGGAGATCGACGAGGACCAGCAGCGGCGCCTCGCCGAGCCCTTCGAGCGCGGGAAGAAGCGCGACGAGACCCGCGTGCCGATCCCGCAGCTCCGCGCCGACCGCGACGCCTGCGGCGGGCGCCTGAGCGCCGCGATCGCCGAGCTGCGCCGCATCATCGACGGCGAGCGCGTCGTCACCGTGAGCGTCGGCAGCTACTTCGCCGGAGGCGTCGAAACCGACGAGCAGCTCGAAGCTGCGCTCGACGGCGTGCGCGAAGAGTGCGCGCGCCTCATCGGCGCCGGCAAGAAGGTCATCGTTCAGTAAGGGGCGCCCGAGAGATGGACAAGGACACACGCAACGCCATCGAACGCGCCACCCAGCGAGCGCGAAAGCTCCTCGAGGAGGACTTCGCCGCCCAGCTCGAGGGCGACTTCGACGTGCATCGAGACGGCGCGGTGGCCGCGACGGCGGGCAAGCACCTCTCCGCGCGCGATGCGTATCGGCGCGAGCGCATCGTCGCCGCCATCGAGCACAAGCGCGCGGCCGGCATGACGGCCGCCGATGCCGCCCGCGACTACCTGCGCGACGCCGCCTTCACCACGCTCAACCGCTTCGTCGCCCTGAAGATGATCGAGGCCCGCGAGCTGGTGCAGGAGTGCATCACGAAGGGCGAGCAGTCGGGCGGCTACCGCGAGTTCTGCGGCATGGCGCCGGGCCTCCCGCTCCTGCCCGAGAGCGCGGGCTACCGGCTCTACCTCGAGTCGCTCTTCGACGAGCTGTCGACCGAGGTGAAGGTCCTCTTCGACCGGCGCGATCCGTCGAGCGTGCTGTGGCCGAAGCGCGCGACCTTCGAGCAGCTCCTCGAGATCTTGAACGCCACCGAGCTCGCCCGCGTATGGGGCGAGGACGAGACCATCGGCTGGGTCTACCAGTTCTTCAACGGCCAGGACGAGCGCCGCAAGATGCGCGAGGAGAGCCAGGCGCCGCACAACAGCCGCGAGCTGGCCGTGCGCAACCAGTTCTTCACGCCGCGCTACGTGGTGCAGTTCCTCACCGACAACACGCTCGGGCGCATCTGGTACGAGATGCGCGGGACGAAGACGGTGCTCACCGAGCGCTGCGAGTACATGGTGCGCAAGCCCGGCGAGGAGTTCGCGCCGCGCGCGAAGAAGGACCCGCGAGACCTGCGCGTGCTCGACCCGGCCTGCGGCAGCGGTCACTTCCTGCTCTACGCCTTCGATCTCTTGCTCGCGATCTACGAGGAGGCCTACGACGACCCGGCGAGCCCGAAGAGCGAGGCGACGGGCAAGGCGCTCGCCGAGGACTACCCGACCCTCGACGCGCTGAAGAAGGCTGTGCCCGGGCTCGTGCTCGCGCACAACCTCCACGGCGTCGACATCGACCCGCGCTGCGCGCAGATCGCCCAGCTCGCTCTCTGGATGCGGGCGCAGAAAGCGTACCGCGACTCCGGCATCGGGCGCGGTGAGCGCGCGCAGATCCGCCGCTCGAACATCGTCGTGGCCGAGCCGCTGGTGGCGGACGAGCAGATCGCCAAGGAGTTCGTGGCGAAACTGGGCGACGCCGAGCTCGGGCGCGTGTTCACGTCGCTTGTCGAATCGCTGAGCCTCGCGGGCGACCTCGGGCTCTTGCTTCGCGTCGAGCAGCTCGTCGCGCGCCAGGCGAAGCGGGGCCAGACCGGCGATCTGTTCGCACCGCCGGAGGAGCGCATCCGGGCCGCGCTCGATCGCTTCGTGCGCGAGGAGGCCGGAGCGACGAACACGCGGCGGAGGCTCTTCGCTGACGACGCCGCGCATGGCGTGGCGCTGCTCACCGTGGCCGAGAAGAAGTTCGACGCGGTGCTGATGAACCCGCCGTTTGGTTCTGGAAGCATGAGGGCAAAGAAGGACTTCGAGAAGGCGTACCCTCGCACCAAGAACGACGTCTATGCGGCCTTCGTCGAGCGCGGCATCGAGCTTCTCGCCTCGAAGGGCCGCGTCGGCGCGATCACTTCACGAACCGGCTTCTTCCTCTCCAGCTTTCAGAAGTGGCGAGAGGAAGTGCTTCTTGCGGAGGCGCCGCCTGTTGTCCTGGCGGATCTTGGAGTCGGCGTTCTCGACAGCGCGATGGTGGAGACCGCCGCCTACTGCTTGGAGGCGCGAGCATGACCGTGTTCATTCGCGTTCTCGACGCATCGGTTGATGAGAAGGCCGACGCTATTCGCACGGCGCTGACGGCCCCGCATGTGTCTGTGGCGTTCGAGCAGGCTCCTGAGAAGTTTACCGCTATCCCTGGGAGTCCGTTCGCCTACTGGGCTCCGTCGAGTTGCCTTCAGATTTTCACGACGAGTGAGCCGTTCAACCGGACGCCTCGCCTGGTCGTCTCCACCAACCCCCTCAACGCGGACTTTCGCTTCGCTCGTGTGTGGTGGGAGCCGAAGGCCAGCACGCTCGGTGGCGCATGGCGTCCCTGGGCGAAGGGCGGCGCCTACTCACCTCACTACTACGACGTGAATACGGTCATCGCGTGGTCGGACGATCGACAGTCCTATACCGGGTTCCTCGGTACCGAGAACAGACCGCTCGAACGTCCCGCGAGCGTGCAGCACTTCTTCCGCCCCGGGATGACATGGCCTCGGAGGACGCAGGGCGGGCTTGGTATCCGAGCGATGCCGGCAGGCTGTATCTTCGCGGACAAGGGTCCCGCAGCGTTCGTCGAGGGTGACGGTGCCGAGGATTTGCTCGCGCTTCTGGCGGTGACGACGAGCACTCCTTTCCGCTACCTCGTCGCGCTCCAGATGGCATTCGGCTCTTACGAGGTCGGCGTCCTCCAGAGAACGCCCGTGCCCAATCTGGACAAGACCGACGTCTCCACCCTTGCGGTCTTGTCGCGTCGCGCGTGGTCATTGAAGCGCTGGCTAGATACACACAACGAGACGTCGCATGCGTTCGTCCTGCCGATGGGGCTGAACGAGAAGGTGTCGGGACGCGAACGAAGCGTCGTCGAGCGCGAGATCGGCGCGCTGGTCCTGCAAGTCGACGACGCGATGTTCGTTCTCTACGGCATCAACGCAGATGACCGCACTGCCATTGAGTCGTCGGTCAAACGCGCACCCTTGAACGAGGGCGAGCAAGAAGCGGAGAGCGACGATGAGTCTGATGACGCTTCCGAGGACGACACCCTCGCAAGCGCGGACTCATTCAGCTCCTGGCTCGTCGGCGTCGCCTTCGGCCGCTTCGATCCGCGCCTCGCGACCGGCGAGCGCGCCGTCCCGCCCGAACCCGAACCGTTCGATCCGCTGCCGTCGCGCTCGCCCGGCATGTATCCCGAGGGCGAAGAGCCCGCCGAGCGCCCCGACATTCTCGTTGACGACGAAGGCCACGCCGACGACCTCGCCGCGCGCGCTATCTCCATCGCTGAGCGAGTGAAGGTCGACGCGCCCGAGAACTTCCGCGCTTGGCTCGCCAAGGAGTTCTTCCCGCTGCACATCAAGATGTACTCGAAGAGCCGTCGCAAGGCGCCGATCTACTGGCAGCTCGCGACGCCCTCGGCGAGCTACTCCGTGTGGCTCTACATCCACGCCTTCAGCAAGGACACGCTCTTCCGCGTCCAGAACGACTACGTCACGCCGAGGCTCGCGCATGAGGAGCGGCGCGTCGAGTCGCTCGCCAGCGAGCTGCGCGACGGAGCGACCGCCGCCCAGCGCAAGCAGCTCGCCGCGCAGGAGGGGCTCGTCGAAGAGCTGCGCGCCTTCCTCGATGAAGTGAAGCGCGTCGCGCCGCTCTGGAAGCCGAACCTCGATGACGGCGTGGTTATCAACTTCGCGCCGCTCTGGCGCCTCGTTCCGCAGAACAAGTCTTGGCAGAAGGAGCTGAAGTCCACCTGGGACGCGCTCGGCGAGGGCAAGTACGACTGGGCCCACCTCGCGCTGCACCTCTGGCCCGAGCGCGTGGTCCCGAAGTGCGCCAAGGACCGCAGCCTCGCCATCGCCCACGGGCTCGAGGACGTGTTCTGGGTCGAGGGCACCGACGGCAAGTGGACCGCCCGCAAGACGCCCACCAAGAGCGTCGACGAGCTCGTGAAGGAGCGCACATCGCCCGCCGTGAAGTCCGCGCTGAAGAGCCTGCTCGAAGCGCCCGTGGCGAGCGGCAAGAGCACCGGGCGCAATGGCGGTGGCCGTCGCAAGGCCGCTGCCGCCACCGAGGGAGGAGACGCCTGATGCACCCGCTTCACGACTACGTGGTCAAGCAGCTCGCCGACAAGCTCAAGGACCGTCGCGTCGTCGTCTGGTACGACGAGCGTGGCGAGTTCCGTCCGTTCGTCGACGAGGTGCGCGGCGGGCCGCGCGCAGCGGCCGAGCCGGTGGCGGTGGGCGTCGCCGGCATCAAGGCGAGCCTCGCGGAGTACGCGGGTTCGTTGTTCGAGCTGCGCGCCGTCGTCGAGCCGCTGGTGAGCGGCGACAAGCCCGACGCGTTGGTCGTCTACATCCCCGGCCTGGCCCACGACGCGAAGGCCTCGGTGCTGATGGAATTGGAGAAGGCCGGTCGCACCTGGAAGCCCGAGCTGAAGCAGCTCGCCAAGAACGTCCTGCTCCAGAAGTACACGCTCGGCGTGGTCGACGAGATGCTGCCCTTCGATCGCAAGGTCTCCTACGAGGACCTCGCGCGCGCGGCGGCGGGCAACTCCGGCGCGGAGCCGCCATCGATCTTGAAGAGCATCTTCCACGATGCGAGCGGCAACGATGGGCTGCTCACGGCATGGCTCGTGAGCGACGCCCGCGACGCCGAGATCGTCAGCAAGGAGGCGACGCGCGAGCTGACCAAGCTAGTCAAGGCACGCCTGGGCCTGGACCTCGTGGCCGACTCACCGCTCGCGAAGCTGCGCGCCATCGTGCTGCGCTACGTGCTGGCGGGCGAGTTCCGCCTCGACCTCTCGTGTGACCCGCCCGCCTCGCTCGACAGCGTCGCCAAGCCGCCCACGAAGGACGAGGAGTCGGCCGTGCGCGAGCTCGCCCGACGCCTGCGCACCGGCCACGCCGACACCTACGCGGCGCTCGCCGATCGCGTCGAGGAGGAGCTGGGGCTCAAGAACGCCAAGCTGTCCCCCGGCGCGCTCGGCTCCATCGACACGTTCCGGTTCGAGGAACGTGCGCTGCTCCGTCACGCCGGTGAGCTCGTCGCGAACTGCAAGTTCGAGAGCGCTCTCTCGCTCGTGGCCGAGCGAGAACAGAGCTTCTGGCTTGACCGTGACGTCGCTCGGAAGGCCCAGTGGGAGGCCACTCGGCGCATGGCCGAGCTTGGCGATTTGGCGGTTCAAGTGAAGGCAGCAGTCGGCAAGACCTCGGGAGATGCAGCGACGTGGCTCGACGCCTACGTCACGCAGTCCGGGTCCGGCTGGTTCCGCGTCGACCAAGCCCAGCGCCGCATGGAGGCCTGGGTCGCGAACCTTGACGAGGAGCCCGAGGAGCGCCCGCTCGCCGTCGTGCGCCGGGCCTATGAGGACGCCGTCCACACGATGGCCGAGGCCTTCACCAAGGCGCTCGGCAAGGCCGGGTGGGCGGTGCCCGGCGCTCTGCACCAGACGCGCATCTGGAGCGAGGTGGTGAACGACAAGCCCAAGCCCGTCGCCTACTTCCTCGTCGACGCCATGCGCTTCGAGATGGGCGTCGAGCTGGCTGAACGCCTGCCGAAGACCTCAGAGGTCGCCGTGCGCGCCGCTGTCGGGGCGCTGCCCAGCATCACGCCCATCGGCATGGCGGCGCTGATGCCCGGTGCGTCGGCGAGCTTCTCGGTCGTCGAGGAGAAGGACAAGCTCGGTGCCCGCATCGACGACGCCTTCCTGCCTGACCTCGCCGCGCGCAAGAAGCACGCAGCGGCGCGCGTGCCGAAGCTCGTAGACCTCGCGCTCGACGAGCTGCTCTCGCTGCAGCCGTCGAAGCTCGCGAAGAAGGTCGAGGGCGCACAGGTCGTCCTCGTACGCTCGCAGGAGATCGACCACGCGGGCGAGAACGGGTTCACCTACCAGGCGCGGCAGGTGATGGACACGGTCATCGACAACCTGGCGCGCGCGCTCGGCAAGCTCGCACGGGCGGGCATCGAGCACGCGGTGGTAAGCGCCGACCATGGCCATCTGTTCTTCGCCACCGACCGTGACGAGTCGATGCGCACCGACGCGCCCGGCGGCAACACCGTCGAGCTGCACCGCCGCTGCTGGATTGGCCGCGGAGGCGCGACCTCGGCGGGCTGCGTGCGCGTGTCGGCTTCACAGCTCGGCTACGCCTCGGACCTCGAGCTGGTGTTCCCGGCGGCGACGGGAGTCTTCAAGGCAGGCGGCGACCTCGCGTTTCATCACGGCGGACCGTCGCTGCAGGAGATGGTGATTCCGGTGCTGACCGTGCGGACGAAGACGCGCGACTCGGTGCGGCCTGGTTCAAAGCAGACCGGCACCATCGAGGCGACCGGCCTGCCGGAGGCGGTGACCAACCGCATCTTCAGCGTCACGTTCAAGCTGCCGCCGATGCAGTACTCGCTCGGTGCTTCGCCTGATGCGACGACGCAGGTGCGGCCGCTCTTGATGGCGGCTGGAAAGCAGGTCGGCGCGGTGGGCATGGCGGTGGACGCGCAGTTCGATCGGGCCACGGGCACCGTGAAGCTCGAGCCGAACAAGCCCGTAACCATCGCCTTCCTCTTGAGCGACGAGAGCGCCGCCTCGTTGCGCGTCGTGGTGCAGGACCCGACGACCGATGCGGAGCTGTACCGATCGCCGACCGACATCCCGGTTCGACTTGGAGTGTAAGCCATGAGCAACGGAGCAACGCCTCAGAGAGACGCTCTCGACGACAAGGTCAACCGCCTGTTCGCCGGCAAGGTGGTGCGCAAGGACCTCGTCCGAAAGGTGAAGGTCGGGGCCAACGTTCCGGTCTTCGTTCTTGAGTTCCTGCTCGGGAAGTACTGCGCGTCTTCCGACGAGGTGGCGATCCAGATGGGGCTCCAGGTCGTCAACGACGCCCTCGCTAACAACTACATCCGCTCCGACGAGTCGATGAAGGCGCAGGCGATGGTAAAGGATCGCGGTCGCCACACCTTCATCGACAAGGTGAAGGTCCGCCTCGTCGACTCGGACTACTGGGCCGAGGTCACGAACTTCGGCCACAAGAACGTTCATGTGCCCGAGCACTACGTGCGCGACTTCGAACGCCTGGTGATGGGCGGAGTCTGGTCGCAGGTCGACATGCGCTTCGAGTACGACGAGGAGTCGAAGGGCAAGAACCCGTTCTGGATCGACAAGCTCACGCCCATCCAGATCGCCACCTTCGACCTCGAGGAGTATCGCCGCGTCCGTAGCGAGTTCACGCTCGACGAGTGGCTCGACCTCATCATGCGCAGCATGGGCTACGAGCCGGGCGAGATGAGCCGCCGCCTGAAGCTGCTCTTCCTCGTGCGCCTCATCCCGCTCGCGGAGCGCAACTACAACCTCGTCGAGCTCGGCCCGCGCGGCACGGGCAAGAGCTACGTGGTACAGGAGGTGTCGCCGTATTCCGCGCTGCTCACGGGCGGCACAACGGTGGCCAACCTCTTCGGCCACATGAGCGGCCGCCAGAAGGGCATGGTGCAGATCTGGGACGTCGTCGGCTTCGACGAGGTCGCGGACCTCCAGAAGATGCCGAAGGAGGTCATCACGACGATGAAGACCTACTGCGAGTCCGGCACCTTCCAGAGAGGGCAAGAGGCGGTCTCCGGTGACGCGAGCATCGCGATGTTCGGCAACACGAACCAACCCGTCGATGTGATGGTGCAGACCGGTCACCTCTTCGCGCCGATGCCCGACATCATCCGCGACGACATGGCCTTCATCGACCGCATGCACTTCTACCTCCCGGGCTGGGAGATCCCGAAGATGCGGAACGAGATGTTCACGAGCCACTACGGCTTTGTCGTCGACTACCTCGCCGAGGCGCTCCGCGAGATGCGGAAGCACAACTTCACCGAGGTCATCGACCGCCACTTTTCGCTCGGCGCGCACCTCAACGCCCGCGACCGCAAGGCGGTGCGCAAGACCGTCTCGGGCCTGATGAAGATCCTCTTCCCGCACGGCGAGATCACGCGCGACGAGCTGGGCGAGATCCTCGAGCTGGCCGTCGAAGGCCGCCGCCGGGTGAAGGAGCAGCTCAAGAAGATGGGCTCCTTCGAATACTACCACACGTCCTTCAGCTACTCGGACAACGAGACCGGCGAGGAGAAGTTCGTCGGCGTGCCCGAGCAGGGCGGCCGCGACCTCATCTCCACCGACCCCTTGGCCCCCGGCACCGTCTACAGCGCGGGCGTCACGTCCGACGGCACCGTCGGCCTCTACCGCGTCGAGGTCTCCGTCTCGAGCGGCACGGGAAAGTTGAAGCTCGCGGGCGGGGTGGCCGGCGCGATGAAGGAGTCCGTGCAGCGCGCCTTCAGCTTCCTCCAGACAAGGAAGTCCGAGCTGGGAATCGCGCGCGACCTCGACGTCTCCGACCTCCACGTCGAGGTCATCGACCTCCTCGCCAACCGAGTCGAGGCCGAGCTAGGCGTCGCCTTCTTCGTCGCCGCCTACTCGGCGATCCGCAAGGCGCCCGTCAGCCCTGCGCTCCTCATCCTCGGCGACCTCAGCGTGCAGGGGAACATCAAGCCCCTGCGCTCCCTCACCGAGCCCCTGCAGGTGGCCAAGGACAACGGAGCGAAGCGCGCCCTCATCCCCATCGAGAACAAGCGGAACTTCCTCGACGTCAGCGCCGACATCATGGAGCACGTCGACCCGATCTTCTTCGGGGACGCGAAGACCGCGGCGATGAAAGTGCTGGGACTGGTCTGACAGGTATTCGGTTCATTGGCTGCGGCTGCGTGACGCCCGGGTCCGAAGGAACGGAACAATGCCCCTAGTCCTCACTCCGGAGAAGGCGCGAATCTTTCGCATCACACACGTCGCGAACGTACCTTGGATCTTGCAGAATGGCGTGCACTGCCGAAACTCAAATGTCCGCGATCCGGCGTTTCGCGAAATCGGGAACCCTGACCTGATCGCCAAACGTACTCGTCGCGTCGTGCCGATCGCCCCACACGGCACCTTGAGCGACTACGTTCCGTTCTACTTCACTCCTCGCTCGCCCATGCTCTTCAACATCAAGACCGGGTACAACGGTGTACCACAGACTCCGATGTCCGAGATCGTTGTCCTGGTATCGTCGCTTCTGAGGTTGAGAGAACTGAGCGTAGGCTTCGTGTTCACGGATCGGCATGCGTATCTGCAGATGGCGACGGACAGCTTCTCCAGCGATCTTGCCGATCTTCGAAAGATCGACTGGGGAATTCTGCAGGCGAGCGACT
Source organism: Deltaproteobacteria bacterium (assembly GCA_020852955.1). Lineage (GTDB taxonomy): Bacteria > Desulfobacterota > Binatia > UTPRO1 > UTPRO1 > UTPRO1. Next base: position 21,692 of record JADYZW010000031.1, on the reverse strand, counting down.
TCCGTCGTGACCCTGACGATCCCGCGAAGATCGAACGCTACCAGGCGGAAGCCCTGGTCCATCAACGGGTTCCGGTTGAGGCGCTGACCGGTCTCGCTTGCTATAGCAAGGAGCGGCGCGAGGAGTTGGAGGCGGAGTTGACCCGCCAGCCTGTGTCGTTGCAAGTGGTCGTGAGACCGAGCTGGTATTTCTGATGATGCGCTACGTTCAAGGGAATCTGCTGGATGCGACCGCGGACGCGCTCGTCAACACCGTGAATGAGGTCGGCGTGATGGGGAAGGGTGTCGCTCTCATGTTCCGCGAGGCGTTCCCAGAAAGCGCGCGGTTGTATGAGGAGGCGTGTGCTCGCCACGAAGTCAAGGTTGGGCGCATCCTGGTAACAGAGAACAGGGCCCTTCTCGGACCGCGGTGGATTTTGCACTTCCCGACGAAGAAGCACTGGCGGCATCCGTCCCGGCTCGAGTGGGTTCGAGAAGGCCTCAAGGATCTGGTCCGGGTGCTGCGCAGCAACGGAATCCAATCGGTTGCGATACCGCCACTCGGGTGCGGCAACGGCGGTCTAGAGTGGAGGCAGGTCCGACGTGAAATCGAAGCAGCGCTCTCGGACCTTCCGGACGTCGACGTCCTAGTTTACGAGCCGACTCTTGCCTATCGGAACGCCCCGAAGCGAGAGGGTGCGGAACAACTTACGCCGGCTCGAGCTCTGATCGCCGAACTGGTACGCCGGTATGCGGTTCTAGGCCTGGAGTGCACCAATCTCGAGGTGCAAAAGCTCGCATGGTTCTTGCGACGTGCCGTTCGCGAGCTCGGTCTCGAAGACCCGATGAAGCTCCGATTTGAGGCCAACAAGTACGGCCCGTACGCCGACCAGTTGCGGCACTTAATGAATGGTCTCGACGGCAGCTACTTGCATTGTGAGAAGCGGCTTGCAGACGCGGGTCCTTTCGAACCCATCTGGTTCGAAGACTCCAAGAGGGAAGTCGTCGAAGCCTATCTACGAAGCGAGGCAGGGCGCTCTTGGCTTCCAGCCTTAGACCGGACGAGTGAGATCATCGACGGTTTCGAATCTCCCCTGGGAATGGAACTGTTGGCAACGGTGGACTGGCTTCTAACGGAGAATGGTTGCGAGCCGACGGTTGCTGGCCTGAAGTCCGGCCTCGAACAGTGGCCTGGGGGGCGAACGGCGGTGCAGCGAAAGCTGCGAGTCTTGACGGATCGCCTTCTCGAGCTCGCACTCGCTCGGGTTGCGAGCTCAGCATCGCACGTCGCCGGCTCACCCAAAGTGAATTGACCCGGAACCGTTCCGGGTTTTCGGGGTCGGAGAGGGTCAAAGCGGGACGATCCGGGAAGTGCGTCAAATCGGCACAAGCGATCAGAATCGCTACAACATCTCTCCATCTCAGCGCTTTCGTTTCGACCGCTTCCGTAGCTTCCCAAGCTGGACGTCGCCGGTTCGACCCCGGTCGCCCGCTCTTTCGTTCATCGATCGAGCCCCTTCCTACCCCTCGACGGCGAGGCCGTCCGCCGAGCCCGTCGTTGGCCGCGTACCCTCGCGTGCCGGGATCACCGGCACGAGCAGCGACGAATCGTACCTGCCCCCCATGTGCAGCACGTGGTCGCCCTCGTTGCAGGAGACGTCCTTCCGGTAGGGCGGCGAGGGGATGATCTCGTCGGAGGACACGATCAACTCGAGCGCCTCCCCGGCATCGAACCACGTGCTGCTCGGGTAGATCTCGATGTCCACCGCGACGATCTCGCCCGGTGCGAGCGGCTTCTCGGAGGTGCCGGTCAGCACCGGCTGGTACTCGGTGGAGCGCGCCGCGTCCTTCTCGCGGCGCGACACGCGGCAGAAGCCGCGGCTCACCAGGTCGTAGCGATTTCCGACCGAACCTTCGAAGTGGACGGTGCGACCGTCGCGATCGAGCTTGCCGACCGCGACGAAGATCGCCATGTCGCTGGGGGGTGAGGCTCCCGGCCGTGCCGCGCGGGCTTCGACCCAGAGGCGAAGGCTCATGTACCCGCTCAGCTCCGTGCTCTCACCGAAACGGTGCATGAATCGCGCACCGCCGTTCTTCGATGGATAGAGAACGCTTTCAGCCAGCGGATTCGCTTCGAGGCGCAGGGTCCGGGCCTCGGCGAAGAGGTAGAGCCGGGTGTAGCGCGTCCGTTCGAGCGGCCACTCGTTCTCGCCGCGGACGTCGTGGATCCGATCGCGAGCCGAACGGACCTCCAACCTCACGCGCGGCGTGTCGAGAAATCCGTTCGTACGGTCGTCTTTGAGGAAGCAGTCCATGAAACGCCGGGTGAGATCCTGCACCTCCGGCGAGTAGTAGGCCGTCCATTTTCCCGTACGGTGCGTGTAGACCCACTTCTGCGTCGACGACGCTTCGCGAAACGCGCGGAACGACCCCACCGTGTGCAGGCCGTGGTCCGAGAAGGACGCGCATACGAGCATCGGGAGCGTGATGTTCTCGAGGCGCGGCTCGACCTGCTGCCAGAAATCGTCGCGGAACGGGTGAAGGCGCAGGAAGTCCGCGGGCAGCGCGCCGTTCAGGCGTGCGAACTCCTGCGGCGTGCAGTTGATCGTGCCGCGCACCTCCGTGTTCCACCAGAACGGACCGAAACCCCGGTCCTCGATGCCGCCGGGGCAGGCCTGCTCCCGGTAGAGATCGACGACGCCCTCCCACGGCGAGATGCAACGCAGCGCCTTCGGCGGCCCGCCGCCGTCGCGCCAGGAGGCGACGTGATACTGCGTGATCGCGAGGAAGCTGACGCCGGTGAGACCGACGCGTCCTGTGCACCACGGCCGCTCGCCGACCCATGCGATGGCTTCTCCGAAGGCGCGGGCCTGCGCATCGCCCCTCAGCACCGGCGATCCTCCGCTGTTCGCGTATCCTGGCAGGTTCATGTTGACGACCGCGTATCCCGCCTTCACCCAGAAGTTCGGATCGGGAGCTTCCCAGCTCGTGAGCTTCGAGAACGTGGGCGGCGCCGGCTGCGGGATCATGCGGTACTGCTGGGGCGGGCCGCCGAAGGGCGTGCCGCGGAGCGCGGGAGTCAAATGGTTGTCGTAGGGGTGGGCGCACATCACGGCAGGCACAGGGACACCGCCCCGGTCCGCGGCGCGCGAGCGGAACACGTTGGCCGTGACCCAGGTGCCGTCCGACAGCGGGATACGCACGTCGTTCTCGCAGAGTACGTCGGGATCGGCTTCCGTCAGCACGCACTGAGGATTCCAGAGCTGTCCGGTGAGGATCGCGCGCTTCAGGATCGGCCAGACGGAGCGCGCGGTCTCGATCGCGTCGGCGGGGATGCTCATAACCCACGAAGGCTCGGGGAGGTCACCTGCGGTGTCTAGCGAAGCGACGCCGCGAGGACCAGGGACGAGCCGGGCCTTCGGTGGGGCGCAGCCGCCGCCCGCGCAAGCGGCCCGTTCCGCTACGCCGCCACGGTCACAGCCGCTTGCAGGTGATCGCGGTTCCCGTGCCGTTCCGGACGCACACGAGCGGTGGCCGTGTGTTGGCGCACCGGCCGGCGGTCTCGGGTCCGAGCGTCGCGCCGACCGTCGTCGAGAGCCACACGAGCGCGTCGTGTCCGAACTCGAACGCCGGCGGATTCGGGAGTTGCATGTCCTTGGCCCGCACCTTCAGGTCGACGATGCGCCAGTCGGACGACTTCCGGAGCAGGCGTATTTCCTTGAGGCCGTTGGCGGAGCCGCGCCCGCACGCCGGCGGGAGAGCGTTCGAGTGATTGCGATAGCGTCGGCTGGCCCCGTTCTTCGACGTCGTCCATCCGTCGCGCGGATCGCATCCCTTGCCCGGTCCGCCGGCGGGGATGGCGACCGTGCGCGCCGACCATTCGGCGAGCGACGCGTACTCGGGGACGAAGCTGTCGAGCAGCAACTGCAGGCCGTCGATCGCGTGCTGTGGGAGCGGCTCCGGAAAGACGAGACGCGCGGTGATCTTCAGCCGCTCGTTGCCGTAGGGTGCTCCGAGCCCGACCAGATTCACGGCACCCTTGAGGAACGTGCCGCCGCCGATCGGACAGATCGGGCTGTCGGGGTCGAGCGCCATCGTCACGGCCATGAGGCCGCCCGAGGTGCCGGGCTCGGTGGCGATCTCGATCCAGTAGGTGCTCGCCGCGTTCACGCGAGCCGCGACGGCCGTGTCGCCGCGCAGCGGGTCGTCCGCGCACGCGATCTCCTTCAGGTTAGCGCAGCCGCCCGTGGAGACCGTGACGATGGTCGGGGGATTGCCGGGGAAGGGCATCGTCATCGTGGCAACCGTGAGCGTGCCGGTCGCCGGCGCGACATAGCGGTACCAGACGCTGTTCGCGTTCCGGTTCGGTCCACCGGTCGAGCACGACTGCAATGGATCGTCGACGCCCGTGGTGGCCGTCCGCGCGTCGACGGTCTCCGCGAAGCGCACGCTGCCGATGGGCGCGGCATTGACGCACTCGTCCTGCGCTTCGATCGCGGAGGACGTTCGAGCGGCCAGGAGCACGACGGCTGCCGCCGTGGCGAGCCGCAATGCCCGCACGGACGTTGCTCCCCAGATCGCGACCCTCGCCGCCATCGTCTCCTCCTCGTCGGTGATGATCGTTCGACGCTCTCGAGGTGCGATGGTGCGCGGAGCGCTCAGCGTGCGGTGCGCGTGGTGCGGACCTACTGGCCGCCCGCGTTAGCACCGACGCTTCGCACGAGGCAAGCGAAAAAACGCGCCCGGAGCCGACCGGGAGGGCTCCTGCCAACGGCCGACCCGCGTCGCGCCCTCCGCGTCGCGCGACCGGTCGCGGCATGCGAGCGCCCGGCACCGCTTGGCAGACGCCGCGCGTTGCGGTTAGGACCGTGGCGTGACGCGAATGGTCATCACGCTCGCGCTCGTCCTCGGCCTCCGGACGACGGCGATCGCGGTGACGCCGGCGGAGCCCGCGAAGGCGGCGCGGACGAACGTCGTGGTGGTCGTGTCGGACGATCAGCGCTGGGACATGCTCGGGGCCGCGGGCAACCCGGCGATCGCGACCCCGGCGATGGATCGGCTCGCCCGCGAGGGCGTTTTCTTCCGGCAGGCGACCGCGCTCGCGCCCCAGTGCTCCCCGTCGCGGGTGACGCTCCTCACGGGGCTCGCGGCGCATCAGCACGGACGCTTCTCGAACACGTCGCGCGGAGCCGCCGTCCCCGCCGCCTCCAGCCTTCCCATGCTGCCGCGGGCGCTCCGCGCCGCCGGGTATCGAACCATCCTCGTCGGAAAGTGGCACGTGGATTTCTCGCCGGGCGAAGCCGGGTTCGAGGACGTCCGGACGTGGATGCCTCCGGGGATCGCGCCCTACTCGCAGGCGACGGGATTGGTCCGCGGAGCCGAGGGGGTTCCGCTCGCGCCGGCGGGCTACACGAACGAGATCTTCGGCGACGATGCGGTCTCCTTCCTCGAGAGCGACGCGGCGACGGCAGGCCCCTTCTTCCTCTGGGTCGCGCTGTCGGCGCCGCATGCTCCCTTCGCCCCGAACCCGCCCGACGTGGTCCGGCGCTATGCGGGGAGGGACGAGCGCACCCTCTGGCCGCCCGGACTCCCGCGCGACGCCGAGCCGCGCAAGCTCCGGGAGTACTGCGAGGCGGTCACCATGGCGGACCGTCAGCTCGGTCGGGTGCTCGACGCGCTCGACCGGCGGCAGCTCGCCGGCCGGACGCTCGTCGTCTTCCTGAGCGACAACGGCTTCATGCTCGGCAGCCGCGACGTCGGCACCGACGAAGGGCACGCGTTTCAGGGGAAGCGCTACCCCTACGAGGCGGCGGTGCGCGTACCGCTGATCGTGCGCGGCCCGCACGTCGTGGGCGGCGTCGTGGACGACCATGCGGTGTCGACGCTCGACCTGCCGCCGACGATCCTCGCGGCCGCGGGTGCGGCCCCGGAGAAGCGCTGGCGTGGTCGCGATCTCGGGGGACTCCTGCGCGGCGACCCGAAAGCGGCTCCCGAGGACGCCTTCATCGAGCTCGCCGACGTCGCGCGCCCGAACGTTCCAGAGGTGGAGTACCGGGCCGTGCGGACGCCCGCCCACAAGCTCATCGTCTGGCGCGAGCCGCGCGCGGCGGAGCTCTACGACCTGACCGCCGACCCCGAGGAGCGCCGGAACCTCCTCGACGACGAGGCCGGGGCGGCGGCGCGGCGCGACCTCGCGCGACGCCTGGGGCGCTGGCTCGACGCGACCGACGATCCGGCGCGCCGGTGGAAGAGCGTCGCCGGTGTGCTGCCGTGAAGGGGTGCCGCGCGCCGTCGGGTGCGATCCCGAAGCGGGGGGCCATCGCTCCGAAGGCGCCCCGCCCCGAATGCGCGAAATCCCGCTTGCCTCTCGCCACGCGGGCGTAGTAGCTTCGCCGCCGATGCATCCCGCCGGCCACGACCAGCTCCGGTTCCGCAGCGTCGCTGTCGTCGTCGTGGTCGTCGTATCGGTCGTCGAGGCCGTCGCGTCCTAGCGGGGATCGTTCAACGCAGCTTCCAACCCCTGCCGGCGCGAAGGCCGAGCGGGGGTTTCGTTTTTCTGGCCCTCGTTTTCCGAGCCGGAGGCCGTCAGGGAGCAGGTCCGAAAGGAGAGGCTCCCATGAAGAGAATGACGGGTGCGGAACTGATGCTCCGCCTCCTCGAGCGCCAGGGTGTCGGCACGATCGCCGGCATTCCCGGCGGCTGCAACCTCCCGCTCTACGATGCGCTCCGCGCCAGCCGCATCCGGCACGTGCTCGCGCGCCACGAGCAGGGCGCGGGCTTCATTGCGCAGGGCATGGCGCGCGTCACGGGCCGGCCGGCGGTCTGCTTCGCAACGTCGGGTCCCGGCGCCACGAACCTCCTCACGGCGATCGCCGACGCCAAGCTCGACTCGATCCCGCTCGTTGCCGTCACGGGCCAGGTGCCGCGCGCGATGATCGGCACCGACGCGTTCCAGGAGATCGACACCTACGGGCTCACCGTGCCGATCACCAAGCACAACTTCCTCGTGCGGTCGGCGGCCGAGCTGCTCGACGTCGTGCCCGCCGCCTTTCGCATCGCGGCCTCGGGTCGGCCGGGACCGATCGTGATCGACGTCCCGAAGGACGTCCAGAACGAGGCGGTCGACATCGACGTCCTCCCGGCGCCGGGCCGTCCGGACCCACCGCCGCCGCCGCGCGCCGAGGACGTCGCGCGCGCCGCGGCCATGATCGACGCGGCCGAGCGGCCGGTCCTGCTCATCGGGGCCGGCGTCGTCGCCGCCGATGCCGCGCAGACGCTCCGGCGCCTCGTCGACAAGGCCGCGCTCCCGACCGCCACGACGCTCCTCGGCCTCGGCGCGCTGCCGCACGATCATCCGCGCTGCCTCGGGATGGTCGGCATGCACGCCGCCCGCTCGACCAACATGGTGCTCGAGGAATGCGACCTGCTGGTCGGCCTCGGCATCCGCTTCGACGACCGCGCGACCGGGAAGGCGGCGGAGTTCTGTCCCGGGGCGCGCATCGTCCACGTGGACATCGACGCGAGCGAGCTCGGCAAGATCAAGACGCCGACGCTCGGGATCCGTGCGGACGTGGGCGCGACGCTTCGCGCCCTCGCGGCGGCGGTGGCGCCCGCGTCGCGCCCCGCGTGGACGCGTCGGATCGCGCGGCTCCGCGCCGAGCACCCGCTGGTGATGCGCGCCCCCGACGATCCGCTCGATCCCTACGGCATCATCCGGCACACCGCCGCCGTGCTGCCGCCGGACGCGATCGTCACGACCGACGTCGGCCAGCACCAGATGTGGGCGGCGCAGGCATTCCCCTGCTCCCGCCCGCGTCAATGGCTCACCTCCGGCGGACTCGGCACCATGGGCTTCGGCCTGCCCGCCGCGATCGGCGCGGCCCTCGCCGCGCCGGGGCGACCGGTGGTGTGCTTCAGCGGCGACGGCAGCCTCCTCATGAACGTGCAGGAGCTCGCGACCGCGGCCGAGGAGAACGTCGACGTGAAGGTCGTGCTGCTCAACAACGCGCACCTCGGCCTCGTGCGCCAGCACCAGGAGCTCTTCTTCGGCGGCCGCTACCACGCCTCGCGCTTCCACGCCGAGCCCGACTTCCCGGCCATCGCGCGCGGCTTCGGCGTCCGCGCCTGGGATCTCGGCGCCGTTGTCGATCCTCGCGCGACGCTCGCGGAGGCACTCGCGGCGCCCGGCCCCGGCCTCGTCAACGTGCCGATCGACGCAGCCGAGAACGTCTACCCGATGGTGCCGCCCGGCGGCGCCAACCGCGACATGATCGGAGGAGAGCTCCATGCGACCGCATGCTGACGTCGTGCTGCGCTTGCACGTTCGCAACCACCCGGGAGTCATGTCCCACGTCTGCGGCCTCTTCGCGCGCCGCGCCTTCAACGTGGAAGGCATCCTCTGCCTCCCGATCGAGGACGCCACCCGGAGCGCCATCCTGCTCCTCGTTCACGACGACGACCGCCTCGATCAGATGATCCTGCAGCTTCGGAAGCTCGAGGACGTCCTCGACGTCGGACGGGCCCACGCCGCGCGTGACGCGTTCGCGGCGGTCCGCCCGTATCTCTGAAGAAGGGCGCGCGGGGCCGGCCGGCCCGCGTCGGTCCGCTCCCGCGCGCCGCCTCCCGAGCCTGTGCGACCTGTCGTCGCATTCCCGTGAGCGGGTGCGGGCGGCGCGCGACGCGGGGATGTCGCCTCCGTCGGTTTTGTGCTGCTGTCGCACCGCGGGAGAGGCGGAATCCTGGCCGAAGCCGCGGGCACACGCGTTGCAGATTCTCAGGCCGTGGGCTTCGCGTCCGACGCCGCCGGTCTGTCCGCTCCGCCCAAGCGACCGTGGCGCGCCGCCGAGCCCGCCCGCGGCGAGGATCAGCTGACGACGCGCCTGCGGGCGATCGCAGCCGAGGTGCCCTCGCCCGAGGACGCGCTCGAGCCGATGCTCCGCGCCATCATCGAATCGATCGGGGCGGCGGCCGGAGCCATCTGCCTCTACGATGTGCGCCAGCGCCTCCTCCGCCTCGCGGCCGAGGCGGGGCTCTCCGACGAGGGCTGCCGCCGGCTCCGCATCATTCGGAAGGGCGAGGCCGACGCGTGGGAGATGCCCATGCACGGCCTGGTGAACGGCCGCGCGTACCTGATCGAGAACGCGTCGCAGAACCGCTTCGTACCGCCGCTCGTCGAGGAAGCGAGCGAGATGAGCGCGGTGGTCTGCCTGCCGCTCTACAGCGACCAGAAGCCGCTCGCGAGCATCGTCCTCGTGGCGCTTCGCCCGCGGACGTTCGCCGAGCGCCAGCTGCACGCCGTGGAGGCGCCCCTCCAGGAGGTTGCCCGCGTCATCGACGCGACCCGCCGCCACGCCGAGAACCGGAACGCCACGCCGGCGCTTGCGCCGGGACCGACGCCGGCGAGCAACGCCGGCGCGTCCCCGGGCGCTCCCGCCGCGCGCTCGGGCATGCCGGCGTCCCCCGCGCCGCCGCGTCCGGCGAGCGCGGCCGCCGTTGCGGCGCTCGCGCGCGTCGAGCAGGAGCGCGATCGGCTGACGAAAACTCTCGCCGCCGCGCAGGCCGCCGAGGGGGCGCGCGCCGCCGAGCTCGATCGGCTGCGCGCGCGGCTCGCGGACGTCGAGGCGGCCGAAGCCCGTGAGCGCCGGACGCGGGAAGAGATCGAAGCGCGTCACGCCGGCGGCGCCTCGGCCGGCCGCCTCGAGCTGCAGCGCGCGCAGGACGCCGTGCGCGAGGCCGAGAACGGCCGCATGGCGGCCCTCGCCGAGAGCGCGCGGCTGCGGGCGGAGCTCGAGCGCGTCCGGATCGAGGCCGCGCAGGCGGCCGTGCCGGCGCGCGAGGTCGATGCGCAGACCGCCGACCTCGCGGCCGAGGTCGATCGGCTGCGCGCAAAGCTTGCCGAAGCGGAGGCCGGCGCCGCGCACGAGCAGCGGGCGCGCGAGGAGCTCGAGGGTCGGCTCGCCGGCGGATTGAACGCCGGCCAGCAAGAGCTGCGTCAGGCGCTGGCCGCGGCGCGCGACGCCGATCGCCAGCGGCTCGCGGCGGTTGCGGAGGCGACGCGTCTGCGGAGCGAGCTCGAGCTCGCCCGGCTCGAGAGCCTGCCGGGACCCGCCGGCCCCGAGCAGCGCGACGAGCGGATCGGTCCGCTCCTCGCGGAGATCGACCGCCTCCGCGCCGGCCTCGCGGAGGCGGAGGCCGGCGCCGCGCACGAGCACCGCGCCCGCGACGAGCTCGAGACGCGGCTCACCCTGGGCGTCGTCACGGCGCAACAGGAGCTCCGCCGCGCGCTCGAAGCTGCGCGCGAGGCAGAGGAGGCGCGGGTCACCGCCGTCGCCGACACGGCGCGTCTGCGCGCCGCGCTCGAGCAGGCCGAGGTGCGGGCGGCGCTCGCGCCGGGCACGAGCGAGGAGGTCGATGCCCGGGTCGTCGAGCTCGCGGCCGAGATCGATCGCCTGCGAACTCGCGTCGCGGAAGCCGAGGCCGGCGCCGCCCACGAGCACCGCGCGCGCGAGGCGCTCGAGGCGCGGGTGACGGGCGGCGTGACGTCCGGGCAGCAGGAGCTGCGCCGCGCCCTCGAGGCCGCGCGCGAGGCGGAGCGCCGGCGTGCGACCGCGGCGGCCGAGGCGGCGCGGCTCGGCGCCGAGGTCGAGCGTCTGCGCCTTGCCGCACCGCAGGATGCGGAGCGCGTCGCGCAGGCCGCGGCGCGGTGGGGCGAGCTCACCGCCGAGATCGACCGCCTCCACACGCGTCTCGCGGAAGCCGAGGCCGGCGCCGCCCACGAGCACCGCGCGCGCGAGGCGCTCGAGGCGCGGCTCGGCGAGAGCGGCGCGGAAGCGCGGCGGGAGCTGCAAGCGCTGTGCGACGTCGTCCGCGGCCTCGAGGAGGCCCGCGACGCGGGTGTCGCGGAGGCGACCCGGCTCGGCCAGCAGCTGGACGACGCGCGGCGCGCGGCCGCGCGCCTGCCGGAGATCGCGAGCCAGGGCGAGTCGCGGGCGGCCGCTCTGACGGCGGAGGTGCAGACGCTGAGCGCGCGCCTCGTCGAGACGGAGGCGTCCCTGAGCGAGGAGCGGAGCGCGCGTGCCGCCGTCGAGCGCCGCATCGCCGCTCTCGACTCCGAGGCCGCCCGTGCGCGCGCCGAGGCGCTCGACGAGCTCCGCGCGCGCGACGGCGAGGAGCGCGCGCGCCTCGCCGAGACCGAGCGGGCGCTCGGACGAGTTCGCGACGAAGCGGCCGGCGAAACGGCGGCGATTCGTGAGGCGCTGGCGCGTCTCGGCGCGGAGCACGCGGCGCTCCGCGAGGTCCATGCGGCGACCGCGGCGGAGCGCGACCGCCTCGATGCGGCGCTCGCGGATGCCGCGGCGGCCACGGCGCGCGCCGACGCCGCGCTCGCGGACGCGCGCGCCGACGTCGCCGCGCGGCGCCAGGCGACCGCCGCCGCGCTCGACCGGAGCGCGGCGGCCGAGACGCGGGTCGCCGAGCGCGAGGCCGAGTTGGCGGCCCTCCGCGAGGCGTTCGCCGTCGAGACCGCGACTCTCGCGGCGCGCGTCGAGCAGCTCGGCGCCGAGGGTGATCGCTTGCGGGCCGCGCAGTCGGTGCTCGGCGCCGAACGGGACCGGCTGGCCGCCGACCTCGAGGGCACGATCGCTGCGAAGGGACATCTCGAACGCTCCTTCCAGCAGGCGACCGAGGAGAGCCGCGAGCGCGAGCGGGCGGCGCTCGCCGCAGCCGAGGCGCAGGCCGCGCTCGCGAGCGAACGCGAGGCCGAGCTGGCGGCGCTCGACGAGCGGTTCGCGACCGAGGTCGCGCTGCGCGACGACCGTCTGCGCGAGGTCGTGGGCGAGCTCGACGGCCAGCGCGAGGCGCTCGCGAGCCTCCGCGCCGAGCAGGACCGGCTCACGGCCGAGATCGAGGGCGCGGCGGCGGGCAGGACGCTCCTCGAAGGCGCCCTCGCGGATGCGCTCGACGAGGCACGCGGACGCGCCACCGACCTCCACGAGGCGCGCGGCCACACCTGGGATCTGGCGCTCCGCTTCGAGCAGGCCGAGGCGACGCTCGCGCTGCGCGACGAGGAGCACGCTGCCCAGGTCGCGCGCCTCACGGCCCGACTCGAGACCTTCCTTGCCGCCGCCGATGAGCTGCGCGAGGCGCACGCCAGCATCGGCGCCGAGTGCGATCGGCTCTCGGCCGATCTCGAAGGCGCGCTCGCCGCGAAGGCCCATCTCGAGGAGGCGTTCCAGGGTGCGCTCGATGCCGGCCGCGCGCGGGAGCGCGAGGCGGAGGAGCACCTCGGCGGAGCACGGGCCCACCATTGGGCCACGGCGGCCCGCCTCGTCGAGATCGAGCAACGGCTCACCGCGCTTTACGAGGAGCGCGCCGCCGAGGCCGCGACGCTCTCGGCGCGGCTCGGCGCCCTCGAGGCCGACGCGGATCGTCTGCGCGAGACCGGCGCGGCGCTCTCCGGCGAGCGCGATCGCCTCGCCGCCGACCTCGAAGGGGCCGCGGCCGCGAAGACGCACCTCGAGGAGGCGCTCAGGGGGGCGCTCGAGGCGGCGCGGACGCGCGAGCAGGACGCGGCGACGCTCCTGCAGGAGAGCCGCGGCCAGGCGTGGACGACGGCGCTCCGGCTCGCGGAGGCCGAGGTCTTCCTCCGCGCGCTCGGCGACGAGCGGAGCGCGGAGGTCGCCGCGCTCACCGCCCGCGCGGACGCGCTCGCGGACGACGTCGAGCGCCTGCGCGAGGCCGAGACTCGCGCCGCGCACGAGCGCGACCGGCTCGCGGGCGAGCGCGCGGGGGCGCAGGCCGCGCAGGAGAGGCTCGAGACGACCCTCGCCGAGGCCCGCGCGCGCGAGCAGGAGCTCGCCGCGCGCGTCGGCGAACTCGAGGGCGAGACCATCGCGCTCCGCACCGATCTCGCCACCGCGGAGTCGGCGCGCGCCGCCGCCGCCGCCGCGCAGACCGAAGCCGAAGCGGCGCGCGCGGAAGCGGAGGCCGGGCGGGTCGAGGCGGAGGCGGGCCGCGCCGCCGCCGTCGCGGCCCGTGCCGGCGGTCTGCGCGCCGGCGTTCCGCCCGCGCCGCCGCCGCGTTCCGCGTCTTCGCCTTGTCCGGTGGGGCCCGCGCTGTCGCCCGCGTCGGCGATCCGGTCCGGCACGCCCGTTTCGCGGGTCGTCGCGGTCCTCGACGACGAGGGCGCCTGGAGCGGCGCGGCGGACGGCGGCGGCGACCTGGTGATCGCGACGCCGACGGAGGAGTCGGTGGCGAAGCTCGTCGCGGCCGGACCGGGACGCGTACTCGTGAACGTGGCGGCCGCGGGCGCGATGAAGGCGCTCCTCGCGATCCGCGCGGGCGCGGCGACGACGCAGATCTTCGGCTACGTGGCGGCCGGCGGCGCCGATCGCGCGCTGCCGCTCGGCCGCGTCGAGCCCGCGAGCCGACCGCTCGCGCCCGACGCGATCGTCGCCGCGCTCGGCGCGCTCGCGCCGGCGAAGGCGCGCGTGGTCACCGTCGGCGCCGACGTCGACGCGCTCCTGAGCCTCCGCCAGGCGCTCGTCCGGCAGGGGACCTCGGTGTCGCTCGCGTGGGACGCGAAGCAGGCGATCGACCTCCTCGACATGATCAACCCGCACGCCGTCGTCGCCGACCTCGGCGCGCCGCAGGACGCGGCCGCGGTGCTCGCCCGCGTCGCCGCGAGCTCACCGGTCCCGATCGCGGTGCTGATCGAGGGGACGAGCGACGTCGCGGGTCCACTCGCGACCGTCCTGAACCATCCGGAGGTCGCTCCCAGGATCGGCTCGCGCGCCGAGATCCTCGCGGCGGTTTCCCGCCTCCGGGGTGCGGAATCGCGGCCGGCCGCATCTCCGGCGCGGCCGCTCGGCCCCAAGCGCTGACGCCGCCCGGCGGCGTCCGGGCGCGGCTACGGAGCCAGCTGCTCGGCCAGCACGCGGAGCGCATCGGTACTGGTGAAGATGCCGACCAGCACGCGGCCGTCGCTCACGAGGGCGCTCGTGATCCGGCGCTCGAGCATCTGCGCCGCCACCTCGCCGATCGGCGCCACCGGCGAGACCTCGAGCGGCGCGCGACTGCAGGCCTCGCCGACCGCCACCTCGCGGGCGCGGTGTCCGTGGCGCACCCACGCGTCGAGCACGTCCGCGCGCGACAGCACGCCGTAGACCGAGGGTCCGTCCATGACCGGGATGTGCCGCACGTCGTGCGCCGCCATGCGGTCGATCGCCGCGCCGAGCGTCTCGCGGCGGTCGATCTCCTCGGGCAGGCGGCTCATGTACTCGCGAACCGGCGTCGACTTCCTCATCCGACACCCTCCTGCCCGCGCGGGTCGCAAGCGTCGTGCCGCGCGCAGCCGCACGCGGAAGCGGGGATGCGGCACCCGCCGCTTTGCACGCGTGCGAAGGCGCCGGCGGAGGGTTCTCAACGGTTGGAAACGCGGCCCGTCGGCGCGGGCGAACCGCGCTGGCAGGCCGCTTGCACCGAGCATCGGCAGCGAGAGCCGTCATGTCTTCACGCTCCACCGCCGAACGTCCAGTGCCCGCGGGCCACACCTCGCCGCCGCCGCGGGTGACCGCGGGCGCCGACCGCCTGACCCCGCTCGACGCGTCGTTCCTCTACCTCGAGCGGCCGACCGAGCGGCTGCACGTCGGCGCGGTGGCCGTCCTCGAGTCCACACCGCCCTTCGAGGATCTCGTCGCGGCCCTCGGGGAGCGGCTCGGCGGCCTCGAACGCTACCGGCAGGTCCCGGTGCGCGCGACCCTCGACGTCGCGGCGCCGCGCTGGCAACCCGATCCGGCGTTCGACGCGCGCCGGCATTTCCACCGGGTCACCGTGCCCGCGCCGGGCGACGAGACGGCCTTGCGGCGCACGCTCCAAGAGATCTTCGCGCGTCCGCTGCCCGCCGACCGTCCGCTCTGGGAGTGCTGGTGTCTCGAAGGGCTCGCGGGCGGGCGGGCCGCGCTCCTCACCAAAGTCCACCACTGCATGATCGACGGCGTGAGCGGCGTGCAGGTGCTCGAGGTCATGACGGACGGCTGGGAAACGCGCCTCGGCGCGGCGCCGCTCGCCCTCGCCGAGGCGCCGGGCCCTGTCCGGCAGCTCGGCGCCGTCGCGAGCGGGGTCGCCGCGAGCGTCGGCCGGGTGCTCGACGCCGTCGCGCATCCGCGCCGAGCCATCGCGGACGTCCGCGCAGCGGCGACGGCGGCCGGCGCCGTTCTCGACGTCGTCGGCCGGCGCCTCGTGCCGTTCCCGTTCAACGGTCGGCTCGGCGAGGAGCGCCGCATCGTGTGGGCGACCTTCGATCTCGGCGAGTTCCTCGCCATCCGCGGCGCGGCCGGCTGCAAGGTGAACGACGTGGCGCTCGCCGTCATCGCGGGGGCGCTCCGCCGGCTCCTGCCGGTCGAGGCGACGCGGCCGCCGCGGCGCGTGCGCGCGCTCATTCCCGTGAACGTCCGTCGCGACGACGAGCACCTGCGGCTCGGCAACCGTGTGTCGGGCATGTTCGCGGCGCTCCCGGTCGATGTCGACGACGCACGCGAGCGCCTGCGGGTCATCGCGGCCGAGATGCGCGCCAACAAAGAGGCCGGGCAGGGTCGGGTGTTCGACCTGGCGCTCGGCCTCGCGGGGGTCGTGCCGTCCGTGCTGGCGCCGATGCTGTCGCGGCTGCCGCAATGGTGGCCGGTCGCGCACACGGTTTGCACCAACGTGCCCGGGCCGCGCGAGCCGCGCCGCCTCCTCGGCCGGCGCGTCCTCGAGGTCCATCCGCTGGTGCCCCTCGCGGCCGGGATCGGCCTCGGCTTCGCGATCCTGAGCTACGCCGGAACGATCTCGATCACGGCGACGGCCGACGCGAGCCTGGCTCCCGACGTCGATCGGCTGCCGGAGGCGCTGCGCGCCTCGGCGGACGAGCTGGCGCTCCACCTCGGCGTGCGCGGCGTGGCGCGGCGGCGGCACCCGCCGCACGCCGCCGCCGTCACGGTCGGCGATCTCATGACCCGCGACGTCGTCCACGTCCGGACCACGGAGCTCCTGGCGATCGCCTGGAAGACCATGCGCGAGCGCCGCATCCGCCACCTGCCCGTTGTCGATCGGCACGGGGGGCTCGTGGGGCTCGTCACGCACCGCGATCTGCTCGCGGCGTCGCCGAGCTCGCTCGCGCTCCACGACGAGCGCGACCGCGTCCGCGGCTTCGGCTGGGCGACCGCGGCCGACGTCATGGAGTCGCACGTCAGCACCGCCGCGCCCGACGAGTCGGCGGCCGACGTCGCGCTTCGCATGGTGCGCCAGAAGATCGGCTGCGTGCCGGTCGTCGATGCCCGCGGCGTCCTCGTCGGCATCGTGACAGAGGAAGACTTCCTGCGTTGGTCGGCGACGCTGCTCGCCGGCTACGGCCGCCGCGCGGATTCCCGCGAGATCGGAGACCCGAGATGAACGTCGAGAAGTGGATGAAGACGCACCCGCACACGATCAAGCCGCTCGACACGATCGAGCATGCCCGTCAGATCATGCAGGAGCACCGCATCAACCAGTTGCCGGTGGTGCGCGACGGCGAGGTGGTCGGCATCATCACCGACCGCGACATTCGCGACGCCTATCCGTCGGTGTTCGCGGATCCGACGCGCAAGACGACGCCGAATCCGCACGACGTCACGGTCGCGTCGGTGATGACCACGAACGTGATCACGATGTCGCCCGACGACGGGATCGTCGCCGCCGCGAGCCTCATGCGGCGCGAGCGTGTCGGCGCGATCCCGATCGTCAAGGGCAAGCAGCTCGTCGGAATCCTCGCGCGCAGCGATCTCCTCGAGGCGTTGATCGCGCTCGGCTCGCTCGCGGAGACCAGGGCGGGCCAGTAGCCGCGTCGCGATCGCCGCCCGCGGTCCGTGCCGCGCGGGCGGCGCGCGCGGCCCTTTGCCGTCCGGACGGCGAGGCGATAGGCGACTGAGCCCATGAGCCGCAAGACCACGGGCGGAGCGAACGGGCCGAACGACGGGAGTCGCGACCTGGCGCACGCGATCGCCGAGCTCGCCCACCAGGTGCCCGCCGCTCTCGCGCCGCTCGCGACCGTCGCCTACGACTACCGCTGGACCTGGGAGCCGCGCGCCGGGGCGCTCTTCGAGGCGCTGGACCCTGCGACCTGGCGGCGCACGGCGAACCCACGGTACGTCGTCGAGGTCGCGTCGCCGCGTCGGCTCGACGAGCTCGCGGCGCGTCCGGAGTACGTCGCGGAGGTCCGTGTCGTCGGGGACGCCATCCTTGCCGGCGCCGCGGCCCCGACGGACGCGAAACCCGTCGCGTACTTCTGCTCCGAGTTCGCGATCCACGCGGGGTTGCCGATCTACGGAGGCGGCCTCGGCGTCCTCGCCGGCGACCTCTTGAAGGCCGCCGCCGACGCGGCGGCGCCGCTCGTCGGCGTCGGCCTCGCCTATCGCCAGGGCTATTTCCAGCAACGGCTCGACCCCGCGGGCTGGCAGCACGAATACTGGATCGACTGCGCCTTCGATCGCCTGCCGATGGTGCGGGTCACCGATCGCGACGGCGGCGCGCTCACCGTGACCGTACCGATCCGCGGCCGCGACGTGCACGCGCAGATCTGGCGGCTCGACCTCGCGCACGTACGGCTCTACCTTCTCGACACCGACCTCGCCGACAACGAGCCGATCGACCGCTGGATCACCGCACGCCTCTACGTCGGCGATCGTCATACCCGGCTCACCCAGTACGCGATGCTCGGCATCGGCGGCGTGCGCGCCCTCGCGGCGCTCGGCATCGAGCCCGCACTCGTGCACCTGAACGAGGGCCACGCCGCCTTCGGGAGCTACGAGCGCGTCGCCGCGTGGACGCGGGGCGGAGCGAGCTTCGACGACGCGCTCGCGGCCGTGCGCGCCGCGACGGTCTTCACCACCCACACGCCGGTGCCGGCCGGGAACGAGGCCTACGGCGTCGACGAGGTCGAGGTCGTGCTCGGCGGCTACTTCGACGGCATTGCGGCACCGCGCGAGCGTCTCCATGACCTCGCCCGCGTCCGTCCCGGGGACGCCAGCGAAGGGCTCGGCATCACGCCCCTCGCGCTCCGCACGAGCCGCGCCGCCAATGGCGTGTCGCGCCTGCACGGGGCGGTCGCGCGCGCCATGTGGCGGCCGCTCTGGAGCGAGCGCGCCGCCGACGACGTGCCGATCGGCCACGTGACGAACGGCGTCCATGCCGGGACCTGGATGGCGCCGGCGATGCAGGCGCTGCTCGACCGCCACCTCGGCGCCGACTGGCGCCGGTGGCGTGCCGACGACGCCGGCTGGGACGCGATCGCGGCCATCCCGGACGCCGATCTCTGGAGCGTGCGGTCGGGACTGCGCGCCGCGCTCGTCGAGTATGCCCGCACGCGCTCGGTGCAGGACCGGCTGTCGCGCGGCGAGGCGCCGGAATACGTTGCGCAGGCGGCCGAGGTCTTCGACGCCGACGTGCTCACGATCGGGTTCGCGCGCCGGGTCGCCACCTACAAGCGGCTCCATCTGCTGGCGCGTTATCCGGAGCGGAACCTTCGGCTGCTCGCCGACGACGCCATGCCGATCCAGCTCGTGATCGCCGGCAAGGCGCACCCGCAGGATCAGGACGCGAAGAACACGCTGCACGCGATCTTCGGCGCGAAAGCGATCCCCAATGTCGGGCGGCGCGTCGTGTACCTCGAGAACTACGATCTCGCGATGGCGCTCCGCCTCGTGTCCGGTGTGGACGTCTGGTTGAATCTGCCCCGTCCGCCGCTCGAGGCGAGCGGCACGAGCGGCATGAAGGTCGCGATGAACGGCGGCCTGAACGTCAGCATGCTCGACGGCTGGTGGGCCGAGGCGTTCGACGGCGAGAACGGCTGGGGGATCGACTCGCCGGAAGGCGATCATCAGGCGCAGGACGATCGCGACGCCGCGGCCGTCCTCGATCTCGTCGAACGCGAGGTCCGGCCGCTCTTCTACGAGCGCGGCGCCGACGGGCTCCCGACGCGCTGGCTGGCGCGCGTGAAGCACGCCCTCCGGACGCTCGTTCCGCGGTTCACGGCGGCGCGCATGCTGCGGGAGTACGCCGAGCGGATGTACGCCGCCGCCCACTGACGCAGCCGGCGCCGGCGAGGTCTCCGCCGGCGCGTGGAGACGGGAGGCGAAACCGTGGGGACCGGGCGTGCCCCGCGCGGCGCACGAGCGTTTCCGCACGTGTCGCGGATGATGTCATGCGGCGACTCGTCAGGGCCTCCCTCGTCGACATGCGCGTCCAACGCCGGCGGCCGTCATGACCGGAGGGGATCGAATCCGGTCGAGCAGCCTCGCGGAGTCCTCCAAGACAGGTGGAGCCTGCGCGGCGTCGCGAGCGCCAAGCGAGGCCGACGTCTACAGCTGGAGCGGGGGCGGCTCGGTTTCGGTCACGTACTCGAACCGGCGGCGGAACTCCTCGACCGTGAGGCCGGCCGCGGCCGCCAGCGCGCCGAGGATCACCGGGTCGTCGAAGTCGTCGCGGCGGATGCGGATCATGAAGCGGCGGGCGATGGCGTAGCGCGGCGACGAGATGTCGACGCACCGGACCCGTGTCCGGCCGGTCTCGGCATCGAGCATGGTCGCGAACGGCACCGCGACGAAGCGCCCGCCCTGCATCGACACCATCGCCGCGTTGCCGCCGCCGAGCAGGAACTTGGCGGCGCAGTAGCCGAGGTCGCGGCAGTACTCCATGTCGTAGGGGATGGGGTCCGTGCAGCGGAGCTCGTAGCCGACGTTGTGGTCGACGATCGTGAACTTGAGGCCGAGCTCCTTGAGCCGCTTCTGGACCTCGCGCTTCAGCACGTCGCCGAGGTCGACCTCGGCGAGCCGGATGTGGCCGTGCTCGTCGCGCTCGACGTGCTCGAGGTCGCCGAGCTCCCGCGGGTCGAGGAGGAGCCCGAGGCCTTCGGCCAGCACCGCGACGCCGTCGCGGCGCTCGCGGCTCAGCCGCTTCACGATCGCGCCGGTCAGGATGTCGACGAGGGTCCGGAGCTTCAGCTGCGTGCCCTGGAACTCTTCGGGGATGAGGGTGATCGTCGCCCCCGCGCCTTTCCCGATGCCGAGCGCCAGGTGCCCCGCCTTCCGACCCATCGCGATCACGAAGTACCAGCGCCCGGTCGTCTCGGCGTCGACCATGAGGCTCTGCACGAGCTCGACGCCGCGATGACGCGCGGTCTGGAAGCCGAACGTGTCGATGTAGGGCGGGAGGTCGAGATCGTTGTCGATCGTCTTCGGCACATGCACGACCTGGAGCCGCCCGCGCACGCGCTCCTCCAGGCGCATGGCCGAGAACGCCGTGTCGTCTCCGCCGATCGTGATGAGTTGCGTGATGCCGAGGCGCTCGAGCGCGCGGGCGACCTCGTCGAGGAGGGCGGGGTCCTTGGTCGGGTTGGCCCGCGAGATTCCGAGGAAGGAGCCGCCGCGGAAGTGGATGCGGCTCACGTCGTCGATGGAGAGCTGGCGCACGTGATCCAGGTCGCCCCGCATCAGGTGCTCGAAGCCGTTGCGGATGCCGACGACGTCGACGCCCTCGAGCGCGGCGCGGATCGTGGCGGCCCCGATCACGCTATTGATGCCCGGCGCCGGGCCTCCGCCCACCAGGATGCCGAGCGTCGTTCTGCGATGCTGCATCGTCATGTCCCTCCTCGTCCTGTCCTGCCCGAAGGAAATGCCGCCGGCGGATTCGTCATTCGTCGGAATATCTGGCTGCTTCCGCCCCGACGACGCAACTGCGACCCGGCGGTACGAGAAATGCAATAGCCGGCTCCGAAAGGAGTCCAAAACCATGCCGAGAGCGGTCACATCGGGACGGTCGGCGGCGGGCACCGCCGGGTTGGTCGGACGGGCGCGGGTCGAGGCGGGCGCGCTCGTCCGGGATGCGCAGCGCGTCGGAGCGCGGGTGCAGAAGCGGGCCGAGAAGCTCGTCGCCGACCTGGAACGGCGCGCGGAGAAGGTCGTGAACGGCCTGGAGACGCGCGCCGTGAAGGCGCTCGCGCCCGCGCTCAAGCGCGGGTTCGCGACGCGCCGCGAGCTGAACGAGATGCGCACGGCCGTGCGGAAGCTCGTCGAGAGGGTCGACGACCTGGCGCGTAAGATCGGCTGAAGCCGAGGGCGGCGGTGACTGCGACGGAAGACCCGACCGGCGCGCCGCCGACCGTTACCCTCGACGGCAACGAGGCGGCGGCGAGCATCGCGTACCTCGCGAGCGAGGTGATCGCGATCTACCCCATCACGCCGTCCTCGGCGATGGGCGAGTCGGCGGACGAGTGGGCGGCGGCGCGCCGTCCGAACGCCTGGGGCACGGTGCCGCACGTGGTCGAGATGCAGAGCGAGGGCGGCGCCGCCGGTGCGGTGCACGGCGCCCTCCAGACCGGCGCGCTCTGCACGACCTTCACGGCCTCGCAGGGCCTCCTTCTCATGATCCCCAACATGTTCAAGATCGCCGGCGAGCTGACTCCGACGGTCTTCCACGTCGCGGCGCGCGCCGTCGCGGCCCAGGCGCTCTCGATCTTCGGCGACCACAGCGACGTGATGGCGGCGCGCCAGACCGGTTTCGCGATGCTCGCGTCCGGGTCGGTGCAGGAGGCGATGGACCTGGCGCTGGTCGCGCACGCGGCGACGCTCGAGGCGCGCATCCCGTTCCTGCACTTCTTCGACGGCTTTCGCACTTCGCACGAGGTCGCGAAGATCGCCGCGCTCG
>JADYZW010000030.1 GCA_020852955.1 Deltaproteobacteria bacterium | reverse complement strand
TCCACTGCGCGGTGGCCGCGATCGACCCGGAGCCCGGCGACGAGATCGTCACCACGTCGATCACCGACATGGGCGGCATCGCGCCGATCCTCTACCAGGGCGCGATCCCGATCTTCGCGGACGTGGACCCGGTGACGTTGAACGTGACGCCCGAGGCCGTCGCCGCGCGCATCACCACGCGCACGCGCGCCATCATCGCGACGCACCTCTTCGGGAACCCCTGCGACGTCGCCGGCATCAAGGCGGTCGCGGACCGGCACGGCATCCCGGTGATCGAGGACTGCGCGCAGGCGTTCCTCGCGACCCAGCACGGAAAGCTCGTCGGCACGATCGGCGCGATCGGCGCCTTCAGCCTCCAGCAAGGGAAGCACATGACGACCGGCGAAGGCGGCCTCGTGATCACGAGCGACCCGGCCTACGCCCGCTGGATGGTCCTCTTCAGCGACAAGGCATGGGGCTACGGGGATCCGAAGCCGGACCACTACTTCCTGGCGCTGAACTACCGCATGACCGACCTCCAGGGCGCGGTCGCGCGCGCGCAGCTCGCCAAACTCGACGGCGTCGTCGAGCGCCGGCGCCGCACCGCCGAGCGGCTGACGGAGCGCCTGCGCGGCACGCCGGGATTGATCCTGCCGGCGCCGGCGACGAACGCGACGCACGTCTACTGGAAGTACCCGCTGATCGTCGATCCGACGGTCATCCGCGGCGGCTCGGACGCGCTCGGCGGCGCCCTCAAGGCGAGCGGCGTCTTCTGCGCCCCGCGCTACATCCAGAAGCCCGCCTTCGAGTGCGAGGTCTTCACGAAGCGCAAGACCTTCGGCACGAGCCAGTTTCCCTACTCGTACCGCGAACGCGAGGACGGCACGAAGATCGTCTACGACGCCCGGGACTATCCGGGAACCGTCCGCGGCCTCGAACGGGTGGTCGTCCTGCCGTGGAACGAGTTCTACACCGACGAGCACGTCGCTTTCGTCGCGGCGGCGGTGCAGAATGCCGTCGCCGAGCTCACCCGCCCCGTCGCGGCCCGGAGCGCCTGATCGCCGACGCATGGCCACTCGCCCCTACGCCATCTTCTCCTGCGACCTCGACACCGTCGACCGGCACCTCCAGGGCTACGGGATCGAGAACCTGCCGGCGTGCGACCGCGTCTACCGGACGGCGGTGCCGCGCGTGCTCGAGCTCTTCGACGAGCTCGACGTGCCGGGGGTCCTCTTCGTCATCGCGCGTGACGCCCACTCGGAAAGCGCGCTCTGGCGCCGGGCGGTCGCGGGCGGCCACGAGGTGGCGAGCCACTCCCTCACCCACACGCAGCCCTTCAGCACCCTGGACGACGATCGCCTGCGCGCCGAGCTCGGCGAGTCGCGCGCCCGGCTCTCCGAGGCGAGCGGCGCCGAAGTCATCGGTTTCCGGGCGCCGGCATGGGACGTGACGGATCGCGTGCTCGGGATGATCGCCGAGTGCGGCTATCGTTACGACGCGTCGGTCTTCCCGACGCCAATCCTGGTGGCGAGCCGGCTCGCCGCGTATCGGCGGAGCGCCCGCAAGGGCTCGATCTTCTCGATGGACCTGCTCGGGCACGCCCTCGCGCCGACGGCGCCGCACCAGTCGCGCGCGGCGCGCGGCGCGCTCGTCGAGTTCCCGATCTCGGTGACGCGCTGGCTCCGGCTGCCCGTCTACCACACGTTCTCGTACTTCGTGCCGCCGTGGCTCTTCCGACGCGGGCTCCGGTCGGCGCTGCGCTCCGGTCGGCCGCTCTGCTACGAGTTCCACGCCGCCGACCTGCTCGACCTGGCGAGCGACGGCATCGATCCCCGCATGGACCGGCACCCCGGCATGAAGGTACCCCTCGCGGCGAAGCGCGCCGCGCTCCGCGACATCCTCGCGACGATCGCCCGCGAGCGCCGGGTGCTGACGTACCGGCAGGCCATGGAGGAGGGGATCGCCGCCTGAGGGCGTCGTCCGATCTCCCATGGCCATGCCGATGCGTAACGCCGACGCTCGCGACATCGTACCGCCGGCGTGCGGTCCCGCGGACGCGCGCGTCGTGGAGATCCTGGGGGTACGGATCACGAATCTGCACACGATCGAGGCCGTCGCGCACATGCAGAAGCTGATCTGGGTCGCGGCGTCGCGCGCGCGCGCCGCCTACATCGTGAATGCCCATACGCTGAACCTGACGTGCGACGACCCGGAGTATCGCACGGTGCTGAACGACGCCGACGTCGTGTTCGGAGACGGCACCGGCGTCCGCTGGGCCGCGCGCTGGCAGGGCAAGAAAATGATCGCCAACCTGGTGGGGACCGATCTGCTGCCGTTCTTCTTCGTGAATACGATGGAACGGGCCTATCGCTACTTCCTCGTGGGCGCGCGGACGGACGTCGTCGCGCGGGCCGCGGCAAATCTCCCGACGAGATTTCCCGGACTGAACGTCGTCGGATACCACCACGGCCACTACCCGCCGGCGGAGCACGACGCGGTCGTCGCTCGCATCAACGCCGCGCGGCCCGACGTGCTGATGGTCGCCATGGGAAACCCGATCCAGGAGCGCTGGATCCACGACAACCGCGAGCGGCTCACCGGGGTGAAGCTCGCCGTCGGGGTGGGCGGCCTCTTCGACCACTGGGGCGGCGTCCTCACGCGCGCGCCGAAATGGGTGCGCCGGCACGGCTTCGAGTGGGTGCAGCTCATGATGCAGCAGCCGCACAAGTGGCGGCGGTATCTGATCGGAAATCCCAAGTTCCTTGCACGAGTGGCACGCGACGAATGGCGACGGCCGTGAACACGCCGCGCGCGGCATCGTCGGCCGCGCGACACGATGCGGCGGTGGACGCGCGCGCGCTTCGCTGGTGGATCAAGAAGGCCGCGCGCGCCTGGTTCGCGCTCGCCGCCGTCGCGATGCGCTCCGTTCTTCCGCGCGGCGCCACGAGCGTGCGTGCGCTCACGTACCACCGCTTCGGCGATGCCCGTCGCGACCCCTTCTGCGTGTCGGCCGAGGAGTTCGATCGTCAGATGGGATGGCTCGCGCGCGAGAAGCTCGCCGTCTCGCTCGACGATCTGGAGGCGTTCCTGCGCGGCGACCGGATTCTGCCGCCGGATGCCGTACTGGTGACCGTCGACGACGGGAACCCGTGCGTACTGGCATGCGCGGCTCCTATCGCCGAACGTCACGGCATCCCCCTCGTGTCGTTCGTCCCGGCCGGGGAGCTGGCGACCGACGCCGCGGCGCGCGCCGCCGACGTCCCGAGTCGCGACGCCCGCCTCACGACGAGCGAGATCAGCGAGCTCGCGTCGCACGGCATCGCGATCGGGTCCCACGCCTTGACGCATCGGTCCCTGGCGCGCCTTCCGGAAGAGACCCAACGCACCGAAGCGGAGCGTTCCCGCACCGTGCTGGAGAGCCTCACGGGACGTCCGGTCGCCGCGTTCGCCTATCCCTACGGGACCCGCGCGGACTACGACGAGCGAACCGCCGCGACGCTGCGCGGGGCGGGCTACCGACTGGCGTTCACGTCGCAACACGGAGCGATCACCCGCGGCAGCGACCCGCTCAGCCTGCCGCGCGTGAAGGTCGAAGGCGGCGAGGGGCTCTGGATGTTTCGCGCCATCGTACACGGTGCCATGGACGGTTGGCGCTGGGTCGACCGCTGGCTCTGGCGGCTGCAGGAGACCCCGTGAGCGCGCCGATGGTCGCAACGCGCGAGCTCGGCGTCGTCATCATCACCCGCAACGAAGCGACGCGCATCGCCAGGTGCATCGAGTCGATCTTGCAGGCGACCGCCCGATCGTTCGCCGACACGGACATCGTCGTGGTCGACTCGGATTCGAGCGACGATACGACGACGATCGCCTCGCGCTATCCGGTACGGGTCTTCCGCTATCGGGCTCGGCGCATGTCGGCGGCCGCGGGACGTTGGATCGGCTCCCAGCACGTCGACGGGCGCTACATCCTGTTCATCGATGGCGATTGCGAACTGGTGCCCGGATGGCTCGAGACGGCGATCGCGCACATGGAGACGGACGCGACCGCCGGCGTCATCTGCGGCGCACGCCGCAACGCTCACGTCGAGAACGGTCGGGTCGAAGTGTCCGACGGTGGCAACGATCTCGGTGGCACCGCCCTCTATCGCCGAGACGCCCTGGTGCGCTGCAAAGGGTTCAACCCGTTCATCGTCGGAAGCGAGGAACAGGAGCTCCGGGTGCGGCTCGAGGCGTGCGGCTTCCACGCGCGGCAGACCATGGATCCGATGTCGGTGCACCACACGGGCAAGAAGGAGTCCATCGCCGGCATGTGGCGGCGGCATCGCAGCGGCATGCAGAGCGGCCCCGGGCAGGTGCTGCGCGTGGCGTTGCGTGACGGCCTGTTCCGACAGCACGCCCAGCGGTTCGATCGGTACCTGCTGACGTTCGTGTTTCTCGCGTCCGGCGTCATCGCCACGGTCCTCGCGTTGTTCGGCCACGACCGCCCCATCGAAGAGTGGGCAGTCGTAGGGATCGCGGGGTTCCTCCTCCTCGCCTGGCGCCGGCGGAGCATGCGTGACGCCGGATTCATCATTCTCGATTGGATCTCCGTCGCTGTCGGAAGTGCTTGGACGTTCGTCAAGCCACCCCGGGCACACGAGGAGTTCGTCTACACTCTCGAACGCGTGGCTCCGGCCATGGTGGAGCCGACGGCCGAGCCGCGCGGGGCGGCGGCCGTCCGCGCGAGCTGAGATGGCGTCATCCGCCCGCATCGTCGCCGCTGGCGCTCCGCCGGCGGCGATCCGCGCCTCCGGACCGCCACGTCCGATCCGCGTGCTGCACTTCCACTCGTCCAAAGGGCTGTACGGACCGGAACGTTGGACACACCTCGCATTGCGGGCGCTTGCGGGGACGGGCGTCGAGCAGGAAGTGCTGACGATCGGCACCAAGCCCGGCTACGACGACTTCGCGCGCTTCCTCGCACGTGAAGGCTTCCGGGCGCACCATCTGGACCTCGGCGGAAAGCTCGCGTTGCGCCAGATCGTCGGAATCCGCAGCCGGGTCGTCGACGGGCGCTTCGGCGTGCTGCACACCCACGGCTTCAAATCCGACATCTTGGGATACCTCGCGACACGCGGTCTCCCGATCGGGCTCGTGACGACGCCCCACGGCTGGTGCGATCACGAGAGCTTCCGCATTCGCGCCTACGAGACCGTCGGCCGGAACCTCCTGCGTCGGTTCGACCGCGTCTACCCGCTGAGCGACCATCAGCTGGAGGCCCTCGGACCGTATCGCCTGGGTCCGAAGGTGCGGCGCATCAGGAATGCCGTAGACATCGCGGCGTTCGACGACGTGTACGCGCAGCGCCGAACCTCGACGCCGTCGCAACCGACCGTGCTCTTCGTCGGACGGCTCGTGCGAGAGAAGGGCCTCTTCGATCTCATCGAAGCGACGGGGCTCGTCGCGCGGCGCCGCGCCTGTCGGTTGGTCATCGCCGGCGCGGGACCCGGGGCAGACGAGGCGCGAACGATCGCGGCGCGCGCCGGTATCGCCGACCGCATCGAGCTCACGGGCTTCGTCGAGGACGTCCGTCGGCATCTGCTCGGCGCGACCGTGCTCGCGCTACCGTCCTACTCCGAGGGAATCCCGCGCGTCGTCATGGAGGCATTCGCAGCCGGCGTAGCCGTGGTCGGAACCGAGATTCCCGGCCTGCGCGAGCTCGTGCGCTCGGGACACTCCGGCATGCTGGTGCCGGTAGGCGACGTCGTCGCGCTCGCCGATGCGATCGACACGCTCTTGGGCGACGCCGCGACCAATCGTCGGCTGGCCGAGCAGGCTCGCACGCTCGTCGAGCGTGACTATTCGCCTCACCGGCTCGCAGCCGAACTCCTCGAAGAGTACCAAGCGCTCGTCGGCGGGCGCGCTGACGGGAACCAGGCATGACGCTGCCGCGCTCGACCACGACGCACAGCGCGGAGCCACTGGCCTACGAGCCCCAGGATCCGCCGCTACGACGTTGGGAGGCGCTGATCACCGCGAGCGACAACCTCTACCGTCAGTACCAGTCCCCCACATGGTGGCAGCACCTCGTCACAAGCGGGATGGCCGAGGCATCGAACATCGCCACCGTATACGATGGCCACGGACAGCTCCTGGGAGTCGCGCCGTTTCGCGTCGGCATGCATCCACTCGAGTTCTCGATCCGAGGCAGAGCGCTCGGGCGGTTCTCCCTACGTGCCGTCATGCCGCTCGGCGGCGCACCGCTCGGAAGCACGGAGCCGGAGGTGCACGACAGGATCTACGCGCACATGATCTCGCGCAACCCGTCCGTCGATTGCCTGTATCTCCACAGCGTGCGCGTCGGCAGCTACGCCTGGTCGCATATCCACACCTCGGACTACGTCCGTCGGAACTTCACCGTCTATCTCCCGCGCGGGGTGGCTCCGTTTCACTACCTCACGCTGCCGGAAAGCTTCGAGGAGTACCTGCAGCGGCAGTTTCGCAAGAAGAAGCGGTACAATTTGCATCGCCAGCTTCGGCTGCTCGGGAACGCGCACGGAGATCTGCAGTGCGAGAGAGTCGACAGCGAGGAGCAGGTGCCCACGCTGCAGGCCGCGGCGTCGCTGGTCACGTCGCGCGCATGGCAGCGGGCCCTGGCGTCGCCCGGGATGTACGACGTTCTCGGTTCGCCCGATCGCCTGCGCGATCTCGCGCGGCGCCGGCTCCTGCGCGCGTACGTGCTCATGTGCGGCACGACGCCGCGAGCCGTCGTACTCGGCTACCAGTTCGCGGGCGTCTATCACTACGCCGAGATCGCTCATGATGCGACGGTCGCGCAGTTCTCTCCCGGCAGCACGCTTCTCTACCTGCTGATCAAAGACCTGATCGAGCACGACCGTCCACGGCACGTCAATTTCGGTATCGGCGATGCCGAGTACAAACGGGTCTTCGGAAATACGACCATCCATGACGCAAGCGTCATTCTGTTTCGCAAGACGCCAGTGAACCGCGGCCGGCACCTCCTGCACTCCGTCTTTCGTCGCGCGCTACGCCTGACGAAGAGATACCGCGCGCGCCTCCGGCCCGACGGCCCGACGGAGCCATGACGCACGCCGCAAGCTCGGGCCGGCGGATACTCAAGAACACCGTCGCGCTCGTCGTACTGCGGGTGATGATGCCCGCGGTCTCGATGATCCTCGTCTTCGCGATCTCGCGAATCCTGGGAACGGACGGGCTCGGACAGTACACCCTCGCGTTCACCTACCTGTATTTCTTCGTGACGATCGCTCCGCTCGGCCTCTACTCCGTCGTCACCCGGGACGGCGCATGGCAGGCGGAGCGCCTGGAGGAGTTGCTCGGCCATTCCGTGACCTTGGCGACCGGCACCTCGATCGTCCTCATGCCGGTCATGGCCTCGCTCGGGCCCGCTCTCGGCTACGACGACAAGACCTCTTGGGCCATCGCGATCGCGAGTCTCGCCCTGCTCCCTTCCGCCCTCGGCACGCTGTACGACGCCGCGTTCATCGCCCGCGAGCGCATGGACTACCTCGCCTGCGTCGCCCTCGCGGAGAATGCCATAAAGGTGGGGCTCGCCGGGCCGGCGCTCCTCCTCGGATACGGACTTCCGACAGTGATCGCGCTCGCCGTCGCCGGACGCATCCTCGCGAATACACTGGCCGTCGTGATGCTACGCTCGCTCGGCATCCGCGTCTCGCCGGGCCGGGATACTCGCGTCCTGGGCGCGCTCCTCGCGAGCGCGCCCACCTTCGTATCGATCGCGATGTTCTCGACGCTGTACTGGCGAATCGACGTCTTCATGCTTTCCAAGATTGGCTCGGTCGAAGACGTGGGTCGGTACGGCGCGGCGTGGCGTATCCTCGAGCTCGCCCTGGTCGTTCCGCAGAGCTTCTGCCTCTCGCTGTATCCCCAGCTAGCCGCCGCGATACGCGTCGATCGCACGGAGTTGGCGCGCCTCGGACGGATGGCGATGCGTTTTCTCGCCGCGGGCAGTCTCCCGTTGGCCACGTGGTTCACGGTGATGGGCGACGACGTCATGGCATTGCTGTACGGCGAAGAATTTCGCTCCGCGGGCTCCACGCTGTCGATCTTGGTCTGGACACTCGTCCCCTACGGCTGGGTCCGCTACCACGCCTACGTACTCGTGGCGGCGGAGCTGCAACGCATCGACCTCGCGATGAACGTCGCGCTGACCGCCGTCGCCGTCGCCTTGAAGCTCTACCTCATCCCCGCGTACGGCCCCTGGGGCGCAGGCTTGGGAACGCTGCTGTCGATGATCGTCTATGCCGTAGCGCAGGTCACCTACCTGAAACGACATGCGCCCGGAACGTCTTCACCGCTCGCGTTGAGCCTCGTTCCGCTCGGCGCCGCCCTCACGGCCGGCGCACTCGCGTGGGTCATGAACGGTCATCACTTGCTCGTGCGAGCCATACTCCCGGCGGCCGCATACGGCGGCGCGTTGTTCGTGGGTGGATTCTTCGCCACCGAAGAACTGGCGATGATGCAGAGCATGGTCCGACGTCTTCGCGCCTTCTTTCCGGCGCGCCGCGCGGCATCGTCGTGACAGCCGCCTCGCGATCGGCGTCGTCCGACCGGACGATCGATCCCGAGCGCACCGAACATCCCGCGCCGCTGCCCTGGAAGCGCCGGGCGGCGGCGGCGCTCGCAGGAGCCATGCTCGCCTCGATAAGCGCCGAGATCGTCGTGCGACAGATCTACTACGTGCCGTGGGAGATCGACCCGGAGTTCGGCTGCATCGTGAAGCCCGGCACAACGGCTCGGTACCGCCTCGAGGGAAACGGCGTGAGCCGCTGGACTGCGAACGGTGTGCGGGCCGCGGCGCCCGTCGATCCCGCCCGTAAGCCGATCCTCGTACTCGGCGACTCGTTTACCGAGGCGTACCAAGTGAGCGACGAGGACACCTATACTCGTTGCTTGGAGAGCGAGCTCCGCGCTTCTGCGATCGAGGCGCCGGTCGTGAACGCGGGCCGCTCCGGCGCGTCGCCCGCCGACTACGTCGCGGACGTCGAACGCAACGTCCGCCGTTTCAATCCGCGGTGGGTCGTGGTTCAGCTGAACGAAGAGGATCTGACCGGCGACGCATGGCGCGCGGACAAAGCGCACTTCTCGTTCGAGCACGGCCGATTGGTGGCGAATCCGGCACCCCCGAAGGCGCAGTCCGCCATCGCGCGCTTCGTGTGGAGCGCGCGACAACGATCCGCACTGCTGAACTACGGCATCATTCGCCTGCAACAATTCGCCCGCGCTTTCGACACCGCACCTCCGCTCTTCTCTGCGGCGGGTCCGCGGCCGGCCGACGGGGAGCCGTGCAGCTACGCCGACGTCGACGTTGCCGCCCAGTTGGGCGCCGTCGCGACGGCATATCGCGACCGCGTCACGTTTCTGCTGCTTCCTCCGTTCGATCCGTTCGTGCCCATGCGACGAACCTCCGTCGAAGAGGCATTCCGAACGGCTTGCCGATTTCATGGGTGGTCCTGCCTGAGCCTACGGTCGGAGTACGACCGCTTCGCAGCCGAGCACACGTCACCCTACGGCTTCCCGAACAGCGGCTTCAACGTCGGCCACATGAATCCACTCGGCCACAAGGTGGCCGCCGATCTCCTGGCGCGCGAGCTGCGCCGCCTCCATACCGATGCTCTTCTCTGACCCGCGGTTCTTCGGGTTCTTCACGCTCCTGCTCGTCTTGCTCCGCGTGGCACCGACGGATCGGGCGCGGAAGGGGATCCTCACCGTCGCGTCCTGCCTCTTCTACGCGGCATGGGACTACCGCTACCCGGTGCTTCTGTTCGTCGTCGCAGCCGCGGGCCACGTCGCCGCCGTGCGCATCGAGGCGACGACCGATCCGACGATGCGCAGGCATTGGCTGTGGTTCAGCATCGTCACGAGCATCGGCATACTGGGCTGGTTCAAGTACGCGAACTTCTTCATCGCTACGACGAACGCCCTAGTCCCCACCGCCGATCTGCCCTTGCTCTCCATCATCCTGCCGGCGGGCGTCAGCTTCTACACGTTCAAGACGATGAGCTACGCGATCGACGTGTACCGCGGAGAGCTCCGACCCTGTCGCTCACTGCTCGACTACGCGATGTTCGCTACGTTCTTCCCGGAGCTGATCGCCGGACCGATCGTGCGGGCCTCGGTGTTTCTGCCCCAGATGAATCGCCACATCGGACCGACGCGATCGCGGCTGGCGACAGGTGCGAGCATCTTCCTGCTCGGCCTCACGAAGAAATGGCTGATCGCCGACCGCCTGGCGATGATCGCCGACCCGATCTTCGCCGATCCGTCGCCATACGCGAGTACGACCATATGGGTAGGCGTGGTCGCCTACAGCGCGCAGATCTACTGCGACTTCTCCGGGTACTCCGACATGGCCATCGGTACGGCCAAGATGATCGGGTACGATCTCCCCAGGAATTTCCACCTCCCGTACCTCAGCGCGAACATCGCCGATTTCTGGCGCCGCTGGCACATCACGCTGAGCACGTGGCTGCGGGACTACCTGTACGTTCCAATGGGCGGCAACCGCCGCGGAACGACGCGCACGTACGTCAACTTGATGCTCACGATGACGCTCGGGGGCCTGTGGCACGGTGCGAGCTGGAACTTCGTCGCCTGGGGCGCCGTGCACGGCGCGGCGCTCGCCGTGCATCGGGCGTGGCGAGAGCTCACCGACGGGCGGTTCGCGATCTGGACACCGCTCGCAACCGCCCTGACGCTGCTCTTCGTCGTACTCTGCTGGATACCGTTCCGTGCGCCCACGTTCGCCGTGACGTTTCTGATGCTGAAGCGGTGTTTCGTTCCGCATCCGGGAACCATCTGGCTGCCGCCGGCGCTGGGTTGGTGTCTCGCGCTCATGGCAGCAGCCCACGCCCTCGGCGCGGCATTCGATGGCGCCCACGACGGAGCGTCGAAGCCCGCGCTCGCACGCCTGCTCCGGATCTTCGGCGCTCGACTCGGGCGGGACGAGGTGACCGGTTGGTGGGTTCGCCTCGGCCTGTATCCGACGGCGGCGGCGCTGCTCGTCGTCGGTTGGGTGCTGACGTTGTTCTTGTTCGTCCCGACCGCGACGCAACCGTTCATCTACTTCCAATTCTGATGGCCACGCGCGTCAAGGCACCGGATCGACGCTGAGGAGGCTCGGCGCCGAGATTCCGGCGGCGAACTCGTAGGCACCCGCGTCGGGAGCGGCGCCACTGTACGGGAGATTCACCGGAGCACCGGACGGGAACGAGATCGGCTGTGCCACGACGATCCTGTTGTTCGCGTCGTCCACCGACACGATCCCGACAGGGGGATTGGCGCCTACCTTGATCTGATCGGGAGCGACGAGACCTCCGTACCCGTCCTGGAAGAACGACGCACGCACCACCGGAACCGTCGTCGTTTGATCGCCGCTCGCCCGCGTCGTCGTCAGCTCGACCCCCGCATCGACCGCCGGGCTTCCCGCAATCAGCTCGTAATTGCGACTCGAGGGGTTCGCGAAGATCGCCGTCGCCGCAGCAGTGGTTCGCTTGCCGCGCGGCTCCTGGACGTCGGGCGAGTTCGCGGCTTGGAAGGCGGCGAACTCCGCGTCGCCTTCGCTGCCGGCAAGTCCGCAATTGAACGATCGCGGAACCCACGCGATGCCCCTGTTGCCGAAGCGATACATGTTGCCGTCCAGCTTCAACGACGAGTACCGCACGTCGATCTTACCCCCGGACGTCGCGGCGACCACCAGGGTATAGTCCGTCGAACCGACGAAGAGGTTGTTACGCAGCTCCATGCCGCCAAAACTCGAACCGAAACCGGAGTCGACGTAGTCGGTGTAGAACAGTACGGCGTGTCCGGCGTTGTAGACGGTGTTGTTGTATATGGCCGCCGCATTCGGGCGGTTGTACTGATTGAAGCCGAATCCGGTCGCTCGATTGAAGCGTGCGATCGTGTATCGCGCCGGCTCACCGTGGATCTTGATGTGCCCCCCCACGCCCCACACGTCGTTGCCTTCCATCAGGTAGTGGTGCACGGCGGCGTGTCCGCCCATATCGATCTGGTCGGCGCCGACGGTCGCCGTGCCGTTGTCGTACGCGACATTGTTGCGTACGACGACATGGTGGAGGCCGGCCGCCTCACCGCCAACCTGGATGCCGTCGAAGTTGCCGGAGCCAGCGTTCTTCCAAACGCGATTCCGTTCGACGAGGTAATAGCCTCCGGGAGAGTTCCACAGGACGATGCCGCCGTGCGGGTTGTCGTGCACTTTGTTGTCACGAATGGTCGTGTACGAAGGAACGGTCGAGCCTTCCACCCAGATCGCTCCCGCCGCCGCACAATTCGAAATATCCAGGTTGCCGACCTCGACACGCGTCGTGTTCCCGGAGAGGCTCACGCAGTACCCTTTCGAGTTCTTGATCGTGAGGCCGTCGAGCTTGACGTGCGACACGCCGTCGAACGCCCAGAGGGACCCGTACACCCCTGTCGCCACGCTCGCGCCGTCGATGACTGGCGTCTCACCCGCGGCAGCCTGGAACCTGATGGGGGCCGAGGCGGTCCCGCTCTTCGTGATCGTCACCTTCTCGGCGTAGGTGCCGCCACGGATGATGGCCGTGTCACCGGAAACCATGGTTGCCGCAGCCTTGCCGATCGTACGCCACGGCGAATTCTGCGCACCGGTGCTCGTGTCGCTGCCGCTCGTCGACACGTAGTAGGTCGCCGCACCGGCGCCTCGTGCCAGGATCACCGTCAACGCGGCAGCGAGCACCATGGGCACGATATGGGCTGCGCTGGCGCGGCGGCCCGGAACAAGGGGGGAGGTTCGATTCATGGTGGCTCCGTAACTACTGCAGCTACTGGGGTATCGGCTATCGTACGCGCCTTCGGTACGAGCATCCGCGGTTCGTGTCCACGAGCGCCGGTTTCACGCCTCCTCGACCACGCGCGGAACAGGCGGCAGAGCGGCTCCGTAGCGCGGTCTCTCCATCACAGGTCATCCGCATAGCAATCCGCGTGCCGTAACAGCTCGGTTCGGCTCTGAGAAGTGGCGACGATGCTCCCGACACGAGCGATGATGCACACGGTGTGCCCCTTTGCGTCGTTTGCCACCGATATGCCGCTCGACGATGCGAACTTGACGACGCCCGGGCGGCTCTCGATCATGCCTTGGCGCGAATGACCTGCTTCCTTGCCATGGGTCTATGGTGACCACGGAATCGACCAATCCTCGAGTGGCTGGTCTCCGAGCCTGGCATCCGGCGTCGCGAAGCTTTGCAAGCTCACGCCTTCTCGCACCGGCACTCGGTGCAGCCGTCGGACTCGCCGTTCTGATGCTCCAGAGCTGGGACTTGCGCTGGATCATCGGCATCAGCCTGATCGCGATCGCCGGCATCTTCGGCATGACCGTTCTTCGCAGCCTGTCGAACGTGGTCGTGGCGATGGTCCTGACCATTCAGGCCGAGGTCGCGATCCGTCCGGGATACGGCCGCGCCGACAGCTCGGGCATCCAGATTTACGGAACCGGATTGCTCGCTCTGCTGGTGCTCCTGATTCTCCACTACCAAGGTCGATCGATCCGGTGGCGGGGACATCTACACCGACCGATCGTCTTGATGCTCGCGATGTCGGCACTGTCGCTGCTCTTCACCAGCGAGCACTTCGCAGGCCTCGACTTCGTCCTGTTCCAGACGCAGCTCGTTCTCGTTTATGTCGCAGCGATGAACGTCGTGCGCAACGAGGCGGACGTGCGGCGTATGGTAACCTTGCTGCTGGCCACCCTGATCACACAGGCGGTCGTGTACTTCATCCAGTCGGCGCTGAACATGGGGTTCAACGTCACCGGCGACACCTGGAACCTCAGCGAAGAACTCCCGCGCCCCGGCGGCACGGTCAGCGCCAATCCGGCGGGATTCGCGAGCTACATGATGCCGCTTCTCCTGATCGGGATCGTGCAGCTGATCTCGGGCTCGTCGTGGCGGCGGCCGTGGACGATCGCTGCGACCGTGCTCGGACTGGTCGCCCTGGCGCTCACATTCACGCGCGCAGCGTGGGCGGGCTTCCTGATCGGCTTCATGTACATTCTCGTCTTCGGCGCGCGCTATACCCGCATCCGACCGCGGACGGTGGCGATGATCGTCTGCGCGGCCGTCGTCGTGGTGCTCGCGCTCGCCCCATTGATACAGCGGCGCCTTTCCGAGTCGGTCGGCGACGCCTACGACGAGCGCGCGGGATTGATGCGGATCGCGATGAACGTCATCGAGGCGCACCCGGTGTTCGGCGTCGGGCCCGGCGCGTACTCGCACGTTTTCAAGGAGTACCTGCCTCCCGGCGGCATGGACCAGTGGCTCTACACGGTCCACAACGAATACCTGCTGCGCGCCGCGGAGACCGGCGTCCTCGGCGGTGTCGCGTGGGTATGGCTCCTGCTCGCGGCGCTTCGCCAGAGCAGAGATCTCTTGCGGAGATCGGCCTCACCCGAGATGCGCGCATTCGCGCTCGCCTGGGGCGCTGGCCTGCTCAATCTCGCATGGCAGATGTACTGGGTGCCCTGGCGCGGCTTCGGATACAATGCGCTCTTCTGGTTCATGCTCGGACTTTTGGAGGCCGCTACGATGTACGAATGGGGCGATCCCGCGATCGCCCTCCGGCGAGACGGAACGCCGAGAGGCGCGTCGACGTAATCCGCGCCTTGTCGGGCCAAGGGACGCTTGCTACCGTCGATGCGTTCATGAGCGATCCGTGTCGCTTGGAGATGCTGACCTGGGATCCGGTCTGTCAGCGTAGTACGTCGTTCGCCGAGCGGCTCCAGCAGACGCTGCACACGGTGCACTACCTGGCGTACCGGCGTCCGATCGTCGCGCCCATCAAGTATCCCATGCAGTTCGTCTCGACGCTGCGCCTGCTGAAGAAGCTTCGTCCCGACGTTACGGTCGTCTCCAATCCGCCCCCCTTCGCCGCGCTGACGGCATGGCTCCACCACCGCGCGTACGGCGGCGCCTTCGTAGTCGATGCGCATACCGGTGTGTTCCTGGAGCCAAAGTGGAAGCCGTTCGTGCCGCTCAACAAGTTCCTCATGCGACACGCGCTCATGACGCTCGTGACGAACGAGGGGCTGTCCGACATCATCCGTGGCTGGGGCGGACGTCCGTTCGTGCTGCCCGATCCGTTGCCGAGTCTCGACGCGCGGGGCACGAAGTTCCCGTTCCGATCCGGGCGCTTCAACGTCGCGGCGATCTTCTCGTTCTACGAAGACGAACCGGTCGATGAGCTCCTCGCGATCCGCGATCTTCCCGAGGATCTGGACGTCTACGTGACCGGGGACAGCAGTCGCGTGAGCGCACGGACACGCGCGCGCATGTCACCGCGCATTCACCTCACCGGGTTTCTCGATCGCCGATCGTACGACGCGCTCCTCCAGCAAGCGGACGCGGCCATGGTGCTCTGTACCCGCCCCCACACGATGCTCTGCGGCGCCTACGAGGCCGCCTCCACCGGCCTGCCCTTGGTGACGTCCGACTCCGAAGCCATGGCCGCGGTGTTCCGCAGAGGCACCATCTTCACGGCCAACACGACGCAGGGAATCGAGCACGCGCTGCGCGAGGTACGCCGTCGCCACGGCGAGCTGGCGGACGAGATGCAACGGTTGCGGGCCGAGCTGCACGACGATTGGAACGCGCGATTTCAGCAATGGCGGCTGGACGTACAGCGGGGCTGGGCCGCGGAGCACGTCCCGCTCGCGCGCGCCATGACACCAGCACCGTACCGACCGGCCGACCGTTGACGAGAGACGCGACGATCGCGACCGCCGCGGCGGAATCGCGAAGGCAGCTCGAGCCCCTCCCGGGATGCGCCATCCCGACGTCTTCTGAACCCCCCGCGGCGACGTCCTGACCGATGCCGACCATCCTCGGCCTCTCGGCGTACTATCACGATGCGGCCGCCTGCCTCGTACGCGATGGCGCGATCGTCGCGGCGGCGCAGGAGGAGCGCTTCACCCGCAAGAAGCACGACGAGGCGTTCCCCCGGCACGCGGTGGCGTACTGCCTGCGCGAAGCGGGCCTGACGCTCCGGGACCTGGACTACGTCGGCTTCTACGATAAGCCGCTCCTGAAGTTCGAGCGCATCCTCGAGAGCTACCTCGGAGTCGCGCCGAAGGGCTTGAGGTCGTTCCTGACCGCGATGCCGGTGTGGCTGAAGGAAAAGCTCTTCACCGGCGACGCGCTCCGCCGCGAGCTCGGCGGGTACGAGGGAACCCTGCTCTTCGCCGAGCACCACGAGTCGCACGCCGCGAGCGCATTCTACCCGTCGCCGTTCGCGGAAGCGGCAGTGCTGACGATGGACGGCGTCGGCGAGTGGGCGACGTCGTCCTACGCGGTCGGACGAGGCCACGACCTCGAGATCCTCGCCGAGCTCCACTACCCGCACTCGCTCGGGATGCTCTACTCGGCGTTCACCTACTACACCGGCTTCAAGGTGAACTCCGGCGAGTACAAGGTGATGGGGCTCGCACCCTACGGCGAGCCGCGGTACGTGGACCGCATCCTCGCCGACGTGCTCGAGCTGAAGGACGACGGCTCGTTCAAGCTCAACATGGAGCTCTTCAACTACCTCCACGGCCTCACCATGACGAACGACGCGTTCGACGCGCTCTTCGGCGGACCGCCGCGCCGGCCCGAGTCGGCACTCACGCAGCGCGAGATGGATCTCGCCGCGTCGGTCCAGGTCGTGACCGAGGAGATCATGCTGCGCATGGCGCGGCACGTACACCGCGAAACGGGCCAGAAGAATCTCTGCCTCGCGGGCGGCGTCGCGCTGAACTGCGTCGGCAACGGACGGCTCTTGCGCGAGGGCCCGTTCGAGGGGCTCTGGATCCAGCCGGCGGCCGGCGACGCCGGCGGCGCGGTCGGGGTCGCGCTCGCCGTCCACCACAAGGTGCTCGGCAACGCGCGGCAGCGCGACGGCGACGGCCGCGACGCGATGCAGGGCTCGTACCTCGGACCGGCGTTCGCCGACGACGAGATCGAGGCGTTCCTGCGCGCGGCGGGCGCGGTCTACGAACGGCTGCCGACCGACGCGGTGCTCGCGCGCACGGCCGAGGCGCTCGCGCGGGAGAAGGTCGTCGGGTGGCTGCAGGGGCGGATGGAGTTCGGGCCGCGCTCGCTCGGCGCGCGCAGCATCCTCGGCGACCCGCGATCGCGCAAGATGCAATCGGTCATGAACCTGAAGATCAAGTTCCGGGAGAGCTTCCGGCCGTTCGCGCCGAGCGTGCTGCGCGAGCACGTCGCCGAGTACTTCGAGCTCGACGACGACTCGCCGTACATGCTGCTCGTGGCGCCGGTGCGGCGGGAGCGGCGGATCGCGATGACCGCCGACGAGCGGCGCCTCTTCGGGATCGACAAGCTGCACGTCGCGCGCTCGGAGCTACCCTCGATCACCCACGTCGACTACTCGGCGCGCATCCAGACCGTGCACGCCGAGACCAACCCGCTCTACCACGCGCTGCTCACGCGCTTTCGCGATCTGACCGGCTGCCCGGTGCTCGTGAATACGAGCTTCAACGTCCGCGGCGAGCCGATCGTGTGCACGCCGAAGGACGCATACCTCTGCTTCATGCGGACCGAGATGGATACGCTGGTCCTCGGCTCCCACGTCCTCGAGAAGGACCGCCAGCCGCCGCTCGCCGACGACGTCGACTGGCGGACGCTCTACCAGCTGGATTGACGAGGCAATGTCGGTGAGGCGCCTCGGCCCACTCGCGAGCGACCAGCGCGAGCCGACGAGCCGTCTCGCGGTGCGCACGCTCGTCACCATCGGCGCGCTCCTCCTGCTCTTCCTGCTCGCGGGGTGGTTCGGCTACCGCGCCTACCTCGCGACGCCCGACGTCGTTTCCGCGGCGCCGCCGCCGTCGCGCCACGCCGCGACCGCCGCGCGCGCCGTCCTGTTCGTGATCGATGCGTTCACGCCGGAGCGGGCGTTCGATCCGGCCGTGATGCCGACCTTCAACCGCCTGGCGGCGGCCGGCGCCTCGGGCATCGTCCGGACCGGCCCCGTCACGACGACCGCGCCCTG
This sequence comes from Deltaproteobacteria bacterium, assembly GCA_020852955.1. GTDB lineage: Bacteria > Desulfobacterota > Binatia > UTPRO1 > UTPRO1 > UTPRO1. Next base: position 107,414 of record JADYZW010000030.1, on the reverse strand, counting down.
CGTCTACAGCCTGACCACCGGCCGGCCCGGCAGCGTCGTGCAGGCAATCTTCAACTTCCATTCGGGACCGACGACCGTCGACTCGATTTTGAGCCTCATGGCCGACGATGGCGGGCGCCTGGCGCTCGCGGGCGATCCGGCGTGGCATCGACAGTTCGCCTGGCTCGTGCCCGCCGGGGATCGCCACGAGTCGCCCGAGCCCGGCATCACGATCGAGCACCACATCGACGCGTACGACGCCGCCGACGTCGAGTTCCTGCTCGTCAAGTACGCCGACCCGCGCTACCGCCTGCTCGTCGTCCACCTCGGAAGCCTCGACGCCGTCGGGCACATGGTGACGCCGCGCGCGCCCCGCTACGCGCAGCAGATGACCTTCCTCGACGGGCTCCTCGCGCGCACGGCGGCCGCGATCGACCGTTCGACGACGCTCCTCCTCGTGACCGGGGACCACGGCATGGCGTCGCGGGGAACGCACGGCGGCGAGGACGAAGCGCGGCTCACGCCGTACGCGCTCGTCGGCCCCGGCGTGCGCGCCGGCGTTCGGCGAGACCTCCCACAGAACGCGCTCACGTCGTCGCTTCTGGCGCTCCTCGGGCTGCCGTTCCTGCCGGTCTCGCTCGAGCCGCCCGTTCCGGCGCTCCTCGACCGGCCGGCGCCGGAGGCCGAGGCGCTCGTCCGCGAGTACCTCGACGGCAAGCGGCGCGCGGCATCGACCCGGGCGGCGCGCCCCGCCGTCGCGGACGCGGCCGCAACCGACGCCGAAGCGAACCAAGCGCTCAACGACGTCCTCTTCGGCGCCGAGGAGTCCCGCGCCACGCTCCGCGTGCTCGCGGCGGCCTCGACCATGCTCGGGGTACTCGGCACAGCGCTCCTCCTCTGGCGCTCGGCGCCGCACCCGAGCGAGCGGCCCTCGGCCGCGGCGCACCTCGCCCTCGCGCTGGCGGCGCCGGCGGCGCTCGCGCTCGCAGCGACCGGCTTTCTCTGGATGCGGGGCGCCTTCGCGTTCCGCTCGAGCACGCTCGCCCTGGCGGTCGCGCTCGGCGTGCTCGCGACAGCGGCGGTCATCGTCTGGGCCGTGCTGCGCTTCCCGCGCCTCACCCGGGATCTCGACCGCTGGCGGATCTCCGCCTTCGCACCCGCGCTCGTCGTCCTGACGGCGCCGCTCGTGAACTCGCACTGGCTCCATCCGCGCCCGTACTTCGAGGTGCTCCTGCTCGCGGCCGTGGCGCTCATGGTCCCCCTCGTCGCCGCGCGCGAGCGTTGGGCGCGCTTGCCGGCCGTGACGGCCGCGATGATCTACGCGCCGCAGATCGCGGTCGGCGACTGGCAGTACCTGCTCCTGCCGCTCCTCGAGCTCGGCGTCGCGGCGCTCGCGCTCCGGCACCTCCGCACCGAGCGGCGCGGCGCGACCGTGCTCGCGAGGGCTCTCGTGCTCGCGATCTTCGGCGCCGCGTTCGCCTGGCGCGTCGCGCCGAGCGCGCGCCTCGGGAGCGGCGTGCTGGCGCTGTTCGTCGTCGCCGTGTCGACGGCGATGGCGCTCCGGAAAACGCCGCGCGCGGCGGCGGCGCTGCTGATCGCGTCGAGCACCGCGCTCTTCCTCGTCATGGCCGCGGACGCGCACGAGGGGCTCGTGTTCTGCGCCACCGCCGCCGTCGCGCTCGCGTTGTCGCGGATCCGCGTCGACCTCGCGCGCCCCGGCCTCGTCTACCTCGTCGCGACGGTGTTCGTGCTGCTGCGGGTGTGCCTCTATTTCGAGCTCGGCGACCAGTACAACATCAGCTCGATCCGCACCGCGCCTGGGTTCCTCCTCGCCGACGTCGGGTTGCCGCTCGCGAGCGTCGTCGCTCTCTTGCTGCTGAAGTACGGCCTGCCGTGGATCGTGATCCTGGCGATGGCCCTGCCCTCGCTCGCGGCGGCGGATCGGCGCTGGATGACGCACCTCTTCGATCTCCTGGTCGTCGGATACGCGGTGCGTTTCGCGGCCGTCGCGGCGGTCGTCGATCCCTTCCGCGTGCTCCCGAACGGCATGGACGGCATCGTCGGCATGTTCTGCGTGACGTGGGCCGAGCTGCTCTCGTTCGGGCTCGTCGCCACGTTCGCGGCGACGCTCGTCGGCGCCGACCGGGTGCCGACGCCGGTGGTCGCGACCGTCGCGCCCTGATCGCCGCCAGCGGCGGTGCGCGAGCGCCCCGACCGCGTCCGCGCGAGCGCCCGCGAGTTGCCTCTGCCGCCGCCAGTGTCTACGATCCGCCGCGGTCCGATCCCCCGGACTCGTCAGCCATCAGGAAGGACACCGACGCGATGAGGGAGCGAAGCCGCAGGACGATGCGGGCGTTGGTGGCGTCGCGCCGCGCGGGCACCGCGCGCGGCGCCGGGGCGTCGGCGCGGAGGCCGACACCGCCCTCGCCCCCGGGAACCCGCGCCGCATGAGCGCACGCACGATCCTGTGCGTGTTCGGGACGCGCCCGGAGGCGATCAAAATGGCGCCCGTCGTCCGCGCGCTCGCCGCGCGAGCCGACGCGTTCCGCCCCATCGTCTGCGTCACCAACCAACACCAGGAGATGCTCGATCAGGTCCTCGACCTCTTCGAGCTCCGGGCCGAGCACGGCCTGCAGGTGATGACGAGCGGACAGACGCCGAACGACGTGACCGTGCGCGTGCTGGAGCGCCTGCCGCCGGTGCTCGCGAGCACGCGACCCGCCGCGGTGCTCGTGCAGGGCGACACCACGACGACCTTCGCCGCTGCGCTCGCGTCCTTCTACGCCCGCGTCCCGATCGGGCACGTCGAGGCCGGCCTCCGGACGTACCGCAAGGACTCGCCGTTCCCCGAGGAGCTGAACCGGCAGATGACGACCGTGCTCGCCGACTGGCACTTCGCGCCGACGGCCTGGGCGCGCGACAACCTGCTGCGCGCCGGCGTCGCGCCCGCGGCAGTGACCGTCACCGGCAATCCCGTCACCGACGCGCTCCGGTGGATCGCCGACAAGGTCGGGGACGGAGCCGACGTGGCGCCCGCGCTCGCGCCGGCGTCGCGAGTCGTCCTCGTGACGGCGCACCGCCGCGAGAACTTCGGCGCGCCCTTCGTCGCGATGTGCGAGGCGATACGCGCGATCGTCGAGCGACACCCCGACGTGGAGCTCGTGTACCCGGTGCACCTGAATCCGAACGTGCAGGCGCCCGTGCGCCGCATCCTCTCCGGCGCGCCGCGCGTCCACCTGCTCGCCCCGGTCGACTACGCGAGCCTGGTCGCGCTGCTCAAGCGCTGCACCCTCGTGCTGACCGACTCGGGGGGGATCCAGGAGGAGGCGCCGTCGCTCGGGAAGCCCGTGCTGGTGATGCGCGACACGACCGAGCGGCCCGAGGGCGTCGAGGCCGGCACCGCCAAGCTCGTCGGCACCGACCGCGACCGCATCATCGCCGAGACCGACCGCCTCCTGACCGACCCCGCCGCGTACGCGGCGATGGCGCACGCCCACAATCCCTACGGCGACGGGCATGCCGGCGAGGCCATCGTGGCGGCGCTCGAAGCCGGGCTCGCCGAGATCGAGAGCTGATTCCCGAGCATCCGCTCGGTATCCTGAACGGCCGACGCATGACCACAGAGCGCCCGCGCCCGTTCCGACGCCTCGTGCCGGCGAACTTCCGCGATCCCGTCGGGCTCGCACGGCGGATCCTCGCCTCGCGCGACCGCGCGGCGTACTTCGCGGTCGCGAGCACCGCGCTCGCCGCGGTCGCGGCTCCGCTCGACGCGCTCCTGGCCGCGACCCTCGAAAGGCGCCTCCTCGACGGCCACGTCGCGCCGAAGAAGCCGGTCGTCATCGTCACCGGGGCGCCGCGGAGCGGCACGACCGTGCTCTCGCAGGCGCTCATCCACCACCTGCCGGTCACCTATTTCGACAATCTGACCGCCGTGTTCCCGCGCGCGCCGATCGCCGCCCATCGCCTCTTCGGACGCTTCCTCCCGAAGCCGGCGCGCACGCTCCACAGCTATTACGGCCGCACGAGCGGCTTCGCCTCCGAGAACGACGGCCTGCACCTCTGGGATCGCTGGCTCGGCGCCGACCGCTACGCGGTCCCCGAGCGGCTCGACGCCGAGACGGCCGCCGGCCTCCGCCGCTTCGTCGCCGCGTGGGAGCACGCCTTCGGCCGCGCGCTCGTCAACAAGAACAACGCGCTCGCGACCGGGGTGCCGGCGATCGCCGAAGCGCTCCCGACCTCGCACTTCGTCTACATCCGCCGCGACCCGGTCTTCACGGCGCAGTCGATCCTCGGCGCTCGCGAGGCGATCCAGGGCACGCGCGCGGCGCCGTACGGGGTGAACGACCCGGCGCGGCACGAAACGCCCGCGAGGCCGATCGAGGACATCTGCGCGCAGATCGTGTACCACGAGCGGCGCATGGAGGAGGCGCGGCGCATCGTCGGCGACGGGCGGTTCTGGGTCGTCGACTACGAATCGTTCTGCGCGGAGCCGCACGCGATCGTCGAGCGGGTCGGCCGGGAGATCCTCGGCGGGGACGTCGACGCCGCGGCCCTGCGCCGGCGCCTGCCGCCCCTCGGCAACACCAACCGCCCGAAGCTCGCGGACGCCGAGATGGACGAGATCACGACGACCCTGGCGCGCCTGCGCGCTGCGCCGGCCGCCCGGGGGACCACCGCGTGAGCGGATCGCCGCGCGCCGTTCGCTGGCCGGCCGTCGTCCTCCTGACGCTGGCGGCGCTCGCGCTCCGCGTCTTCCACCTGAACGCGCAGAACCTCTGGTACGACGAGATCGGCTCGGTGAAGGTGATCGCGACGCCGCTCTCCCGGCTCGCGGCCGACTTCGAGGCCGGACGCGCCGAGCCGACCGCGTGGCTCAGTATGGCGTACTGGGCGCTCACGAAGGCCGTCACCTGGCCGGACCTCGGCGAGCGCGACGCGACGCTGCGCATGACCTCGGCCCTCCTCGGCGCCGCGACCGTCCCGGCGCTCGCATGGGCGACGGCGCCGATCCTGCCTCCGGGTGCGGTCGTCGCCGCGGCCGCCGCGCTCGCGCTCTCGCCGTTCCACGTCTGGTACTCGCAGGAGGTGCGGCCCTACGTGCTCCTCATCCTGCTCGTGACGCTCGCCGTCGGCGCCTGGGTGCGCGCGCTCGCGCAGGACGGCATCGGCCGGTGGACGGCCGTCGTGGCGCTCGTGACGCTCGCGCTCTACACGCACCCGATCGCGCTCGCCCTACCCCTGATCCTGGGACTCAGCCTCGTCGCGTCCGTGGGCTGGGACCTGCGACGCGGACTTGCCGGGCTCGCCGCGCTCGGCGCGACGGGCTTCGCCTTCGCCCCCGGGCTCCTGCTGATCGGCGCGTACGGCGCGAACCATCCCGCCGACGGTCGCGGGGTCGGCTGGCTCGATCTGCCCTATGTCCTGTACGCGTACGCGGTCGGTTTTTCGTTCGGTCCGAGCACGAGCGCGCTGCACGCCGACCGCATCCGCGCGGTCGCGGAGACCCTGCCCGAGATCGCAGTCGCGGCCGTCGTGTTCGGAACGCTCGCCGCGCGCGGCCTCGTCGCGACGCGCCGCCTCCCCGGCTCGACGCGCACGCTCCTCCTGACGTGGCTCGCCCTCCCGCTCGGTCTCGCCTTCGGGGTCGCGGCGACGACGGCGAACCCGCTGAACGCGCGCTACGGCGTCGTCGCGTTTCCGGCATTCGTCGTGCTCGTCGCGCTCGGAGCGTACGAGGTGCGCCGGCCGCTGGTCGCCGTGCTCGGCGCCGCCGCCGTCGCGCTCTCGCTCGTCTCCCGCGCCAACCTGGCCTTCGATCCCCGCTACGCGAAGGAAGACTGTCGCGGCCTCGCGGCGGCGCTGCGCGCCGAAGCGACTCCCGAGGATCTCGTCCTGGTCAACGCGCCCTACATGGCGTCGGCCGTGCGCTACTACTACCCGGGACCGGCCGACGTCGTCCCCTATCCGGAGCACGGCGAGGTCGAGCGCGCGCAAGCGTCGATGGACCTCCGCGCCCTGGCCGCCGGTCGGCGAAACGTCTGGCTGGTATCGACGCGAAGCTTTCACGGAGACGGCGCTGGCATCGTACCGTCGGCGCTCGGTCTGGACCGGATCGCCGATCGCACGATCCACCTGCCCGGCATCGTCGCGACACGGTACGTGGCCTCCCCGACGAGGTGACGCACGGCCTCTGATGGGGCGTCCGCCCTGCGACTACACGCTGGATATTTCTTGACTCTCCGCGTGCGCGGCATGTAGGAACTTCGCACGTCGGCGTGCTTTTCGAAACTGCCGTGCCGCCGTTCATTCGCCGTTCCCGACAGGAGACTCCCACGATGAGATCGCTCGCCGGTTCGTTCCGCCGCACCGTGCTCCCGTTGACCGCCCTCGCCGTCGTCCTCGGGTGGTCGCTGCCCGCAAGCGCCGCGACACGCCTCTTCGTCGTCGCCAACGAGCACGGCTCGATCTGGGAGGTCGATCCCGTCTCCGGGAACAAGATCGCGGAGACACCCCTTGTCCCTCCGGCCATGACGACGCGTCCCGGCCTCGCGTTCGACGGCACGTATCTCTACTACACCGACGAGACGCTCGCGCTGATCCAGGCGTACGTCCCGGGCGGCGCCGGCGTCGACCACACGCTACCGAAGCCCGCGGGACTCGAGCCGGGCTCGGGGCTCGGCGCGTCGAAGACCTCCGTCTTCCTCGTCAGCCTCGACGGCGTGGTCACGGAGATCGATTCGACCAGCGGCGCGGTGCTGAACTCGTACGCCGTCGCGGGCGGGGCGCACGGTCTCACCTTCGCGGGTTCGCGAAGCTCGCTCTTCGTGGTCGTCAACGAAAGCACGTCGATCCAGGAGCTCTCGCCGGCCGGCGCTCCGCTGAACACGATCGTCGCGGGCGACATCTTCCGCGGCCTCGCGTTCTCGTCCTCCAACGGCACGCTGTACGGCGTCCGGGGCGGGCTCTTGACCGCGGTGGATCCGGCCACGGGCGCGACCCTTCCGGGTTATCCGGTGCAGATCGGCGATCTCGCGACCGGCGTGCGGCTCAACAAGACCGGCGCCGCAGCGGCCGACGAGCCGCTGCTCGAGTTCTGCGGCGACGGCGCGGTGCAGGCGCCCGAGACCTGCGACCCGCCGGGCTCCACCGCCAACAACGGCGCCACCTGCCGCCAGGACTGCACGTACTGCGGCGACGGCGTGCCGGACACGAGCGAGCAGTGCGACGACGGCAACACCGACGACGGCGACGCGTGCCGCAACGACTGCACGCTCCCGCGCTGCGGTGACGGCACCCAGGACCAGGGCGAGGCCTGCGACGACGGCTGTCTGCTCGGCGTCCCCGGCGTCTGCGAGCCCGGCGTCGACGACGGCGACGGCTGCAGCGCCACCTGCACCATCGAGGGTCGTTGCGGTGACGGCATCGTCCAGCCCGAGCTCGGCGAGCAGTGCGAGCCGCCGAACACGGCAACCTGCGACGCCAACTGTCATCCGCTCGAGATCTGCCTCGACCTCGTGGACAACGACGGCGACGGTGCGATCGACTGCCTCGATCCCGATTGCGATTGCCTGCCGATCGGCCGCGATCCCGGCGCCATCCGCTTCGGGCGCGGGGAGGCGGACGACCTCCTCGCCGTGCACGGCAGCCTCGCGCCGCTCACGCCGATCACCCCGAACCTCGAGGAAATCAAGGTCCTGCTCACCAACGCCGACGGGAAGATCTACTCGCTCGCGATTCCGGCGGGCGACGTGAAACAGGTCAGCCGCAACCTCTTCCGCTTCCGCAATCGCCTCGCGCAACGGCAACGGGACGGTCTCGCGCGCTTCGACGTGCGCTACTTCCCGAAGCGCAACACCTTCACCTTCGTGCTCAAGACCTACGGCGACCTCTCGAAAGCCACGATCGCCCAGATGGGATTCCAGGTCTCGATCGGCGACGACGGGTTCCTGAACCAGTCGTCGTGGCAGGAGACGCCGAAGGGCTGGCTGCTCACCTTGCCCGGCGAATAGAGCGCCGCCGGGAGGTCTCAGGTCTCGACGAACGAGAGGGATGTGCCCGCACGGCACGTCCCTCTCGTCAGCGGCAGATGGCGAGCCCTGGCTTGTGGTAGCAGGGGATCTCCATCTTACGAAAGCAGATCCCTCCCAGACGGAACGACACGGTGAGCATCGACTGCGCGGCCGCGTCGAAGAGGCTCGGCGTCTCCGCCATGATGGTGACGAGCCATTGGGAATCCTTGATCCGGAAGTCCAAGCGCGTGACGCCGTTGCTCTGCTGATCCGATGCGACGCGGGTGGCGGTGTAGCGGTACCGCCCCTTCGCCGCCCCCGCGCGAATCAGGGGCGGCGCGATCGACGACACGTACACCACGGCACCATCGACTGTGCGCATCTCTATCACGACCCCCGTCGTGGAGGGGTCGAGCGACGGGTCGAGAGTGAAGCGCGCCTTGGCGACGAGCCGGATGCCGCCGGCCTTCTCCATGAGTTTCATCCGACCGATCTCGAATTCCTCGCCCGCGGCTGCCGAACAATTCCCGGCGGCGCAGGCTTCGGCGAGGCACGGGTCGCCGCTGTCGCATGCCAGGCAGCATCCCGGTGGTCCGACGTGACGGCACATGCCCGCGTCCTCGTCGCAGGTGTCGCCGCTGCACGCGAGTGCATCGACGCAATCGCGCGCCGGGGTCGCATCGCAGGCGCCGCCGATGCAGGCCTCGGGTCCGTTGCAGTACGACTCATCGTCGCAGGCCGTCCCGTCGGATCGGTTCGCGAAATTGCAGGAGGTCTTCGAAAGGCATGCGTCGTACCTGCAGGGATGCGGCAAACCGATCGGAAGCTCTTGCGAGAGATTACTCTCGATCGCACTACTTCGCGCCACGACCGCGAAATAGTTCGTTCCCGACGCCGACGGCGCGTACGTCACTGTCGCCGACATGCTTCCGTCGCCGGCGGGCGTCGGATTGCCGCTCCAGACCGGCGAAGCACCGTACGTCGAACCGGCATTGCGGACGTACACGGCATAGCCCGTCACGCCGGAGCTCGCCGGCGGCCGCCACCGCACGAGGGCCGTGGCGGCATCGGCGACAGGGGGAGCCGCCAGGACGCCGAGACACACGACGGCCGCCGCGACGACATCGCGCACCCGGGCGGACGCCCACAAGCATGCTCCACGGTCCATCGTGAAATCGTTGCGATCGGTGATCGAGTTGCCCCGCCGAGGATCGTCGCGACCGCCGCGCCGTCTCGGGTCGGCGCGGATGACGCAGCGGTCGAAGCACGTCCCGTCCTGCCGGGCATCGCAGGGCGCCGCCGCGGAACTCGACCTCCTATCCAGTCCAGAAGCCGAGTTCGGGGCGTCGGACACGGCGGGGATAGCCAATGCGGCCGGGGGCTGCAAACCCAATCCGGCCGCCGAGAAGCCCGAAGCGGCTCTCCCGAGCTCATTTCGTGCGCGCGTGCGCGAGCATTCGGCCTACCCAGGCGGCGAGGCTTCATCGAGGGCCTCCACGACTCCCCGGACACGCCGCATGTCGGCGAGCGACAGCCCCTCGACCCACGACGCCACGGCGCCCGCGCCGACGACGACCGCCACCTGGCAGACCCAGAGGCCGATCGCGAATGCCTTGGCCCGATCGACCGGCATCCCGTAGAGCACCGTCAAGGTCGTCTCGCTCGCGAGCTGCACGACGCCGACCCCGGCCGGCGCTTGCGGCAACGCGATCGCGAACGACAGCACCACCAGCAACCCGACGGCGTGCAAAGGCCCGAGCTCCGAGAAGCCGAATGCGCGCAGCATCAGGAACTCGAAGGCCGCCATCGAGCCCCACAGCACCACGGTGCAGGCGACCGCGAGGCCGAGGGAGCGCCCCGACCGGAGACCGGCGATGCCGGACTGCAACGACGCGAGACCGGCGCCGAGGCCGCCGCGGCGATCCGGATCCGTCGCGAGCCGCCGCCGCGCGAACAGCGCGAGGCCGAGCGACACGGCGACCGCGACGCCGCCGACGACGAGCGCCTCGTCGCGAAGGCGGGTGAGAAGCGCCGAGTCGCGCACCGCCGCATCCGGCGGAAACGGCGCCGTGACGAGGAAGACGACGAGCAAGCCGAGCGCGGCCCCGAGGTCGAACACGCGCTCGACCACGATCGACCCGGCCGCCCGCCAGAAGGCGACCCGGCCGTCGAGACGGGTCAGCACCCAGCATCGCAGCGGCTCGCCGAGCCGTCCGGGCAAGATGTTGTTGCCGGCGAACCCGATCAAGGTGCTGGTCAGGCGATGGCGGAACGACACCGGCGCGCCGGAGAGCAGCTGACGCCATCGCCACGCGCGCGCCACCGACGTCATCAGCAAGCACCCGCTCGCCGCGAGGATCATCGGAGCGTTCGCGCGGGAGAGCACGCCGCCGATCTCGCGCCACGCGGCGTCGCGGGCGAAGAGCGCCGCGCAGCCGGCGCCGAGCGCGAGGCCGAGCCACACGGTCACACGCGTCCGGCGCTTCGTCACGCCCGAGGCCTAGCAGAATCTCAGCGCATGGGCTCGCGCAGGACGACGTCGCCCATCCGGACCTTGCCCTGCACGCGGACGCCGAGCACGCCGTCGAGCGTCGCGCCGGGCGCGACGCGCGACAGGTCGTACGCGAGATCGATCGAGATCAGGCGATAGCCGCTGCCGTCGATAGGCGCCGACACGAGAGGGAGCGTCGTCTTCCGCCCTTTCGTGTAGGCCTCCGTGATCCCGGCCTCGTAGCGCAGCCGCGCGACGCCCTTCTTCACGCGCACCCTCACCTCGATCGCGAGCTTGTGCTCGTCGCGCACCACCAGCGAGAAGATACGGTAGTCGGCCGCCAGCGCGTCCTTCTTCGGGAAGCTGACGGCGATCTTCGCGCGCCTGCGATCGCGCGGTTCGGTGCGGATCGTCGGCGCGCCGAGCTCGGCGTCGTACTCGTTCTCGACGACCACGCCCACGCCCCGCTGCGCCCAGCCAGCGGCCGGGAGCGCCATCTCGGGAATCGGCGCCGGCTCCACGGGCAACACCCCGCGGGTCGCCACGGTGATCTCGGCAGCGTGGATCGGCCCGCGCAGCGTCACTTGATCGACGGCCGCGAAGTCGGCGGCGAACGCGGAGGCCAGATCGGCCTGCATGTCCCGGAGAATCGTCCGGAGCTCCTCGCGATGCACCGCGACCGGGAACTCGGCGCGCCTCCTGCCGGCGGTCGGCACGCCGTCGTCGGCCACGTAGCTCAGCACGTAGGCCCTGCCGTCGCGGGCGCGCGCCGTGACCTCCAGGCGGGCATCGGCGCCCGCCCGCGCCGTGAACGACAGGATCGGGAAAGGCAGATCGAGGGTCGGTTCGCCGGGATAGGAGAGGCCTCCGCGCCGGAATCCGGAATCGACGCCGAGGAGCCGCGTGCCGCCGTCCATGACCGCCCGGGCGCGTCCACCCCTCGCGGGCGTCCAGCCGTCGAGCGGGAAGGTGAAGCTCGCGGCGCACGTGCAGTCGGCGAGGCAGTGCGCGGGGCACCCGCCGTTCGCATCGCCGTCGCACTGCTCGCCGGCGTCGAGCGCGCCGTTGCCGCAGAGGCCGGGCGCGGGCGTCGCGAACGCCGTCGGCGCCGGCGTGGCGTCGACCGGCGTCGCCGTCGGTGGATTCGCGGTCGGCGCCTGGGTCGCGGTCGCGACGGGCGTCGCGGTACGGGTGGGCGCCGGCGTCGCGGTCGCGACGGGCGTCGCGGTATGCGTGGGCGCCGGCGCCGTCGCACCGGGCGTCGCGGTACGCGAGGGCGTCGCCGTCGCGGGAACCTGGTCGTTCGCGCGCGGTCCGTACACCCGCAGCTCACCGACCGAGATGAACTCGTCCCTGCCGCCCGGTCGACCCCAGATGCGGATGGCATCGCCCGCGATCGGCGCGAAGGCGATCTGGTAGGTCTCGAAGGCCTGTCCATCGCCGACCCCGGGGTACGCCGGCGTGACGCCGAGCGACGACACCGCGCGCCAGACGCCGTTGCGGCGAACGTGCACCGTCAGCTCCGAGAACCAACCGCCGCGCGGGAAGTGCATGCCCTCCTGGAACGTCACGCGGACGAAGGTACGATCCTCCCCGAAGGCGTAACCGATCCAGTCCTCGTCGGCCGCGTTCCGACCGTCGTTCGTGTCGTACTGGCGGCGCGGGGCGTGGGTGCCGACTGGAGGCATGTCGCCGTCGCGGATCACCTCGAGGTCCTTGCTGCCGCTGCCGGTCGCGATCGCCACGCGCGCGATGATGCTCCCGAGATGCGTGAGGTCACCGTCCGCGGGCGTCGCGAAGGTGGTCGGCGTGGCGCTCGGAGCGGGCGTCGCGGTACGCGTCGCCGTCCGCGTCGGCAGCGGCGGCTCGGTCGCGATCGGCACCGCCGTCTCGGTCGCGATCGGCGCCGCCGTCGCCGTTGCCACGGGTGTCGCGGTCCGCGTCGACGTCACCGTCCTGGTCGGTGTCGCGGTCGCCGTCCTGGTCGGCGTGGGCGTGCGCGTCGCCGTCCTGGTCGGCGTGGGCGTGCGCGTCGCGGTCTTGGTCGGCGTGGCGGTCTTCGTGACCGTCGGCGTCCTCGTCGGCACCGGCGTTCGGGTCGCGGTCGGCGAGGCGGTCGAGGTCCGGGTCGCGGTCGGAGGGGGCGTGCTCGTACGCGTCGGAGTCTCGGTCGGCTCCGGGGTGGCCGTGCGCGTCGCGGTCGCCGTCGGCGTCGCGGGAGACGCCGTCGATTCGTCGGGATCGAGCGGATCGCTGCCCTGCGCGCGCTCGACGCCGTCGCTCACGCCGTCGCCGTCGGTGTCGGCGACGAGCGGATCCGTCTCGTCGGGATCGACGGTCATGTCGAGGTCGGCGTCCTCGCCCGCGTCCGTGATCCCGTCGCCATCCGAGTCGACCACCGCCGCGGCGACGGCGTAGGTGATCGCGAGCTCGTTGGAGTGATCGCTCTCGGCGCCCGCCGCATCGTAGCTCGTCACCACGAAGCGCGTCGTCGCGCGCACGTTCGCGCCGGACAGCATGAACCGCACCGCTCCATCGGCATCCGGAACGCGCGGACCGATGTCGATCGGGGCGCCGAACGGGGCGTCATTCTCCCGCACGTAGATCTTGTAGCCGGCGCCGCCCTCGGTCGGGGACCATGCGATCCGCACCTCGTAGGCGGATGCGGACGCGGCCGTCGCGATCAACAGCGCGAGCACAGCGAGTGCTGCTTCGATGGCGCGATGGAGCGATGGCGCGGCCCGCATGGCGCGCTACGAAGGCAAGGCACGTGCCGCCGGCGGCCGCCATGCCAATCGCCTGCGGACGTGGGGGAGCGCGCGCGGTCGCGCGCGCGCGGCGCGCCGACCGAATCGTCGCGGCGACGATTCGTTGGCCCTCCGCCGCGTGGTTTTGCATGGCGGAGCGCGCGGCGATTCGCGCGCGCTCGGCGGTGTCGCGGGAGTGACGTCCGACAGCGGCGATCATCGCTCCACCGCAGGCGTGTGCGTCACGAGATGTTGTGTCGCCGCCGGGCTCAGCGAACGACGACGGCGATCTCGTTCGAGAACGCGCTCATCGAGTAGGACGCGTCGTACGACCTGAGCGCGAAGTAGACGACGCCGCTCGCGCCGCCCGGATGCTCGAGCACGTAGCTCGACACACCGTCGGCGTCCGCTTCCGGAGATCCGATGTCGCGCGCCTCACGATAGACTCCGGACTCCGCACCCCAGTGAATAATGTACCCGGCCGCGTCGGGCGAGGATCGCCAGCGCAGCGCGAAACTCCGGACGACGTCCTCGTCGACGCCCACGCCGCCGCCGTCGGAGGCCGAGCCGGCTCCTCCGCACGCCGCCAGGAGGAGGGCGCACGCCAGCGCGATCGAGGCACGAGCGAGGGACACGATACGGGAGACCCAGGCCCTCCTCATCCCGGGACGCGCGCGAAGTCAATCGCGATGAGATGGCGTGTGACGTGCCGAGGCGCAGCGCGGCTGCGCGCCACTATCCCGACGCTCACCGGGCGGGGTGACTGTTCGACGGCGATCTCGTGCGCGGAAGTGGCCGGACGATGGCACTTCGCGGACCGAACCGACGTGGCTCGGAGGTTGCATTGTCAGCTCGCCCAGCATGCTCCGACGATACGCCTTGCGGGCCGTCACGGCCGTCGTGCTCGCGCTCGCCGGCTCGGCGTCGTGCGTCGAGGCCTACTCCGTGACCATCCGTTGGAGCACGGACGGTGACTCGTCGATCGCCGGCTACCGCCTGCACGTGCAACCCGCCGGCGCGGCTGAGCGTGCGCCGATCGACGTCCCGCGCCCTCGCCGCGACTTGTCCGGACGCTTCGAAAGCGTGATCGCCGACCTGCGCGTCGAATCCACCTACACCTTCACGATCAGCGCCTACGACGGCCTCGGAACGGAGAGCGAGCGCTCCAACCCCTACACGATCGGCTACACGGAGGCGGCGCGGGTGGTGGATTCCGATCACGACGGCCTGCCGGATGCGGCGGAGGACCTCGACCTCGACCAGCAGGTCGACAGCGGCGAGACGAACCGTCTCGTCGCCGACACCGACGGCGACGGCGTTCCCGACGGGCTCGAGCACGAGCTCGGCTCCGATCCCTTCGACGCCGCCTCTCCGAGCTGCGTACCCCTCGGCTTCTCGGAGTTCCGACTCGTCGGGCTCGGCTCGGCGAACGTCGGTTGGGACGACGAACTCGGCGATCTCGCCGTCGCCACGACACCGTCGATCCGCCGCTCGACGTCGGTCGGGGTCATGTATCCGCAATGGGGGGTGGGCGCGCTCACCACGCCCTTGTTCGTGACGCGGGTCCGCGCCAACGACCTCTTCCGCATCGTCGTCCACGCCCGCTCCACCGACGGCAAGCTCTACCGGATGCGCTACGAAGGCCACGGGCGTGTCGAACGAACGACGCGGCGGCGTCTGCGCCGATCACTCGGAGACCACTTCACCGGTGAGCGCTGGGAGGCGATCGGCGTCGACGTCGTGGCGGACCTGGCTCGCATGGACCCGGGCGCGGTCTTCGACCGCATCGAGCGCCTCACGGTGCGGGGAGATCTCGTCATGCAGCAACCGCGCGTCTGCCGCTGACGTCTCCCGGGGCGCCGCACGCCCGCCGGCATTGACCCCGGGGGCGCAAAGCCACTAAAGAACCCGGCGCCTCCTCATGAGACCGCGGACACGTGACGGCGACACGTTGGTGTACGGCAGCGAGACCGGCTGCCCACCCGCCGCACGTGCGCCGCGACGCCCCGTCGCGACGCAAGCGGTGCGGGTCTGGCTCGAGAGGAAGGGACGCAACGGGACGCCGGTGTCGATCATCCGTGGGCTCACGATGGGGCGGCGGGAACTGGCCGACCTCGCGAGCAAGCTCAAGCGCGCGTGCGGCACGGGGGGCTCGGCGAAAGACGGAGAAATCATCATCCAGGGCGACCACCGCGAACGCCTCGCCACGCTTCTCGCGCGCGACGGCGTCGCGGCGAAGCTCGCCGGGGGATGAGCAAGGAGACGAGATGGGAACGAGCGGACGATTGGCTCTCGGAATGGCGGTGCTGCTCGCGACGTCGATCGCGGCGGCGCCGCCGGCCGCCGCCGGCGGCGACTGGAACGACGCGAAAGTTGGGTGGCAGCCCTACGACGCCGGAATCGCGGCGGCGAAGAAGGACAAGAAGCCGGTCCTCCTCGTGTTCTTCACGGAGTGGTGTCCGCACTGCACGAACTACAGCAAGGTCTTCCACGACGACCGGGTCGTCGAGCGATCGAAGAAGTTCGTCATGATCCGGCTCGACAAAGACAAGAACGCCGAGCTCAGCAAGAAGTACGCGCCCGACGGCGAGTACATCCCGCGCACCTACTTCTTGTCGTCCGACGGCGCGCTCGACGCGGCGCTCACCGCTCCGCGCGACCAGTACAAGTACTTCTACGACGAGCACGACCCGGCGCAGCTCCTCGCCGGCATGGACGCCGCCATCAAGAAACTGAAGTAGCGGCCGGCCTACGCGCACGCGTCGGAGGCTCCGATTCGGCATCTCCGCGGCGCTGCTCGCGCTCGCGTCGCTGGCGTGGCTCGGCCGGACGTCCGTGCTGACGGCGATCGGGTCGGCGCTGATCGTCGACGATCCGCCGGCGCCCGTCGACGCGCTGGTCGTGTCGATGGCCGCGTTGCGCCCGTCGGCGCTCGAGGCCGCGCGCCTCCATCGCGACGGCATCGGCCGCCGGATCGTGATCGCGCGCTGGCAGCCGGAAGCGCTCGACGACGAGATGCGACGCCTCGGCGTGCCGTGGCTGCCGCCGCACGAACTCGCCGCCGCCATGCTCGTGCAGAGCGGCGTCCCGTCGACGGCGATCGAGCTGCTGGACGATTCCGTCGACGGCCTCAACACCGAGATCGCGGCCGTCGCGGCGTGGGTGCGGCGCACGCAGCCCGAGAGCCTCCTGTATCTGACGGCCCGCAGCCACACCCGCCGGGCATCGTGGATGCTGCACCGCCTGCTCGCCGCGGACGTCCGCTTCCTCGTCCACGCGCCGGCGCGCGACGCGTTCCGCCCCGACGGGTGGTGGCGGTCCCGCACCGGGAGCCGCGAGGTCACGATGGAATACCTGCGCTGGGTGAACACCTTCGCCCTCGGCGATCTCTGGCGTCGCGAGCCGGCGAGCGTGCCCGAACCGTTCGATTGACGGACTCCCGCCGTGGCGAACGCGCGGAGCGTCGCGCAACGGCCGACGGGCGCCGCCGCCGCGGCGGCGCCCGCCTTCTCGCTCGGACGCGATCTGTGCAGAGCTTCTCTCGTGTCTATCCGATCAGGACGCCGGGGTTCAGCACGCCGCGCGGGTCCAGGGTAGCTTTCACCGCGCCGAGCGCGCGCGCGAAGCCGTCGGGACGCTCGCGGTCGTACCACGGGCGGTGGTCGCGGCCGACGGCGTGGTGGTGGGTGATCGTACCGCCGAGGGCGAGCAGCGCCTCGGCGGCCGCGCGCTTGATCTCGGCCCAGTCGGCGAGCTGCCGACCCGGGCGGGAGGGCGCGAGCACGGTGTAGTACGGCGCGACGCCGTCGGCGTACGCGTGCGTGAGGCGACACGTGACGATGCCCGCGCCGCACACCCGGCGGAGCGTCCCGGTGACGGCCTCCGTGACGCCCGCGTGGAACGCCTCGAAGCGGTCCCAGGTGACCGCCGTCTCGAAGGTCTCGCTGATCATCCCCATCCCGACGAGCGCGTCGCGCAGGTACGGCATGTCGAGGAACGCCTGCCGCCAGGCGCCGGCCGCGCCGTCGCGCGCCCCCTCCTCGTCCCGCCGCGTCCGCCCCGCGCCCTCGGGCGCGCTGCCGCCGTGATCGCGACAGCACTCGAGCGCCCGCGCCATCGGCGCGTCGAGGCCGTGGTCGGCCGACTCGAAGCCGACGACCAGCACCGCCTCCGCGCCCGTCCCCGCGCCCGACGTCAGCGCCTCGCCCGGGTCGAGCAACCGGCAGTTCGTCGGGTGCAGGCCGGACTGGGCGAGCGCGCGCACGGCCGCCGCGCCGGCGGCGAAGGTCGGGAGCGTCACCGAGGCCGACGCGCGGAAGGTGGGCCGCGCCTGCAGGCGCATCCACGCCTCGGTGATGATGCCGAGCGTGCCCTCCGAGCCGATGAAGAGCCGGTCCGGGCTCGGCCCGGCCCCCGACGCGGGCAGGCGCCGCGTCGCGACGATCCCCGTCGGCGTCACGATCCGCAGCGCCTCCACGAACTCGTCGATGTGGGTGAAGAGCGTCGCGTAATGGCCGCCCGAGCGCGTCGCGATCCACCCGCCGAGCGAACTGAACTCGAACGACTGCGGGAAGTGCCGGAGCGTGAGCCCGTGCGGCCGCAGCTGGTCCTCGAGCGCGGGTCCGAGCACGCCGGCCGCGATGCGCGCGGCGCGCGACGCGCGGTCGATCTCGAGCACGCGATCGAGCCCGCCGAGGTCGATCGACACGACGCCCGCGAAGGCGTCCGCGGCCGGCGCCTCGACGCCCCCGACGACGCTCGACCCGCCTCCGTACGGAATCGCGGCGAGCCCCGCACCGGCGCACCAGTCGAGGACCGCGACGACGTCCGCCTCCGTCGCCGGCCGCGCCACCACGTCAGGGGGGTTCGCGAAGTCGCGCGTGAAGCCGCGCACCACGTCGCGGAACGACTTGCCGTAGGTGTGGCTCGCGCGCGCGAAGGAATCCGTGGCGCAGAGCCGCGCGAGCGCCGCGGGCGGCGCGACGCGCGGCGCCCGCAGCGCAACGTCCTCGATGCGCGGCGGCGCGCCGATCTTCGGGACGTCGACGCCGAGCCGCGCGGCGAGCAGCATCGCGATCCGCGCCTGCTGCTCCGCGCTCGGCCCCGCGTCCTCCCATCCCCAGCCCCAGAACCTGCGCCGCCGTGCTTGCATGGCCGCCGCGATATGAGCACAACGGCCGGCGGAAACCCACCCGTCCGGAGGTCCTCGCCATGAAGGTCTACGACTCGTTCGGTCCGAATCCGCGCGCGCTCCGCATGGTCCTCCTCGAGAAGGGCGTCGACCTGCCGAAGGTGACGATCGACCTCCTCGCCGGCGAGAACCGGCAGGCGCCCTACACCGACAAGAATCCCGGCGGCCAGGTGCCGGCGCTCGAGCTCGACGACGGGCGCGTCCTCGGCGAGACGGTCGCGATCTTCGAGTACCTCGAGGAGAAGTACCCGAACCCACCGCTCGTCGGTCGGACGCCGGAGGAGCGCGCCGAGGCGCGCATGTGGCAGCGCCGCGTCGAGATCAAGATCACCGAGCCTCTCTACAACGGCTTCCGCTTCGCCGAGGGCCTCGACCTCTTTCGATCGCGCATGCGCTGCCTCCCCGAGGCCGCCGACGGCCTGAAGGCGACGGCCCGCGACAACCTCGCCTGGCTCGACGAGCTGCTGAAGGGGAAGCGGTTCGTCGCCGGCGACCGCTTCACGATCGCGGACGTCATCCTCTATTGCGCGCTCGACTTCGGGGCGAGCGTCGGCCAGGCGCTCGACGGCGCGCTCGCGAACGTCGCCGCGTGGAAGGCGCGCGTCGCCGCGCGTCCGAGCGCCGCCGCGAGCCTGCACCCGATGAGCGCCACGATCGGCATGAACGGCTGAGCGCCGACCGCGGGGACTCGAGGTCGCCACCGCGCGTCCCCGCATCCCGCCGCTTCAGGGCGCACCGCTCGCCGACCCCCGGATCGTCACGCGTCCGGGCCCCGGCAGGCCGGCGACGTTGTTGATCGACGACGAGCCGGTCGGACCGACGCAGAAGACCGCGCCGAGCGTCGGCTGCGACACGTCGTTCGTCGGTGCGTCCGCCATGCCGACGGCGAGAAGGCTGTTCGTTCCGTCCATCGTGCCGGCCGGCTGGAAGGTGCCGCCGCCGGTCAGGAAGCACCCGCGCGGGAACACCTGACAGCTCCCGCCGCCGCCGCCGCAGTCGCCGTCACCGAGGCACCCCCGCTGCGCGTGTCCGGACGCGAGGCTGCAGTTCTGATCGGTCGGGCCGTTGGTGCACTCGCCCTCGCCGTCCGCGTTGCCGTCCACGCATTCGAACACCCGGTTGGGGTTGCCGTTCGCCGCGGTGTTGTCGAGGCACGCCGCCGGTCTCGTCGGCTCACCGGGACGGGCGCAGGCGGTCCCCATACCCGGGCACTGCGTGGCGGTAGTGCACGGAGCGCCGTTGTTGGTCCCGCCGAGACAGCGGCGGCCGCCGCATTGCGTGGCACCGACCGCCACACAATCCGCGTTGGTCGAGCACGGGGTCGCCGCCGTGTTGTTGCACGTGTCGCAGAGGCACTTGTTGCCGGCCGCGCCGGTGCAGTTCGGGCTGCTCGTCGTCAGCGTCTTGGCGACGACGTCGGTCTTGTTGCTCAGATCGATCGGCAGGGTGGCGATGATGCCCGCCGCGGCCGGCGGACAGTCCAAGCTCGTGCGCCCGAAGTCCGACCGGCTCGGGATGTCGCCGTTCGCGTCGCACGCGAGGCCGGCGCGCGCGCCGCCGTCGCAGGTGCCGCCGGCCGTCCCGTCGTTGAACGCGCCGTCGCCGACGCAGCGCGGGCACGGGTTGTCGATCGCGATGCCGTTGTACACCCGCGCCGTCAGGTTCGCGGTGGTGACCGCATCGCCGGTCTCGATGTTCGCCGTCCCGGAGATGGCGCCGTTGAACTGGTTCACGACGCAGGTCGTGACGCCGCCGGCGGCGAGCGGCAGCGGCGCGCCGAAGAAGAACTGGCAGGTGCCGCCGCCGGCCGTACAGGGCGTATTGTTGGCGCACTGGATCGACGTGTCGTCGGTGCAGCGACGGCTGGCGATCTGCCCGGCGTTCGCGTTCGGATTCTCGATCGGTCCGCTCACGCTGCAGACGCCGCACGGCCGGCTCATGCTCGCGCATCCGCCGAGCGTGAGGGTGACCTGCCCGTTGCTGATGATGGGCGCGCGGTGCGAAATGCCCGTCCACCCCGTATCGAGGATGCTCACGGGATCGTTCGGGTCGCCGGCGAAGGTGACCTTGGTCGGACAGGCGCACTGGCACGTCGAGGCGTTGCACGTGAAGGCCGCGCTGGTGTTCGAGACTGCCTGACACGAGGTTGCGGCGCCGCCGGCCGGATCGCAATCCTCGCCGCCATCGACGACGCCGTTGCCGCACGGATCGATGATGATCACCGTGGATGTCGGCGTCGGCGTCGGTGTGCGCGTCGGCGTCGCCGTGCGGGTCGGGGTCGCCGTCACGGCGCCGCCTGTCGGCGTCGGCGTGCGGGTCGGCGTCGTGGCGGGAGTCGAGGTCCGGGTCGGCGTCGTCGCGGGCATGCCGAGATTGCACTCGCCGGGATAGCCGGCACCCCACGGCGCCGCCGCGCGATCGGCGCAGTCCACCTTGAACTCGGCGACGCAGTCGACGCAGTCGACGATGTCCTGCAGCGTCGCGATCCCGCCGGCGCACGAGGCGCCGCCCGGCACCGTTACCGCGGGACAGCTCGGCGCGAAGCCGATCGCGGCCGCCGTCAGGTCGCCGACGCCGTCGCATCGGCCGTCGCCGCCGCCGCAGGCATGACAGATGTTCGCGAGCTTCCGCGCCTCCGCCTTCGCGATCGCGTTCGCGGCCTTGCCGTCGCCCGGTACGGGACACGGCGCCGTCGCTCGTCCCAAGTTGACGCTCGTCCAGCAATTCGCGAGCGCCTGCGCCTTGCTGCGCATGAAGGCGATGGCGCTCCGTCCGATCTCGCGCTGGCAGCGGTTCACGTCGCTGCTCGCCGCCGACGGCGTGAACCCGTCGTAGAAGAGCGACGCCGCCTGGTCGACGGCCGCGCCTTCGATGCACTGGAGGCAGTCCACGACGTCGCCGCAATGCGCGATCGTCATGCTACACGCGCCGTTCTCGAAGTTGGGACAGACCGCTCCCCAGCCGATCGCGCCGGGAGCGTCGTCGCCATCGGGCGTACCGCAGGTCTGATCGACGCCGCCGCAGGCGCCGGCGATCTTGGCGCGCATCCTGTCGGCCGCTTTGGCGATCGTCGTCGCGGCGCGCGGCTCGGATCGGCAGTCGGTGGACGAGGGCAGTCGGCCGAGCACGATGTCGCGCTCGCAGTTCGCGAGCGCCGTCGCCGTGCTCTGCAGGAACTTCGCCGCATTGCGCACGATGGTGGCTTTGCAGCGCGTGGGCTCCGCGTGCGCGGCGCTCGCCGCGCACAGCAGGAGCGCGAGGACTCCGCCGGCGGCGATCCTGATCGGTGGACGCATGGGAAGCCCTCCTTTGGAAACGCGAAGAACCGGACCACAAGGACCGGAGGATCTCGCGTCCGTCATCCCGCTCGGTCGTACGGCCGGCGCGAGGCGCCGCCGTCGGTCGCACGCGGTCCTACCCGGAACGCCCGCGGAGCACGAGGCGCGCTGCGTCACGCCCGCTAAAACGCCGTCTCGCGCAGGCTCGGAGACCGGATCCGAGATCCGTACGGCAGCCCCGGCGGCCGCCGACGCGGGCTAGACGTACTTCCGCAGCTCGAGCTTCGCGATCTGGTTCTTGTGGACCTCGTCGGGCCCGTCGGCGAAGCGCAGCGTCCGGACACCCGCCCACATCGCGGCGAGCGGGGTCACTTGCGACACCCCCGCGCCGCCGAACGCCTGCATCGCGTCGTCGATCACCCGGAGGGCCATGCGCGGCGCCGCGACCTTGATCATCGCGATCTCGGCGCGCGCGACCTTGTTGCCGACGGTGTCCATCATGTACGCCGCCTTGAGGGTCAGGAGCCGGCATTGCTCGATGTCGATGCGGGCGTCGGCGATGCGCTGCTGCCAGACGTTGTGGCGCACGATCTCCTGCCCGAACGCAACGCGTGTCATGAGCCGCTTGCACATGAGCTCGAGGGCGCGCTCGGCGAGACCGATCGTCCGCATGCAGTGGTGGATCCGCCCGGGCCCGAGCCGGCCCTGCGCGATCTCGAAACCGCGCCCTTCGCCGAGGAGCATGTTCGACGCCGGCACCCGCACGCTCTCGAACGACACCTCGGCGTGGCCGTGCGGCGCGTCGTCGTAGCCGAAGACCGAGAGCATGCGCTCGACCTTCACGCCCGGCGTGTCGATGGGCACGAGGATCATCGACTGCTGGCGATGGCGGTCCGGGCTGTCGGGCGCGGTCTTGCCCATGAAGATCATGATCTTGCAGCGTGGGTCGCCGGCACCCGACGTCCACCACTTGCGGCCGTTGATCACGTAGTCGTCGCCGTCGCGGACGATCCTCGCCTCGATGTTGGTCGCGTCGGACGAGGCGACCGCCGGCTCCGTCATCGCGAACGCCGAGCGGATCTTCCCCTGCAGGAGCGGCTCGAGCCACCGCTTCTTCTGCTCGGCGGTGCCGTAGCGGACGAGCACCTCCATGTTGCCGGTGTCGGGCGCCGAGCAGTTGAAGGACTCCGACGCGATCGGCGAGCGCCCCATGATCTCGGCGAGCGGCGCGTACTCGAGGTTGGTGAGGCCGGCGCCGAGCTCGCTCTCCGGGAGGAAAAGGTTCCAGAGCCCCGCGGCCCTCGCCTTCTCCTTCAGCTCCTCGACGATGGGCAGCGGCTGCCAGCGATCGCCCTGGGCGAGCTGGCGCATCGCCGTCTCCTCGCTCGGGTAGACGTGCTTCTCCATGAAATCGCCGACGCGCTGCTGCAGGGCCTTCACCTTGTCGCTGTAGTCGAAGTGCATGGCGGGATTCCTCAGGCTGTCTGGCGATCGGCGGCCTCGAAAGCCGCGCGCAGCTCCTCGTAGGTGCGCGTGACCGGGAACTGCGGGAAGTCGCGGATCACGTTGTCGGGCGGGCGGAAGAGGATGCCGCGATCGGCCTCGTCGAGCATCGTCGTGTCGTTGTAGGAGTCGCCCGCCGCCGCGACGCGGAAGTTCAGGAGCTTCAATGCCATGACGGCCTTGCGCTTCCCGTCGGCGATGCGGAGCGTGTAATCGCGGATGCGGCCGGCGCCGTCGATCACGAGCGCGTTGCAGAAGAGCGTCGGATAGCCGAGCTGCGCCATGAGCGGCTGCGCGAATTGCATGAAGGTGTCGGAAAGGATGACGACCTGCGCGCGCGTGCGGAGCCAATCGAGGAAGGCGGGAGCCCCGTCGAGCGGGCGCATGCCGGCGATCACCTTCTGGATGTCGGCGATGCCGAGCCCTTCGCGCTCGAGGATGGCGAGCCGTCCGCGCATGAGCTGGTCGTAGTCGGGCTCGTCGCGGGTCGTTCGGCGAAGCTCCGCGATGCCGGTCGTCTCGGCGACGCCGATCCAGATCTCGGGCACGAGCACACCTTCGAGGTCGAGACAGGCGACGAGCGGCGCGGACATCGGCCGTGCGTACCAAGCGACCGAACCAGCTGCAACCGAAGCTTGCTCTCCCGCGTGTCCCGCGCTACCAGCGCAGGCCATGCGGTGGACACCGAGCGGCCGGAGCGATGACCTCGAAGATCGACGCGGCGCGGGCGGCGGCCGTCCCATGCTCGGCGGCGGCCTCCGCATCGGCGTCGGCGGGGCCATCCTGCTCCTCGTCCTGAGCCTCGCGACCGGACAGAATCTCTTCTCGCTCTTCAGCGACGCCATCGACATCGGCGGCGGCCCGGGCGGCGGCCAGGTGAGCGTCGGACCCCGCCAGGCGTCGCCCGACGAGGAGCAGCTCGTCGAGTTCGTCTCGTTCGTGCTCGACGACGTGCAGGGCACCTGGGAGAAGACGTTCCCGGTCGCCGGCCGCGACTACCGCAAGACGAAGCTCGTCCTCTTCACCGACACCGTGCGCTCGGGCTGCGGCTTCGCCGAGTCGGCCATGGGCCCCTTCTATTGTCCCGCCGACGAGAAGGTCTACGTCGATCTCGGGTTCTACCGTGAGCTTCGCGAGCGCTTCGGCGCCCCCGGCGACTTCGCGCAGGCCTACGTGATCGCGCACGAGATCGGCCACCACGTGCAGAACGTGCTCGGTCTCTCCGAGCGCGTGCGGGAGATGCAGCAGCGCCGGCCCGACGCCGCCAACCAGCTCTCCGTCCTGCTCGAGCTCCAGGCCGACTGCTTCGCCGGCGTCTGGGCGCACTCGACCCGGCAGCGCGACATCCTCGAGCGCGGCGACGTGGAGGAAGGCATCGGCGCCGCGGCCGCGGTCGGCGACGACCGCATCCAGAAGCAGGCGGGCGCGCAGGTGAACCCCGAGACCTGGACGCACGGCTCGTCGCAGCAGCGCGTCGAGTGGTTCCGGCGCGGCATGGAGCGCGGCACCGTCGCGGACTGCAACACGTTCGCGACCGCGAAGTGATCGAACTCCGCCAGCTCGGACAGACCGGCCTCAGGGTGTCGCGGCTCGGGCTCGGGCTCGCCGCGGTCGGCCGGCCCGGCTACATCACGCTCGGCCGCGCCCGCGATCTGCCGCGGGAGCGAACGCCGGAGGCGCTCGCCGCGCGCTCGGCCGAGCTCTGTAACGCCGCGTGGACGGGCGGGATCCGCTACTTCGACGCCGCCCGCAGCTACGGGCGCGCCGAGGAGTTCCTGGCGCGCTGGCTCGGCGCGCGCGGCCTCCCCGCCGGCGCGGTCACGATCGGCAGCAAGTGGGGCTACCGCTACACGGCCGGGTGGACGGTCGACGCCGCCGTCCACGAGGAAAAGGAGCTCTCGCTCGCGCGCTTCGAGCAGCAGCTCGGCGAGACGTGCGCGCTCCTCGGCGCGCAGCTCGACCTCTACCAGATCCACAGCGCCACCGCGGAGTCGGGCTGCCTCGACGACGCGCGGCTCCTCGCGGCGCTGGTGGGAGCGCGGCGGAGCGGCGCGTGCCGCGCCCTCGGCTTGTCGCTGAGCGGCCCCACCTCCGACCGCGCGCTCGAGCGCGCGCTCGCGGCGCGCGTCGACGGCGAGCGCGTGTTCGACGTCGTGCAGGCGACGGTGAACGTGCTGGAGCCGTCGCTGCTGCCGCTCCTCGCCGCGGCGCGCGCCGAGGGCCTCGGCGTCATCGCGAAGGAGGTGCATGCGAACGGCCGGCTCACCGAGCTGAACGACCGGCCGCAGGACGCCGAGCTCGTCACGGCGCTCCGGCGCATCGCGGCCGAGGCCCGCACCACCGTCGCCGACCTGGCCCTCGCGTGGGTGCTCGCGCAGCCGCAGGTCGACGTCGCGCTCTCGGGCGCCGCGACGACGGCACAGCTCGCGAGCCATGTCCGTGCCGCCGCACTCGGGCTCGAGGCCGACGCCGTCGGAGCGCTCGCGAGCTTCGGGGAAGCGGCTCCGGCATACTGGGCGACGCGCGGACGGCTGCCATGGACGTGAACCCCCGCTCGATCGAGCTCGCGGAGGCGCTCAACCAGAGCTGCCATTGCATCGCCGTCGACCAGGCCAAGCTCCGCAGCGCGCTCGAGTCGAGCAGCCTCACGCAGGGCGTCTACGACGCCATCCTGCGCGACCGCCCGCACCTGTTCTCGTCGAGCCCGGTGTTTCTCGCGCGCGCTCACCTGGACCGCATCGCGCGCATCGTCGCAGCGCTCGAGGAGGTCATCGCCTCGGCGCCGTTCCAGGAGTGGGCGCGGAGCTTCGCGCCGCCGATCGCGCATGCCGACCACGGCCCGCGCGGCGTCTTCCTCGGCTACGATTTCCACCTCGGCCGGAGCGGCCCCGCGCTCATCGAGATCAACACCAACGCCGGCGGCGCCCTCCTGAACGCCGTGCTCGCCGCCGCGCAGCAAGCGTGTTGCCCCGACGTCGAGGAGGTGCTCGGCGCCGCGACGGCGCCGGCGGCACTCGGGGAGGTCTTTCTCGCGATGTTCCGCGGCGAATGGCGACGCCAGCGCGGCGACGTCCCGTTGGCGTCGATCGCTATCGTCGACGAAAACCCCGAGGGCCAGTACCTGCAGCCCGAGTTCCTGCTGTTCCAGGAGCTCTTCCGGCGGGCCGGACTCCACGCCGTCGTCGCCGACGTCGCGACGCTCCGCCATGAGCGGGGCGCGCTCCGCGCCGGCGACCAGCGCATCGACCTCGTCTACAACCGCCTCACCGATTTCACGTTCGCGACACCGGCGGCGGCGGCGCTCCGCGCGGGGTACGAAGCGGACGACGTGGTGGTCACGCCGAACCCTCACGCGTACGCCCGCTACGCGGACAAGCGGCACCTGACCCTCTTCGCGGACGCCGACCGCCTGCGCGGCTGGGGCATTCCCGAGGAGACGATCGCGGTGCTCGCGGCCGCCGTGCCGCGCGCGATGGTCGTGGACCCCGCTCACGCCGACGAGCTCTGGCGCGACCGCCGGCGTTGGTTCTTCAAGCCCGTCGATGGGTACGGCAGCAAGGCCGCGTATCGCGGGGACAAGCTCACGCGCGGCACGTGGGACGCGATCCTCGCGCGCCCCTACGTCGCCCAGGAGATCGTCCCGCCGAGCGAGCGCACGATGCGCGTGGGTGGTCGCGAGGTCCCCCTCAAGCTCGACGTCCGCGCCTACGTGTACGATGGCGCGGTGCAGCTGACCGCGGCGCGCCTCTACCAGGGGCAGACGACGAACTTCCGCACCGCCGGCGGCGGGTTCGCACCCGTGTTCACAGAGCGGGCCTGATCCGTCCAAGCACCGGGGGAACGCCACCGATCGTCGCGCATGCAGCGAGGAGGACATGGCCGCCATCTACCGGCGCAACGAACGCCAGATTCGACGGACGGGCCGACGAGTGCGGCGTGCACACGCGGGCGCAGCGGACGAGTCGATCCGCTCGGGGATGATGCCTATACGGCCGGAAGTCCGGGCGGGTCGGGGGCACGGTGCTCCGGGGGCGTCGATTGACTCCCTCGACCCGACGCGTCAGATAGGAGCCCGGTTCGATCCGACCCCGCGGGTGCCGCGCCGTGCAGTCGATTCTCCCGTGCGTCGTAGAGGATAGGGAGGCGCCGTGAAGATCCATCTCGTTACCCCGCGGAATCCCGAGAGCTTTTGGACGTACGACCGCATCCTGCCGAGCCTCGGGAAGCGCTGCATCTTCCCGAACCTCTCGATGCCGACCGTCGCGGGCCTGACGGGCCCCGGGCACGAGGTCAGCCTGTGCGACGAGAACGTCGAGGAGATCGACTTCGACGTCGAGGCCGACATCGTCGGCGTCACCGGCTACATCGTCCACAAGCAACGCATGCTGGAGATCGCGGGCGAGTTCCGGCGGCGCGGCCGCTTCGTCGTGATCGGCGGACCGTACGCCTCGCTCTGCCCCGAGGAGCTGCACGGCCTCTGCGACGTGATCTTCGTCGACGAGGCCGAGGAGACCTGGCCGCAGTTCCTCGCCGACTTCCAGGCCGGGCGCTGGCGCGCCGAGTACCGCCCGCGCGAGAAGCCGGACCTCACCGCCTCCCCGACCCCCCGCTTCGATCTCCTGAAGGTCGACCGCTACCACGCGATGACGATCCAGTTCGCGCGCGGCTGCCCCTTCAACTGCGAGTTCTGCGACATCATCGTCGTTTACGGGCGCCGGCCGCGCGTGAAGGCGGTGCCGCAGGTGATGGCGGAGATCGAGGAGTGCCATCGCCTCGGCGCAACCCAGGTGTTTCTCGTCGACGACAACTTCATCGGCAACAAGAAGCTCGCGAAGGATCTGCTGCGCGCGATCGCCGACTGGAGTGCCGCCCACGATCATCCGATGCACTTCAACACCGAGGCGTCGCTGAACGTGGCGCAGGACGAGGAGCTGCTGGACCTCCTGCGCGCCGCCCGCTTCACGACGATATTCATCGGCATCGAGAGCCCGCGCAGGGCGTCGCTCCTCGAGAGCCACAAGACCCAGAACATGCGCGGCGATCTCGTCGAGAACGTCCGCAAGATCCACGAGTACGGCATCCAGGTGCAGGCGGGCATGATCGTCGGCTTCGACCACGACGACGCGTCGATCTTCGAGGAGCAGCTGCGCTTCATCCAGGACGCGCGCATCCCCGTCTCGATGACGGGCATGCTGCAGGCGATGCCGAAAACGCCGCTCCACGACCGCATGGCGAAAGAGGGCCGCCTGGTGGCCGAATCGGTCGGGGACCAGTTCGTCTTCTCGAACATCCTCCCGAAGACGATGAGCCGGATCGACCTCTACAAGGGCTACCGGGCCCTGATCGCCGATCTCTACGACTTCCGGAACTTCCGCCGCCGCACTCTCGAGTTCATCCTGAACCGCGGCCGCCAGGTCGGCGACGGCTTCCGGGTGCGGCAGGAGGAGTGGCTCCTCCTCGGCCGCATCCTGCGCGACACGGTGGTCGCCGCGAGCCCCCGCCGCGCCTGGTTCACGCTGTCGCTGCTCGGCACGACGCTCTGGAAGAATCCCTCGCGCCTCGCCGACGCTCTCGGGTTCGCGATCGTCCACAAGGGACTGTACGAGTACATGCAGCACCTCGACCGGCACCTCGAGCGCGTGATCCGCGAGATCGAGGAACGCGGCGAAGCGCTCGTGGCGGAGGCCGCGCCGGGCCTCGTGTCGGCCCGGGCCTGAGTCCGAACCCGCGACGAACGGAACCCAGTCGGCTATCCCGCCCCCGCTCCAGGTGATCGCCGTGCCGACGACCATGCGCAGGGGAGGACCCGCACCGACAACGGTGCAGACGAAGAACTTCTTCAACGGACGATCATCTCGGAGGAGGGGAACATCCCGCATGCGGCACACCAGTCTGTGGATCGGAATCTCGATGATGCTGCTCGCGCCCGCGGTGTGGGCGGATGCGAGCGACGGCCAGAGGATATTCCAGCAAAGCTGCGCCGCCTGTCACACCGTCGGCGAGGGCAAGCGGCTCGGTCCGGATCTCGAGGGCGTGACGAAGACCAGGGACAGCGCCTGGCTCAACCGCTGGATTCGCGAGCCGGACAAGATGATCGCCGAAGGGGATGCCATCGCCGTTCGTCTCCTGAACGAGTACGGCCGGGTTCCCATGCCCAATCTCGGATTGAACGCCGAGCAGGCGGACGCGGTGATCGCGTTTCTCGCGAGCGGCTCCGGGGCCGCGCTCCCGGCCGCGGCGACGGGCATCGCGCATCCGGAACCGCCGACGGGCGAGGGTCGGGGATCGGTTCAGAACACGGCGTCGATCGCGTTCCTGGCCATCACGGCGATCATCGTTCTGGTGTTCCTCTACGTCGCTCGGTCGACCGGGAATCCGATGCCGGTCGACGTGCAGAAGGCCTACAAGCTTCGCCGGGTGTTCTTCATCAGCGGGCTCGTGATCGTCGTCGGCCTCCTCGCCACCACGCTTTTCACGACGCCCTACCCGGACGCCGCGGGGACGCCGGATCGGGTGGTCCACGTCACGACGCTGCAGTTCAACTTCGTCTTCACCCAGGAACCGGTCGCCAGCGCCCAGGATCTCCAGACCGCCGGCCGGATCGGCAACCTCGAGCTCCCGGTCGGATCCACCGTGGAGTTCAGGGTCACGAGCCTCGACACCACCCACGGATTCGGCATCTACTCTCCGCAGGGCGCGGTGTACGCGCAGACGCAGGCCATGCCGGGATACACCAACCGGCTGCGGGTGAAGTTCTCGGAGCCCGGCGTCTACTCGGTGCTGTGCATGGAATATTGCGGGGCGGCCCACCACTTGATGAAGACGGTCTTCACGGTTCGGAACGACGATCATGCATGAAATGAAAAAAGTGACCCTGGGGTGGATGGCCATCGTGCTCGTCTTGTTCCCGATCCTTCTCCTGCTCGGGATCTTCATGCGGGCGGTGCAGGCCAACGGCCTCGCGAACGCCGAGGAGTGGTTCTACCCGTTCATGACCCTGCACGGGGTCGGCATGGTGGGCGTCTGGTACGTCGGAGCCATGGCCTGCGCCGAGCGGGTGATCGCCAGGTACACCGGGTCCAACGACGGGCTCTCCTACGTCGCCATGGGCGGCACGGTCGCGGGCGTGGTGCTGCTCCTCGTCTGCGTGCTGGGGGGAAAGTTCGCGTCGGGCTGGTACTTCTTGTATCCGCTGCCGTTCAAGGGCACCTGGCCGATCTGGTCGGCGACCACCTTCCTGCTCGCGATGACGGTGATGGGCGCCGCCTGGCTGGTGTGGAGCCTGGGGCTCCTGGTCGGCATCGCCCGCAAGTACTCCTTGTCCCACGCCCTCGGCTGGCACTACATCGGCGGCGCGACGGAGCCGGACGTGCCTCCGGCCGTCATCATCACCACGGTGAGCCTGCTGGCCGCCGTGGCGTCCCTGCTCGCCGGCGTCGTCGTCCTGGTGTTCTTCTTCGTGGAGCTGCTCTTCGGCATTCGCAGCGACGCGCTGCTGATGAAGAACCTCACCTTCTTCTTCGGTCACGTGCTGGTGAACCTGAGCCTCTACCTCGGCGTGGCCGTCATCTACGACGTGCTGCCCGAGTACGCGGGGCGCCCGTGGAAGGCCAACAAGATCGTCGCCATCTCCTGGAACAGCGTCCTGGCCATCGTGCTCATGGCCTACGCCCACCACCTGTACATGGACTTCGTGCAGCCCACGAGCCTGCAGTACCTCGGACAGATCGCATCGTACGCGAGCTCGCTGCCCCCGGCGGTGGTGACCATCTTCGGCGCCTTGACCCTGGTGTTCCACGCGAAGATGCGGTGGACGCTGGCGTCGGGAATGTTCTTCCTGGCGCTGATGGGCTGGGCGATCGGTGGGGTGGGAGCCGTCATCGACTCGACCATCGCCGTCAACGCGAAGTTCCACAACACGCTGTGGGTGCCAGCGCACTTCCACACCTACATGCTGGAAGGCCTGGTGCTCATGGTGCTGGGGTATTTCTACCACTACGTGCAGGAGCACACGCGGATCCCGGAGAGCGGATTGGTGCGCATCCTTACCCTGGGGCTGTTCGTGATCGGAGGTTACGGCTTTCTGGCCACGTTCTACCTCTCCGGAGCCAACTCGGTGCCGAGGCGTTTCGCGACCTATCCCGCCGAGGTGGCGCACGGAGCCACCGACTCGGCCGTCGGCGTCATGTTCGCCGCGTTGTTCCTCCTCGGACTCGTCGTCTTCACGGCCTCGGCCCTCCGGCGCTGGTTCCGAGCCTCGAGTGACGGCTAGGTTCTCCATCGGCACGTCGGTCCTGGGGCTTCTCCTTCTGGGAGGGATCCCGTCACATGCGACCGAGGTGCTCCGGCAGGAGGCGAAGAACCTCTACCGGGCCGTTCCCGACGTCCCGCTCACCCTGCTCGGGCGCGACGCCGAGCGGCTGGCGTCGCTCTGGGAGCGGAAGCCTCTCGTGCTGGCGCTGTTCTACAGTCACTGCACGAGGACCTGCGGCCTGTTCCTGCGCAACCTGGACGCCGCCGTCACCGAGACCGGTGGCGCGGACGCGTACGACGTGGTGGCCTTGAGCTTCGATCCCGAGGACACGCTGGAGGACGTGGCGAAGATGGCGAGGGGCCTGGGTCTCGCGGACAAGCGCGGCTGGTTCTTCGGCGTGTCGGATCCGGCGAGCATGGCGAGGCTCATGGACGCGGTGGGCTTCTGGCGCGAGCGGGACGCGAACGACCCGACGCAGTTCGACCACCCTTCCATGGTCGTGGGTATCCGGGACGGTCGCATCGTGCAGGTTCTGCTCGGCACCGCGGTGGCTCCGTCCAGGATGAGAGACCTCATCTACGAGATCCGGGGCGTCTTCGTTCCCTATGCCGCCATGCCCGACGGAGAGATTCGCTTTCGCTGTTTCCAGGTCGATCCCGAGACCGGCGCCGTGACCTTCGACTGGGGCATGCTGCTGCTCGTGGCGCCGGGGCTGACCGCCAGCCTGATCGGCGTCTTGCTCTTCAGCGCGCTCGGCCGGCAGCGGCGCAGGTCGGCGGGTATCGCGCGGGTATGAGATCCGACGTCAACGACGCGTTCGCGCCGAGGCGCGCCAGAGGAGGGTTGAACCCATGCATTTCGGTATCCTGATGTTCGCCACCGACGACGCGATCCGCCCCGACGAGCTGGCGGTCGAGGCGGAGACGCGCGGCTTCGAGTCCGTCTTCTTCCCCGAGCACACCCACATCCCGACGAGCCGGCGAAGCCCGTATCCCGGCGGCGGCGAGCTCCCGAAGGAGTACGCGCGCACGCACGACCTCTTCGTGACGCTCACGGCGGCCGCCGCCGTCACCACGACGATCAAGGTCGGCGCCGGCATCTGCCTCGTCGTCGAGCGCGACCCGATCACCACCGCGAAGGAAGTCGCGAGTGTCGACTTCTTGTCGAACGGGCGGCTCCTCTTCGGTATCGGCGGCGGCTGGAACGCCGAGGAGATGGAGAATCACGGCACCGTCTTCGCGACGCGCTGGAAGCTGCTGCGCGAGCGGGTGCTCGCGATGAAGGAGATCTGGACGAAGGACGAGGCCGCGTTCCACGGCGAGTTCGTGCGCTTCGATCCCATCTGGTCGTGGCCGAAGCCGGTCCAGAAGCCGCACCCGCCGATCCTCATGGGCGGCGACACGCCGAAAGCACGCCAGCGCGTCGTCGACTTCTGCGACGGCTGGATTCCGATCGGCTTCGACCCCGCCCGGATCCTCTCGGGCATGAAGGATCTGGCCGAGCGCGCGCGCGCCGCCGGCAAGCGCCCCGAGGATTATCCCGTGTCGGTGTTCGGCGCGCCGGCCGACCCCGAGGTGATGCGGACGTTCGCGGCGGCCGGCGTCGCACGCGTGAACCTCTGGGTGCCGCCGAAGCCGCGCGACGAGGTGCTGCCGATCCTCGACGGCTACGCGAAGCTCGCGGCGGCCGCGCGGTGAGCGGCACGCATCCGAACGCCCGCCCCCGCGCCCGCCTCGATGCGGCCGAGGCGGGCGCGAGGCGCACGCGGCGCCGGGCCGCGATCGGCGTCCTCCTCCTCGCCGCCGCGACCGTCGGCTGCGCACCCGCGCGACGACCCGCGCGCCCCGCCGCGGACGCCCGTCCGGCGCCGGTGCCGGCGCTCTACGACACGCAGCGCCGCATCGCCGACTACATCGACTCCGGCCGCTACGACGCCGAGGTCGCCCGCGTCGTCGCCCAGGCGGCGGCCTGGCTCGACCGGCGCGCGCCCGAGGTGCGGAAACCCGCGATCGTCCTCGACATCGACGAGACCGCGCTCTCGAACTGGCGCGCCTACCGCGTGAACGGCTGGGCGCGCATCACCAACGGCCCCTGCGACGTCGAGCGCGGGCCGTGCGGCATCCACGCCTGGCAAGCGATGGCGGGTGGCGTCGCCATCGCGCCGACGCTGCGCCTGGTCGAGCGCGCGCGCGTGCTCGGCGTCGCCGTCTTCTTCCTCACCGGACGGCCGACCGAGGTCCGCGAGGTCACCGAGCGCAACCTCCGCGAGCAGGGCTTCGACTGGGACCGCGTCATCATGCTGCCCTCCGACCGCCGCTTCCGGAGCGGCGTCGACTTCAAGGCGCCGGAGCGCAAACGCCTCGTCGACGCCGGCTACACGATCGTCCTCAGCCTCGGCGACCAGCAGAGCGATCTCGACGGCGGCCACGCGGAGCGCACCTTCAAGCTGCCGAACCCGGTCTACTACCTGCCCTGAGCGGACGGCTTGCCGGCCCGGCCGACGCGACGTAGCCTCCCGCGCCGCGACCCTCCACCGTGCCAGACGAACCATCAGCCCGCGGTCCCGGCAGCGCTCCGCCCGCCGACAGCGCTCGCCCTCCGCCCGCACGGCTCGCGCGCGCCACGGTGCTCTTCGCCGACGTCGTCGGCTTCACCGACATCGCCGAGACGATGGGCGCGGAGCGGGCGTACTTCGCGGTCACCGGCGCGGTCCGCATCGTCGACGAAGTCGCGCGCCGCCACGGTGGCGCCGTCGACAAGTTCCTCTCCGACTGCCTGCTCGCGATGTTCGGCTACCCGGCGCCCATCCCGAACCCGGCGGCGGCCGCGGCGGCGGCGGCCGTCGAGATGCGCGACGAGCTCCGCGCCTACAACGCGAGCCTCGACGTCCCGCTCCGGCTCGTGATCGGCATCAACACGGGCGAGCTCGTCGCGGGCGACGTGCGCGGCCGGGTCGCCCGCGAGTTCAACATCCTCGGCGACGCGGTGAACGTCGCGGCGCGCTTGAAGGCGAAGGCGCCGTACGGCCACGTCTACGTCGGCCCGGAGACCGAGGCCGAGAGTCGCGACGCCTTCGAGTACCGGCCGCTCGGCACGTTCGCGCTCAAGGGCAAGCAGGTCGAGGTGCCGATCTTCGAGCTCGTCGGCGCGCGCGTGCGCACCCGCACGACGACGGGCTCGCACGTACCGTTCGTCGGCCGCACCGACGAGCTGGCGCGGCTCGGCGCGCACCTCGAGCGCCTCGCGGAGGGAACGGGCGGCACCGTGCTCGTGATCGGCGAGCACGGCATCGGCACGTCGCGCCTGATGCTCGAGGCGGAGACGCTGCCGCAAGCGGCGCGCGTCGACTGCGTCTACGCGGCGGGCAGCATCGGCGCCGACCACGGCGAGGCCCGCCTGCTCGCCTCGCTGCTCGTCGCGTGTGCCGGCGAGGACGCGCTCGCCGGCGCCGCCCGCACCGTCGACGAGCTCGCGGCCGACGTCGCGGCCACGCTCGAGCGCCGGAGCCGCGACCGGCCGGTCACGGTCCTGCTCGACGAGGTGCACCGCGCCGACCCCGCGTCGCTCCGGCTGCTGCCGCAGGTCGCGAGCCGCCTCGCGGGGCATCCCGTGCTGTTCCTGGTCGCGACCCGTCCGGAGACCGACGAGATGGTCGCGTCGATGCTGAGCGGCCTCGGACCGACGGTCGTCGACGAGATCCGTCTCGGTCCGCTCTCGCGCGAGGACAGCGTCCTCCTGGTCGACGCGGTCGGCGACGCGCCGCTCTCCGAGGACTCGCGCGCCCTCGTGCTGGCGCACGGCGAGGGACACCCCGGCCGGCTCGTCCGCGGCGTCTATTTCGAGCCCGCGCTCCGCGCCGAGCGCGAGCGCGCCACCGCGGGCAGCCGCCGGCCGGGTGACACCGAGCGGCGCCGCGCGACCGTCCTCTTCGCCGACATCACCGGCTTCACCAGCCTCACCGAGCGCGCCGGCACCGTGCAGGCGTTCCCGATCGTGGTCGGCTGCCTGCAGGTCCTCGACGAGGTCGCGCGCAAGCACGGCGGGACCGTCGAGAAGCTGATCGGCGACTGCGTGATGGCGCTCTTCGGCTTCCCCGAGACGCTCGAGGACGCGCCGCGCGCGGCCGTGAACGCGGCGATCGAGATGCGCCGCCAGGTGCGCGCCTACAACGAGCGGCTGTCGCTCGACCCGGATCTCGGGAGCCACGCGCACCTCGACGTCCACATCGGCATCAACACCGGGCTCGGCATCGGCGGCGACGTCGCGGGCGCGCTGATCCGCGAGTTCGCCGTCATGGGCGATCCCGTGAACGTCGCCGACGAGCTCAAGGACCTCGCGCCGGCGGGCCGCGTCTTCGTCGGCGCCGAGATGTGGAAGGCGACGCGCGAGGTCTTCGAGTACCGCGAGCTGCCGCCCGCGGCGCGCAAGGGCGGCGGCGCCCCGCTGCGCGTCTTCGAGCTCGTGTCGGACCAGGAGCGACTGCACCGCGCGCGGATCGGCGCCGAGCGGCGCGTGTTCTCGCCGCTCGTCGGCCGCGAGCGCGAGCTCGGGACGTTGCGCGACGCCGTGGCGCGTCTGGCGGCCGGCCACGGCGGCATAGGCACGATCGTCGCGGCCGCCGGGCTCGGGAAGTCGCGCCTGCTCCGCGAGGCGGCGACGAGCCCCGAGGCCGAGGGCGTCACCTGGTGCGAGGGGCGCTCGGTCGCGACCGGCCGCCACCTCGCCTACCACGCGGTCGTCGACCTCTGCCGCTCGCTCGTCGGCATCGAGGAGAGCGACGACGACGCGAGCGCGCTCGCGAAGCTCGAGGCGCTCGTCGCGGGCGTGATGCCGGGCGAGGCGGAAGAGGTGCTGCCGTTTCTCGCCGCGCTCCTCGCCCTGCCGCTCGACGAGGCGCGCCGCACGCGCGTCGCCGACCTCCACGGCGACGCGATGGAGAAGCTGACCCTCCGGAGCGTGACCCAGCTCCTGCGCGCCGCGAGCCGTGACCGGCCCCTCGTCGCCGTCATGGACGACCTGCACTGGGCCGACCTCTCCTCGATCGAGCTCCTCGAGTCGGTCCTGCGGCTCTGCGAGGAGGCGCCGATCCTCTTCCTGAACCTCTGCCGGCCGGGCGCCCCGAGCACGTCCGAGCGCCTCCGCGCACGGGCGCGCGCCGAGCATGCCGACCGCACCTTCGAGCTCGAGCTCGCGCCGCTCGACGCCTCGGCGGCGCGCACCATGTTGAACCACCTCTTCCGCCAGGGCGACCTGCCACGCGACGTCCGCCAGCGCATCGAGGAGAAGGCCCACGGCAACCCCTTCTTCATCGAGGAGGTGGTGCGGAGCCTCGTCGACGAGGGCGCCGTCGAGCAGGTGGACGGCCGCTTCCGCGCGACCGTCAAGATCGCCTCGGTCACCATCCCCGACACCATCCACGAGGTCGTGATGGCGCGCGTCGACTCGCTCGACGTCGCGAAGCGCCAGCTCCTCCAGACCGCGGCCGTCATCGGCGCGAGCTTCCACACGGAGGTGCTGAGCGGCGTCGTCGAGAACATGGCGACGATCGCCGAGGACATCGACGCCCTCCTCGCCGCCGAGTTCCTGGTGCGATCCGAGTCGCAGCGAAACGCCGAGTACGACTTCAAGCACCCGCTGATCCAGGAGGTGACCTACGAGAGCCTGCTCCTGGCGCGCCGCGAGGTCGTGCACCGCAAGGTCGCCGAGACGCTCGAACGGGTCTTCCCGGAGGACGTGCCCGGATACTCCGGGATGCTCGCGTACCACTACGGCAAGGGCGGCGTGCCGGAGCGCGCCGAGGAGTACCTCTTCCGCGCCGGCGCCGAGGCCGCGCGCGCCGCCGCACCGAGCGAGGCGCTGCACTTCTTCGAGGAGGCGTCGAAGCTCTACCTCGAGATCCATCGCGACGGCGGCGACCCCGTGAAGCGCGCGCTCCTCGAGCGGAACATCGCCGAGGCGCTCTACTACCGGGGGCGCTTCCTCGACGCGATCGAGCACTTCAACCTGGCGCTCCGCCTCCTCGGCGATCGCGTCGTCGAAGGCTCGTGGCGGCTCGGTCTCCACTTCGCGCGCAACCTCGCCGCGGTGCTGGCGCGCCTCTACGGGCCGAGCTTCGGCGGCCGCCTCCCGCCGGCGACGGCGCGCCAGCGCGAGATCATGGACCTCCGCTACGCGCGCGCCGAGGCCACCGTCACCACGCAGCCGACCCGCCACCTCTTCGACAGCATGGACACCCTCGCCTTCTTCCAGCGCATCGATCCGCGGACGGTGCCGGGAGCGGGGAAGTTCTACGCCGGCGCCGCCGCGCTCTTCGCGTTCGGCGGCATCTCCTTCGACGTCGCGCGCCGCCTCTCCGAGCGCGCCCACGCGCTCGTGCCGCCCGAGGACGTCGACGAGTGGATCTACGAGCGCGCCATGCACTTCGCGTTCCGCGCGCTGCAGGGGAATTGGTCGGCCGAGCACGAGATCGCTCCGGAGCGCATCGCGGAGAGCGTGCGCAACGGCCAGCTCTGGGGCCCGACGACCTACCTCGGCCTCCTCGGCGAGAAGCGCATCCAGCAGGGCGATCTCGCCGGCGCCCATGTCTGCATCGCCGAGATCGACCGCATCTGGGACCAGTTCCAGTACG
This sequence comes from Deltaproteobacteria bacterium, assembly GCA_020852955.1. Lineage (GTDB taxonomy): Bacteria > Desulfobacterota > Binatia > UTPRO1 > UTPRO1 > UTPRO1. The sequence goes on along the minus strand of JADYZW010000030.1, from coordinate 69,334 downwards.
ACCTCGCGAAGACGAACTTCTACTACCTGCACTCGCTGCTGCCGCTCCAGGAGTCGGATTGGACGAGGGGCGTCGACGCCGCGAACGCGTATTACGACGAGAACCCCGAGGATCTGCTGCACGTCCTGGCGCTCGGCGCGCGCGCCAAGGCCGAGACCGCGCTCGGCGAGCTCGACGCCGCCGAGGCGACGCTCGGCCACGCCGCCGGGATCGTGACCCGCCTCTCGCCCGTGCCGCCCTTCCACGGCAGCGCCTACCACCGCTCGCGGCTCCTCCTGGACCTCGCGCGCCTCGAAGCGGCTAAGCGCGCCGGCGACCGGCAGGCCGAGGACCACTGGCGCCGCCGCGCCCGCAAGAGTATGGGCCCCGCGCTCCGGAGCGCGACGCGCGTCGGGTTCCGTCGCACCGAGATGCTGCGGCTCGCGGCGCGCGCCCAGGCGCTCTTCGGCCATCGGCGGCGCGCGCTCCGCGCCTTCGAGCGCGCGATCGCGTGCGGCGAAGCGCTCGGCGCCCGCCCCGAGACCGCGCGCGCGTGGGCCGACGTCGCACGCCTGCTGGCGGACACGCGCGACCGCTTCCGCGACCTCGACGCCGACGGCTGCCGCGAGCGCGCCCGCGCGACGTTCGAGGCGCTCGGCCTCCGGAACGACCTCGCGCGGCTGGAGCCCGCGGGCACCGTCGTCGAGACGGCGGTGCGCGAGTGACGCGGCTCGTGGCGGCGTTCGCCGCGACGGCCGTCTCGGGAGTCCTCTACGCGCTGGCGTTTCCGCCGCTCCGGCTGCGGGCGCTCGCGTGGATCGCGCTCGTGCCGTTCTTCGCGGCGCTCCGGCACGCCCCCCTGGGGCGCCGGCTCGGGCTCGGCGTCCTGTGGACGCTGGTCTCGGGCTGGAGCGTCGGCACGTGGATGGCGCCCGCGGTCGCGAGCTACTTCGACCAGCCGCTCCTGGTCGGCGTCGCGATCTTCCTCGTCGTGACGCTCGGCATGGCCACCCCCTACTATGCCGCGTTCGCCCTCGCCTACGGCCCGCTCGCGCGCCTCGGCGCCGCGGCCCCGCTCCTCGCCGGCGCCGCGTGGGCCGCGGCCGAGCTGGCGCGCGGGCGGCTCCTGAACGGCGCGCTCGGCTACGTCGGCAACTCGCCGTGGGCGACGCTCGGCTATTCGCAGGCGGGCCTGCCGCCGGTCGTACAGATCGCCGCCCTCGCCGGCGTGTACGGCGTGTCGTTCCTCGTCGCGACCGCGAACGCCGCGCTCGCAGAGCTCGTCGCGGCGCCCGGCGACCGGCGCGCCCGGCGCGGCGCGCTCGCGGCGGGCGCGGTCGTCGCAGGCGCCGTCGGCTGCGGCGCTCTCGCGGTGGGGAGCGTGCCGTCCGGCGCCGCGTCGACGCCGGTCGCGATCGTCCAGGGCAACCTCGACCCCTCCGTCCGCTGGAGCGCCGAGGGCCCGGCACGCACGCTCGAGGCCTACCAGCGCCTCACGCGCGAGCTCCTCGCCGCCGACCGGCCGGCGATCGTGTTCTGGCCCGAGGCCGCGCTCACGTCCTTCGTCGAACAGGAGGACGCCCACCACCGCGCCCTCGCCGCGCTCGCCGCCGTCCACGACGTCGAGCTCGTCTTCGGCGCGCTCCGCGCCGGCGCACCGGCGGGCGGACCGCCCTACGCCAACAGCGTCTACCGGATCGGACCCGACGGCGCGCTCGGCGCGCGCTACGACAAGCAGTGGCTCCTGCCGTTCATGGAGTACTTCCCGCTGCCCTTCGACACCGCGCGCCGGCGCTTCGGCCGGGTCCGCGAGTTCACGCCGGGCGCGCCGACGCCGCCGCTCCCGACGCGCGCCGGCGCCGCCGGCCTGCTCGTCTGCAACGAGGCCTTCCTGCCCCACGTCGCCGCGGCCCGCGCCGCCGCGGGCGCGGCCTACCTCCTGAATCCGTCGAACGACAGCTGGGTGCCGGACGCGGGCTTCGCGTGGCAGCAGTTCGACATCGCCGCGATGCGGGCGGTCGAGCAGCGGCGCTTCCTCGTGCGCGTGTCGGACTCGGGGCCGTCGGGCGTGGTCGATCCGTGGGGCCGCGTCGTCGCGCACACCGACGCGCTCGCGCGCGCAACGCTGCGGACCACGATCGTCCCGGCGACCGCGCCGTCGCCCTACGCGCGGGCGGGCGACGTCTTCGGCGTCGCCTGCGCCGTGGCCGCGCTCCTCGGCTGCGCCCTCGCGCGCGGCCGCGCCCCGCGCTGAAGTCCTCGCGTCGCCGCCGGTCCGGACGTCGCGCTTCGGCGCACACGGAAACGGCCGGGCGCACCTTGGCGCGCCCGGCCGTCGTCGCGATGGAGGACGCTCCCGCCGCTCACGCGTGGGCCGCGGGGATGGACCCCTCCCTCAAGGCAGCGTCGACGGTACGCAGAGCTCCGCCGGACGCAGCCGGTCGAGAGTCACGCTGCCGAACTGGTTCGCCACGAAGAGCTCGCGCGGTCCTTCGAACGGCAGGGACGCGTTCGCGACCCGCGAGTCGTAGCACGCGAGGACGCCCGCGTGCTGCTCGGCGCCGGGCGTCTCGCCGTTCTTGTCGACCGGCACGCAGAGCCGGCGCGGACGCTTGACGTCGACGTGCAGGGAGCCGAGCTGATCGACGACCGGGATGCCCTTCACGCGCGTCCGCGCGCGCGTCACGCGGTAGCACTGGAAGTGATCGAGCGTCACCGGATTCAACGGTGGCGGCGGGCCCGTCAGGCTCTTCGCGCTCGGCACGAGCAGGAGCTCCGGCCGCACGAGATCCACCGTGATGGTGCCGAACTGGTTCGTGATCTCCTGGCGCCGCGGCAGCGGCGCGATCCGGCCGCTGCGCCGGATGCGATAGCCGAGGAGATGCCCCGGGTGCGTCGGCGCGCTCGGATCCTGGCCGTCGACGTTCGCCGGGTTGCAAACGCGGCGCGGGTCGGCGACCCCGATCTGCGTCGCGCCGAAGCGGTCGACGAGCGTGACCGTCGCGCCGGGCGCGCCGCCGGGCGCGCGCACGCCGTAGCAATGGAAGCGATCGAGAGCGCTCGGCGTCGGCAGGGCCGTGGGGGTGGCCTCGATGGTGGAGGTCGGCCCGACGGTCGCGGTCGGAGGCGGCGGCGTGAAGGTCGGCGTCGCGCCACCGCCGCCGGTCGGCGTCGCCGTCGGCACCGGGCACTGCGGGCAGTCGAGGTCGCACGCGTCGCCGGCGAGATCGCCGTCGGTGTCGCGCTGAGCCGGATCGTAGGTGTCGGGACAGCCGTCGAGATGATCGGGCACGCCGTCGTCGTCGGTGTCCGGGCTCGCGGCCACGATCTTGCCGCGCGCGTCGGTGACGCACGGCACGTTCGGCGGGCAGTCGAGGTCGGCGACGCACGGCCGATGGTCGCGCTGGCAGGTCTGCGCCTCGCAGAATGCGCCCGTCGGGCATTCGGCGTCCGTCTCGCAGCCGATGCCGAGATCCTCGATGCAGCGCCCCGTGGCGACGTAGATCGTCTCGCCGTCGCCGCCCTCCCCGCCGGACTGGAAGGGATCGCCGCCGTCGAACGTCCCGACGACGGTGACCTCGCCGGTGCAGACGTCGAAGAGCTGGATCACGATGTCGCCGGCGTCGGGCGGCGTGTCGCCGTTCAGGTCGGAGCCGTCGAACTCGCAGAACGACCCCTCGACGTTGCCGCGCTGCTCGCACTCGCTGGTGAGGAACTTCACGGAGCAGTCCTTCACCTTGTAGGGTGCGCGCGGATCGCAGGCCTCCTCGGTGCACGGAATCGCCGCCTGCAGGCTGTTGCGGAGGCACTCGGCGGGCGCGCCGCCGACCAGGCACTCGGGCCGGCCGATCACGTAGCCGTGCATCACGCTCGTCGCCGGGGTCGGCGGCTCGCTGCCGCCCTGGTTGCCGCCCTGGAGGTCGCGATTGCCGTACGCGATCTCGGAGGTGCGGAAGGCGACGATCTGGTCGTTGCAGACGATCTCGTCGGCCGGGTGCCCGGTATTGATCAGCGTGCCGGTCGCCGGCACGTAAAGCTGGAGCACGGTGTCGATCAGGTCGAGGTCGCCGTCGAGATCGGCGTTCTGCCCGGCCTCGGGCGTCAGCAGGGCGAGCACCGCGCCGCAGAAGCGAATCCGGCTCGCCGCCTGGCCAACATTCGTCCACGCGCCGGCGGCGATCGAGTAGACCATGGCGACGCCGTCGGCGACGTCCTGGTCGCCGTCGAGGTCGGCGCCGCCGTCGCCCTGCCCGGCCTCGGGCACGATCGCAGCGACGTGGGTCTCTGAGAGCGCGACCGCGGTCCCGGCGCGCGCCAGGTTCTGCGGGGCGCCGGAGCCCGGCCACAGGTGCACGACTTCGTCCGCGACGTCGGTGTCGTCCACGTTCAGCGACCCGCCGGGACAGAGCGTCGTCCCCGCCGCCGCCTCCGGACGGAGGAACGCCGCCATGCCGAAGGCGCTCGTCACCCCGGTCGCCGGGCAGAGCGTCGTGATCGGATCGGAGGGGCCGCGCGCGCGGCCCGGCACGGCCAGCACCTCGAGCACCGAGTCGTCGAGTCGGCCGTCGGGAAAGAGGTCGACCGGCCGGCGGCCGGCGATCGGCTCGCGCACGAAGACGTCCGCGACGTCGTTCGTGTCCTGGCCGTCGTCGAGGAGGTTCGCCGCGGCGCTCACCATGAGGACGCGCGTGCCGTCGGGCGAGAGCGCGCCCCACAAGCCGCCGTGGCCCGCCGCCTGCGCGCCCCGCGTCGACACGGTCGCGCGCTCGGTCGTCGCGAGCACGCGGTCGCGCACGAAGAGGTCCGTCTCGTCGTTGGTGTCGACGCCCGGGCCGAGGAGGTCGGGCGAGTCGCTGCGGAAGAGCACGAAGCGGCCGTCGTCGGAGACGCTCGGCTCGTACGACGACTCGCCAGGCGGCAGGCTGCCGTCGGGACGCGTGTTCGCGACGTCGATCGTGAAGCTCGTCCGGTCCGTCACGGCGACGTCGCTCGGCGCGCGGCCGCCGTAGTCGACGTACTGGTAGGCGACGAAACGGCCGTCGGAGGAGATCGACGGCGCCTCCGCGCCGAGCGCGTACGCCACCTGCTCGGTCGTGCCGGCGGTGCGATCGCGCACGAACACCTGCGGCGCGCCGGTGTTGTATCCGTACGGCAGGTTGTCGCTGCGGAAGTCGAACGCGACGAAGCGCCCGTCGGCCGAGAGATCGACGCGCGGCTGCCACCCGGGCGGGCCGGACGCCTCCTGCTCGTCGTAGGTGACGCTCACCCGCTCGGTCGCCGGCGTGCAGCCGGTCACGGGAGCGCCGCTCGCCAGACAGCGGTCGCGAACGAACACGTCCACGAGGCCGTTGCCGTCCGCCCCGTCGCCGATCAGGTCGTCGGCGCGGCTCGTGAAGGCGACGTAGCGGCCGTCGTCGGAGATCGCGGGCGAGCCCGAGTCGTCGTTCGCCTGGAGGCCGTCCGGTCCGACGCTCACGCGCTCGATGGTCCACGTACAGCCGGCAATCGGCAGGCCGCCTACGCGGCAGCGGTCGACGACGAAGACGTCGGCGCAGGTGAGCTGTTCGCCGGAGCAGGCGTTGGTGTCGCCCGGCACGAGGTCGTTGTTGTAGCTCGCGAAGGCGACGAAGCGGCCGTCGCCGGAGACCGCGACCTTGCCGACGGCCCCGAAGCCGCTCGAGAGGCCGCCGCTCGCGGGCCGGCTCACGAGCTCGGTCGTGCCGGCGCCGCGGTCGCGCACGAAGACGTCGGGCGCTCCGTTCAGGTCGTTGGCGGCGCCGGCGATCGGGCCGTCGTTGACGAAGGCGACGATGCTGCCGTCGCGCGCGAGGTCAGCCCCCGGCCGCGACGCTTGCGCGCCCTCCTCGCCGGTCTCGGCGTCGATGCTGACGAGGCTCGTCACCATCGCGCCGGACGCGGCTTCGGAGGTCCGGAAGAAGACCCGGCCGTTCGAGATCGCGATCGGCTGGCCGTCGACGAGCGGCGTCGGATCGACGGCGCGCGGCGGTGCGACGCCCGCCGTCAGCTCGCCGAGCGCGAGCGAGAAGACCCGCAGGATCGCGTCGGCGCGGTCGCCGTCGCCGTTCTCGTCGCACTGGTTCTCGGCGGCTTCGTTCTCGAGGAAGGCCGCGACGTCACGCTCGAACGCGATCGCCGGCAGCTGGAATCCCTGCTGCGGCAGCGTGAAGACGGCGCGGCTCTCGGGCGGCGGGCCCGCGATGCCGCAGGTCGCAAGCGGCGCGCCGTCGGCCGCGAAGCCGGACGGCGCACCGAGCGTGTAGATCTCGCCGGTCGCGCGGTCGCGCAGGGTGACGACGAAGTCGATCGCGTCGGCGTCGCCGTTGCGGTCGACGCCGTCCACGGCCTCGGCGCCGGTCAGGACGAACATCTCGTCGGTCTTCGATTCGAGGCTGTCGAGCGAGACCGCGTTCTGCGCCTCGAGCGCGTAGAGTACGCACGCGTCGCCGCTCGCGGGGCACTGCGCGTCGCTCGCGCAGACCGCGTGGTCGGGCTGCTCGCAGACGCCCTCGACGCCGCTCGGCGCCGAGCGCGGCAGGATCACGGCGCCGCCGTCGTCGGCGAGCATCGCGAACGCGCTCGCGTCGTAGAGCGCGCCGCAGCGGCCGCCCGGACAGTCGCCGTCGTCGCCGCAAGGCGAGCGGTCGTTGGCGCCGCCGACGCAGACATCGGCGCAGGTCGATCCGTTGCAGTCGAGCGCGCCGTTGCAGTCGCGCCCGTCCTCGACACCGCCCTGGCAGACACCGCGGCGCTGCGCGATGCGCAGCACCGTCTGGCGCACGTCGACGGAGCCGAAGAACTCGAGGGCGGTGGTCGCCCCGGCCGACGGATCGGTCTGCGGCTCGAAGATCGGCGGCAGGCGCTGACCCTCGGTCGTGAGCGAGCTCAGGAAGACGTTGCTCGGGATCGTGACCGGCACGGGCGGCTCGATCGTCGCGCGCAGCAGGCGCGGCACCGGCTGGTCGCCGTCCTTCACGATGACGCCCTGCCAGTAGACCGGCACGAGCAGGTTGCCGCCGCGGTCCACCGTGAGGCGCGCCTCGTCCGCGACCGCCGCGCAGGGCGGGGACTCGGTGTAGCAGGTCGCCCGGTAGTCGCTCGGCGGCGGCAGCGCCGTGAAGTTGGCGAACGTCGGGTCGGGGTGCGAAGCGCAGGTGCCGTCGCGGGCGTAGAGGTCGTCGACGCAGGCGACGAGGCCGAGGCTCGCCGCCTCCGCCCGGCAGGTGGCGGCGGCGAGCCCGCAGGGGAGCGTCGGAGCGCTCTTCGGGCCCACCGCGATCGTCGCGGGGCCGGCGAGCGTCCGATCGTCGGCGCTGCCGTCGAGGAAGAGATCGGTGTCCGGAAAGCGGAAGCGGAGCCGCGGGATGCCGTCGCGCTCGACGATCGCCATGTCGGTCGGGCCCGCGGCGTTCATCCGCACGCAGGCGACGTCGGCGACCCCGGGCGCGGCGTCGCAGGTCGCGAGCTGCGCCACGACACCGGGAGCGTCGCACGCGTCCGTCGTCAGCACGACGACGCGCTTCGGACCCGCGAGCGGCTCGAACACGAGCGTCACCACGAGGTCGGCGACGCTCTGGGGCAGGCCCGCCGACGCCTGGTCGCAAACCGCCGGCCGCACGTGCAGCTCGACGAAGTCCCCCGGTCCGGCGTACGGCCGGTCGAGCGTCCCGAGCGCGCCGCGGAAGACCGGCTGCGCCTGCGGGATCAGGTCGCAGCCGGCGCGCGCGTCGCCCGGTCGGAGCGCGAGCGCGGCGGCGACGAGGGCGTACACGGCGAGGGTGCGGAGCGGGAACAGGCGCACGATCGGTATCCTCACTGATGGAATGTGCGTCCGGAAGGCGCCGGATGGGGGACCGGAGAATCGCGGAAGCGCGTGACGACACACACTACGGGCACGGACCCCCGACGATCAAGCGCCGACTCGCCGCCATGTGCGCGGGAGCGGGGTCCGCGCGCCCGCCGCCGACACCGCGCGCGTCGCCTCACGACGCCCGACCCGCGACCAGATGATAGGCCTGGGTCCGGCCGGTCGCGAGGAAGTGGTGCGCGCTCCAGAGGTAGAGGAGGAAGGCGCGCACGGCGCGCTCCCCATGACGCTCGGCCAGGCGTTCGCCATGCCGTTGCAGCGCGCTCGCCCAGTCGCGAACCGTCCACGCGCTGCTGCGCGTATCGTCGCCGAGCGTCGAGGGATCGAAGCCCGCCCGCGCCAGCGCGCCGACCAGCCGCCCGAGCTCCACGTAGCCGGTGACGCCCGGGAAGATGTGCTTGCGCAGGAACGCCCCCGCCAGGCGGCCTTCGCGGCTCGTCACGAAGTCGGCGTAGACGCGGGCCGCCGGCTTCAGGCGCCGGGCGAGGAACGCCGCGACGCGGCGGTAGTCCGGGAGGTGCTCGAGGCTCCCCATGAAGACGGCGCCGTCGAACGCGAGCGGCGGCCGATAGTCGAAGAAGTCGACGAGCGTCACGGTGCAGGGGAGCCCCTGGGTCCGGATGCGCTCCGCGACGAAGTCGTGTTGCGCGCGCGAGAGCGTGATGCCGTGCACGCGGATGCCCCGCGTCCCCGCGAACTCCAGGAACGAGCCCCAGCCGCAGCCGACGTCGAGGGCGTCCATGCCCGGGCGGAGCCCGAGCGCGTCGATCGCGTACTGGAGCTTCCGCCGCTGCGCCGCCGCGAGCGAGTCGTCGGCCGACGCGTAGAAGCCGTGCGTGTACGAGCGCGAGGGATCGAGCCACGCGAGGAAGAACTCCGGCGGCCGGTCGTAGTGGGCCTCGACCGAGCGGCGGTCCAGGCGGCGACGGTCGACGACGTATCGGAGCCAGTGCACGGCCTCGCGCAGCCGCGAGGGCTTCCCCATGTCGAGGAAGTCGGTGACGCGGAGCGCCTGGCGGAGGTCGCCCGCGAGATCGACCTCGCCGCGCAGATACGCCTCCGCGAGGGCCAGGTGATCGCCCCGCAGCAGCGCGCGGAGCCCGCGCGCGTTCCGGAACCGCGCCCGCGCGCGGGCGGGGTCGGCGCCGATCGCGAGCCGCGCGCCGTCGGGCGTCTCGACGGTCAGGTTCGCGCCGCCCGCCTCCATGCGCGCGGCGAGGTCCGCGAGCGGCGCGTTCGTTACGGATCCCGTCAATACCCTTCGAGACGCGCGGTGCGGGCGCGGTGGAAGGCGGCGTCGCCGAAGGTCGCCTCGGCGACCCGGGCGCGCTTGAAGAACAGGCCGATGTCGTGCTCGTCGGTGACGCCGATCCCGCCGTGCATCTGCACGCACTCGTTACCGATCAGCGCGAAGGCGTCGGAGCAACGGGCCTTGGCGAGGCTCGCGAGCTTGGCGACGGTCGCGTCGTCCTTCCCCTCGTCGAGCGCGCGGTGCGCGCCGAGGACCGCCGAGCGCGAGAGCTCGAGCTCGATGTACATCTTCGCCGCGCGGTGCTTGAGGGCCTGGAAGCTCCCGATCGGAACGCCGAACTGCATGCGGGTCTTGAGGTACTCGTTGGTCATCGCGAAGGCGGCCTGCATCGCGCCGAGCATCTCCGCCGAGACCCCGATGCACGCCCGGTCGAGCACGCGTCCGAGGAGCGCGCCGCCGCCGCCGACCGCGCCGAGCACCGCGTCGGCGCCGACCTCGACCCCGTCGAAGCGCACGAGCGCCGCGTTCCGGCCGTCGATGCGCGACTGGCGCTCGATCGCGACGCCCGGAGTGTCGGCGGCGACGAGCAAGAGCGTGAGACCGTCGGCGTCGCCGGTCGCCCCCGACGTGCGCGCCGACACCACGAGGACGTCCGCGACGTGCCCGTCGAGCACCTGGATCTTTTCGCCCGCGATCGTGAATCCCTTGGCGCTCTTCACGGCCGTGGTCGCGACCGTGCTCGCGTCGTAGCGGCTCCCGGTCTCCTGATACGCGGCCGCGAAGAGCCGCTCGCCACCCGCGATCTTCGGCAGGTGCGCCCGCCGCTGCGCGTCGCTCCCGCCGAGGAGGAGCGCCGTCGCGCCGAGCAGCACCGTCGAGGTGAACGGCTCGGGCATGAGGCCGCGCCCCATCTCCTCCAGCACGACCATCTGATCCATCCAGCCGAGCCCCGCGCCGCCGAGCGCCTCCGGGATCGTGATCCCGAGCCAGCCGAGTCCCGCCATCTCGCGCCAGAGCTCGCGCGAGAAGCCGTCCGGGTCGTTCGTGTCGCGGAGCTGCCGCACCCGCCGGAGCGACGAGCGCCCGGTCACGAACTCGCGCGCGCTCCGCGCGAGCATCTCCTGCTCTTCGTTCAGCACCAGATCCATGGGCGGGTCTTTCCTAGTCCGGCAGGCCGAGCACGCGCTTGGCGATGATGTTGAGCTGGATCTCCGAGGTGCCGCCCTCGATCGAGTTGCCGCGCGAGCGCAGCCAGTCGCGCGTCATCTTGAGCTCGTCCTCGTCGAAGCCGGGGCCGTCCCAGCCGAGCCCCTGCGGGCCGCAAATGCTCACCATGAGCTCGCGCCGGCGCATGTTGAGCTCGGTGCCGTAGTACTTGAAGATCGACGTCTCGGGACCGGGCTTGTGGCCCGCCTTCATCCCGTCGCGCGAGCGCGCGAGCGTGAGGTCGAGGCACGCCTGGTCCATCTCGAGCTGCGTGATGCGGTCGCGGACGATCGGGTCCGCGATCTTCCCGTCCGCCTCCCCGAGGTGCTTGCGCCCGAGGTCGATCAGCTTCCGGCGGTCGTCGCGCTCCCTGAACGCGTCGGCGATCATCGTGCGTTCGTGGCCAAGGAGCGCCTTCGCCATCGTCCAGCCGGCGTTCACCCGGCCGACGACGTTCTTCACCGGCACCCGCACGTCCGAAAGGAAGGTCTCGCAGAACGGCGAGTAGCCGCTGATGAGCTTGATCGGCTTCACGCTGACGCCGGGCGAGGTCATGTCCATCAAGAGGAACGTGATGCCCTCGTGCTTCGGCGCCTGGGCGTCGGTACGGACGAGGATGAACATCCAGTCGGCCTTGTCGGCGTAGGAGGTCCAGATCTTCTGGCCGTTCAGCACGTAGACGTCGCCGTCGCGGACGGCCTTCGTCTGCAGGCTCGCGAGGTCGGAGCCGGAGCCCGGCTCCGAGTAGCCCTGGCACCAGCGGATCTCGCCCCGGACGATGGGGGGCAGGTGCTCCTCGCGGAGCTCCTCGCTGCCTTCCTGGAGGAGCAGCGGCCCGATCATCGAGAGCCCGAAGCCGGTGAGCGGCGGCCGGAGGGAGAGCCTCGCCATCTCCTCGGCGAGCACCTTCCCCTCCGCCTTCGAGAGCCCGCCGCCGCCGTATTCCTTCGGCCACGTCGGCGCCGTCCAGCCGCGCTCGGCCATGACCGCGAGCCAACGCAGCACCGGCGCCGGGTAGACAGCGGAGGCCTTGCGGCCACCCCAGCAGACCTCGTCCTGCGACTTCGGCGGCACGCGCATCTCCGGCGGCGCGTTCTTTTCGAGCCACTGCCGCGTGTCGGCGCTGAACCGTTCGAGATCGACCATGGGAAGCCTCGTGGTGCGCGCGCGCTCCGGGAGCGCGCGGCGATGGAATCGTGGACGGCGCGGACGCTAAACCAGGCGCCGCGCTAGTTCAAACGAGGGACGCATCCGGCGGATCGTCGCGAAGGCCCCTCGATCGGCGCGCGCGCCCGACGGGATCGTTCGCCGGCGCGCGCTACGGGCCACCCTTCGCCTCGAACTGCGCCCGTCGCTCGCTCGCGACCGCGCTCGGTCCGGCGAGCGACGACGCCGCGCCCCGCCGCGACGCCGCCGTCGTTGACCCCGCCCGCGGTGCGGACGTAGAAGCCGAGCCCGTGGCGGACGCCATCGTCATCGAAGACCTGACGCGCGCCTTCGGCGACTGCGTGGCGGTATCGCACGTGAGCCTGACGATCGCCGAGGGCGAGATCTTCGGGATGCTCGGGCCGAACGGCTCCGGTAAGACGACGCTCATCCGCATGCTCTGCGGGCTCCTCGCGCCGACCTCGGGCCACGCGGTCGTCGGCGGCTGCGACGTCACGCGCGAGCCCGAGCGGGTGAAGCGACTGATCGGATACGTGTCGCAGAAATTCAGCCTCTACCCGGATCTCACGATCCGGGAGAACCTCGACTTCTTCGGCGACGTGTACGACGTCCCGCACGACGCCGCCGACGAGCGCAAGCGCGACCTCGTCCGCCTCTGCGGTCTCGACGGCCGCGAGCGACAGATCTCGGGAAGCCTCTCGGGCGGCTTGAAGCAGCGCCTGGCGCTCGCGTGCGCCTTGATCCACCAGCCGCGCATCCTCTTCCTCGACGAGCCGACGGCCGGCGTCGACCCGGTCGCGCGCCGGCTCCTCTGGGACCTCCTGTTCCAGCTCGCCGAACAGGGCACGACGCTCTTCGTCACGACGCACTACATGGACGAGGCCGAGCGCTGCACCCAGGCGGCCTACATCTACTACGGGAAGCTCCTCGTGAGCGGCGACCCGAACTCGATGAAGGAGGAGGAGATCGCCGCGACGAACCGCCGCCTCGAGATCGTGTGCCATCCGCTCATGCCGGCGCTGGCGGCGTTGCGACACGCGCCCTTCGTGGACGACGTGAGCGTCTTCGGGCAGGCGCTGCACGTCCGCCTGCGCGACGTCCCGCCGGAGTCGCGGACCGAGGACGGCTTCGCGACCTTCGCGGCCGCCGCGCAGCGCGCGGCCGTGATGGACACGCTCCGCAAGCACCTGCTCGCGGCGCGGGTCGAGGTGCGCGCGATCCGCTCGGTGTACCCCAGCCTCGAGGACATCTTCGTGTCCTTCACGCGCCGCATGGACAGGGAGGCGGCGGCGGAACGCTGAAGCCGGGCGCGGCCGCGTCAGCGCGCGTAGGCGGCGAGGGCGGCGATCAGCGCGTCGACCTCGGACGGCGTAGCGACGGTCCAGGTGTCGGCGTCGCGGGAGCCGGCGCCGCGCGCGATCAGGTCCCGGATGACGTCGCCGAGAGCCTCGGGGGTCGTGCCGAAATCGTCCGCGAGAACGAGGATGGGAATCCGCGCCGGCAACGCCATCGCCGAGCCGATGGCGCCAAGGGCGTGGGCGATCGCCCGGACGCGGGCGAGGCGCTGCACGCCGTGCTGGATCGGCTGGTTCGTCCGCGTCAGGCGCGCGCCCTGCACGTTCAGCATGCGGGTGACGATCGCGAGATCGTCCTGCACCAGCATGCGGAACGCGTCGCGATCGACGACGAGGAGCCGGCTGTCCTCGATCACCTCGGCCGAGGCCGTGCGCTCCCCGCCCGTGATGAGCGAGACCTCGCCGAAGAACGCGCCCGGTCCGAGCGTGCCGATCTCCTGCTGCTCGACGCCCGTGCCGAGCGTCAAACGCACCCGCCCGGCCGCGACGACGTACATCGCATCCGCCGGGTCGCCCTGGCGGAAGAGGACCGTCCCCTTCGGGACGTCGATCTCGCCGTTCGCGCTCACGCGAGCCGCTTCCGGAACCGCACGATCGACACGGCGCCGAGCACGCCCGCGAAGAGCGCGAGCGCGGCGAAGTCCCGCCCGAGTTCCGCGATCGAAGCCCCCTTCAGCGTCAGCCCGCGGCTCGCCTCGACGAAATAGGTCATCGGCAGGCTCCAGGCCACCGGCCGGAGCCAGCGCGGCATCGCCTCGATCGGGAAGACGAAGCCGGACATCAGGACCGACGGCACGATCACGAAGACCGCCATGAAGTTCGCCTGGATCTGCGTCTCCGAGAGTGTCGAGATGAGCGCGCCGAGGGCGAGGAGCGCCAGGATGAAGAGCGCGGCGAGCACGACGACGCCGATCGCCGAGCCGCGGAACGGCAGCGCGAACACGACGCGCGCGAGCACGGCCGCGATCAGGAAGTCGAGGGCGGCGATAAAGCCGTACGGCAGCATCTTGCCGATGATGAGCGCGCCCGGCGAGATGGGCGTCACGAGCAGCTGTTCGATCGTCTGCTGCTCCTTCTCGCGCACCAGCCCCGACGACAGGGTGAGCGTGACCAGCATGATGACGATGCCGATCGTGCCGGGCAGGAAGAAGTCCGAGTCGCGGAGCTCGGGGTTGAAGAGGATCTCCTCGACGATCTCGATCGGCGGCTTGCGGGTCGGGAGCGCCGGGTGATCCGGGTCGTCGAAGCGAAGCGCCTCCGACGCCTCCTCGTCCGTCAGCACCCGGGCGCCGAAGAGCCCGGCCTGCGCGAGCGTCGGCATGCTGCCGTCGACGAACAGGGCGAACGGCGTCTGCTGGTCGGCGGCGAGGCGCTGCGAAAACCCGGCCGGGATGACGAGCCCGAGCCGCGCCCGGCCGTCCTTCAACCAGGTCCGGATCGTCTCCTCGGAATCGACCTCCACGACCTCGAGCTTGCCCTCGTCGGCGAGCCGGTCCTTCACGCTCACGCTGAAGAAGTTCTTCTCCTGGTCCCAGACCGCCACCGTGAGGTGGTCGGGGCGGAGACGGAGGGCGTAGCCGAACAGCACGAGCAACAGGATGGGAAGCCCGATCACGAACCCGATCAGCTGCGGGTCGCGCGCGATGTGCACGAACTCCTTGCGGATCATCGCCCGGAGGGACCGCATGCCTGCTCCGCTCAGCGGTTCAGGTGGCTGCGCTTGAAGACGTCGGGCGAGACGTCGGCGCCGTACCGCACCTCGGCGAGCGTGAGGCGCGACCAGTGTCCGTCCTTCAGATCCTCCATGCGCTGCGCCATCGGGATCCAGTGGCCGTCGACCCGCTCGACCGTGTCGAGCGTCCACACCTTGCGGAGCGCGCCCTTCGCATCGAAGAACTGCACGCGCAGCACGAGCAGGTCGCGCGGGTCGATCGCCGAGACGGTCTTCGCGTAGAGCTCCTTCTCGGGCGCCTTGGGCATCGCCTCGACCAGGCGCGCGGCCCGGCCGACGACCGTCTCGTCGCCGACGACGCGGTAGGTGAAGGCGTCGAGCTCCGGGCGCACCATGTCGCTCACGTCGAAGTCCGAGCCGAGGAACGGCTGCTTGCGGGTCTCCTCCGAGACCTGCATCGCCCGCTTCACGGTCGGGACGTAGATGAACTGCTCGTCGCGCCCCTCGGCGCGGTCGATCAGCAGGAAGCGCGTGTCCTTGAGATCGAGCGGCGCCGTGACCTCCAGGTAGGAGGCGTCGGCGCCGTCGACGAACGCGCGGCTGAGCGCGAGCTCGCGCGTCCAGCCCCGGTCGGAGGTGAGCGTCGCCCGGGCGGTGAGCGCGACCTTCGGCACCGCGTCGAGGACGCGCTTCACGAGCTCGCGCGGGTCGTCGCCCTCGGCCCGTGCCGCCCGCGCGAGCACGAGCAGCGCGATCGCGAGTCTCCACGGATGCCGGAAGGAACCGGGAGTCATGTCGAGCCTCCTCCGCGCGCCGCGTGCGGCGCCGTCTCGTGCCAGGCCTCTTACCGCCGACGGCCGCATCGCGGCAACGCTCGGCGGCTCGATTCCCCGCGTCGAATCGGTGCACTCCGTCAGCGGTCGCGGACCGCGAGGAGGCCGCGGAGCGTACCGACGTAGGCCGTGCCGTTCGGACCGATCGTCACCGGCGCCCAGTGGTTGTCGTAGCCGAGCCCGACCCCCGTACGCGCCCGATAGACCGTCTCCCCGGTCCGGAAGTCGACCGCCGTCAGGTAGTAGGCGTCGGTCCACCAGGGAGCGTCGGCGAGCTTCGTGTAGAGGTAGACGAGGCCGTTCCCGATGGAGAGCTTCGGCACCGCCGTCTGGGAGATCTCGGCGCTCGTCCAGACGACGTGACAACCGCGGCCGTCCTCGTCGATGTCGACCCGCGCGACGCCGCCCGCGCTGGTCCGGCCGAACATCATGGTCGCGAAGATGTCGTAGCCCGCGTTGTTCTCGACCACGAGCGAGCGGCCGACACCGATGAAGCTGTTGTCGGTGGCACTCGCGCCGGGAGCGAAGAGCGGCTGCGTGCAGATCAAGCGCTGCCGGTCGTCGCCCTCCGCGGCGCGCCCGCGCCGGTAGACCAGCACGTTCAGGCGCGGCTCGGCGTTGTCGGCGATCGCGACCCAGTCGTCGCCGAGAAGCGTCGGGGTCGTACCGGAGCCCTGGTCGAGCTGGCCGAGCTTGCGGCGCGCGCCGCGGTCGTAGGGCGCGCGCCACGCGATCGTCGGCGCGCCGGTGTCCGGATCGGCGGCGAAATCGTAGAGGGCGTGATCGGACACGACGAACGCGCCGTCGGGTCCGACCGCGAACGAGTTCTGGATGCGTTCGCCGTCGAGCCGGCGGGTCGCGACGCGGCCGCTCTCGCGCTCGACGGTCCCCACCATCCCGAAGCGGGTGACGAACCAGTACCAGCGCCCGCTCCAGTCGGGGAGCACCGCGACGATCGCGTCCGCGGCGCTTCGCGCGGGCTCGCCCGGTGCGATCGTCTCCGCCAGGTCGTAGACGCGCTCGAGGCGGAAGCCCGCCTCGTCGTGCGCGACCAGCTCGATGCGGTGCGCCGCCGTCCCGAGCACCGCGCGGTCCCGCTCGTCGAGGTAGAAATACGCGCCGCCCGAGGTATCGGTCGTGATCGTCCGGATCGAAAGCGACCTCATCGACGGACGCGGCGGCAGGTCGTACGACGCGAGGGCGCGGAGCGTGGCCGGGTCGAGCACGAGGAGCTGCATCCGGAACGCGCTCGTGCACACCGTCACGATGCGCCCCGCTCGATCGAACGTCACCGACGCGCACTCGCCGCCGAAGAGGCCGCGCGCCGTCGAGACGATCTCCGGATCCCGCCCGAGCGGCCCGCTCTCCGGGTGCGTGTCGCTCGCGGCGCCGTCGCCGTGCATGTTGCTCCACCCGTTCCGCGCCATGAACGGGTGCTGCGCGACCGGCGCGACCTCGACCGGTCGCGCGACCGCCGGACGTCCCGTGAACACGGGCACGAAGCGCCCGCCGAACCCTTGCGCGATCGGCGTCGGCGCGTCGCCGCCGCATCCGGTCGCGACGAAGAGCGCGCCGCACGCCATGATCGCCGACCACCGACCCGCTCCCATCTGTCCTCCCCGCCGAGCCCGTGCCGCAGGACGCGCGACGCCGACCCTAGCGACCGGCGCGACGACACGGAAGAACGGGTGGTCGCACGGTCAGCCCGATCCTCCCGGCACCGGGTCGAGATCGAACACCTGGACGATGCGCGTCGGGTCGCCCGTCACCATGCGCTCCACCCGATCCTGCCACAGCGTAGCGAACCGGCGGTGCTCCTCCGCGCTCGCCTGGCCGCCGAGAGCCGCCCTCATCAGCGTCGGGAGCTCCGGCGAGGGGGGGACGAGCCCGGTGTCGCACGCCACCTCGACCGCGGCGCCGGTGTCCGTGCGCCGGAACCGCATGCGGCCCGCGAGCCGCGCGTCGAAGCGCAGCAGGTCCTTGCGCCGCCAGCGGCCCATCAACCCGCCGAAGCCGGTCTCGGGCGCCGCCCCGGTGAGGAGTCCGACGACGAGCGCCATGGGGCCCGACCCGCCGTCGTCCCGCTCCCCGCCGACCGTCACCTCGATGTCGCCGCGGACCGGCGTGTCGCCGGGGTAGAGACGACCGAGCGCCACGACCGTCATCAGGTAGGCCCGCGCGATGGTCGGACACGAGTGCCCGCAGAGCTTCACGGCATCCTCGTAGCCGTACCGAAAGGTGCCGCCCGGCCGAAGCGCGCCCAGGAACTCCGCGAGCGGATCCCTGAGCGCGACGGTCGGGGCGCGGGTCGCGAACGCGAGCGCGGTCTGGTCGTCCACCGAGGGCACCCCATGCACGACCCGGGCCATCGCGCGCCCCCGACGGCGGCACCCGCGGCGCTTGTCGCAGCCTCCCCTTTGTGTCTCAAATCGAAACATCGTGGAACACGAGTCGAGACCGGCGTCCTGTCTCGTCCCCTTCGAGAAGGGGACCAAGCTCTGCAGCATCTGCCGGCTCGTGCCGGAGGCGCCGGGGCTCCGCCGCTGCGCCAGGGTCGTGGCGGAGAGCGCTCCCATGCGCGCGTTGATGCTCCGGGCGGCGCCGATCGCGGCGAGCGACGCGCCGGTAATCATCCGGGGCGAGAGCGGCACGGGCAAGGAGGTCCTCGCGCGCGCGCTGCACGCCAACAGCCCGCGGCGCGCGAAGCCGTTCCTGGCGGTGAACGTCGCGGCGCTGCCGGGGGAGCTCCTCGAATCCGAGCTCTTCGGCCACACGAAGGGCGCCTTCACCGGCGCGGGGGCGCCGAAGCGCGGGCTCTTCGAGGCGGCCGAGGGAGGCACCCTCCTCCTCGACGAGATCGCGGAGATGCCGCGCCCGCTCCAGGCCAAGCTCCTGCGCGCGCTCCAGGACGGCGAGATCCGGCGGGTCGGAGATACACGCCCGTTCTCCGTCGACGTCCGGATCCTCTGCGCGACCAACCAGGACCTCCGGACGTGCGTGGCGGAGCGCCGGTTTCGCGAGGACCTCTTCTACCGGCTCCGCGTCTTCACGCTCGTCCTCCCGCCCCTGCGCGAGCGGAAGGAGGACATCCCCGCGCTGGCGCAGATGTTCCTCGAACAGGAGGGCCACGCGACGGGACGCTTCACCCCTCGGGCGCGGGCCGCGCTCGAGGGCTCCCGTTGGCCCGGTAACGTCCGCGAGCTCGCGAACGCGGTGAAGCACGGGGCCGTTCTGGCGGGAAACGGCGACGTCGACGTCGCGCATCTCCCCGAAGAAGTGACGAGTCCGGAGCTCCCGGCGTCCTCCCCGACCCCTCTTCGCCCGCTGGCCGAGGTGGAGCGCGAGCATGTCATCCGCGTGCTGGAAGCCTGCGGCGGCCGTCAGATCGACGCGGCGCGCGTGCTCGGAATCGGGCGGACGACCCTGTGGCGAAAGATCCGCGACTTCGGGATCGAGGTGGACGAGTGAGTGAAGCGGCCCCGCTCGGGCATGAGAAGTGCTAAGGATCCCGCAGCCGCAGTGTGCCGCCGCCAAGGAGGAATCGCATGCCCGTGACGCGTGAGCTCGACATCAGGACCCTGCCCCCGCCGAGACGACATCCGGAGATCTTCGGCTTCTTCGATGCCCTGAAGCCGGACGAGGCCTTCGTGCTCGTCAACGACCACTACCCCAAGCCGTTGCTCCATCAATTCGAGGTCGAGCGCCCGGGCAGGTTCGAATGGAGCGTGCTCGAAGCCGGGCCGACGCGCTTCCGGATCGAGATCCGCCGGCGCGCCGCCGAAGGTGCGCGCAACGTGACCGGGTACCTGCAAGAAGATCACGAGCGCCTCGACGCCATCGTCCCGGAGGTTCAGGCGCTCGTGCGCGCGGGGTCGCTTCCGGAAGCCGGCGCCCGCTTCGCCGAGTTCACGTGCGGCCTCGGTCGCCACATCGAGGTCGAAGAGCAGGTGCTCTTTCCCACCTTCGAAGAGTTGACCGGGATGAGCGGCGGCGGCCCGACCTTCGTGATGCGGGACGAGCACGTCGAGATCCGACGCCTCATGGACGCGACGACGGGCGCGCTCCGGGCTGGAGACGCCGCGAAGGCCGAAGAGTCCCTGCAGCGCCTCACGGAGACCCTGGCGACCCACAACATGAAGGAGGAGCGGATGCTCTACCCGATGACCGACCAGGCGCTCCGAGACGACCAGGCGCGGGACGACCTCGTGAAGCGCCTCCGCGCCTTCTAGGGAAGCTTCCGGGACACGAGCGGATCGCCGCACCGGACCCCGTCATCGCCGCCGCCAGGGCGCGCGCTACCCCCCGAGCCCCATCCGCTTCGCGATGATCACCTTCATGATCTCGTTCGACCCGGCGTAGATCGACTGCACCGCCGCGTCCGCGTAGTCCTGGGAGATCGGGTACTCCTGCATGAAGCCGTAGCCCCCGTGCAGCTGCAGGCACGCGCCCACCACCTTCTTCTGGAGGTCGGTCGTCCACCACTTGCCCATGCTCACCTCGGAGACGATCTCGTCGCCGCGCACGTGGGCGACGATCAGCTGATCGACGAAGGCCTGGCCGATCTGGATCTGGGTGGCAAGCTCGGCGAGCGTGAACTGGGTGTTCTGGAAGTGGGCGATCTGGCGGCCGAAGGCCTTGCGCTGGAGGGTGTAGGCGACGGTGTCGTCGAGGGCGCGGCGGCACGACGCGATCGCGGAGACGCAGATCGAGAGCCGCTCCTGCTGGAGCTTCTCCATCATCATCTTGAAGCCCTGCCCCTCCTTTCCGAGGAGGTTCTCGACCGGCACCTTGCAGTCCTCGAAGAAGAGCTCGCTCGTGTCCTGCGACGGGAAGCCGAGCTTCTCGAGCTTGCGGCCGCGCACGAAGCCCGGCGTGTCGGCCTCGATGACGAGCAGGCTCACGCCCTTGTGGGCGGGCTTGGCGCTCGGGTCGGTCTTCACGGCCGTCACGTACGCGCCGCCGAGCTGTCCGATCGAGATGAAGGTCTTGGCGCCGTTCACGACGTAGTGGTCGCCGTGGCGGACCGCCTTCGTCTGGATGTTGGCGAGGTCGGAGCCGGCGCCGGGCTCGGTCATGCCGATGCCGAAGAGCAGGTCGCCGGTCACGGCAGGCGGCAGGAACTTCTTCTTCTGCGCCGGCGTGCCGTAGGTGACGATGTACGGCAGGCAGATCGAGGCGTGCACCGTCGTCATGATGCCGTGGGCCCGCAGGTAGGCGAGCTCCTCGATGATGATCGCGTCGTAGCGGAAGTCGACGCCGGCGCCGCCGTACTCCTCGGGGACGCACGGCGCGAGGAACCCGGCCTCGCCCATCCGCTGCCAGGTCTCGCGGTCGGTGATGCCCCGCTCGTTCCACTTGGCGATCTTCGGCTCGATCTCCTTCGCCGCGAACTTGCGGAACTGCTCGCGGAAGATCTCATGCTCCTCCGTGTACACGTCGCGCTTCATCATCGGGGGAAATCTCCTCGGCAGGCTGATTTGTCCGGCGAACGGGCCGAGGACTTCTAGCACCGGCGCGCCGGCGCCGCACGTCGGCGCGGGAACCGTCCGCGGGCGCGTTCGTCAGTCGACGTCGAGCCACCAGCGGCCGACCTCGAGCTCGACGGCCTCGAACGGCTCGATGCGTGCCGGCGCCGTCCCGGCGAACGTATTCGCCACGACCCAGTGATCGCCGTCGAGGCGGTAGACCTCGATGGTGCGCAGCACCGGATCGACGATCCACATGTGGCCCACGCGCTCCCTCGCGTAGATGCGCATCTTGCGGCCGCGGTCGATGGCGCCGGTGCGGGGCGAGATCACCTCGCACACCCAGTCGGGTGCCCGGTCGTAGGCGGCGACGTTCGGCAATCGAGGAACGTTGTCGCGCCGCCAGCCGGCTTGATCGGGCACGATCACGTCCGCACCGAAGTGCAGCTCGGGCTCGTTCAGCAGCCACCATCCGCCCGGGCCCTTCGGATCCCCGGGCGGACGGTGGAACGCGTTGACGAGATCGGACCCCAGGACCGAGCCCGCATGCGCGTGCGGGAACGCTGGGCGCGGCGAGACGACGAGCTCGCCGTCGATGATTTCCGCGACTTTGGTGTCGGGAACCTTCCGGAGGTCGTCGTAGCTCGCGAGGCGTCGCGGCTTCGTCATGCGAGCGACCGTACCACGGCGGGTGTCGGCGACGCATCACGAGGTGCGGGCACCGACTACTCGGAGCGATCCGCCGCCCGAGCGCGTGCCCGCCGCCCGACCGGCGCTAGTGTCTCAGTTTGTGATAGTGCACGGAGTCTCGATCGGTGTCGCCGGCGAGTGGGTCAGAGAGTGCTTCGGGGAGCCGTCAGCTCGCGTGTGCGCCAGACAGCAAGGCACCGGCGGGCAGTACGCGCTGGGGGGCACGAACCCGGCGACCGTAGAAGCACTCTCTGACCCACCTGCCGGCGAATCGATCGACCACGAACGTCGTGGCGGCTCGCCGACCAGCGACCCGGCGACCGTAGAAGCCGTTCCCGACCCGCCTGCTCGCCGCCACCGATCGCTCCCCCGCATGCGAATCAAACCGAGACCCTACCCGACCGGCGTGCCGCTTGGCGCGGGACCCGGTTCTCGCCTACATTGCGGCCGCAACGGAGGTGCCCCTTGCGTTTCGGATTCCACGTCTTCATGGTCGACCCGGCGGAGTTCCTGGACCTCGCCCGCACGGCCGACGCCTCGGGATGGGACAGCATCCAGGTCGCCGACGCGCCCTTCTTCCCCGAGGTGACGTCCGAGCCCTACCCGTACACGCCCGACGGCAAGCGCTTCTGGCCGCTCGACACGCCGGTGCTCGACCCGTGGGTCGCAATCACCGCCATGGCGGTCGTGACGGAACGCATCCGCTTCCTGCCCTCCGTGCTCCGGCTGGCGATCCGCCAGCCGCTCCTCGAGGCCAAGGCGCTCTGCTCGGTGGCGGCGGTCTCGCACGACCGGGTCGCGCTCGGTGTCGGGCTCGCGTGGATGCCCGAGGAGTTCAAGTGGCTCGGCGTCGACAAAAAGACGCGCGGCGCCCGTCAGAACGAGGCCATCCAGGTCATCCGGCTGCTCCTCGGCGGCGGGATGGTGGAGTTCCACGGAACGTACTACGACTTCGACCGCCTCATCATGGCGCCGGTTCCGAAGAAGAAGATCCCGATCTACGTCGGCGGCTCGTCGCGGCCGGCGCTGCAGCGCGCCGCCCGCTACGGCGACGGCTGGATCGGCATCGTGCACACGATCGACGAAACGAAGGGCATGGTGGCCGAGCTCGCCGCGCTGCGCCGCGAGTTCGGGCGCGAGCGCGAGCCCTTCGACGTCATGCTGCACTGCCCCGACGCCGTCACCGTCGACGACGTCCGCCGGCTGGAAGACCTCGGCGTCACCGATCTCCAGATCGCGCCCTGGACCCTGCCGAGCGTGCTCGGCGAGCTCGGCGTGTCGTCGATGGCCTTGCAACCGCCCCTGGCCGTGAAACAGGAAGCGCTCGAGCGCTACGCCGCAGACGTCATCGCGAAATGTTCCTGAGCACCGCCGCGCCCGGGCGCCCCGTCCCACCCCAATCGAAAGGCCGACCATGGCGAACCGAGACTCGATGAAGAAGCCCGACTTCCTCTCCGACGCGGACTGGGCCCACGTCCGGGATCAGACGTCGTCGCTCGAGCGCATCCGGAGCGACGGCAAGGTCGACGTCGCGGACTACCTCGCGAACCCCGACGGCCGCGCGAGCGGCAAGGGGCCGTCCGGCCTGCCGACCCTCCTCCTCACCACGGTCGGCCGGAAATCGGGCGAGCCTCGCACGGTCGCCCTGGTCTTCCTCCAGCACGGCGAGGACATGGTGATCGTCGCATCGCTCGCCGGCTACGACCAGCATCCGGCCTGGTACCTGAACCTCCAGGCCGACCCGAGGTGCCGGGTCCAGCGCGACCGCCACCAGACGGCCGCCGTCGCGCGGACGGCGAACGACGCCGAGCGCCGCGACCTCTGGCCGAAGCTGAACGCGGTCCTGCCGCTCTGGGGCCACTTCCAATCCGGAACCGATCGCCCGTTTCCGATCGTGATCCTCTCGCCGACGGGAGACGCATGAGCCGATGAGCACCCAGTTCGAGCACCTCTTCTCGCCCCTCCAGGTCGGTCCGATGCGGGTTCCGAACCGCATCTGCGAAACCACCAATACCATCAACTCCTCGCAGGCCCCCGGCCTGATCGACGAGCACTTCATCGCCCACCACGCCGCCAAGGCGCGCGGCGGCACCGGCTGGATCGGCAGCGAGACCTGGCTCCTCGACTCGCCCTTCCCGCCCGAGGCGCCGGACGAGGTCGGCCTCTCGGTCGGCTTCGCGTCGCACTGGGCCGCCTACCAGAATCCCGCCTTCGCCGAGGGCATGACGAAGTTCTTCGACGAGGTGCACCGCGCCGGGGCGGTCGCGATCACGCAGCTGACGCACCTCTCGGCGGTATGGGCGCCCTCGCCCGTGGTGGTCGTCGGCGCGCAGGACTACACGCCGCACGTGATCGGCGAGGACGAGATCGAGTTCTTCCTGCAGAGCTACGCCAACGCCGCCGCCGCGGCGAAAGCGCTCGGCACGGACGGCATCGAGATCCACTGCGCGCACGAGACGCTCGGCTACAGCTTCCTCTCGCCGGTCACGAACCGCCGCACCGACCGGTGGGGCGGCGGCCCGCAGGAGCGCATCCGCTTCGTCGTCGCCGCCCTCGAGCGCGTGCGCGAACGCATCGGCGGCGAGCTCGCGCTCGGCATCCGCATCAGCGGCAAGGAGTTCCGCCAGGGCGGCTTCGACAACCTCGCGATGCGCGAGATGCTCTACTACATCGGCGAGACCGGCCTCATCGACTTCGCCGACGTCGACGTCGGCCACTGCTGGGGCGCGCCGTCCTACGTGCCGTCGTCCTACTACGCGCACGCGCAGTTCAAGGAGTGCGGCAAGGCGGCGCGCGCCGACCTCGACCCGAAGATCAAGGTGTTGTTCAGCGGCCGCGTGAACGACCCCGTCGTCGCCGAGGACCTCCTGAAGGGCGGCTACTGCGACCTCGTCGGCATGGTGCGCGCCGGCATCGCCGATCCCGACTTCGCCGCCAAGGCCCGCGAGGGCCGGCTCGACGAGATCCGCCGCTGCATCAGCTGCACGCGCTGCATCGACGAGGCGTCCGAGCCGAAGACGTTCCCGTACACGCCGACCTGCTCCATCAATCCCGTGATCGGGAACGAGGTGCGGTGGGGGAAGACGTACGCGCCGGCGGCGGCGCCAAAGCGCGTCGTCGTCGTCGGCGGCGGCCTCGCCGGCTGCGAGGCGGCGCGCGTCGCCGCCATGCGCGGCCACCGGGTGACGCTCCTCGACCGCGGCAAGCGGCTCGGCGGACAGCTGCTCCTCTCCGTCCCGGTGCCCGGCCGCGACGACTTCGAAGACCAGGTCTACTTCGAGGAGAACCAGCTGGAGCGGCTCGGCGTCGACGTCCGGCTGCAGACGAGCGCCGACCTCACCACCGTGAAGGCGCTCGGGCCCGACGCCGTCGTGATCGCGACCGGCTCGGTGCCGCGCGTCCCGACCGACGTCCCCGGCATCGATCTCCCGCACGTCGTGCAGGGGTGGGACGTCCTCGCCGGCAAGGCCACGACCGGCGAGCGCGTCGCCGTGATCTCCCAGGAGGACTACTACGAAACCCCCTGCGTCGCGGAGTACCTCACCGATCGCGGCAAGCACGTCGAGGTCTTCCACAAGTCGGTGCACCTCGGCTTCGAGATCGCGCGCTACTCGATCGGCATGGTCCACGCCCGCATGGAGCAGTGCGGGGTCGTCGTGCACACCAACCTCGTGCTCCAGGCGGTGCGCCCGGACGCCTTCGATCTCGTGTCGGCGTACGGCGTCCGCAACTACGAGAAGACGGGGTTCGACACGATCGTGCTCGTCTACGGCTCGGTCGCGGACCACGCGCTCTACGACCAGCTGAAAGCGGACGGCAGCGTGCCGAAGGTCTACATCGCCGGCTCGGCGTGGCTACCGCGCTTCATGGCCGAGGCGACGCGCCACGGCGCGAGCGTGGGGTTGGCGATCTGACGATCCGAAACGTCGTCGGGATCTACGGGCAGCTCGGCGTGATCGCGACGTCGGCGTTGAGCTGCGTCGTATCGAGCGTTCCGCCCGCCGACATGCCGACACAGCCGCCTCCGGTCGTCGCTTTGCCGGTCGCCGTCAGGCTACCGACCGGCGCGAGCGCTTCGACCACACCGCCCGAGCGCACGTCGTAGGTCCCCGCCAGGCTGAACGACCCCGCGCCGCTCTGCGCGAAGCGCACCTCGCCGCCGTCCCGGGCGAGGAAGCGCGTCTTCTGGCCGACCGCGATGCCGACGCCGTCGATCGCCGCTTGACCGCCCGCCGTCTTGGACGTGAGCTCCACCGTGGCGGTGCCGATCGCCACCAGTCCCGCCGCTGCCGAGATCGTGAGCACCCCCCCGCTGCCCGAGCTGCCCTTCACCCGGAGCTTGCTGGCATCGACGGCGACGTCGCCGCTCGCGGGATCGCCCGCCAGCGTGATCGTCCCGCCGTTCACCTTGCCGCTCGCGTCGATGTCCGCCTTCACCAGATCGAGCGCGGCGCTGGCCGTAAGCTCGACCCCTCCGCCGTCGCCCGTACGACCGCGCGCGTCGATGTCCTGTTTGGGCACGACGGTGGCCGCCGCGACGTC
This sequence comes from Deltaproteobacteria bacterium, assembly GCA_020852955.1. Taxonomy (GTDB): domain Bacteria; phylum Desulfobacterota; class Binatia; order UTPRO1; family UTPRO1; genus UTPRO1. The sequence continues at coordinate 43,288 of JADYZW010000030.1, read as the reverse complement.
CACGAGTCCGCCCGTACCGGCCCGGGCCAGGATCGGCGCCCAGGTCGTAACGGTACCGCTCGGCGCCGAGACCAGGAACGACCCGCCGAGGGTCTGGCCGCCGACCCGGACCTTGTCCTCGATCGTCACGTCGCCGTTCGGGGTCGCGACGAGCACGTCGCCGCCTTCCCCGTTCTCCCCGCTCGCCAGCACCTCCTGGCGCAGCGTGACGTCGGCGGCGGCGCCAACGGTGATCGCCCCGGCGTTCAGGATCGAGTTGACCCGGAGGTGATTCTCCACCGTGACGCTTCCCGTGGCGCTGCCGATGGCGATCGTGCCGCCCGGCCGGCCCTCCGCACGCACCCGGCCCCGCACGAGAACGTCCCCGCCGCCGCCGATCGAAATCGCGCCTCCGGCGGTCGCGTCGCTGCCCTGCGCGTCGACGACCGCGGTCTGGTCGGTCTCGAGGATCCCGCCCGCGGTGAGGGCGATCGTACCGCCCGCGGCCGTGACGTTGGCACCCGAGGTCTTGGCGTTCAGGTTGTCCTTCACGAGGAGATTCCCCGCCGCCGTAACGTCGATCGACCCGCTCGCCGCGGTGCCGGTCACGTCGATCTCGCCGCGGAGCTCGATGTCGCCGACGGTCGACTCGAGCGTGACCGCGGCCCCGGCGCCGGCGCCGTTCCCGACGTGGCGGCCGTCGATCGGACCCTGCTGGAGGATCGACTCGGCCGTGAAGTCCAGCGTGCCGCCGTCCGGCACGTCGATCGTGCCCGCGATGACCAGATCGCGGGCGCCGAAGTCCACGACGCACGGCGACTGCACCGTCACGGTGGTGATGGTGCAGGGATCGCCGGTACAGAGGTTGTCCGGATCGGCGCACGACACCTGCGCGCGCCCGCGCGACGCCGACAACGCCAGCAACGATGCGACCGCCACGACGCGAACGAACCACATGGGAACCTCCCTCGCTCTGCGGACCTGGACGACCGGCGCAACGACGCGGAGGTACGATGGGGGGCGTCGTCGTTCCGGACTAGCGCCGCCGGCGCCGTCGAGTCAACGGAAATCGCCCGGCGATCGCAGGATCCCGGTGGGAGCCTTGGAGACGGGGTAGATCGTCGCGTCGTCCGGGTAGATCGAGAAGAACAGCGCGCGGTGATCCGGACAGGCGTCGTCGAAGTAGCAACTGTACGCGCGGATGTGATCGGCGTAGCTGAACGGCTGGCTCCGGAACCAGCGGTCCGGAACGTCGCCGTGGAAGAAGGCGCGCACCTTCCCGTCGAACGCCGCGAACTGCACCCGCAGTACCGCGCTCCGCTCCGCGGCGAGCGCGAGCGCGCACGCGGCGAGGACGCTCGAGACGAGCCGCGAGGCCCGGCTCGACTCGAGCGAACGAAGGACCAGGGCCGCGGCGAGCACGCCGAAGAAAAACACGAGGAAGCACGGCCCGCGGACCGGGAACCAGAGAAGCCTCCGGCCGAGCCCGACGATGTCGTGCCTGAGGAAGAGGAAGAGAAGCGCGCTCAGCACGAGCACGACGACGAGTCGAGCGATCGGGGGAAGGCCGAGCGTGGCCGGCGGGCGCCCCCCGCTGGCCCGCCGATCCGCCGAGCGCGGCATCATCGCCGCGGCGAGCGCGGCCGCACAGGACGCCGCCAGGAAGATCCCGACGGCGGCGGGATAGGAGACGACCGCCGGCGCCGGCCCACGGATCGGCAGGATGCCGAGCTCGATCGGGATCTGCGCGAGGAAGGCGCGCGCCGCCGCGACGCCGTGGAAGGGCGCGGCGAAGGCGGGCGCGGAGCGCGCGAGGTCGAGCTCGTGCCCCGCGGGGGCGGTGAGAACGTGGAGCGCCCCCACCGCCGACGCCCACCCGGCGAGCGGCCACGCGATCGACCGGAGGCGCGCCGCCGCGCCGGCGGCGCGACCGCTTCCGAGCTCCAGCACGACGGCCGCGCCGGCGGCGCCCGCGAGCATGATCGCCAGGAAGAGCGACGCGATCGGGTGCACGAGGTGCGCCAGCAGCGCGGCCGCCACGAAGCGCGCCGCACGCGCGCTCGTCCGGCGTGCCGGGTCCGGCCCGGCGTCCACGACGCCGCTCGCCCGGAGATAGGAGACGTAGGCGACCAGCGCCGGCGGCACGCTCAGGAGGAAGGGAATCAACCCCCAAAAGAAGGCCGAGCCGTACAGGAACATGGCGATCAGGAGCGCGAGCCCCACGACGAGTGGCGAGGACGCGGAGCGCCTGCCGAGCGACGCGACGCCGTGACAGATCGCCGCGTAGAACATCGCCACGATCAGCCCAACGGCGACCGGGCCGACCGTCGACTTCGGCAGCAGCGTGAACACCGCGTAGAGGAGCGCGTAGGCCGGCTTGTGGAGCGGATTGAGGTTCCACTGCAGCGAGTCGCGGTACTGGCCGCGCAAGAAGTCGTCGAGGACGCGCGTGATGGCGAGGTGGCCGGGAAGGTCCACCATGGGAACGAAGACGATGCCGACGAGCGGCCAGAGCAGGATCGCCAGCGCGACGCCGTGCGGCGCGACGGACCGCAGCACGCCGAGTCGAGCTCGCGACGTCATCTCACCGAACGACCGTCCGTGACGTGGGCGCTCATGCTCGCAGCACCGTGGGCTACGCCGCGAACACGAAGCGATTCGCCGCCGCGCCCCCCGGCGTGACCTCGATGGCCGCGCCGAGCGGATCGGCAGCGCCCGCGAATCGCGCGAGGGTCGCGGCATCGCCCTTGCCGGTAGTCGCCATGCAACGCGAGCCGTCGGGCAAGCGGCCGACGGCGACACCGACCGCGGGACGTCCGTCCTTGCCGTGAACGACGGTGAAGCTCTCGAGGGTCGCGCGGCCGTGTGGCTGCGCCGTGACCACGACCGGCGCCCGCGCCTCGACGGCGGCCTGCACCGGCCCGCTGTCGCAGATCGCGAAGGACCGCGGCCGCGTCGAGTACACGCCGACCGAGTACTTCGAGAGCATCCCGCCGTTCGCGCCGACGAAGCCCCACGTCCCGGGATGGACGCGCAGGACCTCCACCATGCTCGCGATCGCGTGCATCGAATAGTTGTTGCCGGGTCCGCCGAAGAACGGAAGCCCGCCGGTCACCGTGAGCTCGCGGGGATCACCGGCGGCGATCCCGAGGGCGTCGCGCACGCTCGAGACCGCGATCGGAAAGCAGCTGTAGAGGTCGAAGAACCCGACGTCGGCAACGCCGATGCCGGCGCCCGCGAGCGCCGCCCTGCCGGCGAGCTCAGCCGCGGGAAAGCCCCCGAGGTCGGCGCGCTCGAGGAGCGGACGCTCGGCGGCGCGCGCGTAGCCGTGCAGGTAGACCCAGCGCCCTTCCGGGATGCCGAGCGCGCGCGCCGCGCCGATCGTCGTCAGCAGCACCGCCGCGCCCTGGTTGGTCTGGTCGCGCGCCACGACGCGGCGGGGGTACGGATCGGCGATCATGCGGTTCCGTTCGGTCACCTCCATGAGCTCGGCCGCCGAATGGACGCGCCGCACCGCCGCGTGCGGGTTGCGGGCGGCGACGGCGGTGAAGGGCGCGAAGAGCTCGCCCATGGCGCGCGCGTACGCCGCGCGCCCGAGACCGAGCCGGCCGCGCCGCGCGTGCTCGGCGAGCGCGTAGCTCGGCGCCGGCGTGTAGATGCGGTGGCGGATCTCGGCCTCGGAGACCATCTTCGCGATGTCGCCGAGCCGATCCTCGACGTCGCCGTCGATCGTCTCGGACCAGGCGGCGCGCCCTCCCGTCGTCTGGAGATGGCGCGCGGTCGAAACCGCCTCGCCGCCCGCCAGCAGCACCATCCGCGCCCCGCCGGCGTGCAACAGCTCGCTCATCTCGCTCACGAGGTCCTGCGGCGTATTACCGCCCGCGTCCTCCCAGATCGCGCGGCGCGGCGCGGCGCCGACGCGCGCGGCGATCGCGCGCGGAAAGTTGTTCGACGTACCGAACGGCGAGGCGAGGATCGGCACCGAATCGTGGAACGTGCGGGTCGTCGCGACGACGTCGATCTCGGCGGCGAGCGGGCGCGGCGCCCGCGCGTCGGCGAGCGCGGCGCGCGCCGCCTCGGCGGCGATCTCGACCGGCCCGCGGGCGCCGTAGCCCGGCAGCCCCGGCGCCTCCGCGAACTGTCCGACGCCGACGATGACGGGGGTGGCGGTCTCGAGCACGATGGCTCGGCACCCTACACCACGACGGGCCCGAGCGCCCGCCCGCGGACGGCGGGCGTCGCGCGCCGTCCGAACGGGCGAGACCCTCCGCGGGGAGCGAGGTTGCCAGCGCCCGCCATCTGCACTACGCCTCCTCCGCGCGAAGCCGACGAAGCCGGTGCTTGGCGAGAGCCTCCTTCGCGAAGAACGCCCGGACGACGTTCCCTCACTGAAAGGATCCGAACGATGAGCGAGATTCGATTCGACGGGCGTGTCGCCCTGGTGACCGGCGCGGGCGGCGGCCTCGGCCGCTCCCACGCCCTCCTGTTCGGCGCCCGCGGCGCCAAGGTGGTCGTGAACGACCTCGGCGGCAACACCGACGGCACCGGCAGCGGCACGACGATGGCGGATCGGGTCGTGACCGAGATCAAGGCCATGGGCGGCGACGCCGTCGCCAACTACGACTCGGTCGACACCTGGGAGGGCGGCGAGAAGATGATCGCCGCCGCCGTCGAAGCCTTCGGCCGCCTCGACATCGTCGTCAACAACGCCGGCATCCTTCGCGACAAGAGCATCGCGAAGATGACGCCGGAGGAGTGGACACGCGTCCTCGAGGTGCACCTGAACGGCAGCTACTACGTGACGCGCGCCGCGCTCCCCGCCATGCGCCAGAACGGCTACGGCCGCGTGATCTTCACCACCTCCGCCGCCGGCCTCTACGGCAACTTCGGTCAGGCCAACTACTCGGCGGCGAAGCTCGGCATCGTCGGCCTCATGAACACGGTGAAGCTGGAAGGGCAGAAGTTCGGCGTCCTCGCCAACACCATCGCGCCGATCGCGAAGAGTCGCCTCATGGGGACGGTGATGGACGAAGCCACGATGGAGAAGCTCAAGCCCGAGTTCGTGTCGGCGATGGTCGCGTATCTCTGCAGCGAGGAGAACACCTTCACCGGCGGCATCTTCACCGCCGGCGGCGGACACTACGCGCGCGCCGCGATGGTCGAGAGCCCCGGCGTCACCCTCGGCATCGACGCGATCCCGAGCGTCGAGCAGATCGCGGCGAGCTTCCCGAAGATCGCCGACCTCACGGACGCGCAGGAGTACCCGAGCGCGGGCGCCAACGTCCCGAAGCTCATGGCGGGGCTCTTCGGGAGCAAGGGGTAACCCGCGGCGTGTCCGCTCCTCGGCGGACATTGCCTCCTGACGACTCGTGGATCGCCGCGAGGACGCTGGTCATGCGCCACGGCTGGAACGCCGTCGCCTACCAGATCCTCAATCCGGGGATGCGCCTGTGGTTCTCGAGCGCCCGCGACGCCGTCGCCGGCTACGCGGCGTTCGCACGGGTGTGGATCATCGCCGGCGCCCCGGTCTGCGTTCCCGAACGGCTCGCCGCCGTCGCGCGCGAGCTCGAGGACGACGCGCACGCCCGCGGCGCGCGCGTCGTCTTCTTCGGCGCCGGCAGCCGGCTCGAGCAGGCGTACGCCGGCCGCAGCGACCACTCGCTCGTCCGCATCGGGGCGCAGCCGAGCTGGGAGCCGAGTGCCTGGGCGGAGATCGTTCGACACAAATCGTCGCTGCGGGCGCAACTGAATCGCGCCCGCAACAAGGGCGTCGAGGTATGCGAGTGGTCGCCCGAGCGCGCCGCGAGGTCGGAGGCGCTGCGAAGCGTGCTCCGGGAGTGGCTCGACACGCGCGGGCTGCCACCGCTCCATTTCCTCGTCACGCCCGACCTCCTCGACACCCTCGGCGACCGGCGGATCTTCGTCGCCGAGCGCGGCGACGACGTCGTCGGGTTTCTCGTCGCGACCGCTATTCCCGCCCGTGAAGGATGGCTCGTCGAGCAGTGGCCGCGCCGGCGCGCGGCTCCGAACGGCACCACGCACCTCTTGATCGACGCCGCCATGCGCGCGTTCGACGATGCCGGCGCCCGCTACGCGACCCTCGGCCTCTCGCCGCTCTCCGAGCAGGCGGGCGTGATCTTCGACGGTCAACCGGCGTGGCTCCGCCTCGCGTTGCACTGGATCCGCGCCCACGGCCGCCGCTTCTACAATTTCCGCGGCCTCGAGGCGTTCAAGGCGAGCGCCCAGCCGATGATCTGGGAGCCGATCTTCGCGATCGCACCGGGACACCGCCTCACCCCGTTCACCTTGCGAGCGATCGCGGGCGCGTTCAGCGACGGCTCGCCGGAACGCCTGCTCTTCCGCGCCCTCGTGTCGGGAGCGGCGCGAGAGCTCGCGCGTCTCGTCGTCCGCCATCGTCCGTGAGGACGCGAGCTCCCGGGAACGACGGCCCCTGGATCTTCGAGGACCGCGGCGCGCATGGTGCGCGGCGCGACTTGCCGATGGCCGAGGTCCGGGCTACCTAGTTCGGTTCCGGAGCATCCACCGTGGGACTGAGCATCGGCATCGTTGGCCTTCCGAACGTGGGCAAGTCCACGCTCTTCAACGCCCTCACCAGGGCGCAGAATGCGGAAGCCGCGAACTATCCCTTCTGCACGATCGAGCCGAACAAGGCGGTCGTGCCGGTTCCCGACGAGCGGCTGGCGAAGCTCGCGGCGATCGTCGACCCCGAGCGCATCGTTGCGGCGACCGTCGAGTTCGTCGACATCGCTGGACTCGTGAAAGGCGCGTCGACCGGCGAGGGGCTCGGCAACCAGTTCCTCGCCCACATCCGCGAGACCGCGGCGATCGTCCACGTGGTGCGCTGCTTCGACGACGCCGACGTCGTCCACGTCGACGGCTCGGTGAACCCGGTGCGCGACGTCGAGGTGATCGAGACCGAGCTCGCCCTCGCGGATCTCCAGATGGCGGAGGGGCGCATCGACCGCCTCACCAAGAAGGCGAAGGGAGACAAAGACGCGGCGGCGCAGCTCGAGGTCGCGAAGCGGCTCGTCGAGCATTTCCAGAAGGGCCTGCCGGCGGTCGCGTTTCCCGAGCGCGCCTCGGCCCATGGCGCCGTGCTCTTCCAGGAGCTCGGGCTCATCACGTCGAAGCCGGTCATCTTCTGCGCCAACGTCGACGAGGGCGCGCTCGCCAAGGACAACGTCCACGTCGACGCGCTGCGCGCCTGGGCCGAGCCGCGGCAGGCCCACGTCATCAAGATCTCGGCGAAGGTCGAGGCCGAGCTCGTCGGGCTCGACGACGGCGAACGCGCCGAGTTCCTGCAGAGCTACGGTATCGCGTCGAGCGGCATCGAGCAGGTGATCCGCGAGGGCTACGCGGTCCTCGGGCTCGTGAGCTACTTCACGGCCGGGCCGAAGGAAGCGCGCGCCTGGACGATCGAGCGCGGCTGGAAGGCGCCGAAGGCGGCCTCGGTGATCCACACCGACTTCGAGCGCGGCTTCATCCGCGCCGAGGTGATGTCGTACGCCGACTTCGTCGCCCACCGGGGCGAGGCCGGCTGCCGCGCCGCCGGCGTGTTCCGCGTCGAGGGCAAGGACTACGCGGTGCAGGACGGCGACGTGCTGCACTTCCGCTTCAACGTCTGACGGCGCCGCTCAGCGCCGGAGATGCTTCGGCATCTCCCCACTGCCCCCGCGCGAGTTCTCCTTGCGCGCCATCATGCGGATCGACGCGTCGTCGGGGCCGATGACGTCGTAGATCGTGCGGTCGCCCTTCCGGACGGGGGCGCAGCACTGCGTGCGGCGCGTGAAGGAGGCGTAGCCGACGTCGAGCTCGCCGTCGACGACGCAGAGCGGCCACAGCAGGCAGATGGCGGGCTTCAACTTGAAGGGCGTCCCGAGCTCCTTCTCGCCCGCGACGTGGAGGGCGCACAGGCGGTCGTCGCGCAGGAACACGCACGCGCCGTCGAGCACGCGGGTCGCGACCGCCTTCTCGCAGAGGTAGTCGGGATCCCTCTTCACGCGCGCCTCGAACCAGCGGTCGGGCTTGGCGCGCGCGCGCGACGTCATGTACGGCGCGATCAGCGCCCGGTGCTTCATGATGGCCCGGTACTCGGCGTACGACGCGACGCTGCCCTTGAGACAGCAGCTGCCGTCGCAATTCCGGACCGACGCGCCCTTCCGGAAGACCTTCCAGCCCATCCGCGCGTGCAGCTTCTTCACGTGCATGCCGAGATGATCCCGCACCGTCTCGAAGAGCCTCCGCCTCGCCTCAGCATTCATCCGCACGCGCGACGGCGTAGCGCGCGCGTGGCGGAATGGTCAAGCGAACGGGCACTCGGAGCGATGCGCCGCTCGCATGCGTCGCGCATGGTCTCGACGGCGTCGGTTACCACGAAATGTGTTCTCGAAAGGCGAACCAGTATGGTAAGGAACTCGGCAATGGCACGCGCCGTTGCTCGCGAAGCCGTCGACGACACGATGCCCGTCCGGCACCGCTTCACGATCGACGAGTACCACCGCATGGGCGAGGCCGGGATCTTTCACGAGGACTCCCGCGTCGAGCTCATCGAGGGTGACGTCTTCCACATGTGTCCGATCGGCACCCGTCACACCGGCGGCGTCAACCGTCTGAACGCGCTCTTCACCCGGCGGCTCGGGTCACGGGTCGTCGTCAGCGTGCAGAATCCCGTGATCCTCGACGACTTCTCCGAGCCGCAACCCGATTGCACGATCCTCGCGTTCCGGAGCGACTACTACGAAGGTGCACACCCGCGCCCCTCCGACGTGCTGCTCGCGATCGAGGTCGCGGACTCGAGCGTCTCGTACGACCGTCGCATCAAGTCGAGCCTGTACGCCCGCAAGCACGTGCGCGAGCTGTGGCTGATCGACATCCCCGGGAAGGCGATCGAAGTGTATCGGCGCCCGTCGGCAAGCGGGTACCGCGAACACCAGCGGCTCGTCCGAGGCCGGCGCATCGCCATGGCCGCGTTTCCACGCGTGTTCTTCCGCGTCACCGAAATCCTCGGCTGAGTCGGCCGCAGCGGGGCGAACACGACCGCGCCGCGAGCACCTGCATGACCCGGGACCGGCCGGCGATCGCACGGGCGGTCGGATCGTGCGGCGACCGCCTGCCGGAACGCTACGGCGTCGGGCGCCGCACCTCGAACGGCGTCCGCGCGAACTCCGCGAGGCTCGCCTCGCGGCGCGCGACCGCCTCGGCGCGGTGCCGCCAGTAGAACCCGATCGGATTCTCGCCGACCGACCACAGCCGCTCGCGCCAGCGCGGCTCGTCGATGCTGCGGGTGACGCGGAGGTCGAATCCGCCGTGACGGTCCCAGCTGCCGCTGTCGTACGCGGTCCCCACCCATTGCACGAAGATCGACCACGCGAGCGCCGCGGCGACAGCGGCGCGGCGAAGCGCCGTCGGGCGCGCGGCCGCGAGGGCAGGAATCAACAGGACGGTGAGCGGCACGATCGCGTCCATGAGCGGGCGGTAGCCGTAGCTGTAGCCGCCCCACCAGTCGAACCACTTGAATCGCACCACCATGATCGCGGCGGCCGCGGCGACGATCGGCAGGAAAGCGCGGTCCGCCCGCCCGCGCGCGACGCGCCACGCGCCGACGACGGCGAGCGCCAGGACCGGTGAGTAGACGAGGAGTCCGCGTCCCGGACTCACGAGGAGGCCGAGCGCGCCTTCCCAGAGCGGCGTCTGCCAGAGGTCCCGGGATCCCGTCTTGGCAAGCGCGACGGCCGGACCCATGAGGGTGTGGGCCTCGACGAACGGCGAGCCGAAGTAGCGGACGTTGTACGCGGCGAGGCTCGCGATCGGCGGGACCCCGCCGGCGACGCAGAGCGCGAGCGCCTTGCGGTCGGTCGCGAGGAGGTGGAGACCGATCGCGGCCAGCACGAGGAGGCTCGTCGAACGGCACGCGACCGCGCACCCGAGGGCGAGACCCGCGCCCAGCGCGTGACGCCGCCCGTCGCGAACGCGGAGGAACCGGTCGATGCCGAGCGCGACGAAGGGCTGCATCCCCGTCTGCGCCCAGAGCGCCTGGCTCCCGAGCGACCAGGCGCAGGTGCCGAGGCCGAAGATCGCCGCGACCAGGAGCGCGCGGCGAGGGTCGAGGAAGCGCGTCGCCGTGAGGAAGAGGATCGCCGCGGTCGCCGCGATCAGCACGGACGCCACGAGCTTGCTCTTCTCGAGCAGCGGCCGAACGTCGCGGAGGATCGCCGCGGTGTCCGGCCGCGTCATCCACGCGTAGAACGGCGCCGCCACGACCGCCGTCCCGGGCGGCTCGCTACCGACGTACTCGCCGGTCGGCGCGCGGACGACGAAGTAGTACGGCGAGCCCTCGGGCCGGAGCTTGCCCTCGCGGTAGAGATCCTCGACCGCGCGTCCCTCGATGATCATCCGCTCCCACACCGGCACCCGCAGGCGCCGCCCGGTCGCCGGCAGACTCCAGTCGAACAGGAAGGGAATCTCCGCAGGATGGAGCGCGAAGTCGCCGTCGTTCACGAGACTGAGCGCGGGGAAGACGTTGGCGTAGGCGTCCCAGGTTGGCAGCGGCGCGCGCGGCGAGGAATAGGCGGCGAGGAGCGCCGCGAAGACGCCGGCGGCGAGCGCGGTACGACGTGCCGCGTTCATTCGTTCGGACGGCCCGCGTGCGTGTCGGGGCGATCGCAGCGCGCGCCGGGCCGCTCGGTCCGCCTCGCCGCGCGTCTTGCGGAAGCGGCGTTCTTCCTCGGCATGAGCGACGATCAGTACGGCGGGCCCTGGCGAGCGTCAAACGCGCGGCGCGCCTGCGCCCCGGGACCGGCGCCGCTCAGCGCGCGAAGAACGCCGCGATCCGCTCCCGCTCGGCGGCGACGTCCTGCCGGCCGAGCTCCATGAGCGCGCCGCAGAACGACGGGTCGAAGAGGAGATAGCTCGCGAGCTCGTTCACCGCGGCGTCGGAGCCGAGGCCGCGCATCAGGTAGTGCACGATCGGCGGGATGCGATCGGTGAGCTCGGCGGCGAGCTCGCGCACGCGCTGCGACGGACGCAGCCAGAGCACGTCGACGGGCCGGAACCCGTCGGCGGGCCGGTCCCCGGACACGCGCACGACGCTCCGGTTCACGCGCTCGCTGTGCTCGACGTCCACCTCGATCGCGTCGAGCATGACCGCGTCGAGGAGCACGCCGGCGACCTGGGCGACCGAGGGGACGTCCGCGGGCCGGAGCGCCTCCTCGGGCACCGGCGGTCCGCTCACGCCGATCGCGATCACGCGGTCGGCGCCGAGGTTGATGGCCGGACTCAGCGGGGCGGTATTCCGGATCGAGCCGTCGCCGAAATAGCGGCCGTCGATCTCGACCGACGGGAAGAAGATCGGAATCGCGCTCGACGCGAGCAGGTGCTCGACGCGGATCGTGGTCGCCTCGATGCGCCACCGGCGGCGCCGCCACGTCGGCGTCCCGGGCGGTGCGGAGAGGAAGACCACGCCGCTCGCGGTCTGGAGATCGGTCGCGACGAGCGCGAGCGCGCCCAGCCGACCGGAGGCGAGGGTCTGCTCGAGGCGCGCGAACGGCACGTGCTCCGCGAGCAGCGCATGGAGCGGCGCGGTGTCGAGGAGCGCCTTCGGCTGGGCCCGGCGCGTGGCGCCGCCGAAGGAGAGGTCCCACGCCCAGCGCAGGCCGATCCGGCCGAGCGAGCCGAGATCCGTCCGGTACACGGAGGAAGGCCGGATCTCACTCCACACGCGTTCCAGCCGGCCGATGCCGGTCGCCAGATCGTCCGCCCACGCCGCGAGCGTCGTCGCGTTGATCGATCCCGCGCTCGACCCGACGAACACGTCGATGGACACGCCGCCCCCCGCGAGGAAGCCGTGCTCGACGAGACCGCGCAGCACGCCGATCTGGTAGGCGCCGCGCGCGCCGCCGCCCGACAGCACGAGCGCCGTCCGCGGGCGAGTCATCTCGGGCCCGGTCGGGGCGCTCGGCGCGTCCATGGCCGGTCGCGGTGCGGCGATCAGTCCCGGCGGTCGGTCGCCGCCTTCCGCTCCTCCGCGCTCGGGGCGAACGGAAACGGATGCGGTGCCGGGTGCTGGCGACGGAGCAGCTCGGCCTCGGGTCGCCGGAACCAGCGCGCCACGCGGCGACGGGCGATCCGCAGGCGTTTCACCGCGCAATGGCCGGGTCTCACGACGGGGGCTTCGACGGCGGTCATCTTCGGCGCCTCCTGCCCTCGTGAGCAGGGCCCGTGCCAGAGCGCGGGCTCGGAAAATCGCTACCGATTCGCGACCGCGGCGGCGACCGCCGTTCCCGATCCCACGATTCCGGGCGGGCGGGATTCCCCTCCTTCGGAATCCGGGGCGGACGCGAGGCGCTCCTCCGCGGCGCCGGCGCGACCCACCCCGCCCGCCCCGGCGCGCGCTTCTCGTGCATCGACGACCGTTCCGTGCAAGACACCGCCGATGGACTACGAACAGATCCGCTACGAGGTGGACGGCCCGCTCCTCACCATCACGCTCGATCGGCCCGACAAGCTGAACGCGTTCACCGTGCGCATGATGCACGAGATGATCGACGCCTTCGACCGCGCCGACGCCGACGACGCCGTGCGGGTCGTGATCGTCACGGGCGCCGGGCGCGCGTTCTGCGCCGGCGCCGACCTGTCGGGTGGAAGTGGAGCGTTCGATCATTCGGCGGGAGCCAAACCGCTCACCATCGACACCCACCGCGACGGCGGCGGTCTCCTCACGCTCCGCATCTTCGAGTCGAAGAAGCCCGTGATCGCCGCGATCAACGGCCCCGCGGTCGGCGTCGGCATCACCATGACGCTGCCGATGGACGTCCGCGTCGCCGCCACCGGCGCGCGCATGGGCTTCGTCTTCACCAAGCGCGGCATCGTCCCGGAAGCGTGCAGCAGCTGGTTCCTGCCGCGCCTGGTCGGCATCAGCCGGGCCGCGGAATGGGTCTACACGGCGCGCGTCTTCGCGGCCGAGGAGGCGCTCGCGGCCGGGCTCGTGAGCCGCGTGACGCCCCCCGAGCTCGTGCTCGACACGGCCCGCGGCCTCGCGCGCGAGATGGCCGAGGGCACGTCGGCGATGTCGGTCGCGCTCTCGCGGCAGATGCTCTGGCGCATGCTCGGCGCCGACCATCCCATGGAAGCCCACAAGGTCGACTCGCGCGCGATCTTCGCGATGGGCCGGTCGGCCGACGCGCACGAGGGCGTGGCGTCCTTCCTCGAAAAGCGCCCGCCGAAGTTCACGCTCCGGCCGAGCGTGGACATGCCGTCGTTCTACCCGTGGTGGCGCGCGCGCGCGTTCGAGTGACCCGCCCTACGCGAACAGCGTGCGCTCGGTCTCGAACGACGCCTGCACCGCGCTCGTCACCTCTTCGACGGGCACGGTCGAGGTGAGATCGATCGCATCCGGCGTCTCGCCGTTGCGCGTACAGCCATAGCCGATCCGGCACGCGATCGCGTCGGCGAGCAGGACGCGGCAGGCCAACGGCGCCTCCTTCGGAGGGTGATGGTGCGCCAGGATGGCCCACACGACGTCGTCCTCGAGGCCCCAGTGCTCCGCGAGGCAGGCGCCCACCTGGCAGTGCGTCACGCCGAAGCGCTCCGCCTCGCGCGCCTCGTCGTCGTGGTCGAGCGCGTCGTAGTGCCGGCTGTCGGAGAGGTGCAGCACGAGCTTCCCGACGTCGTGCATGAGCCCGGCGATGAACGACCCGCCCCCGCGCGGCTCGCCCGCGAGGCGCGCGAGCTCGTCGGCGGCGAGCGCGGTCGCGAGTGCGTGCTCCCAGAGGGTCTGCGCGGTCACGTCGTCGGCCCGATAGGCGGCCCGCGCCGAGGCGGCGATGAGGATGCGGCGGAGCGCCTGGAACCCGACGGTCTGGATCGCGGCGTCGAGCGTGCGGGGAGGCTCGCGCCGCATGTAGCGCACGGAGCGCGCGATCGAGACGACCCGGGCGGCGAGCGCGACATCCGTGGACACGACCCGCACCAGCTGATCGGCGGCGACGTTCGGGTCGCGCGCGAGCGCGATGGCGCGCACCGCGACCGCGGGCAGCGGCGGCAGGTCGCAGCTCTCGGAGACACGATTGAAGAGCTCGCGGAGCGCGGAGCGCGGCGCAAGGGATGCGGCGGTATCGGAGTGCGTCTCGGGCGCGTTCATACCGTGCCGTGCGAGCAACGAGCATGCCTCCGTCGATCGACGACGCCCGCAAGCGCCGCGCGCACGCCATCTCCTTGATCCGACGAGTCCTCCGCCGGCGCGCGCGCGTCGGCGACCGTCACAAACGCGCCTCCCGGCGTACACGAACGCACAGCACTCGCGCCCCGCGCCCCCCTTTGCAAGCCGTCATGATCCATCCTACGTCAGCTCGCATGCCGCGTCGGACGATCGGGTGGCGGAGCATGGTGCTGTCGGCGGCCGCCCTCCTGACCTTCGGGTGCGAGCGCGGCGGCGAGACGGTCGGGACGCCCGGCCCGTCATCCGCGCCCGCGGCGCCGGTCGCGGCGCCGCGCCGCGACCCGCTCGTCGGCGGACCGTACCCGTCGCTGCTCCTCACCGTGGCCCAGTTCCGCGACGTGAAGAAGCCCGATGGCACGACGCAGCCCGTCCCCGGCCCGGCCAAGCTCCTGATCGTCCGCCGCACCGACGCCGGCTGGAAGACGGTCGCCGTCGAGGATCCCGACAGCAACGCCTTCCACAAGGCGATGCCGTGGGACGGCGGACTCCTCACGATCGGCGCCACCCGGGCGATGCTCAAGACCTGGCGCTTCGCGGACGGCGTCTGGTCCGAAGCCACGCGCTGGAACCCCACGTTCGGCGGCAAGTTCGATCGCCTCCGCGACGTCGAGCGCGGCGACGTCGACGGCGACGGCACGGACGACCTGGTGATCGCGACCCACGATCAGGGCGTGATCGCGATCGTCCACCCGGGCAACGGGTGGCGCGTGGAAGAGGTCGACCGCCGGCCCGACACCTTCGTCCACGAGATCGAGATCGGCGACGTCGACGGCGACGGTCTCCCGGAGTTCTTCGCCACGCCGAGCAAACCGAACAAGCTCGATCAGGAGCAGCCGGGCGAGGTGGCGATGTACCGGCGCGCGCCCGACGGCGCGTGGAAGAAGTCGATCGTGGACGCGCCGGGCGACACCCACGCGAAGGAGATCCTGGTTGCCGACATGGATCGCGATGCGCAGTCCGAGCTCTACGTGGTGTGGGAAGGCGCGGTCGGAGCGGGCGGCCAGATCGTGCGTCCGGTCACGGTGAAGGCGTACCGCTTCGAGAACGGCGCGCCCACGAGCAGCGTCGTCGCGACCGTTCCCGACCGGCAGATGCGGGCGATCCAGGCGGGCGACGTGAACGGCGACGGCAGGATGGACCTGGTCGCCGGCGCGCTCGCGTCGGGGCTCTGGCTCTTCGAGCAGGGGCCCGAAGGCGCGACCGGCGCGTGGACGCGCACGCTCATCGACGCCAAGTCGTCCGGCTTCGAGCATCCGGTCCACCTCGCCGACCTCGACGGCGACGGACGACTCGAGATATACGTCGCTTCCGAGGATCAACACGAGCTCCGCCAGTACCGCTGGCGGGACGGCTCGTTCGCGAAGACGGTGCTGACGCCCCTCACTCCCGGCGACATCACCTGGAACGTTACCCACGCCACGCTCTAGCCCTCGCTTCCCCCGCATCGACGCCGACGGACTCGCCGTCGGCCTCCTCGTGGTCGCGGCGCTGGCGCTGTGGGCGCCGCGGCTGCGCGGACCGCTCGACCTCCGCTACGACGCCGGCGTCTACTACGTGCTCGGCACCGCGCTCGGCGACGGCCACGGCTACCGGCTCCTGAACGAGCCCGGACGGATCGAGGCGGTCCAGTATCCGCCGCTCCTGCCGATGATCGTGGCGGCGCACCAGCGCCTCACCGGGAGCCGCGATCCCGCCGTCGCCGGCCAGGCGCTGCGCTTCACGTGGGCGGCGCTCTTCCTCGTCTACGCGCTCGCCGTCTACGCCCTCGCGCGCCGCTGGCTCCGTCCCGGATGGGCGCTCGTCGCGAGCCTGCTCGTCGTGCTGCACCTCGAGCTGCTCTGGCTCTCCGACGCGCTCTTCGCCGAGCTGCCCTTCGCGTGCGCGACCGTGCTCTTCCTCCTCGCCGCCGAGCGCGACGATCGGCGCGGCCGCGCCGCCCTGTTCGGCGGCGCGGCGTATCTGCTCCGCGCGAGCGGCGGCGCGCTCCTGATCGCCTGGATCGTCGACGCGCTCCTCGCGCGGCGCGTCCTCGAAGCCGCGCTGCGCGCGGCGCTCGCGGCGCTGCCGGTGCTCGTCTGGCACGCCTACCTCGCCGAAGTGCAGGCGCGGCCCGCCTTCACCCATCCCGCCTACGCGTATCAGCGCGCCCCCTACAACTTCTACAACGTACCGTACGCCGCCAACATGGCGTACCGCGATGCGTTCGCGCCGGAGCTCGGCCTCGCCGACGCGAACGACCTCGTCCGGCGCGTCGCCGCCAACGCCCTGTCCCTGCCGACCCGGCTCGGCGAGAGCATCGGCGTCCGCGCCGAGGGTCCGCTCCACCCGGTGTTCCTACTGCGCGAGCCGCCGCCGCCCGGCGCGCCCACGCCGCCGCCGCGCCCGCTCGCGATCCATCGCCTGGGGTGCGCTCTCCTCGGCCTCGTCGCCGCCGCCGGCCTCGCGATGCTCGCCCTCGACGGGATCCGCCTGGCGCCGCTCGTCTGGCTCGCGTCGCTCGCGGCCATGACGCTCACCCCCTGGCCGTCGCAGTTCGGCCGCTACCTCATGCCGCTCGCGCCGCTCACCGCGATCGGCTTCGCGCTCGTGCTCGAGAACTCGAGCCGGGTCGCGAGCCGCCCGCTGCAGACGGCGGCCGGAGCCGCGGTGGGCGTCCTGCTCGCCGCCGAACTCGTCGTCCTCGGCGCCGTCTTCTCCGCGCGCCACACACCGGTCGCGGCGATTCCCGGCGCGACGCCGCAGCGGCTCTTCTTCTATTCCCGGCGCTGGCGGTTGCACGACGAGGGCCTCGCCTGGCTGAAGACCGTCGCGGCGCACGACGCCATCGTCGCAACCGCGACGCCGCAGCGGCTCTACCTCCTGAGCGGCGCCCGCGCGGTCTTCCCCCCGTTCGATTCCGACCCGGAGCGCGCCGAACGGCAGCTCCGCGAGGTTCCGGTCGACTGGGTCGTGATCGACGATCTCGACGTTCTCGACGTGGCCCGCCGCTACGCCGAACGGGCCGTGCTGGCCCACCCCGAGCGCTGGCGCCTCGTCTACGACTCCGGCACGGCCGGGCCGCGCATCTACCGCCGCATCCGATCCTGAACGGTCGCGCGCGGCGCGGCGCACGGGGTCGCGCCTCGGGACCGAGATCCTCCCCGCACGGCGTCTCGTTGCCGGGCGCGGGGGGGCGTACTACGGTGCCGCAGATGGCCGCGCCGCGCCGCCGCACGCTCAGCCGCCTCGCGCTCGCCGCGCTCCTCCTCTTCATGGGGCTCGTCGTGTGGCGCACCTTCCACCTGCAAGGGGTGCGCTGCGAGGTGTGCATCACCCACAACGGCCGCTCCCAGTGCCGCAGCGTCGAAGGCGAGCGCGAGGAAGACGCGCGGCAAGCGGCGGTCGGGAACGTCTGCGCATACCTTTCGAGCGGCGTCACCGACGGCATGGCGTGCGCGCGCACGCCGCCGACGAAGGACGTCTGCACGCCGATCGACTGACGACGGAGGTCAGCGCGGCGCGGGATCGCCCGTCGGCTCGTCGTCCACGGCCCAGATCTCGACGGGCTCGGCGAGGCCCTTGATCGCGAGCGGACCGCAAGGCCGAAGCGCCGCGCCCGCATCGGCGCCGAGCGATTCCCGCGTGCTCGCCGTGATGAGCACCCAGGCGGGGAGATCGCGGGTCATCACCTGGAGCCGCGCGGCCTGGTTCACGGCGTCACCGACGATGGTGTAGGTGACGCGCCCGCCCGTGCCGACGTTCCCGGCGACCATGTCGCCGGTGCAGATCCCGATCCCGGCGACGAGCGGCTCGGCGTCGGTCGCGGCATTCCGCTCGGCGAGCATGCGCTGGAGGGTGATGGCGGCGCGCACGGCGGCACGCGCATGGCCCGGCAACGGCTGCAGCGGATGCCCGAACACGACGACCACGCCGTCGCCGAGGAACTGCGTGATGACGCCGTCCTCGCGCTCGCAGGCGCGCTCGACGAGCGCGTAGTACTCGGTGAGCATCTCGACGACGCGCACCGGCGACGCGCGTCGCGACGTCGCCGTGAAACCGCGGAGATCGACGAACATCGCGGTTGCGACGACGATCTCGCCACCGAGCGCGACCCCGCGCTCGAGAGCCTCGCGGGCGACCGCGGGGCTGACGTAGCGTCCGAAGATCTCGCGCGTCCGCTCGGCGGTGCGGAGGTCGTCGACCATGGCGTTGAAATGCGCCGAGAGCTCGCCGAGCTCGTCCGCACTCCGCACGGGCGCCCGCACCGAGAGATCGCCGGCCGCGACGCGCGCCATCGCGGCACGCAGCGCCTGCACGGGCCGGTTGATGAAGCGCGCGACGAGCCACGCCATCACGAGCGACGCGACGCCGGTCACGACCGCGATGAAGCCCTGCGCGCGGACGAGGTGCGTCCAGAAGAGGCCGACCTCGCCCGCCGCCGCGCCGTGACGCTCCTGCATCCCGAAGTCGACGAGCATCATGAGCGCGAGCGGCAGGATCGACGTGACCGCGAACGTGCCGCCGAGCCGGGCGAGGATCGGCACCCGCAGCACGCCGCTCCGTTCGATGCGGCCGTCGGGGAAGAAGACCGGCACCTGGCGGCGCAGGTAGAGCTCGCTCGCGAGGAACGCGAACGCCGCGGTGAGGGGTCCGGCGACGAAGACGAGCGCGGCCGTGATGCGGCCGACCTCGCCCGACGGCAGATCGGCGACGGCGCCCAGGTAGACCAGATAGAAGGTCCCGGCGAAGGTCCATCCCAACAGCGTGAGGATGGTGTTCGCGAGCGGCGCGTTCAGCACGCGGCGACGGATCGTCGCCGGAACCGACGCCGGATCGGCTCCCTCGCGCAGCAACCGCCGCCAGCGCGCCAGCGGATCGAACCAGCGCGCGCTCAGGAAGACGGTGCCGGCGAGGATCACGGTCACGACGAGCAGGAAGACGGCGAGCCGCTGCCCCTCGTAGGCGCCGTCGTCGCCCACGGACTCGAGGGGATCGACGAAGTTGAAATAGAGGTAGACCAGGACCGCGCCCGCGAGGTTCGCCGGCAGGACAGGCAGCGCCGCCGCGCGCAGGAGGAAGCTCTCGCGCGAGCGCGCGGCGGGCGGTGGAGGCATCGCGGCGCTCCTATCACGCCGAGCGCGGCGATGCGCGGCGGACGAGTCGTCGCGCCGCGCTCGGTGTGCTAACCCGGGAGGCGATGGATCCCGAGGCCCCGGACGGCGCCCCGCGCCGCCGCCGGCGTCGCCGCGGCCGGCGCGGACGTCCGGTGGGCGACGGTGGCCAGACACCGCCGGCCGCGCCGCTGGTCCCGAGCGTCAGCCGGCTCGCGGCGGAGTCGGCGGCGGCGCCCGAGACCCTCGCTCCCGAGGAGATCCGGGAGATGCGGGAGCACCTCGTCTTCCTCCGCGAGCACAAGGACGCGCTCCGGCTGCGGCTGAACGCCGCCGAGGACCTCCTCGTGAACGGCCGGCGCGAGCCGAGCGACCGCGGCGTCTGCCGCCATCTCATCGGCAAGGTGGATCGCGGCGTGATCGAGGCGGCGATCGGCCGCGAGCCGCTCAAGTCCAACGCCGCCGCGCGCGCGCGCATGCTGGCGGGCGCGATCCGGCTCACCGCCGACGTCGGCGTGCTGCTCGCGTACCTCGAGACGCTCGCGCCGCAGCGCGCGCACGCCGAGGCCGCCGCCGCCTTCGCGGAGGTCGTGCGCCGGATCGATTTCGAAAGCCTCTCGGCGACCCGCCTCGCGCGCCTCCTGCAGGTGCTGACCGAGACCTTCCGGGGCCAGGAGCGCGTGCAGGTGTTGTTCAGCCTCCTCGACGGCGACGCGTTCCGCGGCGCCTTCGACGCGGCCGCGGCGGCGCTGCCGCCGGAGGTCGCCGCGATCTTCGCGCCGCTCCGGTCGGTGCACCGGCGCCTGCGCGGCGAGGACGCGGACGGGGCGGCGCCCGCCGACGCGCAGGGCCTGGCGCTCGGCCTCGAGCAGGTGATGGCGGCGCCCGACCAGGTGCTGCGCGGGTACGCCGAGCCGCTGCGCATCCGCATGCTCGAGCTCGCGCTCGACCCCGGCGTCCCGGCGGCGGTCGCCGATCGCGCCGCGGGCGTGCTGCTGGGGAGCCTGGCGCGCGCCGGCAAGACCTTCACCCGCCTCGCCATGCGGCGCGCCGCGCAGCTCCTCGCCCGCCACGTCGACGACCGCGCGCGCGCGACGCTCGAGGAGGTGCGGCGCGCGGCGCCCGGCCACCACGCAGCGGAGCGCTGGCTCGCGGCGCTCGCGGCGCGCCACATGGGCCGGATCGCGATCATGGCGTCCCCGCCCGAGCGCGGGCGTCTCGAAGCGGCATTCTGGCTCGACGGCCAGCGTTCCGTCTGGCTCCGCGCCGCCGCCGCCCCCAACGCCGCGCGCCTCGCCCGGGAGGCCGAGCTGCAGGCGGCGCTGGCGCTCCCGGGGGTCGCGCCGGTCGTCGAGCACGGCGTCGCGAGCGGCCTTCCGTACGTCGCGGTCGCGGCGCCGGGCGAGCCGTGGCGGCCGCCCGACGACCGCGCGCCGGCCCTCGGCCGCCCGACGGCCCTGGCGCTCCTGGCGCAGGCGGCGCGCATCCTCCGCGCCCTGGCGCTCGCCGACGTGGCGCTCCCCGACGCCGAGCCCGAGCGCTTCTGCCTCGAGGCCGCGCGCTCCCCGTCGCTCACGCTCGCCGATCTCGACGGCGCGCGCGCCACGACGCGTGCGGAGGCCGAGCGCGCCAATGCCGACGCCATGCGCACGCTCGCGGCGCGCCTGGCCCCGGAGACGACGAGCGCCGCCGATCTCGCGACGCTCGTCCGCGACCTCGACCGCGCGCTGCTCGCCGAACGCGACGCCTGACGCCGGCGACGCGTCCCCGCCTCCGAGCGTTCATCGTTGCACGAGCCGCTAGCGTCGTAACGCGCGTTCGCCTGCGCAGGCGCTGACGCGCGGGCGCAAGCGTCCGCAGACGTCCGCGAACCGACTGCGCTCGCACCGCGTCGCGGCGCCCCGCCCTCGTGGGCACGCGTCTCGCTACGTCCCCCGCGGCTGGCGCACGCGTCCTCGCGACGCGTGGGGCAGCCACATCGAGACAATCCGAGAGTGAGCAACGCCGGTACGGAGCCGCGCCGTGGGGGTGTGTGTGTCGGCCGGGACAAACCGTGAGGAGGGTGTGCATGCTGCATCGAAGGTACGCTGCCATTGCGTTGCGGGTGGGGAGCGCGGCGCTCGTCTTGACCATGGCGTCGACGCCGGCCGCGTTCGCCAGGGGCGGCCACGACGCTCGGGACGGCCACGAGCGGAGCAAGGGATTCTTCGACGGCGACGACGAGCGCTCGATCCCGGACTGCGGCCGTCACGACGACGACTGGGACGACGACCGCCACGGCGGCCATGGAGGCCGCGACCGGGGCGATCGGCTCTTCTGTCCGAACAAGCAGGTGCTGGTGCGGACCGACGAGAAGCTCTGTCCCGAGAAGCCGAACCGTCCGGCGGTGGTCCGCAAGCGCGTCTGCTGCCGCCACGGCAGCATGACGTGGTGCCGGCCGTTCCGTCCTTGTCCGCCGCGCTCGCGATCCTAGGGAGCCGCGGACTCCGAGGCGCGCGGACATGCATCGCATCTCCAGAACGGCGCGCGCGGGCGCGGGGGCGCTCGCGCTGACGATGATCGCCGGCTGCGGCGGCCCCCGCCTCGGGGCGATCCCCGAGCGCGCCGCGGGGGCGGCGCCGGCGGCGAGCGACCTCATGACGGCGCTCGACGTCGAGGCGCTGTCGAAGATCGCCGCGGCGCGCGCGACGGCGCCGGCGAGCGCAGGGTATCGCATCGGGCCGGACGATCTCCTCGACGTCCGGATCCCGGATCTGTTGGATGCGCAGGCGTCGGTGGGCACGCGGTCGTCGAGCGGGTCCGCCGGCGCCGGCCAGGTGGTGGCGGGGGCTCCTGTCTACCAGCAGGGGCTGAGGGTGAGCGGTGGGGGAGAGGTGACCATTCCGATGATCGGCGCGGTGCGCGCGGCGGGGCTCACCCCGTCGGCGCTCGAAACCGAGATCGGACGGCGCCTCATCGCGGCCGGGATCCTGCGCGCGCCGAAGGTGAGCGTGCAGGTGGCCGAGTATCGCAGCGGGGTGGTGGCGGTGATTGGGAGCGTCGAGCGGCCGGGTCTCTATCCCGTGACCCGGCCGCGCGCGACGTTGAGCGACATGCTGTGGACGGCCGGCGGTCCGAGCAAGGACGCCGGCCGCATCGTCGAGTTCGCCGTGGAGGCGCGACCGGCGCCGCGCGAGCGCGTCTACATCGACGTGGCGCTCCTCGGAACGCCGGCGGCGCGCGGTCCCGCGGGCCTCGATCCCGAGGTCCGCCCGGGCGACGTCATCACGGTGACGGCGGCGGGGAGCGTGCTCGTCGACGGCTGGGTCGAGAAGCCGGGCTCGTACCCGGTGACGCGCGGGCTCACCGTGGGCGGCGCGGTCGCGGCGGCGGGCGGACACCACGTCTCGGCCGACCGGTCGCGCACGGTCGTGCGCCGCGTGACGCCGGGGGGCGGATCGCGGACCTTCGAGGTGGACCTCGCGGCGATCGCCGACGGCCGCGCGGCCGACGTGCCGATCGCCGACGGCGACGTCGTCCACGTGCCGGTGTCGGTGGCGCGCGCGCTCCCGTGGGGCGTGTGGACGATCGCGCGCGAGATGATCCACGTCGGCGGCAGCGTGCTGCTGTTCTGAGGCGTTTCTACTTCCGGGGGGAGACCACGAATGACCACGATCGACGCCACCGGCGCGGCGTTGCCGGCCGCGCCCGGGACAGGTACGCCCGCGCCCAGCGCGTTCGCGCACGCGCCCTACGACGCGGACTACGGCGAGGTCCCGCGCCGGCATCTGCGCGACTACGTCCGCGTCTTCCACAAGTATCGCTGGCTCGCCGCGGCGTGCTTCGCGCTCGTCTTCGGCGCGAGCCTGCTCGTGACGATGCTCTCGCCGCGCCTCTACACCGCGGCGACCCGGCTCCAGATGTCGCGCCAGTCGCCGATCCAGCTCCGCCTCGACGGCAACGTCCTCGATCTCGAGCAGAACGAACGCAACGTGAACGGCGCGTCGAGCTTCCTCGCAACCCAGGTCGCGATGCTCGAAAGCCGCGACCTCGCCGAGCGGGTGATCCGCACGCGGCGGCTCGCCGAGAACGAGGCGTTCCTGCACCCGGGCCCGGAGCGCGGCGGCCTCCTCGCCGTCGGCGGCCAGCTCCTCACCATCCTGCGGCCGCGGGGCGTCGCCGGCGCGCCGCTCGCCGCCGCCGACGAGGACGCGGGCGGAGTCGACGTCGACGCCGAGCTCCTCGACCGCTACCTGCGCTGGCTCTCGGTGCGCGACGTGCGCGGCACCGATCTCGTCGAGGTGCGTTTCACGACGCCGAGCCCGGCGCTCTCCGCGATCCTCGCCGCGGCGCACACGCAGGCCTATCTCGAAGCCAACGAGGAGGCGCGCCTCGGCACCGACGCGACCGCGCGCCACTTCCTCGACCAACAGCTGCGCGCGTCCGCCCTGCAGCTCGAGAGCGCGCAGACGGCGCTTCGCGCCTTCTCGACCGCGCACCCGAACGTGGCCGTGAACCAGGAGCAGAAGGTGGTCGGCCAGAAGATCGGCGAGCTCTCGAGCCTGCTGACCAAGGCCGAGGGCGCGCGCGTCACGCTGCAGAGCCGGTTCGACTTCCTCACCAGGCCCGACGCGGCCCCCCTCGCCTACTTCCTCGACAAGCCCGGCATCCAGAAGCTGCACGCGACGCTGCTCGATCTGCAGGCGACGCGCACCGGCCTCGACAACCGCCTCGGACCGAACCACGAAGCCATGGTCGAGCTGCACCGGCAGGAGACGCTCGTCTCCCGCCAGCTCGACGCCGAGGTGCAGCAGGAGGTGCACGCGGTGCGCGCGAAGTTCGACGCCGCGGTCGCGCGCGAACGGGGTCTGCGCGACAAGCTCACCGACCTCGAGGCCTCGGCGGTCCAGCTGCGCGACCTCGGCGCCCGCTACGACCTCCTGCAGAGCGACGTCGAGAGCGCGGGCGCGCTCCACGCCTCGCTCCTCAAGCAGCAGATGGAGACGGCCGCGAGCTCGGCGCTCGCGCCGACCAACCTGCGCGTGGTCGAGCGCGCCGAGGTGCCGGCGCGGGCGAGCTCGCCGCGCGTCGCCATGAACCTCGTCTTCGGCGGCCTGGCCGGATTGCTGCTCGCTGGCGCCGCGACCTTCCTGTGCGAGTACTTCGACGACAGCGTGAAGAGCAGCGAGGAGATGGAGGACCTGCTCCAGCTCCCGGCGCTCGCGACGATCCCGAACTTCGCGCTCGCGCGCCGCTCGCCGGTGACGCGCGCGCTCGACGGCGGCGGCGGCGAGCGCGCGCTCCCGGCGCCCGCGAACGCGTCGCCGGCGCTCGTGGTCGTCCACGAGCCGCTCTCGCCGGTCGCCGAGGCGTTTCGCGCGCTCCGCACGGCGGTGCTCTTCTCGACGCCCGCGGCGCCACCGAAGATGCTGCTCGTCACGAGCGCCGGCGCGAACGAGGGCAAGACCGTCTCGTCGTTGAACCTCGCGGCGACGCTCGCGGAGGCGGGCTCGCGCGTACTGCTCATCGACGTCGATCTCCGCAAGCCGAGCTGCCACCGCCAGCTCGGCATCACCAACACCGCGGGGGTCTCGAGCTTCCTCGCCGGCCAGATCGAGCTCGCGGCGATCGTGCACGCGCTCGACGCCCCGCGCCTCGACTTCATCCCGGCCGGTCCGACGCCGCCGAACCCCGCGGAGCTCGTCGGGTCGCAACGCATGCGGACGATGCTCGAGGAGCTGCGCGGCCGGTACGACTTCGTCGTCCTCGACTCGCCCCCCGTGCTGCCCGTGACGGACGCGGTCGTGCTGGCGCGCGAGGTCGACGGCGTAGTCCAGGTCGTGAAGGGCTACGACACGCCGCGCGAGCTCATCCGGCGGGCGCGCGATCAGCTCGCCCTGGCGAACGCGCACCTCCTCGGCGCCGTCATCAACAACGTCGATCTCGGCTGGGGCGACCTCTACTTCTACAACCGCTACTATGGCTACTACCGGGCGCCGCAGGCGGTGGAGGCGGCATGACGGCCCCGGCGAACGACCGGCGCGTGCTGCTCGCGCTGCAGGCGCTCCTCCTCGCCGTGCCGCTCTTTCTCGGCGGGCGGCACCCGCTCGCGATCTCCCTGGGGCTCGCGGCCGCGCTCGCGCTCGTGGCCGCGACGCTGCACGCGCGCCGCCGGGCCGGGGGCGGTCCCGCGGCGACCGGGGTCGGCGCGCTCGCGGCGTTCGGCGCGCTGGCGCTCGTCACGACGATCCCGCTGCCGCCCGCCCTCTTCTCGTTCCTGTCGCCGAGCGCAGCCCGCCTGACCGCCGACATGCTGCCGGGATGGCCGGAGGTGGGCGCCTTCTCGCGCTGGCGTCCGCTCGCCCTCGACGCGTACGCCGTCTGGGTCGAGCTCGGGAGACTGGCGCTCGGCTTCGCCGTCTTCGCGACGATCGTCGCGTACCCGTGGCGCGCCGGGAGCTTCGACGAGCCGCGCGACGAGCGCGTGCTCACCCGCCTCGTGCCGACGCTCGTGATCGGCGCCGCCGTCCTCGCGGCCCTCGGCCTCCTCGCCGAGGCGGTCGGCAACGGCCGGGTGCTCTGGATCACCGACGAGCCGACCGTCGACGACCGCGTGTCGGGCCCGTTCGTGAACCCGAATCATTTCGCCGCCTGGCTGGCGATGGCGATCCCGCTGACGCTCGCCTACGCGGTGGCGTTGGCGAGCCGGCTTCGCCGCCGACTCGCCCGCGCCGTCGAGGCGGGACGCGGCATGGGCGTCCGGCGCGAGCGCTCCTGGGCGACCGCGCTCATCGCGAACCAGCGCGCACTCGCGCTGCCGCTCGCGGCCGCCGCGGGGACGGCACTGCTCGTCGTGGCGCTCGTCGCGACCGGCTCGCGGGGGGGCCTCGCGGCGCTGCTCGTGGGGCTCGGCATCGCGGGCGCGGGCCTGGCGGCGCGGACGCGGCGCCAGGGGCGGACCGGGCGCCTCGGACGCTTCGGCCGATTCGCGCCGGCGGCGCTGGCGCTCGCGCTCGTGGCCGGCGCCGCCGTGACGCTCGTGCGCTGGGCGGCGACCGAGGACCTCGCCGACGACGGTCTCGACGTGAACCTCGCGAGCCGGCTCACCGTGGCGGCGCAGGGCGCGGCGCTCCTGCGCGACTACCCGCTCGTCGGCAGCGGGCTCGGCTCGTGGCTGCACGCGTACCGCCCGTACCAGGCGCCGCCCGTCGAAGGCGGTATCTGGGACCACGCACACGACGACTATCTCGAGCTCGCCGCGGAGACCGGCGTCGCCGGCGTCGCGATCGTCGTCGCGTTCTTCGTGCTCGTCGGCCGCGCGCTGCTCGCCGACCGCCGCGCCCGCCGGGCGGCGGCGGCGGAGCGGGCGGAACGCCGGCCGCGCGGCCGCACCGGCCCTCCCGCATTCGCGGCCGCGGAATGGCGCGCCGCGCTCCGCGCGCGCGGCCACCTGCGATGGGGCCTGGTCGGCGGCATCGCGGCGATCCTCGCGCAGAGCTTCGTCGACTTCGGGCTCCACCTCCCCGCGAACTTCCTCCTGCTGATGACGCTCGGCGGCCTCCTCGTGACGACCGGCCGGCCACGTCCCGCCCCGGCGGCCGCCTTCGAGGAGGAGCCTCCGCTGATCCCCGAGCCGGCGAACGCGCTGCCGCGCCCGTTCTCGCGGCGCGCCGCCGGGACGCCCGCCCTGGCGGCGCTCTTTGCCGTCCTTGCCGTCGCGGCGGCCTTCCAGGCGGCAAACGCCGTGCTGGTCGTGACGGACGCGACGCCGCTCGCGCCGGCCGCGGCGCTCGCGCGGGCCGACCGCGTCCTCGCCGAGGGCGCCGGCGACGCGGCGGCGCTACGCCTCGTCCGCTCCGCCCTCGATTGGTCGCCCGCCGACCGCGCCGCCCACGAGGCGGAGGCGGCCGTGCTCGGCGCCGGCCCGGACGCCGAAGCGGCGTGGCGGCGCGCGATCGCGCTCTCGCCGTGGGCGCCGGAGCTGCGCGACGGACTGGCGCTCGCGCTCTGGCGGGACGACCGCCGCGACGCGGCCCTCGCCGAGATCGAGGAGTCGATGCTCCGCTATCCGTATCTCGTCTCGCACGCGTACCTGAGCCCCGCAAGCGACGTCGGCGGGCGCGGCGCCCGCGAATGGCTGCGCGTCCTCGCCGAGGGCGACACCCTCGCCATCCGGCTCGCGGCGCTCGACGACGACCTGGCGGGCGCGATCCGGCGTGGCCTCGAGCGCGCCCTCGCGGCGACCGCGGACGGGCCGGTGCGCTCCGGCATCGTCGACGACCTCGCGACGCTGCTCGAAGCGCGCGAGCGCTTCGCCGACGCCGCGGCGATGCTGCGCGCCGAGGCCGAGCGCAGCGAGGACGGCCGCGCCTCCCTCGCGCGCGCCGCGCGCGCCGCGCTCCGGGCCCGCGACCTCGACGGCGCCGAGGCCACGCTCCTCGCCGCGCTCACCCGCACGCCCGAGCAGGGCCGCCTCTACCGCGATCTCGCGCTCGACGTGTACGCCGCACGCGGCGACTTCGAGACCGCCGAGACGGTGCTCCGCGCCGGCGAGCGGAACGCGGTCGACCTGCTGCCGATCCATCGCGGAGTGAGCGAGCTCGTCGTCCGCCGCGAGACGAGCCGGCGGCGCGAGGCCGCGACGCCGCCCGCGGCGGCCGAGGGCGCGGCCGCGCCTGAGCAGGCCGTCGTCCCATGAAGCTTCTCGTCGCGCTCGAGGCTCGCCTCGCGGCGGCGCCGGACGGGACCATCTCGTCGCCGACGGGCATCGAGGGACCGGCCTTCTGGGAACGCTACCTCGACGTCTTCGACTCCGTGACGGTCGCGGCCCGCACCACGCCGCCGCGCGAGGGCGATGCCGCCCGCCGGCCGCCCATCGAGGGGCCGCGCGTCAGCGTCGCGCCGCTCCCCGACTACCGCGGCCTCCGGGGATGGCTGCAGGCCCGGTCGAAGGTGCGCGCGACGCTCCGCCGCGCCGTCGCCGACGCCGACGCCCTCTGCCTCCGCGCTCCGGGCCCGATCGCGGCCGCGGCCTGGCGCCTGCGCGGTCGACGGCCCTTCGCGGTCGAAGTGGTCGGCGATCCGCATGCGGCGCTCGCACCGGGCGCGGTGCGGGGCCTCGCGCGCCCCCTCGCGCGCCACCGGCTCACCCGCGAGCTCCGGGCCATGTGCCGCAGCGCCGCCGCCGTCGCCTACGTCACGAGCGCTGGCCTTCCCGAGCGGTACCCCGCCGCCGACTGGTGGACGAGCTATTCCTCGCTCGACCTCGAGGACGACGCCTTCATCGACGAGGCGACGCTCGCGAGCCGCGCGGCCTGGCGCGCGCGGCCGAGCCGCGGCACCGCGATCGATCCGTGGCGGATGGTGGCCGTCGGGTCGCTCGCGCAACCGTACAAGGGCTACGACGTGCTGATCGACGCGCTCGCGCGCCTGCGGACGCGCGGTCTGGTGACCGACCTGACGCTCGTCGGCGAGGGGCGCCTGCGCGCAGCGCTCGCGGCGCGCGCCGCGCGGGCGGGCGTGGCGCTGCGCCTGCCGGGACACGTCCCGGCCGGACCCGCCGTACGTGCCCACCTCGACGCCGCCGACGTGTTCGTGCTGCCTTCACGGAGCGAAGGGCTGCCGCGCGCGTTGCTCGAGGCGATGGCGCGCGGCGTCCCGTCGGTCGGCACCGAGGTGGGCGGCGTTCCGGCCTTGCTGCCGGGCGAGCGCCTCGCGCCGCCCGGCGACGCCGACGCGCTGGCCGCGCGCCTCGCGCGCCTCGCCTCGCGGAGCACCGACCCGCTGGCGTGGGGCGTCCGTGACCGCGCCACCGCGTACGAGCACCACGTCCGGACCCTCGCGCCGAAGCGCGCCGCGCTCTACCAGCGGCTCCACGACGCCGCCGTCGCGGGGCCCGCGTGAGCGGGCTCCGACGCAACGCCGGATGGGCGCTCGCCGGCAATGCCGGGTACGCCGCGTGTCAGTGGGGCATCGTCATGACGGTCGCGAAGCACGCCGCGCCCGCCGACCTCGGCCGCTTCGCGCTCGCCCTCGCCGTCACGTCGCCGATCGTGATGCTCACGAATCTGCAGCTGCGCGCGGTTCAGGCGACCGACGCGCGGCGCGAGACGCCCTTCGGCGTCTACCTCGGAGTCCGGCTCGCGTCGGTCGGGGTCGCGTGGCTCGCGATCGCCGCCGTCACGGCCGCGAGCGGCTACGAGCGGGCGACGGCGACGCTCATCGCCGCCATGGCCCTCGCCAAGGGCGTCGAGGCGGTCGCCGACGTCGTCTTCGGACTCCAGCAGCAGCACGAGAACCTGCGCCGCATCGCGGGTTCGCTCCTGCTGAAGGGCGCCGGCAGCGTCGCGATCGTCGCGCTCGTCCTCGGCGCGACCGGCGACCTCGTCTCGTCGGTGCTGGCGATGGCGGCGTGGTGGGCGGCCGTGCTGGTGGCGATGGACCTCCGGGGCGCCGCCCGGCTCGCCGCGCTCCGCCCCGTCTGGCGACCGGCCGTGCTCGCTCCGCTCGCCTGGCTGGCGCTGCCGCTCGGCTTCGTCATGGGCCTCAACAGCTTCGCCGTGAACGTGCCGCGATACGCGGTCGCCGCGCACCTCGGGCCCGAAGCGCTCGGGTACTTCTCCGCCGCCGCCTATCTCCTCGTCGCGGGCTCCCAGCCGATGCTGGCGATCGGGGCGGCGCTGAGCCCGCGGTTGGCGCGCCTGCATGGTCGCGACCGGCGGGCGTATCGCGCCCTGGCGCTGCGGGGCCTCGGCGCCGCGGCGGCGCTCGGGGTGACCGGCATCGTGGCGGCGAGCCTGGCCGGCCGGACGTTCATGGCCATCGCCTACGCGCCCGCCTATGCCGCCCACGCCGACCTCCTGGTCTGGCTCGCCGTCGCCGCGGCGGTGGGCTTTCTCTCGACCGGCCTCGGCGTCGCCGTCACCGCCGCCCGCCGCTTTCGCATCCAGCTCGCCACCGCCGCCGCCTCGCTGGCACTGGGAGCGGTCGCCGCCGCCGTTCTGGTGCCGCGCGTCGGCCTCCTCGGCGCCGCCCTCGCCTTGCTGGCGAGCGAGCTCACGCGCCTGATCTGCCTCGGCGCGGTCTTCGCCGGCGAGTGCCGCGCGCGACCGGAGGAGATCGACGGCCTCCGGATACCCGGCAGCCGGCCTCGCCGCATCCTGCACGTCTTCGGCGCCATGGACCGCGGCGGCGCGGAGACCCGCACGCTCGAGATCATGCGCCGCATCGATCGGGCCGAGTATCGCTTCGACTTCTGCGTGCTGAGCGGGAGGCCGGGAGCCTACGCGGCCGAGATCGCCGCGCTCGGCGGCACCGTGATCCCCTGTCCGCTGGCGCCCCGCTGGAGCTTCGCGCTCCGGCTGCTCCGCATGCTGCGAAGCGGACGATACGACGTGGTGCACAGCCACGTGCACCAGTTCTCGGGCCCGGTGCTGCTGCTCGCGCGACTCGCTGCGGTTCCCATCCGCATCGCGCACCTGCGGAGCGTCCACGACGGCCGCGGGGACGACCTGGCACGCCGCGCGTACCGCCGCGCGGCGCGCGCCATCCTCGAGCGTTCGGCCACCACCGTCGTCGCGGTCTCGACGAGCGCGATGGAGGCGTTCTGGGGCGCCGACTGGGAGCACGATCCGCGCCGGCGCGTCATCTACAACGGCGTCGACGTCGCCCGTTTCGCGAAGGGACGCGGCCCGGACGTCCGGGCCGAGCTCGGCATTCCATCGGACGCCCGCGTCGTGCTCCACGTCGGCAGCTTCACGCCGGCAAAGAACCACGCGGCGCTCGTCGGGATCGCCGCCGCGCTGGATCGCCGCCGGTCCGACGACGTCTTCGTGCTGGTCGGCGACGGTGCGCTGCGCCCCCGCATCGAGGTGGAGGTGGCCGCGCACGGCCTCGGACATCGCTTCCGCTTCACCGGTAGCCGGGACGACGTGCCCGCGCTCCTCGCCGCGGCCGACGTCCTGGTGCTGCCGTCACGCTGGGAAGGGCTGCCCGGGGTCGTGCTGGAGGCGTCGGCATGCGGCGTCGCGGTCGTCGCGAGCCCGCTCGCCGCGGTCGCGGAGATCGGGCGCGAGATCGCCGGCATCCACACCGCCGACCCGGCGGACGCGGCGGGCTTCGCCGCCGTGCTGGACGACGTGCTGCAGCGCGAGGCGTCCCGCCGCGGCTCGCGCGAGGTCCGCGGCCTGCCGCCGATGTTCGCGACCGAGACGTCGATGCGGCGCCTGCTGGAGTGCTACCGATGACGCGCGTCGGACGGCGGCGGGGCCGCCCGCGCGCGGCCGCGGGCCCCGGCGGGCCGCTCGTCGTGTCGCTGGTCGCGACCGGGATCGGGATCGTGGCGCTGCTCGCCTCCCCCGCTGCCGTCCCCACGCCCGGCGCGGCCGCGCTCGCGGCGAGCGCGCTCGTCGCCGTACTCTTCGCTTGCAACGTCCACGCCATGCGGCGCGCGCTCGTGGCGCCCTCGATGCTCTTCCTCGCCGCCCTCGCGGTCTTCCACCTCGGCATGGCGGCGCCGGTGGCGCTCGGGATCGCCGAGCCGGCGCTCTGGCTCGCGAGCGCCGATCCCGACCTCGTCGCGCGCGCGATCCTGTGCGTGGCCTTGGCGGTCGTCGCCTACGAGCTCGGATGCCTGGCCGGGTGGCGGACGAGCCGCGCGCGGCCCCACCGGCCCGGCCACGACGCGGCCCCGGCCGCCACCCGAGCGCCGGCGACGCGCGCGGCGCCGCGGTCCGGCCCGATGCGCCGCGGGAACGTCTATCACTCGGGCGGGCTGCTCGTCGCCGCCGCCGGCGCCGCCGCGATCGTCGCGAACGTCGCGTCGATCGGCGCGGGCCGCTTCCTCTCGGCCTCCTACGGCTACGCGCTCTACGCGGCGACCGACTCGCGCGTGCTCCTCACCGCGCTCTACTGGCTCCTGCCGACGTCCTCCCTGGTGACGCTCGTCGGCGCGCATCCGGGACGCGAGGCCTTCCGCGCGCTCGGCCTGCTCGCGCTCGTGACGATGCTGCTGCTCTGGGCCGGCGATCGCGGCGGCGCGGTGTCGCTGCTCTCGGCGGCGCTCGTCGTATGGACGGCGACGCGCGGGCCGCTGCCGCGGAAGCTCGTCGTGCCGGGGGCGCTCGGCCTCCTGCTGCTCATGCCGGTGATCGCGACGCTCCGACAGCTGCCGCGCAACGGGCTCGACCTCGAGGCGATCGCGGCCGCCGCCGCCGAGACCTCCCCCGTCAGCGCGCTCACGGAGATGGGAGGCAGCTTGCGGACGCTCGTCGAAACGATCCGCCTGGTTCCCGCGACCACGCCCTACCGCGTCGGCGGCTCGTACCTCGACGCGGCGCTGCGCATCGTTCCGAACGTCGGGCTCGACAAGGCGAGCCACGAGTGGACCGACCCCGCGTCGCTGCCACCGAACCACTGGATCACCTACATGGTGGCGCCCTGGGCCTACGCGAGCTTCGGCGGCCTCGGCTTCTCGGCGATCGCCGAGCCCTACCTGAACTTCGGCCTGGCCGGCGTGGTCGTCTACTTCTTCGCACTCGGCGCCGCCCTCGGCTGCCTCGATGGCGCCCTCACGCGAGCCCCTTCCCGGCGCTTCCTGGCGATCACCGCCGTCGTGTTCATGCCGCTGCTGGTGACGGTGCGCAACGACTTTCACAACTTCCTGCGCCCGGCCGCCTGGGGCGCGGGCATCGTGCTCCTCGTCGAGCACGTGCACGGCGACCGGCGCGCGCGCGCGCGGAGGGCGCGGCCGCCCATGGCGATCGGCGCGACGGAGGCGGCATGAGGGTCCTGCACCTGGTGAAGACGACGCGCGGCGCCGGGTTCGTCTTGCGGCAGGTCCGCGCGCTGCGGCGGCTCGGCGTCGAGATCACGGTGGCCCTGCCGTCGGCGAGCGACGGGCTCGCGCCGCGTTACGCGGAGGCCGGCGCCGAGGTGATCGCGGCCGACCTCGACGTCGACGCGCGGGCGCCGTGGCGGCTTCCGGCGGCGCTCGCGCGCTGCCGCCAGGTCGTCGCCGCCGTCCGCCCCGACGTCATCCACAGCCACTTCGTGTCGACGACGCTCGTCGCCCGCCTCGCACTCGGGCACGCGCATCCGGTGCCGCGCGTCTTCCAGGTGCCGGGATTGCTGCACCTGGAGCACGCGCTCTTCCGCCGGCTCGATCTCGCGACGGCCGGACCGGCCGACGTCTGGGTCGGCTGCTGCGAGGCGATCGCGGAGGCGTACCGGCGCGCCGGCGTCCCGCCCGAGCGCGCCCTGCGGTCCTACTACGGGCTCGAGCTCGCCGGATTCGGCGGCGCCGCGCGCGGCGGCTTCCGGCGCGCCATCGGCGTCGGCGCGACGACTCCCCTCGTCGGAATGGTCGGCTACATGTACCGCCCGAAGTGGTACCTCGGCGAGCGCCGCGGCGTGAAGGGGCACGAAGATCTGCTCGAGGCGATCGCGCTCGTCCGCGAGGTGCGCCCCGAGGTGCGGGCGGTGATCGTGGGCGGCGCGTGGGACGGCGCCGAGGACTACGAGCGAGAGCTCCGACGCCGGGCGGGCAGAGGCGTGGTCTTCACCGGCGACCTCCCGGACACGCGCCCGGTCTACGCCGATCTCGACGTCGCCGTGCAGCCCTCACGGTCGGAGGGCCTCCCGAACGCGACCGTCGAGGCGCTCGCGAGCGGCTGTCCCGTCGTCGCGACCGCCGTCGGCGGCCTTCCGGACTTCGTCCGCGACGGCGCAACCGGATGGCTCGTCCCGCCGGCGGACCCGGTACGGATCGCCAACGCCATTCTCGAAGCGCTCGCCGATCGCGCCGAGGCCGGGCGGCGCGCGGCCTCCGGCCGGACGCTCGTCACCCGGCTCCTCGCGGTCGACCGCACGGCGGCGGAGATCGCCGCGCTCTACGCGCGGATCGGAGGCCGGTCACGCGCGGCGGTCGGCGGGAATGCGGCCGCCGCGGCGCCGCGCCCGGGACACCCGCACGGAGCCCCCGCGTGAGCTCGGTCGCGAAGCGCGCCCTCGACCTCGCCGGCACCCTCGCGCTCGCCGCCGCGTCCGCTCCGGTGCTCCTGCTCGCAGCGCTCGCCGTGCGAATCACGATGGGATCGCCCGTCTTCTTCCGACAGGTGCGGGTCGGCCGGCGCGGCCGCCTCTTCACGCTCGTCAAGCTCCGCACCATGCGCCCTCCGGCGGCCGGCGAGCACGCGCTCTCGAGCGATCACGCGCGCCTGACGCCGCTCGGGCGCTGGCTCCGAGCGAGCAGCCTCGACGAGCTGCCGGAGCTCTGGAACGTGCTCCGCGGCGACATGTCGCTCGTCGGTCCGCGGCCCCTCCTGCCGGAGTACCTGCCGCGCTACACGCCCGAGCAGGCGCGCCGCCACGACGTGCGGCCGGGGCTCACCGGCCTCGCCCAGATCCGCGGGCGCAACGCTCTCGACTGGCCGGAACGCCTCGCCCTCGACGTCTGGTACGTCGACCACCGGTCGCTCGCGCTCGATCTCTCGATCCTGCTGCAAACCCTCCGCGCGGGGGCGCGCCGCGACGGCATCGCCGCGGCGCGCCACGCCACCATGCCCGAATTCCAAGGAGCCCAACGGTGACCGACACGATCCCCCGACCCTTCGTCCCCATGAGCGAGCCCGACATCGGGCCCGCGGAGCGCGCGGCCGTCCTCGCCGTGCTCGACGGCAAGACGCTCGCGCTCGGGCCGCGGCTCGCCGCCTTCGAGGACCGGCTCGCCGCCAGGGTCGGCGCCCGCCACGGCATCGCGGTGAACAGCGGCACCGCGGCGCTCCACCTCTGCCTCCTCGCCGCGGGCGTCGGACCGGAGGACGTCGTGGTGACGACGCCCTTCAGCTTCGTCGCGTCGGCGAACTGCATCCTCTACACGGGCGCGCGTCCTCTCTTCGTCGACGTCGATCCCGTGACGCTGACGCTCGACCCCGAGCGCCTCGAGCGCGCGGCGCAGACGGTCGGCCGGAGCGGCCGGCGCGTGAAGGCGGTGCTCCCGGTGCATGTGTTCGGCGAGGCGGCCGACATGGACGCGATCCTCGCCGTCGCCGAGCGCCACGGCCTCGCCGTGATCGAGGACGCCTGCGAGGCGATCGGCGGCGCCTACAAGGGCCGCCCGCTCGGCACCCTCGGCGACGCCGGCGCCTTCGCCTTCTACCCGAACAAGCAGATGACGACCGGCGAGGGCGGCATGATCGTCACCGACGACGCGCGCTGGGACGCGCTCGCGCGGAGCCTCCGCAACCAGGGCCGCGACGTCTTCGACGAGTGGCTCGCCCACACGCGGCTCGGCTACAACTACCGGCTCGACGAGATGAGCGCGGCGCTCGGCCTCGCGCAGGTCGAGCGACTCGACGAGATCCTCGCCAAGCGTGGGCGCGTCGCACGCTGGTACCACGAGCGGCTCGACGCCATGGAAGGCGTCGCGCGTCCGCGCCCGTCGGCGTGGACGACGCGCGAGAGCTGGTTCGTCTACGTCGTCCGCCTGGCCGACCTCGCGACCCGCGCCCACGTCATGCGCGCGCTCGCCGAGCGCGGCATCCCGTCGCGGCCGTACTTCCCGCCGATCCACCTCCAGCCCTTCTACCGCGCCGACTTCGGTTTCCGGGAGGGCATGTTCCCCATCGCGGAAGCGGCCGGCGAGACGTGCCTCGCGCTGCCGTTCTTCGGCACCATGACCGAACAGCAGGTGGACACCGTCTGCGGCGCGCTCCGCGAGGTGCTGGCCGCGTTCCGCCCCGCGCGCCCCGGACGCAGCCGGGTCACCGCCGGACCGACAGCGACCGCCACGGCCGGCGCGAGCGGCGCGGCCGGCGCAGCGGAGGCGGCGCGCGCCTAGTCCATGCCGTTCCTCGTCCGCCACCGCCAGCTCGTCGCCATCGCGACCCATCTCGGCATCGCGGCCGCGGCCTACCTCGCCGCCTTCGCCCTGCGCTTCGATCTCGAGCTGCACCCGCGCTGGCTCGCGATGGTCGCCGCGACGCTGCCGCTGCTCCTTGCCTGCAAGCTCGTCGGCTTCTGGTCGGCGCGACTGTTCGGCGGCTCGTGGCGACACGTGAGCGTGCACGACGTCGAGGACATCGCGCGCGGCAACCTCCTCGCGTCGACGCTCTTCCTGGCCGTCATGGTCTTCACGCACGGCCTCCGCGGCTTCCCGCGCTCGGTCTTCCTGCTCGACCTGCTCCTCTGCACGCTGGCGATGGGCGCGATCCGGGTCGGCATCCGGCTCGCCCGCGAGCGGGGCGAGCGGCGCGCGGTGCGACGGATCGAGACGCTGGCGCTGATCGTCGGGGCGGGGTCGGCCGGCATCAAGCTCCTCCAGGAGATCGAGCAGCGCCGGCGCTTGCGGGTCGGCGTCGTCGGCTTCCTCGACGATGACCCGCGGAAGATCGGGCTGCGCGTCTGCGGCACGCCCGTCCTCGGCGGCATCGACGACCTGCCGGGGCTCGTCGCCGCGCACGAGATCGGCGAGGTGCTGATCGCCCTCCCCGCAGCGTCGGGAGCCGTCATCCGCCGCGTGGTCCAGCACTGCACGACGGCCCGCGTCCGCCACCGGGTGCTGCCCACGCTCGCCGAGCTCGTCGACGGGCGGGTCATGTACACGCAGATGCGCGAGGTCAAGGTCGGCGACCTGCTGGCGCGCGACGCGGTGCGGCTCGACCTGCCGCGCGTGGCGGCGCTGGTCGCCGGCAGGACCGTCATCGTCACCGGCGCCGCCGGCTCGATCGGCTCCGAGCTCTGCCGCCAGGTCGCCGCCTACGGTCCGGCGCGCCTCGTCCTCTACGACCGGCACGAGAACGGCATGTTCGTGCTCGAGATGGAGCTCCGCACGCGCTTCCCGGACGTGGCGCTCGTGCCGGTCCTCGGCGACGTGCTGCTGGTCGACCAGCTCGAACGGGTCTTCTCCACGGAGCGGCCCGACCTCGTGCTGCACGCCGCCGCGTACAAGCACGTGCCGCTCGCCGAGCTGAACGTGCTCGAGGCCGTGCGCAACAACGTGCTCGGGACCCATAACGTCGCCCGCGCCGCGCTCGCCCACGGGACGAGCCAGTTCGTCATGGTCTCGACCGACAAGGCCGTCCGCCCGACGAGCGTCATGGGCGTCACCAAGCGCGTCGCAGAGCTGGTCGTGAAGAACCTGCACCGCGAGGGACGCACGCGCTTCGCGGCCGTCCGCTTCGGGAACGTCCTCGGCTCGAACGGCAGCGTCGTCCCGATCTTCCGCGAGCAGATCGCGCGCGGCGGCCCGGTGACGGTCACGCACCCCGAGGTCACGCGCTACTTCATGACGATCCCGGAAGCGGTGCAGCTGATCCTCCAGGCCGCCACGATCGGCGGGGGCGGCGAGACGTTCGTCCTCGAGATGGGCGAGCCGGTGAAGATCGTCGACCTCGCGCGCCAGATGATCCGGCTCTCCGGCTTCGAGCCCGACGAGGACATCGCGATCGAGTTCAGCGGCCTCCGGCCGGGCGAGAAGCTCTACGAGGAGCTCGTCGCCGAGGGCGAGGAGCAGGCGGCGACGCCGCACGAGCGCATCCGCGTGCTGGTCGCGCAGGAGGCGCCGCCGCCGCTGGTCGAATGGCTCGGCCGCATCGAGGACGGCGTCGCGGCGAGCGACACGGACGCCGTGATGCGGACGATCCGGATGCTCGTGCCGGCGTACACGGCGAGCGCGAGCCTCCTGGCGACGCTCGCGGGCGCGAGTGCGAACCGGGGCGAGTCCGGCCTGCGCCATGCGGGTGAGCCCGGCACGGAGGGCGGGCCGGGCGCCGGCCGCGGCGGCGTGCGCTTGCGGCGCCTGCCTCCCCGTCCCGCCGACGCGGCGGAGCTCTCCGCAACCGCCGCCGCCGCGCCCCCGGACGCGCGCCGCGCGCCGGTCGGATAGCCCACGAAGTGCGCGCCGCCCGGCACGTCGTCGCCGCCGCCGCGCTCGCGCTCCTGGCGGCGAGCGGACGCGGCGGCGCGGAGGACACCGCGATCGCCGGGCCACCGGTCGTCGACGTGCGCGCCTTCGGCGCCCGCGGCGACGGGGCGACCGACGACACCGACGCGATCCGGCGCGCGCTCCTCGCCGTCCCGGCCGGCGGCGGGACGGTCATCGTCCCGTCCGGAACCTATCTCATCGACCCGCGGAGCGGCGCGCGGCCGATGAACCTCGTCGGCGCGCATACCGCCGTCATCGGACGCGCGGGTCGCTCGACCCTGCGCCTCGCCGACGGCGTCTACGCCCCACACGACGGCGGCATCCTGCTCCGCAACCGCGACGCCGTCCACGGCGACGACGGCATCGTCGTTCGCGGCCTCCGCTTCGACGGCAACGACCGGGGCAACCTCGGCCGCCGGGGGCGCGCGGAATCGCTCCTGCGGTGCACGCGCTGCCGCGCGCTGCTCGTCGAGGATTGCGAGTTCCTGGACGCGAAGCACCACGGCATCGCCACGATCCTCGGCGCGAACCTCGTGGTGCGGCGCAATCGCTTCTATCGCATCTCGCAGACCGAGCACGCCGGCGACGCCGTGCAGCTGAACGGCCCCGAAGGCGCGGTCGTCCGCGACAACGTCGTCGTCAACAGCGACGAGGGGATCTTCTGCCAACACGAGAACGATCCCCCGACGGCAGCCCGGGGCTGCGCACTGATCCGAAACCGTCTGCAGAATCTGCCCGCCGCCGCCGCCTGTACGGCCGCGGGTGTCCCCTTCGCCTGCTGCGCCGGCGCCGGACGCGGACGGACGACGTGCACCGCCGCCGATGCGTCCGGCTGCCTCTGCGCGTCCGGCGCGAGCACCGGCTCGGGGCTCGGCGTGCTCGCCCTCGGAGCGCGCGTCACCGACAACGTGCTCGTGCGCGTCGGACAGCTGTCGGTGCAGGGCGTACGCGCGGCCGGCGGCTTTCCGACGCAGAGCGTGCTGGTCGCGAAGAACCGCCTCCTCGATCTCGCCTGGAACGATCGTCTTTCGGGAAGCGGCGCCATCGCGATCGTCGCCGCCGACGCGCCGGTGCGCGGGATCGTCGTGCGCGAGAACCGCGTCGACCGCACCCGCGACGCCGGCATCCGCCTCGCGTCCGCGCGCGCCCCGCTGACGCGGGTCGAGGTCGCCGACAACGTCGTCACCGCGAGCTGCACCGCGCACGCCCCCTGCGGCGGAATCCAGCTCGAGAGCGGCGGCGCCGGGTCCGCGATCACCGGCGTCACGATCGCGCGCAACGCCGGCGCCAGGCTCGTCGTCCTGCCGGGGCGCGGCCCGGTGCACTACCGGACGTCGGACACGATCCGCGCCCCCGCAACGTGAGCGTCAGACCGGCGGCGCCGAACGGGAACCCGGTGCCGAACTGGATGAGGCGCACCGCCCGGATGTCGATCGTCTCCCCTTTCTCGCCGATCGGCCGGAGGTGTAAGAGGCAGCCAGCCCGCCGGGCAGAGGAGGCCGCACATGCCGGTGCCCACGTACGAACGGCTCACCGTCCTCGACAACTCGTTTCTCCTCACGGAAAGCCCGACGAACCACATGCACGTCGCCGGCACCGCGACGTTCGAAGCCGGCCCGCTCAGGAACGCGACCGGCGGCATCGACGTGACGCGCATCCGCGCCTACGTCGAGTCGCGCCTCCACCTGATCCCGCGCTACCGCCAGGTCCTTTCCCGCACCCCGATCGAGGGCCACCCGGTCTGGGTCGACGATCACCACTTCAACATCGAGTACCACGTCCGCCACACGAGCCTGCCCCGTCCCGGCGACGCCGACCATCTGAAGGCGCTCTCCGGCCGCATCATGTCGCAGCAGCTCGACCGGTCGAAGCCGCTCTGGGAGATGTGGATCGTCGAAGGGCTCGATGGCGGCGAGCACTTCGCGATGATCAGCAAGATCCACCACTGCATGGTCGACGGCATGTCGAGCGTCGACCTGTTCGCGGTGCTGCTCGCGCTCGAGCCGAGCGCCGCGATCGACCCGCCGGTGCGCTGGGTGCCGCGGCCGTGGCCGTCGTGGTGGCAGATGCTCTCGGCCGAAGCGGCGCGCCGCGTACGGACGCCCTTCGACGCGGTTTCCGGCTTCCGCCAGGTGCTCGCCGACGTGCGCGATCCGCGCTCCGACATCCGCACGATGTGGCGGGCAGCGCGCGGTATGCTGCGCTCGAGCCTCCGCACCGTCTCCGACACGCCGCTCAACAAGCCGATCGGACCGCACCGCCGCTTCGACTGGCTCGCGATGGACCTGAACGACGTGAAGGCGGTGCGTAAGCGACTCGGCGGATCGCTGAACGACGTCGTGCTGACGACGGTCGCCGGCGCGGTGCAGCGTTTCCTCGAAGGCCGGCGGGTCCACGTCGACTTCCTCGACTTCCGCGTGATGGCGCCGGTGAGCGTGCGGACCGCCGAGGAGCGCGGCACGCTCGGCAACCGCGTGTCGGCGTGGCTGATCGATCTCCCGCTCGCCGAGCGCGATCCTCGGGCCCGCCTCCGCAAGATCAGCGAGGCGACGGCGCGCCTGAAGGAGACCA
Organism: Deltaproteobacteria bacterium; assembly: GCA_020852955.1. Lineage (GTDB taxonomy): Bacteria > Desulfobacterota > Binatia > UTPRO1 > UTPRO1 > UTPRO1. The sequence goes on along the minus strand of JADYZW010000030.1, from coordinate 2,511 downwards.
AGCAGGCGCTCGGCGCCGAGATGCTGTCGCGGGTCGCGGAGTGGACGCCGTCGACCCTCCTCTCGCTCGCGAGCAGCATGATGACGCGCGCGCTGCCGTTCAATCTCGTGGTGACGAACGTGCCGGGGCCGCAGGTGCCGCTCTATCTCCTCGGCGCGAGGATGCTCGACAACTACGGACAGGTGCCGCTGACCGACTACCTCGGGCTCGGCGTCGTCCTCTTCAGCTACGCGGGGAAGCTCTGCTGGGGCTTCAACGCCGACTGGGACCTCGTGCCCGACGTGCGCGACTTCGTGGCGGCGGTGGCGGAGGCGTTCCGCGAGCTCCAGCAGGCGGCGGGGGCGCTTCCCGCCGAGCCCGCCGGCGGTCGGCCCGCCGCGGAGCGCGCGCCGACCGCCCTCGCCTGAGCCGCGCGGCACGCTCTGCGAAGGCGCATGGCGCCGCGCCCGCGCCGGGGTGCCCGCGGCGCGGCGCCTCGCCGCGGAGTCGGCGCGAACAGTCATCAGAGTGCCGGAGTCGCGCAATTGTGACGTCGCGCGCCGCGCCGCGCCGTCGTCCATCCGGGGTTTCGTTTCGCCCGCCGCGGCATAGCGTTTGCTGATTTCCCTGCCGGAGCTTCCGGGCCCGTCGCGAGGCAGGGAACGTTGCAGAAGACCGAAGAGCCGACAACGAACGAGGAGGCGTCGAGCGCCACCGTCGAGCAACGGCGTCTGCCGATGCTCTACGTGCTGTTCGCCGCGTTCGACATCCTGACGGTCCTGGTCGGCCTCGCGCTCAACCACCATCTCGTCGACATGCACCGCGGGTCGCTCGCCGTGAACCGCCGCTGGGCGGAGCGCCTCGCGACCTACGCGGAGCTCCGCGAGCTCGCCGCGGCCGTGAACGCGCCGGCGAACGACGTCTTCGACTCCAAGGACCCGCGCGGCGAGACCGTGCGGCTGCGGAAGGCACGACGCGCCTTCGACGACGCGTGGAGCGAGGCGCGCGCCGATCTCGAGGCCACCGGCGTCACCCCCGAGGTGCAGACGCTCCTCCACGACCTCGACGCCATCCGGACCACGATGAACGCCATGGCCTCCGAGGCCAACATGACGTTCTCGTACTTCTCGATCGAGGCGCCCGAGAAGGCGGCGCCGCTCATGGCCGGCATGCACCGCCGCTTCGCGACCGTGCAGGAGGCGTTCAGCACCCTCGAACAGCACGTGCGCGACGTGCAAGCCGTACTCTTCCAGCGCGAACTCGCGGCGGCGGGGGTCGTCCAGCAGCGCGAGCTCGTGCTCGCGCTCTTCGTCGCGCTGATGATCCTCGGCGCGATCTACTACGGGCGGAGCCTCACCCGGCAGGCCGCCGCCAACGAGGCCGAGCGGCAGCGACGGCTCGGCGAGCTCGTCGAGGCGCGGGAGGCGGCGCTCGAGGCGTCGCGCCTGAAGTCCGAGTTCCTCGCCAACATGAGCCACGAGATCCGGACGCCGATGAACGGCGTCCTCGGCGCGACCGAGCTCGCGCTCGAGACCGAGCTCACCGGCGAGCAGCGCGAGTACCTCGAGCTCGCCAAGTCCTCGGCCGACGCGCTCCTGGCGCTCCTGAACGACATCCTCGACTTCTCGAAGATCGAAGCCGGCAAGCTCGATCTCGAGCGCGCGCCCTTCGGACTCCGCGAGCACCTCGAGCGCTCGGTGAAGACGCTGGCGCTGCGGGCCCACCAGAAGGACCTCGAGCTCGTCTGCCACGTCGCGCCCGACGTGCCGGACGCGCTCATCGGCGACCCGAGCCGCCTCCGGCAGATCATCCTCAACCTGGTCGGCAACGCCCTCAAGTTCACGGACCGCGGCGAGATCGCGGTCGGCGTTCGCGTCGCGGCGCACACCGAGAGCGAGGTGGCGCTCCACTTCGAGGTCTCCGATACGGGGATCGGCATCCCCGCCGAGAAGCAGCGACTCATCTTCGAGGCCTTCACCCAGGCCGACGGTTCGACGTGCCGGAAGTACGGAGGCACCGGCCTCGGGCTCGCGATCTGCACGCAGCTCGTCGGCATGATGGGCGGGCGCATATGGGTCGAGAGCGTCGAGGGCCAGGGCAGCACGTTCCACTTCACCGCGCGCTTCGGCTGCAGCGAGGAGACGGCCGAGAGCGACCCGGCCGACATGTGCGGGCTGTCGGTGCTGATCGTCGACGACAACGCGACCAACCGCCGCATCCTCGAGGAGCGGACGCGCGGCTGGGGCATGCTGCCGCAGAGCGTGGAGGACGGTCCGTCGGCGCTGATCGCGATCCGGCGCGCCGCGAAGGCGGAGAGCCCCTTCGATCTGGTACTGCTCGACGGCCACATGCCGGGGCTCGACGGCTTCGGCGTCGCGGAGCGGATCAAGAGGGACCCGGATCTCGTCTGCGGCTCGCTCATCATGCTGACCTCGGCCGGCGAGCAGGGCGAGTCGGCGCGCTGCCGCGAGCTCGGCGTCGCGGGCTACCTGATGAAGCCGGTCGCCGCGTCGGACCTCCGCCGCGTGATCG
>JADYZW010000029.1 GCA_020852955.1 Deltaproteobacteria bacterium | reverse complement strand
GCGCGGCCTCGCCCCTCTTCGTCGTCGGCGACACGGTGAACGGCGGCCTCTACGGCACCTTCCCCGACCTCACCGACCTCGACGGCGGCAACACCAAGTGGAACGTCGACTTCCGCCAGGTCTACGCGACCGTCATCGACAAGTGGCTGCTCTCACCCGGCGCCCACACGCCGATCCTGAACGGCAGCTTCTCCACCCTGGGGTTCCTCACCTGACGCGCATGGACGCGCGGCGCGGCGGTTCCGTGCGCGGACCGGGGACGGCGACCCTGCGCGCCCTCGTCCTCGCGTTCGCGTTCGCCCTCACGCCGCCGCCGACGTTCGCCCTCACCCCGGGCGGCGGCTCCTCCGCGACCGACTGCCTCGCCGAGTTCGGCGGCACGCCCGCGAATCGCCCGGCGTCGCGTCCGCGCGAGATCCGCTGCGTCGACAACGATCCCGCGTGCGACGACGACCCGACGCTCGGCATCTGCCAGTTCCGCGCCGAGGTCTGCGTGAACGTCACCGACCCCGAGCTCCCGGGCTGCGCGCCGCAGGCGCTCGAGAGCTTCTTCATCGAGAACGAGCAACCCGACACGAACCCGAAGCACGACTTCGACTTCCAGGCGCTCGAGGATCAGCTGAACTTCCTCGTGCTGCCCGTCGAAGCGACCGACCTGAACGTCTGCAGCGGGGCCGTGCAGATGAGCCTTCGCACGCCCGTACAGCCGTCGCGCAGCGGCGGCCGGTGGCGGCGCGGACGGAAGGCGATCGTCTCGACGCTCACCGGCGATCCCGCTTCGGTGACCGACGAGGACAAGCTCCGCATGACCTGCGTCCCGGGAAAGGACACGACCCCCTGCGACGGCGTGACCTCGACCTTCGAGCAGATCCAGCGCCAGATCTTCACGCCGACCTGCGCGATCCCCACCTGCCACAACGTCGCCCAGGGGGAGCATCAGCTGTCGCTCGCCGCGGGAGAGGCCTACGCGCACCTCGTCGGCGTCGCGCCCGCGAACTTCGCGGCCGCGAGCGCCGGACTGCTCCGCGTCGACCCCGGCGCTCCGGCGAACAGCTTCCTCCTGAAGAAGCTCCGCGGCGAGCTCGGCGACAGCGAAGGAGCGCCGATGCCGAAGGATCTGAAGCGCCTACACCACGTCCACCTCGATCTCGTCGAGGAGTGGATCGCCGCGGGTGCGCCCGCCGCCGGCTTCATCCCCGCGCTCGGCTGCCACTGATCCGCCCCGCGCGCCGGATCGCTGGCGTCCGCCGCCCGGAACCGTCTAAGGTGCCGCCCGTGGAGGTGGCTGCCATGCGGAGACTCGTCGCGGTGGGCCTCGCGGTCGCGGTCGCCGGGTGCGGCCCGCCGCGGACGCCGGAACCCGACGACGGCATGCCGGTGCGGGCGGCGCCCGCGGCGAAGGCCGGCGTGCTCGCGAGCAAGGGAGCGCCGTCCGCGGCCTCGACGGCACCCGCCGACGTCGCACCCGCGCCCGCCGGTGCGACGACTCCGCTCGACACGCGCGCCATCGAGGAAGCGTCGGACCTCGCCGGCGCCGTCCTGCCGGACGGCGTCTTCCGCATCACCAGGCCGCGGGGCGACCTCAAGGTCAGCCTCGACGGCTTCCCGATCACGCCGCGCATGGGACTGGCGGGCTGGGTCGCGTTCCGTCCGCACGCGAGCGGCGCCACGCTGGTCGGCCTCATGCCGGTCGCGGCCGATGAGCTCCAGGGCGTCGTCTCCGCGCTCGCCAACGCCGGCCTCGAGGTCACGGCGCTGCACGGCCACTTCGTCGGCGAGGAGCCGCGCGTGCTCTTCGTGCACTTCGACGGCGTCGGCAATCCCGTCGCCCTCGCCCGCGGCGTCCGCGACGTACAGGAAGCGATCGTCCGCGTCCGGGCCTCCCGCCCGCAGAAGGCCGCCGCCGAGGCGCGCTCAAACCTCGACGCCGCGCGCCTCGATCTCCTGCTCGGCGTCCGCGGCGAGCACGAGAACGGCGTCTACCGCGTCACGATCCCACGCGCCGATCCGCGCCTGGCCGAGCTCGGGGCGACGATGAGCCCGACGTCGTGGGCCGCCTTCCAGGGATCGACGGAGCGCGCGGCCGTCGCGGGCGAGCTCATACTCGCGCCGAGCGAGCTGCAGCCGGTGATCCACGCGCTCCGCCAGGCCAAGATCGGCGTCGTCGGCATCCACGACACCTCGAGCCGGGAGGGGCCGCGCCTCGTGTTCGTGAGCTTCTGGGGGGTCGGACGCCCGGACGCGCTCGCCGCCGGCATCCGCAAGGCGCTCGATCACCTGCCGCGCGGCGGGTGACCGACCGTATCCTCCTCTTCGCGACCGCGTTCACCCGCGCGGTCGGCGTCGGAATGATCGGGGTGCTGCTCGGCCTCCATCTCGCCGCGGTTCCGCTCGACGTCGCGGCGATCGGCGTCGTCGTCGCCGCCGGTCTCGCGGGCGGCGCCCTCGCGTCGCTCCTGGTGACGCTCGCGGGCGACCGCGTCGGGCGCCGTCGGACGCTCGTCGCCCTGGCGCTCGCCACCGCCGCCGGCGGCGCCGCGCTCGCCTGCGTCGACCACCCCACCGCCCTCGCGCTCGCCGCCCTCCTCGGCATGGCGAACGGCATGGGCCGCGACCGCGGCGCGGCGCTCGTCGTCGAGCAGGCGATCCTGCCCGCGACGACCGACGACGCCGGCCGGACGCGGGCATTCGCCTGGTACAACGTGCTCCAGGACGCCGGCCACGCGCTCGGCAGCCTCGCGGCGGGGCTGCCGGTCGTCCTGGAACGCGGCGCGGGCCTCGCGCACCCGGCGGCGCTCCGCGCCGCGGTGCTCGTCTACGCGGCGCTCGCCCTCGCCGCGATCGGCCCCTATCTCGCGCTCTCGCCGGCGGTCGAGCACGCCGCGGCGTCGCACCCGCGCGTCTCGCCCGCGACCCGCGGCATCCTGACGAAGCTCTCCGCGCTCTTCGCCCTCGACGCCCTCGGCGGCGGCTTCCTCACCACCGCGCTCCTCTCGTGGTTCTTCGCCACCCGCTTCGGCGCAAGCGCGGCGGCCATCGGCGCGCTCTTCTTCCTCGCCCGGGTCGCGAACGCGCTCTCGCACTTCGGCGCCGCCTGGCTCGCGCGTCGGATCGGGCTCGTGAACACGATGGTCTTCACCCACATCCCGTCGAGCCTGCTGCTGGTCACGGTCGCGATTGCGCCGAGCTTCTGGATCGCGGCTGTGCTCTTCGTCCTCCGCGAAGGGCTCGTCGAGATGGATGTCCCGACGCGCCAGTCCTACGTGATGGCGGTCGTGGCCCCCGAGGAGCGCACCGTCGCATCGGGCGTCACGAGCCTCGTCCGCCTCGGCGCCTGGGCGGTCGCCCCCTCGTTCGCGGGACTCTTCATGGAACACGGCGCCTTCGCCGCGCCGCTCGTCGCCGGCGCGGCGATGAAGATCACCTACGACCTCTTGCTGTGGCTGGCGTTCCGCCGGGTCCAGCCCCCGGAGGAGCGGGGTCCCGAACCGCAGCGAACGGACGCGCCATGAGCGCGCTCGGGCGAGCAGCGGCCCGACGGCTCCCGGCCCCGGTCCGTTCCCGACGACGGTCCTACGCGAAGCTCCGGGTGAACAGGCCCTGGATCGCCGCCCGCCCGTTCTCCTTGACGAAGCGCGTGCCGGTCCCCGTGAAATGGCGGTGCTGGATCACGGGGTCGCCGGCCCGCTCGAAGGCGTCGCCGTTCCAGCGGAACCAGCCGACGCGCTCCTGATCGAAGACGAAGAGCGGCTTGTTGCAGAGCTTCGCGAACTCGGCGCCCCAGCCGGTGCCGCCCTTGACGGTGTCGTCCGGCTGGATGGCCCCGACGACGTAGATCTCCTGGCCGTTGTTCACCTGGTGCCAGATGCACTGGAGCACCTTCTTGAACATGGCCGTGTCGGGATAGCGGCGGTGCATGAGCTTCGACACGTAGGAGAGGCTCACGTCGCCGTGCTCGAGCTCCTCGTGGGTGAGGACGCGGATGCCGCGGCTTCGCGCATCGCGGTGCCCGTCGAAGGTGAAGTTCACCTCCTCGATGCCGTGTCGCTCGGCCGCGGCGCCGAACTCGGCCTCGGCGCCGCCCGCGGCGCCGCTGAAGAGAATGCATTCCTCGCGCTTCATGCCGTCACCCTCCCGCGTGTCGCGTTGTCCCCGATCCCGCCACGGGGGTCAACCGCCAACCGCTGACGTGCGCGCCCCACCCGCTACCCGCTCGGGACGCCCGATGGTAGCGTCGCCGGCGGTGTCGGCGCCCACCCTCCCTCTCGAGTTCGATCCCCTCGTCGCCGGCTGGTTCGCCGACCGTTTCGGCGCGCCGACGCCGCCGCAGGCCGAGGGTTGGCGCGCGATCGCCGCCGGACGTGACGTCCTCGTCGCCGCCCCGACGGGCTCGGGGAAGACGCTCGCGGCCTTCCTCTGGGCGATCGACGGGCTGGTGCGGACGGCGCGCGCCGGCGCGCTCGCCGACGAGACCGCCGTCGTCTACGTCTCGCCGCTCAAGGCCCTCGGGAACGACATCCGGAAGAACCTCGAGCAGCCGCTGGCGGAGATCCGCGCCCGCGCCTTCGCCGCCGGGATCCAGCTGCCCGAGATCCGCGTCGCGGTCCGCACCGGCGACACGAGTCGGAGCGAACGGCAGGCGATGGTGCGCACGCCGCCGCACATCCTCATCACGACGCCGGAGTCGCTCTACATCCTGCTCACCGCCGACAAGAGCCGCCGGGCGCTCGCCGCCGCCCGCACCGTCATCGTCGACGAGATCCACGCGCTCGCGAGCGACAAGCGCGGCGCGCACCTGGCGCTCACGCTCGAGCGGCTCGACGCGTTCTGTGGCCGACCGGTGCAGCGCCTCGGACTCTCCGCGACGCAGCGGCCGATCGACCTCGTCGCCGAGCTCCTGGTCGGCGGCGGCCGGCGCGCCGCCGACTGCGCCGTCGTCGACACCGGCCATCGTCGGGCGATGACGCTCGCCGTCGAGACGACCGACCACGAGATCGGCCCGATCGCGAGCCACGAGCGCTGGGCGTCGATCTACGAGCGCATCGCCGGCTACGTCGCGAGGCACCGCACCACCATCGTGTTCGTGAACACGCGCCGCCTCGTCGAACGGGTGGCGCACCAGCTGAGCGAGCGCCTCGGCGACGACCGCGTCGTCGCGCACCACGGAAGCCTGTCGCGCGCGATCCGCCTCGACGCGGAGCAGAAGCTCAAGTCGGGCGCGGTGCCGGTCGTGGTCGCGACCGCCTCGCTCGAGCTCGGCATCGACGTCGGCCACGTGGACCTGGTCTGCCACATCGGCTCGCCGCGCGCGCTCGCGACCCTGCTGCAACGGGTCGGACGCTCGGGGCACTGGCTCGGGACCGTGCCGAAGGGCATCTTCTTCCCGCTCACGCGCGACGACCTCCTGCAGACCGCGGCCGCCGTCCGCGCCATCCGCGCCGGCGCGCTCGACCTGCTCACGCTCTCCGCTGCGCCGCTCGACATCCTGGCGCAGCAGATCGTGGCGATCGCGGCCGCCGACGAGATCGGCGAAGACGACCTCTTCGCCCTCGTCCGCCGCGCCCGTCCCTACCGCGACCTCGAGCGCCAGACCTTCGACGACGTGCTCGCGATGCTCGCCGAGGGCGTCGCGACCCGGCGCGGCCGGCGCTCCGCCCATCTCCACCGCGACCTCGTGCACCGCCGGGTGCGCGGGCGGCGGGGCGCCCGCCTCGCCGCCATCACCGGCGGCGGCGCCATCCCCGACACCGCCGACTACGACGTGGTCGAGGAGCCGGGCGACGTGCGTGTGGGCAGGATCAACGAGGACTTCGCGATCGAGAGCACGCGCGGCGACATCTTCCTGCTCGGCAACCGTTCGTGGCGCATCCGCCGGGTCGAGAACGGCACGGTGCGGGTGGAAGACGCCGGCCAGGCGCCCCCGACCGTTCCCTTCTGGACCGGCGAGGCCCCGGCCCGGACGCGCGAGCTCTCCGAGGCGGTCTCGGCGCTGCGCGCGGAGATCGCGACGCGCATCCCGGACCGCGCCGCACCGCCGCCGCCGGCCGTGGTCGCGTGGCTCGTCGCCGAATGCGGGATCGACGCCGCCGGCGCGCTCCAGCTCGCGGCCTACGTCCGCGACACGCTCGCCGTCCTCGGGACGGTGCCGACCTGCGACACGGTGGTCGCCGAGCGCTTTTTCGACGAGAGCGGCGGCATGCAGCTCGTCGTGCACGCCCCCTTCGGCGGCGCGATCAACCGCGCCTGGGGCCTCGCCCTCCGCAAGCGCTTCTGCGTCACCTTCGACTTCGAGCTGCAGGCGGCCGCGACCGACGACGGCATCGTGCTCTCGCTCGGCGAGCAGCACAGCTTCCCGCTCGCCAACGTCTTCGCGATGGCGCGGCTCGCGACGCTCGAACAGGACGTCGTCCAGGCGCTCCTCCAGGCGCCGATGTTCACGACCCGCTGGCGCTGGAACGCGACGCGCGCCCTGGCGCTGCTGCGCCATAGCGGCGGAAAGCGCGTGCCGATGAACATCCAGCGCATGCGCGCCGACGACCTGCTGGCGGCGGTGTTCCCGATGCAGGCCGCGTGCGGCGACAACCACGCCGGTCCGATCGATCCGCCGCAGCATCCGCTCGTCGACGAGACGATCGCCAACTGCCTCCACGAGGCCATGGACACGGCGGGCCTGCGCGCGGTGCTCGAGAAGATCGCGCGCGGCGCCATCCGCACGGTCGCGGTCGAGACCCCGGCGCCGTCGGTCATGGCGCACGAGATCCTGAACGCCAGTCCCTACGCCTTCCTCGACGACGCGCCCCTCGAAGAGCGGCGCGCCCGCGCCGTGGCGCTCCGCCGCGCCGACCCCGGCATCGCGGCCGGGATCGGCGCCCTCGACGCCGAGGCGATCGCGGCGGTGCGCGGCCAGGCCTGGCCCGACGCGCGCGACGCCGACGAGCTGCACGACGCGCTGCTCTCGCTCGTCTGGCTTCCCGCCGACGCACTCGGCCGCTGCGGGCCCCTGGCGGACGAGCTCGTGCTCCGCGAGCGCGCCTCCTGGGCCGCGTGGAGCTACGCGGGCGCGCCGCGGCACGCGCTCGTCGCCGCCGAGCGCCTCGCCCTGGCGCGCGCCCTCGCCCCGGCGCTCACGTTCCTCCCCGCGCTCGTCCCGCCCGCCCTCGCCCCCCAGGCGTGCGACGACGAGACCGCGGCGGTCGCGCTGGTGCGCGGCTGGCTCGAGTGCCTCGGACCGACGACGGTCGACGACCTCGCGGAGCGGCTCGGGATCGGGGCGGCGACGATCGCCACCGCCCTGGCTCGGCTCGAGGGCGAGGGCGTCGCGCTCCGCGGACGCTTCACGCCGGGAGCGCCCGGCGAAGAGTGGTGCGAGCGCCGCCTCCTCGCCCGCATCCACCACTTGACGCTCGGCCGCCTGCGGCGCGAGATCGACCCGGTCCCGGCGGCGGACTTCATGCGCTTCCTCTTCCGATGGCAGCGCGTGCTCCCCGAGACGCGCCTGCACGGTCGGGACGGGCTCGCGGCGGTCGTCGCGCAGCTCCACGGCCTCGAGCTCCCCGCGCCGGCCTGGGAACGCGCCGTCCTCCCCGCCCGGGTCACCGCCTACGCACCGGGGCTGCTCGACGACCTCTGCCTCTCGGGCGTGGTCGCGTGGGGCCGCTTCTCCACACCGGGCGACGACGACCCCACCGGCGGTCCGATCGCGGAGCGCACCCTCGATTCCGTGCCACGGCGGCGTGCCGTCCCGACGCGCGCCGCCCCGCTCGCGCTCGCGCTCCGCGCCGACCTCGACACGCTCCGCGCCGTGCGTCCCGCCCCCGAGAGCCCGCGCCTCTCGGGGGCGGCGCGCGACGTCGCGGCGTTCCTCGCGGCGGAGGGCGCCTCGTTCACGGCCGACGTCTCCGCCGCGACTGGACTCCTCCCGAGCGCGACCGAGGACGCGCTCTGGGAGCTCGTCGCGCGCGGCGTCGTGACCGGCGACGGCTTCGCCGGCCTCCGCCGCCTGGTCGCACCCGAGCACCGGCCGCGACCCGAGCGCCGCCTGCACGCCCTCCGCGGCGGACGCCCGGCGCGCCGACCGCTCCCGGCGGGACGCTGGGCGCTGCTCGCGAGCAAGCGCGAGCCGCGCCCCGTCGAGGCGCGCGTCGAGGCCGCGGCGCGCCGGCTCCTGGCGCGCTACGGCGTCGTGCTCCGGGAGATCCTGGCACGGGAGACGCTGATGCCGCCCTGGCGCGAGCTGCTCGCCGTCCTCCGGCGCATGGAGGCGCGCGGCGAGATTCGTGGCGGCCGCTTCGTCGCCGGCTTCGTCGGCGAGCAGTTCGCGCTCCCGGACGCCGTCGAGGCTCTCCGTGACACGCGCCGGCGCCGCGACGACGGCGCGATCCTCCTCATCGCCGCCGCCGACCCGCTGAACCTCGTCGGCATCGTGACGCCGGGGGCGCGCGTGTCGCCGCTCTCGGGCCAGGTGATCGCCTACGAGCGCGGGGTGCCGATCGACAGCGGCGACCTCGGCGCGGTTCGCCATCGCCTGCGCGATCGCGGCCTCGCGGCGCCCGGCGCATGAACGCTCGCCGCCGGAGCGCGGCGCCCGCGGTCGCCGCGGCGTCGACGCCCCCTCTCGTCGCCGGGTGGCGCCGCCCCCCGACCCCGGCCGTCGCGAGCCTCCTCGTCTTCGTGCTCGCGGTCGTCGCCTTCGCCAACACCTTCGGCCACGGCTTCGTCTGGGACGACAGCGTGCTCCTCGACCAGAAGGTCCGCTTCTACACCGGCTGGCTCGACGCCTGGCGCGAGCCGCCCGGGCTCCCGAACATGCGCATGGACCGCCCGCTCGAGCTCATGACGCTGTGGATCGACCGCCGGCTGTGGCGCGCGAGCACCGGCTTCCACGTGACGCAAGTGCTGCTCCACGCGGTGAACGGCGTCCTCGTCCTCCGGCTCGCGCGCGCGCTCGGCATGGCGACCTGGGCGGCGCTCGCGGCGGCGGCGCTCTTCGTGGTCCATCCGGTCCAGGTCGAGTCCGTGGCCTGGCTCACGTGCCGGGCGGACGTGTTGACCGGCACCTTCGCGATGCTCGCGATGCTCGCGTTCCTGCGCGGACAGGCGGCGTCGACGTGGTGGGCGGCGCCGGCCGTCGCGGCGGCGTCCTTCCTCGCGACGGCCGCCAAGGAGACCGGCAGCGTGACGCCCGCGCTCCTCGTCGCCGCGCTCGCCGTCATCCCGCGCCCCGAGGCGCCGGCCGTGGCTCGCCTCCGGCGCGCATGGCCCGCGCTCGTCGCGAGTCTCGTCGGGGTGCTGCTCTGCCAGGCCCTCCGTCCTCCCGAGGTCACGACCGGCATCGGCCGGAGCGCCCTCGACGGGCAGGATCTCCTCAACCTTGCCGGCGCCTTCGGCTATCAGATCGCCCGCGTCGTCGCGCCGGTGGATTTCGCGCCCTACGTCCCGACCACGCCCACCGACCCGGGACACGTTGCGCTCGCTGCCCTCGGAGCCCTCGGACTCGGCGTGCTCGCGCTCCGTCCCTGCCGCGACGGCGTCCGACGGCTCGGCGCGCTCTGGTTCGTCATCGCGGTCGCCCCCGCGGTCGCGGTCGTGCTCGCGGACTTCTCCGTCACCCCGGTCGCGGAGCGCCGCCTCTACCTCGGCATGACCGGCGTCGCGCTCCTCGTCGCGAGCGCGCTCCACGAGCGCCGCGCGCTCGCCGCCTCCGGACCCGCCATCACGGTGATCGCGCTCGTGCTGGCTACGCTCCTCGCGACGACGGTGGCCCGCAATCGCCACTGGCGCGACGATCTCACGCTCTGGTCGGCGGTAGCGGCCGCGGCGCCGGACGACGCGCTCCCCTCCATGAATCTCGGCCTCGCACTCGCCGCCGCCGGCCGCGCCTCCGAGGCCGAGGCCGCCTACCGGCGCGCCCTCGCGCTGCGCCCGCGCGACGTCACCCGCCAGCGTACGTGCATCAACCTCGGGCTCCTCCTCGTGGAACGCGGCGCGCTCGACGAGGCCGAAGCGCTCTTCGCGCGCGCGAACGCGATCGCGGAGCACGCGATCGCCGAGCGCGGGCTCGCCATGATCGCGCGTCGCCGCGGCCAGGCGGCGCGCCGCGCCGGCGACGTCGCGACCGCCGAGCGTGAGCTCAGCCGCGCTCTCGACGCCGCCGAGCGGGCGCTCGCCATCAACCCGCGCTACCCGCAGGGACACGCCACGCTCGCCGGCGCGCTGTACGACGCCGGCCGGTATCGCGAAGCGCTCGCGCATTACCAGCGCGCCGCCGCGCTCGCGGGCGACGATGCCGTCGGGCGCGACGCGGCCGAGAGCGCACGCCAGCTCGGCGACTGGCTGGCGGCGCACCCCGCGGCGCGCTGAGGTCGGCGCGGAGTCCGGACCGGACCCCGGCCGGAAGCGTCCGGCCGTCCCCGCCTCGGCGCGGCACTCGCGGCACGCTCACACGCGGTCGCGCGGCGGCGGCGCTCCCGGGTGGGGCGCGAGATAGGTCTGTCCCCACGCGCCGGCCACCCGATGCTTCTCGGCGTGATGGCGCAGCAGGGTGAGCGGCGCCGCGAGCGGGGCCCGGAAGTGGCGATAGGCGTCGATCGCCCCGGCGAGCTCGCGGTGATCGGCGGCGTCCAGGTGCCCGCGGCAGAGCTCGCCCAGGCACCGGAGCACCCTCGTCTGCTTGGCGATCGTCGCGCGGACGGCGAGCGCCTCCATGAACGCCGCGCCGTACGACGCCACGAGCGCCGCCGGCCGCCGGCCCGTCCGCTCCGCGACCGCTCGGCCGAGCGCGCGACAGCGCTCCGGGCTGTGCGCCCGGAGCTGGAGCTCGTGCGCGGCGTGAAAGGCCACGAGGGCCGCCCGCGTCGGCGCGGCCGCGAGCGCCCGCCAGCGCCGGTACGCGAAGACGCGCTCCATGAAGGCCTCGCGCCGAACCGGGTCGCTCAGCCGGCCTTCCTCCTCGACCGGCACGAGCGGCAGCGCCTCCATGAACGCGGCCGCGAAGAGCCCGCGCCCGCGGCGCGACGCCGCGCCGTCCCCGCCGTACACCCGCACGCGCGCCGTGCCGCAACTCGGCGAGCGCCGCTTGAAGACGTAGCCGTGGAGCCCGAGGCCCGCGAGCTGACGCACCCGGACCGCCGCGAAACGCGCCATCGTGCGCGAGTGGTCCCTTCCCGTCCGCACCCCGACCATGCGGGGCGCCGCCTCGCCCCCTTCGAGCCGGACGGCCTCGCGCGGCACGCCGAGGCCCATCTCGAGCTCCGGGCAGACGGGCACCCATTCGACGCTCCGTCCGAGCACGTCGGTCAGGAAGCGGTCGTGCTTGTGGCCACCGTCGAACCGGACCCGCTCGCCGAGGAGGCAACGGCTCACCCCGAGCCGCGGGCGGTCGTTGCCTACGGGCGCGTCCGGTGGCATGTCGCCTGGACCGTCACGGGGCGCTCGGCGGCGAGCCCGCCGCACCGCGCCCGGGAATTATTGTCTTTGTCGCCGACCTCGGCCATCATGCGCCGTCACAAATCCGGGAGGAGGAGTTCCGCATGCATCGTTTCATTCTGCTCGCCGTCGCTTTCGCCGTCGCCGCTTGCTCCAGGACGCCCACGACCGCTACCGCCAACTTCGAGCCCAAGAGCGGCACCCAGGTGACGGGCACCGCAACCTTCGACGAGGCGGACGGCGCGACGACCATCACGATCTCGGCGAAGGCCCTGACCGCGGGCAAGAAGCACGCGGTCGCTATCCACGAGAAGGGCGACTGCACCGGCGCCAACGCCGCCGCCGTCGGCAACCGCCTGCAGCCGGGCGGCGACCACAACGCCGGGCTCCTCGGCGAGATCACGCCCGGCGCCGACGGCATGGGCACGCTGAAGGTCTCGTCCAGCAAGCTGACCGTCAAGCCGGGCGACGCCTCGGTCATCGGCAAGTCGATCGTCATCAGCAGCGACGCGCCGAACCCGGGCTCGCTCGTGACCTTCGGCATCATCTCCTGCGGCGTCATCGAAGCCGCGAAGTAGTTCCGTCGAGCGATCTCACCGGTCGCGATCGCGGCCGGTGAGGTAGTCGCCGAGCGTGCGCCACGTGTGCTCGGCCTCGTGGCAGTCGGCGCACAGATTCTCCCAATTGCTTCCGTCGGGAGGATTGTGGTCGTGGTTGCCGTCCTTGTGGTGGACGGTCAGGAGGTGGAGGCGCTCCGCCTCAAACTCGCGCGCGCAGCGCGCGCAGATCCAGCCGTGGAGGGCGAGCGATCGCTCGCGATAGCCGTGGGCGCGCTTGCCGCGCGCCGCCTGCGCCTCCGCGACGAGGGCGTCGAGCTTCGCTGCGCCGGCGGCCTTCGACGCGGCGGCCTCGGGGCGCCGCCGCTGCCGCGGGCGAAACGAACGCGTCGCCATCCCCGCCGCCGCTACAGCCGCAGGACCGAGGCGAGTTCGTCGGCGGCGAAGCGGATGCCCACGTAGAACGGTCCGAACACGCCGTAGACCGCGCTGCCCTCGTCGAAGCGCATCTCGTAGACGACGTCGCGAATCGCCTTCAGGTCGCCCGCGAAGAGCGTGACGCCCCATTCCCAATCGTCGACCCCGGTCGCGGTCGTGATGAGCTGGGTCAGGCGGGTGGCGTACTTCCGGCCGGACTCGCCGTGGCTCTGCATCAGCTTCTTGCGGTGGTCGAACGCGAGCGCGTACCAGTTGCGCGTCTCGCCGCGCGCCTTCGCCATCGGGTAGAAGCAGACGATCGGGAAGTTGTCGGGCAACTTCGGGTGCAGGCGCGCCTCGACGTAGTGGCTCATGCGCTTGCGGAACGTCGCCATCTTGCTCGCGAAATCCGGCGACGTGGGATCGACCTTCTGGTCCTCGATCAGCGTGCGCGACCAGTCGGCGTCGGTGCTGAGGTACTCGCTCACCTCCGACAGCGAGAGGAACGCGTACACCGGCTCGAGGCACGCGCCGAGCGCCGTCGCGGCCAGCTCCTGAGCGAGCTGCTGATGCCGCCAGAGGTCGGGGTGGACCGCCATGAAGCCGAGGTCGGCCTTGCCGATCATCGCGAGCGGGACGAGCTGCATGCCCTCCTCGGCGCCCACCCGCGCCACCCAGCCGCGCGCTTCGTCGAGCGCGGTGCGGCGCGTCGCGTCGTCGAGGCCGCGCCAGCGCCGACGATCGATCCGATAAAACCAGTGCGAGACGGTCCAGCCGACGGAGGCGACGAGCGGGGTGGGCATCGGTCGGATTCTAGGGAGCCCGTCGCGAGGGGTCAATTGAACGCGCGCGGCGCGTAGCGTAAGCGTCCGTCCGCATGAGCCTGCCGCTCCTGGCCTCGATCTTCCTCTCGGTCCTCGCCGCCGCCTACCTCCTCTACGGCCGCTTCGTCGCCTCGCAGTACGCGCTCGATGACCGGGCGACGACGCCGGCGGTCGCGCGCGCGGACGGCGTCGACTACGTGCCGACCTCTCCCGTGTACCTGATGCCGCAGCACTTCAGCGCGATCGCCGCCGCCGGGCCGATCGTCGGCCCGATCGTCGCCTGCGAGCAGTTCGGCTGGCTGCCCTGCCTGCTGTGGATCCTCGGCGGCGTCGTCTTCATTGGCGCAGTCCACGACTTCAGCGCGCTCGTCGCGAGCGTCCGGCACCGCGCCTCCTCGGTCGCCGAAATCATCCGGGAGAACCTGAGCCGGCGCGCGTGGGTGAGCGTGATGCTCTTCATCTGGCTCGCGCTCGTCTACGTGATCGTGGCGTTCACCGACGTCACCGCCGGCACCTTCCTCGGCCGCATCGAGGAGCTCGACGGCGTCGCCGTCGGGTTCGACGCGGGCGGCGCGGTCGCCTTCGCGAGCGCCGCGTACCTTCTCCTGAGCGTCGCCATGGGCCTCGTGCAGCGCCGGTGGAATCCGCCGCTCACGCTGCT
Organism: Deltaproteobacteria bacterium; assembly: GCA_020852955.1. Lineage (GTDB taxonomy): Bacteria > Desulfobacterota > Binatia > UTPRO1 > UTPRO1 > UTPRO1. Next base: position 50,873 of record JADYZW010000029.1, on the reverse strand, counting down.
CACGGCGCTGTTCGTGCCGGCGACCCTCGGGGTGGTGTGGGTCGGCACGCAGTGCTCGGATCTGCTCGCGCTCGGCGTCGCCAATCCGCACAAGGCCTGGAGCGTGATCCTCCTCGGGTACTGCCTCGTCGCCTCGCTGCTGCCGGTGTCGCTGCTGCTCCAGCCGCGCGGCTATCTCGGCGGCTTCGTGCTCTACCTCGTGCTCGCCGTCGGCACGATCGGGATCTTCTTCGGCGACGCGGCCGTTCGCCAACCGGCGTTCAAGGGCTTCGAGGTCGGCGGCGCGACGGGACTCCTCTTCCCGTTCCTCTTCGTCACGATCGCGTGCGGGGCGTGCAGCGGCTTCCACGGGCTGGTCTGCGGCGGGACGACGTCGAAGCAGATCGCCAAGGAGAGCGATTGCCGCCCGGTCGGATACGGCGCGATGCTGCTCGAGGCGTTCGTCGCCCTGATCGCGCTGGTCACGATCATGATCGCCGCGCCGGACGGTCCGAAGACGCCCGCCGGCGCCACCTACGGACGCGGCATCGGCCGGTTCGCGACCGTCGTGCTCGGCAAGGACCACCTCCTCTTCGCCACCGTCTTCGGGTCGATGGCGTTCTCGACTTTCGTGTTCGACACCCTCGACGTCGCGACCCGCCTCGGGCGCTACATCGTCCAGGAGCTCTTCGACTGGCGCACGCGCGCCGGCGCGATCGTCGGCACGCTCGCGACGGTCGGCGCCCCGCTCCTCTTCATCGTGACCGCCGACGCCCCGCTGCCCGGCCGCCCGCCGACGTACCTGGCGTTCTGGACGCTCTTCGGCACGTCGAACCAGCTGCTCGCCGCGCTCACGCTCCTCGGCGTCACGGTTTGGAGGAAGCGGCTCGGGAAGCCCGTGTGGTTCACCTCGGTCCCGACGCTCTTCGTGCTCGCGATCACGGTCGCGGCGCTCGTCCTGCAGGCCTGGACCGGCTTTACCGCAGCGCGCGGCCCGGACGGCGCCTGGAACCCGGCGCAGCTCGCGAACGGCGCCGTGGCCGTCGCGCTCCTCGGTCTCGCCGCGTCGGTGGTCGCCGAAGCCGTCGCGGCCATGCGGCGCGTCCGCTCGGACCCGCGCGCCACGCCGCGCCCCTCGAGCGTGGGCTGACACGGGCGGCGGGCGGCTGCGCTCCGGGCGGTGGACGGCGCGGCGCCGGTGCGCAAGATTCGCGGACCCACGGGAGGTGGCTCCGATGTCCGAGACGATCGCCGGTTTCTTTCCCGCCCACGAGGTCCACGTCGGTCGCGACCTCGGCGGCCGCGCGACGACCATCACGGACGCCGACGTCGCCCGCTACGCGGCCGGCGTCGGCGGAGCCTGCCCCGGCGCGGCGCTCGCCTCGGGCGCCGTCGCGGCCCCCGCCCTGGTCCTCCACTCCGAGGTCTACCGCAGCCTCGCCTGGTACCTCCCGAACATCTTCGGGAACCTGCACGCGCGCCAGGAATGGCAGCTCTTCGCGCCGCTCACGATCGGCGGCGCCGTCCGCACCCGGTCGACGGTCGTCGAGCGCTACGTCAAGCGCAACCGCGAGTACGTCGTGAACGAGGTGCTGCTCACCGACGAGAACGGCCGCTGGCTGCAGCGGAGCCGCACGCACCAAAGCTTCCTCGTCGAGGACGCGCGCCGCGGTCTGGTCGTCGACCGCGAGCGCGAGAAGCGCACCGACCGCCGGTTCGCGATCGGCGAGGGGCCGGGCGCGGCGCTCGCGCCCCTCGGTCGCACGATCACCCTCGCGATGTGCGAGGCCTTCTCCGGTCCCGAGAAGAACTACCACACCGACCGCGAAGCGGCGCGGATGCTCGGGTTCCCGGACGTCGTCGTCCAGGGGATGTGGTCCATCTGCCTCGTCTCCGAGCTCATGACCGCCGCCTACGGGCTCGCGTGGCAGGTCGGCGGCGGCCTCGACGTCCGGCTCGTCAACGTCATCTGGGCCGAGGACACGGTGACGGTCCACGGCAAGGTGCGCGAGGAGATCCCCGAGGGCGCGAAGCGGCGCGTCCACCTCGACGTCTGGTGCGAGAAGGCGGACGGCACGAAGGCGACGGTCGGCACCGCGAGCGTCCTGCAGTAGGGACGGCGGCGCGGCGACGCGGCTCGCCCGGCGCGACGACGTTCGAGCGCGTCCCGGCCGGGGACGGCCCTCCGGTCGCTCGCCCGCGCGGCCGGACTGGCCTATGACCCCCACGGCATGCGCGCGCCGACGATGCTGATCGACTACTCGAGTCTGCTCTACCGGGCCTTCCACTCGGTGCCGGACTCGATCCCGATGCACGCCGTCTACGGCTTCCTGAGCATGCTGGCGCGCCTGCTCCTCGACCACCGGCCGCGGGCCCTCGCGATCGCCGTCGACGACGACTGGCGACCGGCCTTCCGCGTCACGGCCCTCCCCACGTACAAGGCGCACCGGGTCGCGGAAGGGGACGACGAAGCGGATCCGGTCGCACCGCAGGAGGCCGTCGGCCGCGCGCTGCTGCGCGCGCTCGGCTTCGCGGTGGTCGGCGCCGGGGGCTTCGAGGCCGAGGACGTGATCGCCACGCTCGCCAGGCGCTGCCTCGGGCCGGTGGCCGTGGTGTCCGGAGACCGCGACCTCTTCGCGCTCGTCCGGGATCCCCATCTCGTCGTGCTCCATCCGCGGACCGGCGTCTCCACGCTCCTCGTCGTCGACGAGGCGGAGGTCACCCGCCGCTACGGCATCCCGGGCCGCGCCTACGGCGACTTCGCGCTCCTGCGCGGCGACCCGTCGGACGGGCTCCCGGGCGTGCGGGGCATCGGCGAAAAGACGGCCGCGCAACTCGTCGCCCGCTACGGCTCGCTCGCGTCGATCCTCGCCGCGACCGACCTCGCGCCGGCGGTCGCCCGCAAGCTCGACGCCGGCCGCGACTATCTCGCCGCCGCGATGCGCGTCGTCCTGCCGGTCGCGAACGTGCCGCTCGCACCGGTCGCCCTCACCCTGCCGACCGTGCCGACGGACCCCGCCGAGGTCGCCGCCCTCGTCGCCGCGCACGCGCTCGCCTCGCCGGTCGAGCGCGTGCGCCAGGCGCTCGCGGCGTGCCCATGAGCGCGAGGCGCACGCCGTGACCGCGCCCGCGCTCCTCGCCGGAATCGCCGCGACGGCCGCGGCCGTCCGCCGGTACCGGACACGGATCGCCCGCGCGCCGGAGCTCGTGTACCGCGAGACCCCGCTCCTCGCGCACGTGCGGGCCCGGTGCGCCGCCCTCACCGAGCCCTACCGGCCGCCCTGGTGGAGCGCCAACCGCCACCTCCAGCTCGCGCTCCTCGCCTGGCGCGACGCGCGGACGCCGCCGCTGCGGTACGACGAGACCGAGAGGCTCACCCTGCCCGACGGCGGTACCGTGTCGCTCGACTGGCTCGGCCTCGAGGATCCGCCGGCGACGCCGCTCGTGGTGGTCCTCCCGACGATCTGCGGCGACGGGCAGAGCATGCGACGGACCGTGCGCGCGTTCCGCCGCCGGCTCGGATGGCGCGTCGTCGTCTGCAACCGGCGCGGCCACGGCGCTTTGCCCCTCACCGCGCCGCGCGTCAGCACCCTCGGGGCGACCGCCGACGTCCGCGCCCAGCTCGCGCGGATCCGCGCCCGCCTCCCGGCGGCGCCGCTCTACGCCGTCGGCGTCTCCGCAGGCTCCGGGCTCCTCGTCCGCTATCTCGGCGAAGAAGGCCTGCGCGCCCCGCTCGCCGCGGCCGTCGCGTACTGTCCGGGCTACGATACGACGCGCGCCTTCCACCGCGTCCATCGCTGCTACGACCGCTATCTCCTCGGCGCCGTGCGCCGCTACTTCCTGGAGCGGCACGCCGCTACGCTCGCGATGCACCCTGGCTGGGACGCCGCCATGCGAAGCCGCACGATCGGCGAGCTGCACGACCGTCAGCATCCCTTCGCCGGCTTCGCGACCGCCGAGGAGTACCACGCGCACACCAATCCGATGCGCGTCGCCGACGCCGTCGGCGTCCCGTTGCTCATCCTGAACGCCGCCGACGATCCGGTCTGCACGCGCGCCAACGTCGAGGAGCATCGCGGCCTCTTCGGACGCGTCCCGGAGAGCCTCCTCGTGCTCACCGAGCGCGGCAGCCACTGCGCCTTCTTCGAAGGGCACTGGCGGCCGCGCTCGTGGGCGCACCGTCTGATCGCCGAGTACTTCACCGCCGTCCACGACTGGACGCCCGGCGCCGCGCCGTCGTCCGCCGCTACCGCGCCGGCGTCGCGTTCGGCCGGCTGAGCGCCTGCGGGTCCGGCGCGCTCCGTTCGCAGGCCGGCAGATCGACCGCCGACAGCACGAGATCCTCGAGCGCCCAGCGCCAGAGGAGCGCGCCCGCCACGGCCGCGCCGCCGACGCCGAGACCCACCGCCCACCACGCCGCCGCGAACGACACGATCGTTTCCATGCGGCCGATGCTACCGGCGAGCCGATCTGACGCAAGGCGTCGGAGACCTCCCGGAACGCCGTGCCAAAACGCATGGCGGCCGCCCACCCCATCGGCTATGCAGCCGCCCGGAATGGGAGGAGAACGGATCGCGATCTACGGCGCGGGCAGCGTCGGCTGCTACGTCGGGGGGCGGCTCGCCGCGACCGGCAGCGACGTCGTCTTCGTCGGTCGCGAGCGGATCGCCGCGGAGCTGCGCGCCCATGGACTCCACCTCACGGACTGGGAAGGCGCGGCCCTCGACGTCGCGCCCGACCGCCTTCGCTTCGAAACGACCGCCGCCGGCGCGGCCGCCGCAGGCCTCGTGCTCGTCACGGTGAAGGCGGCCGCGACTGCCGACGCCGGGCGCGAGCTCGCCGCGGTCCTCGCGCCGTCGGCGCTGGTCGTGAGCTTCCAGAACGGGATCGGCAACGCCGAGCGACTGGGCGCGGCGCTCCCGGGTCGGACGGCCCTGCCCGGCATGGTGCCGTTCAACGTGGTGCGCCAGGGCGCCGGTCGCTTCCACCACGGATCCGAGGGCCGCCTCGAGGTCGCGCGCGACGCGCGCATCGATCCCTACCTCGCGTCGTTTGCGGCCGCGGGGCTGCCGCTCGTCCGCCGCGATCGGATGGAGCCGGTGCAGTGGGCGAAGCTCGTCCTCAACCTCAACAACCCGGTGAACGCGCTCTCCGACCTGCCTCTCGCAGCGCAGCTCTCCGATCGCGCCTTCCGCCGCTGCACCGCGCTCGCGCAAGCGGAAGCCCTCGCGCTCCTCGCCGCGGCGGGCATCGCGCCGGCGCGGCTGACGCCGCTCCCCCCCGCGTGGATCCCCCGCATACTGCGATTGCCGAACCCGATCTTCACCCGCCTCGCCGGCCGCATGCTCGCGGTCGACCCGCACGCGCGCTCGTCGATGTGGGAGGATCTCCAGTCCGGAAGGACCACCGAGATCGAGTGGCTCAACGGCGAGATCGTGCGCCTCGCCGCGCGCCTCGGACGCTCCGCCCCGGTGAACGCCCGGCTGGTCGCGCTCGTGCGCGCGGCCGAAGGCGGCGAGCGGCGCGCCTGGTCGGGCTCCGCGCTGCTCGCGGAGCTCGAGCGCGCCGCCTGACACGCGAACGGCGGCTCCGACCCGAGGCCGGCGCCGCCGTTCGGCGAGGGGAACGCCTCCGCGGATCAGCCGCCGTTGCTCGCCGGCGCGTAGGTGCGGCACGGCTGGCCGCGCAGCCCCGGGCACGGGGGCAGGCCCGCCGGCGCCTGGGCGCGCCGCACGACCGGCAGCACGAGGCGCGAGGAATAGCCGCGCGAGTAGTTCACGTCGTTCGTCACCATGCCGTTGGTGTCGAACGTGTCGAAGGCCCAGCGCGTGCGGTCGCCGCCGGGCGCTTCGAGGCTCAGCCGGATGCGCGAGCCGGCGCGGAAGGTGTGTCCGACGGCGAAGAGACCGACCCGCATCTTGGTGAACTGGCCCGCCGGCAGGAGCTCCGCATCCCCCGCGAGATGCGTCTGCCGGACCTCGGTCCTGGTGTTGCCCTTGCGCGCGAGCTTGCGATGGCTCGCCCGCAGCCACCCGCTCTGCACGTACGTCTCGAGGCCGTCGGGACGGATCTCGGTGAGCGTCACCTGGACGTCCGTGTCGGACGCGCTCGAGCGTAGGAAGAGATCGACGGCGCCCTCGCCGACGATCGTCGTGTCCGCCGCGAGGGGTGCGGTCGCGTACGCGACCGCCGTGCCCGCGACCAGCGGCCGCCAGTCGTAGGCTGGCATGATCTCCCACGACTCGGCCTGCCCCTGCCCGGGAATCGTCTGCATCGGACGCGCGTCGGGATCGGGGTTGTAGCTGTCGAAGCCGTCGGCGACCGACTTGAACTTCGAGAGCGTTCCGCCCGGCCCGAAGTACCAGGCCGTCTGACGCGCGCCCGGCGGCGGCCACTTCTCGAAGCCGAGCTCGAAGCGCGGCGCCGGCAGGCCCGGCGTCGGCGAGCCCGCGCCGTTCTCCATCAGCACCCGCACACGCGGCTCGGCCTCGAACCGACGCTTGGCGTCGTCGATGCTGCTCGCGCCGGCCAGGCGATCGGGCGGCAGCGGCGGCGTCGGCTGCCCCGGTCCGAGGATCTGCTCGTAGATCGCGCCGGCCAACGGCGCGAGTCGATCCATGTTGGGGAAACGCTTGGCGACGTAGATGTCGAGAAACGCAACCCAGTTCCACAGGCTCTCGGGCTCCATGGAGGTCGAGTGGACGCCGTTCGCGAGCATGATGCGGACGTCGCGCCGTTTCGGGAGCTGCTTCAGCAACGTCACGAAACCGCTGCCGGTCTGCTCGTCCTGCCACGCGCCGGATATGAAGATCGGAACCTGGATGTTCGCCGCCCAGGCGCTCGGCGAGCGCGCGTCCATGAGCGCGGGGTCGTAGTACGGATGGCTCTGCGTGAAGTCGACGGGATCCTGCGTCTGGAGGCGGAGCTTCTGGTTCGCGAGACAGGTGGTATCGCCCTCGTTCACGCGCTGGATCGCCCACGCCTGCCCGCCCTCCGGCGCCGGGCGCGCGTCGTCGGCGCGCTCCTGGAGCCAGGTCTCGGCGAAGCCGTTGTTGAAGATGCCGCCCGGGAAGCCGGGCGAGCGGTAGATGTCGGAGATGATCGAGAACGGCGCGACCGCGACGAGGTGCGGCGGCTGCGCGCCGGCAACGAACATCTGGCTGATGCCCGGGAACGAGATGCCGATCATGCCGACGCCGTCGCCGAGCACCCAGTCCTGGTTGCCGACGGTCTCGACGATGTCATAGCCGTCGGCCGTCGTCGGCAGGTCGAACAGGTCGATGACACCGCCCGAGCAGCCGGAGCCGCGCATGTTCACCGCGACCGTCGCGTAGCCCATCGCCGACGCGAGCAGCGTCGACGCCTGCGGGTTGTCCGGATCCGACGCGGCGTAGCCCGAGTATTCGACCAGGGTCGGGAAGCGGCGCCCGGGCGCGAACGAGCTGCCGAGCGGCGCCCGCACCATCGCCGAGAGCAGCGTTCCGTCGCGCGCCTGGATGTAGTTCAGCCCCTCGACCAGCGTCTGCATCTCATAGAAGGATTGCGGCGGATGGTCCGCAAAACGCAACGTCGTCACCGCCGTCGTCGCGCCCCCCGGCTCGCGCACGAAATACGCGTTCCCCTCCCCGAGTTCGCGGAAGATCAGGCTTCCGAAGCGATCGACGAGCCCGCTTGCGAGGTCCACGTGCTGGGCGTTCTCGAGCACGAGCTGGACGCCTTCGGCCTGGCCCGTGATCGCGACGAAGCCGATGCCGGGCTGCACGTCCAGGGCCGCGGCGGGCGCCGCGCCGTAGAGCGCGAACAAGGCGGCGCACAGGATCTTCCGGTAGCGATTCGACATGAATGGTCCTTCAGATGGGGTCTCATCCGCGTCACGGCCGCGCGAATGGCGGTCGAAGACTACTCGGGACTCCTCGCCAGGTCCAGCGAAATCGACGGCCGGACCAGGAGTTGCGGGTGCGGCCCGATCCCCTACTGCGGATCGAGCGCGGTCACGACGTCGGCAATGAACGCGTCGGCCTTCTCGAGCAGCGCCGCGTCGTCGTCGAGGGTCAGGCAGCCGCCGTTTCCTTCGATCCGGTCCCAGAGATAAGCGTATTGCCCGTCGGGGCGCGCCAGGCACCCCGGATCGATCTCGCCCGGATCGCGCCGCATGGCGTCTTCGAAGCACTCGAGCTTGTCCGACGTCGCCTCGGCCAGCGCCTTCTGCTTGCCCGCCGCGCAGGTGTTGACGAGCGGGTACGGGAACCCCGGGGTCAGCGCCTCGACGGCGTCGAGCACGAAGGCCTCGACCTTGCCCTGGATCGCGACCACGTCGTCGTTCGTGAGGCAGACGCCGCGGCGTTCCGCGTCACGGAAGCACTCGGTGATCTTGTCCACCGTACGGTTCACGCAGACCTGGTCCACGAAGCGCCCTCGCAGCGTCGCGTTCTGATGGCACTTGAAGAGGCCGAGCACGCCCTGGACGCCGCAGACATGCGTGTACCCCATCACGCAGCGGACCTTGGCCGCGGCGCAACGGTTCACCGTGACCGACTGCGCGTCGGCCGGGGCGGCGACGAGCAGCCCGCTCGCGAGCGCCAGGATGGTTCCGACGAAGTATCGAGGGAGACTCTGCATGGGGGATCTCCTCCGTGGGATGCGCAGCACCATGCCAGAATGCATACCGGAGGCAACCCATATGTTCGGGGGGTGGGGTCCGGCCTCGCGCCGTCACGGCCGTCACGCCCGACGGCGATCGATCGCGGCGCGGGCCGCCGCGCCCCCGTTCGCGAGCGGCGTCAGCTCGTTCGTGACGAGGTCGTAGGCGAACGACTCCGTGTGGCCGTCCTCGAACGCGACCTCGACGTCGGCCGTCGTGCTGGTGCGGTAACCGAGCGTCACCTCCTCGATCCCGGCGAGCCCGGCCGACGCGAGCGCCGACACGAGGCTCCCCGTGAGCACCGCTCCCGACTGCGTATCGGTCGTGAGGTCGATCTTCCGGAGCGTGTACTCGTCCTGGCCGAGCGCCGAGTCGCCGACGACGATCGTGAGCGTGGCGTTCTCGACCAGCCGGTTCGCCCGCGTGTCGATGTCGATCGTGCTCGTGCCGTCCTGACGGAACGTGAAGCCCGAGTCGAGGAAGCGCACCTCGTACCGCTCGTAGACGTCGGTCTTGATGAACCGGCCGTTCTCCGGATCGGAGCGCGGGTCGACCGTGCTCGTGACCGCACCGTCGACGAGGAGCGTCCCGAAGCGGCAGGCGTGGTACACGGCGCGGTCGCCATCGGTCTCGAAGAAGCCCTCGTCGCACTCGACGACCACCGCCGGGACCGCGGCCGCGCCGACGCGGGCAAGCGTCGCGGACGCCGCGACCCCCGGCGCGCGGGCCACCTTGGTCATCTCGCCGAGGAAGGCTCGCACCGACTCCTGCGTCGTCGCGGCCGGACACGCCTCGGCGATGGTCAGCCCGGCGGCCTTCCGGAGCACGTTGACGCCGTCGCTGATGGTCACGACGCCGCTCCCATCGACGTCGCACCGCGACGCCGTGCAGCTGCTCCCGAGCCCGGCCGCCGCGCGCAGCGCCTGCACACCGTCGGTCACCCCGACCGCCCCGCTCGCGTCCGCGTCGCCGCAGACCTGCGCCGCCGCCGCCCCGGACCCGAGCCCCACCCACAGCGCCACCGCCGCCACCCCGACCCCCACCGTCGTGCTCCGCATGGCCGTCCCCTCCGAACGCCCATTCTTGCGAGAGCTCGCCCCATTTGCCAAGCCTCCCGGCGGGAGAACGAGCCATGGCCGACCGCGTGCGCATCACGATCGACGCCGGCGTCGCCGACGTCCGCCTCAACCGCCCCGAGAAGCTGAACGCCCTCGACCGCGCCATGTTCGACGAGATCGCCGCCGCGGGCGCGCGGCTCGCCGCGACGCCGGAGCTCCGCGCCGTCGTCCTTTCCGGAAACGGGCGCGCCTTCTGCGCCGGCCTCGACATGGCGATCTTCACCGGCTCCGGGGGCCCCGGCGACCTCGACGCGCGCACCCATGGCGCCGCCAATCCCTTCCAGCAGGTCGCGTGGCTCTGGCGCCAGCTGCCCGTCCCGGTCGTCGCGGCGATCCACGGCGTCGCCTTCGGGGGCGGCTTCCAGATAATGCTCGGCGCCGACGTGCGGATCGCGACTCCCGACGCCCGGCTCTCGATCATGGAGATCCAGTGGGGTCTCATCCCGGATATGGCCGGCATCGCCCTCTCGCGCGGCCTCATGCGCGACGACGTCCTCCGCGAGCTCACGTTCACGGGCCGGATCTTCAGCGGCGCCGAGGGGGCCGCATACGGCTGCGTCACGCGCGTGGACGCGGACCCGCACGCGGCGGCGACGACCCTGGCGCGTGCGATCGCCGCCCGGAACCCGGACGCGATCCGCGGCGCCAAACGTCTCTACAACGCCGCCGCCGATGCCGACGCCGCCGCCCTGCTCGCCGCCGAGAGCCGCGAGCAGCGGTCGCTCATCGGCAGCGCGAACCAGATGGAAGCGGTGATGGCGAACCTCGAGAAGCGCGCCCCGACCTTCCGCGACCCCGCATGACCGCGCCGGCGGCGGCGGCGCCTCCCCCGCTCGCCGTCCTCCTCGCCCGCGGCTGGCGCAAGCGTTGCCCCCGCTGCGGCGAGGGTCGGCTCTTCAAGCGCCTGAACGTGATGCACGAGCATTGCGCCGTCTGCGGCCTGCGCTACCTCGAAGACCAGGGGGATCTCTTCGGCTACCTCTTCGCGCTCGATCGCGTGCTCTTCCTCGCGCCCCTGATCGGCCTGGTGTTCCTGCGCGTGTGGGTGCCGTCATCGACGTGGTTCTACGGCCTGTGGGCGCTGGCGATGCTGGCTCTCGTCGTGACGCTGCCGCAGCGAACCGGGGTGGGCGTCGCGCTCGACTATCTACGTCGCCGGCGGCGGGCCGCCGCCTGACGGGGGCGCGCGTACGATCGTTTTCACGTTGCAGAACTCCCGCAGGCCGAGCGCGGCGAGCTCGCGGCCCCAACCGGAGCGCTTCACGCCGCCGAACGGCAGCCGCGGGTCGGACGCGACCATGGCGTTCACGAACGTCATGCCGGCCCGGATCTCGCGGACGAAACGCTCGCGCTCGTCCGGGTCCGCGGTCCAGACGCTCGCGCCGAGCCCGTAGGGCGTGTCGTTCGCGCGCGCGATCGCCTCGTCGACGTCGCCCACCCGCCACACGACCGCCACCGGTCCGAACACCTCCTCGCGCGCGACCGGCGCCTCGGACGGAACGTCCGCCAGCACGGTCGCCGCGTAGAACCATCCCGGCCCGGGAAGCGATCGCCCGCCGAGGAGGACGCGCGCCCCCGCCGCGACCGACGCCTCGACCTGGCGCGCCAACGCGTCGCGACCGGCGGCCGTCGCGAGCGGGCCGAGCTCGGTGGCGTCGTCGGCCGGGTCGCCGACGCGGAGGCCCGCGAGGCCGTCCACCAGCAGGCCGACGAAGCGGTCGTACACCGCGTCGTGCACCACGAAGCGCTTCGCCGCGATGCACGACTGCCCGTTGTTGAGCGTCCGCGCCGTGACTCCCACGGCCGCCGCCCGCGCGACGTCCGCGCTCGGCATCACGACGAAGGGGTCGCTGCCCCCGAGCTCGAGCACGATCTTCTTCAGGTGGCGGCCCGCGGCGGACGCGACCGCCGCTCCCGCGCCTTCACTGCCGGTGAGCGTGACGGCCGCGATCCGGGGATCGGCGACGACGTTCGCGACCGCGTCGCCGCCCATCAGGAGCACCTGGAAGCCGCCGTCGCCGAAGCCGGCGCGCCCGAAGAGGTCCTCGAGCGCGAGCGCGCACTGCGGCACGTTCGAGGCGTGCTTCAAGAGCGCGACGTTTCCCGCCATCAGCGCCGGCGCCGCAAAGCGCGTGACCTGCCAGTAGGGAAAGTTCCAGGGCATCACGGCGAGGATCGGGCCGAGCGGCAGATAGACGATCGTGCTCGGCTCGCGGGCGGCGGCGACCGGCTCGTCGCCGAGGAAGGCGGCCGCGTGCTCGGCGTACCAACGGCAGCCCTCGGCGCACTTCTCGACCTCGCTCCGCGCGGCCCGGATCGGCTTCCCCATCTCCCGCACCGCGATCCGCGCGAGGGCCTCGCGTTCCGTGTCGAAGAGATCCGCCGCCCGGCGCAGGCGCGCCGCCCGCTCCGCGACGGTCGTGCGCCGATGGCGCTCGTACGCCGCCCCCGCGCGCGCGAGCCGCGCCTCGACCTCGGCGCGGTCGTGGGGCGCGAACGTCCGGAGCGTCGCGCCGCTCGTCGGGTCGATGGTCGCGATGGCCACGCGATCTTCCTAGCAGGTCGCGCGGCTCAGCGCCGTCCGCGCGCCCGCCGCACGCGCGGTGGGCGCGGCGGGCCGATGCCGTCCAGGAACTCGTCGACGGCCGCGAGCGCCACCCGGAGCGCGTCGCGCTCGCTCGCGAGGCGCCGCGCCGCGCCCTGCCTGAGCGTGCGGCGCGCCTGTGGCGTCGCCGTGGGGAAGGCCCACGCGGGCTCCTCTACGAGCTCGCCGAGCCGCCGGTCGAGCGTACGGGCGGCGCGGCGGAGCGCCCGCAGGCGCTCGTGCCGCTCCGCCAGCGACAGGAACCCTCCCGGCCGTGGAGACGGCGCGTCCCGCCCTTCGCCGAGCTCGGCCCCGGCGTCGAGCCCGCCTTCCGCCACCGCCTCGAGCCAGGCCCCGAGCGCGAGCAGCCGTTCGAGGCTCCGGAGGGCGTAGGCGGCCTGCACTTCCGCCCAGACGGCGCGGAGCTGCGCCGGCGCGAGCGCCCGCACCACGCACGGCGAGTCGGGGTGCAGACTTCGCGCCAGCGCCCGGTAGACGGCGACGAGCCGCCTCGCCGCCTCGCCGCCGCCGGCGCCGTCCGCGCCCGTCCCAACGGGGACGCCGCGCGCCGCGCCTTTCCGGCCGGCCGCGCGCCGCTCCCGCGCCATGCGCTGCCGCGCCGCGCGCTTGCGTTCGCGCTTGGCGCGCCGGCGCGCCTCGACCTCCTCGCACTCGCGCGTCGCGCGCTCGGCCCGGCCGCCAGCGCGGGGCGCCTCGTCCGCGGCCGCCTCCCGCACGGCCCAGAGCGCCTCGCGGGGATGCAGACCCCCCTCCTCCACCAGCTCGGTTACGCGTTCCGCGAGCATCCGACGCGCGCGGAGCGCGCCGGCGAGTTCCTCCACCTCGGCGACCGCCGGTCCGAGTTCGCACCGGATCCAGGCGTCGTACGCCGGCCGCTCCACGTCCTCGAACCGACGCAGGCGCGCCTCCAACCGCGCGAGCTCGCGCCGCTCGGCCCCTTCCTCGCGCGCGAGCCGACGCAGCAACCGCGGCAGGTCGGCCGGCACCGGCAATGTCACGGACGGACTCCCCTCACCGGCGATTCTGATACAAGCCCTCGCCATGCGAGAGCCAGCCGTCCCGATCGAGCACCTCACGACCCCCGCCGACGTCGCGCGCTTTGCCGACGAGGCGCGCGCCGCCGGGCGAATCGGCCTCGACACCGAGTTCCTGTGGGAACGCACGTACGCGCCGGTGCCCTGCCTCGTACAGGTCGCGACCGCGACCCGCGTCGTCATCCTCGATCCCATCGCAGGCGTCGACGTCGCGCCGATCGCCGCTCTCGTCGCCGATCCGGCGGTCGAGATCCTGATGCACGCGCCGGCGGCCGATCTGGTCCTCTTCGCGCGGCGCTTCGGCATCCGTCCGACGCGCGTCTTCGACGTGCAGGTCGTTGCCGGCTTCGTCGGCCTCGGAACCTCGCTCGCCTACGACCGCCTGGTCGAGCGCGTCCTCCGCATCCACCTCGCCCACAACGAGACCTTCAGCAACTGGGTGCAGCGCCCCCTCTCGCCGACGCAGATCGCGTACGCCGCCGACGACGTCCGCCACCTCCACGCGATCGCCGAGACGCTCGCGCGCGACGTCGCCGCGCGCGGCCGGAGCGCCTGGGTCGCCGACGAGCTGGCGCGCCGCTACGGACCCGGCGTGCCGGCCGCCGATCCGCGGCAGGCCTACCTGAAGCTCTCCCGGCGCGGCCGACTCTCGGGGCGCCAGCTCGCGCTCCTGCGCGAGGTCGCCGCCTGGCGCGAAGCCGAGGCGCAGGCGAGCGACCTCCCCGTCGGCTGGGTCTTGAAGGATCCGACCGTCATCGAAATCGCGCGCACCGGCCCCCGCGACAGCGAGGCGATCGGCCACGTGCGCGGCGCGGGCGGCCTCTCCGGCGCCGCGCGCGGCCGGCTCGTCCGCGCCATCGAGGCCGGCCTCGCGGCCGCGCCGATCGAGCCGCCCCGCGACGCGCCGCGCGAACTCGCGCGCCGCATCGCCGCGGCCTCCGAACTCGCCGCCGTCCTGCTGCGGGCGCGCTGCGACGCCGCGGACATCGCGTCGGAGCTCGTCGCCACGCGCGCCGACCTCGAACGCTACGTCGAGCTCGTCGTTGCCGGCGGCGCCGCCGAGCACCCGCTCGCGAACGGCTGGCGCGCCGAGCTGGTCGGACGGGAGCTCTGCGACCTGGTCGAAGGCCGGATCGCGCTCGCGTCGCTGCCCAAGCCGCCCCACCTCGACGTCATCCGCCGCGATCGGTGATCCGCGGCGCGAGCGCGCGATGCTCCCCCGGTCAGGTCCGCTTCATCAGGTCTTCGGCCGCGCAGCGTCCGCTGTGGTACGCCGCGCCGGTATCCCCCGCCGTGAGATAGTCCCCGGCAAAGGCGAGCCTCGGGATGGGAGGAAGGGCCGAGAACGTCCGGAGAGAGCGGCTGTAGCCCGGATAGAAGATCGGCAGGGCATCCTGCCATCGGTGCAGGAGCCGATCCTCGACGGCATCGACGGCCGCCGGGAAGTAGCGCGCGACCTCCTTCAGGACCGCGTCCATCCGCTCGGAGTCCGTCTGCCGCCAATCCCGCTTGATGTACTTGGCCTTGAGCTTGGCTCGCAAGATCTTCTCCCCACCGGGCTTTGGGGCCGTGTAGATGACGGCGTTCAAGACGGGATCTTCTCGCCGGGAGTACAGGCGCATCATCGGCAGGCCCGTCACTTCGCGCTTCAGCTTGAAGAACGGTATCTCCTGCGGGGAATACCTCACGCCGTCGAAGAACTTCACGCGCTCGGCATCGAGCCCTGGAACGATGTCCGTGACCCGGGTGCCGGGCACGGCCACGACGACGCCATCCACTTCCTTCCGATGCTGGCGCCCCTGCTGCTCCCACGCGACCGCCACAGACGCTTCTCCGGGCGCCACGCTGGTGACGCGCGCGCCGGTACGCACGGCGAGTCTCGTCGCGAGCACCCGGGGAAGGAGCCCGTACCCTTCGTCCAGCGAGCACACGTCCAACTTCACGTGTTTCGCGTAGAATCCCAACGCCCAGCCCCTCGCGATCTCATGCGGCTCGTGACTCCACATGAACTCGTGCATGGGCTCGACGATGTAGTCCAGGTAGTCCGGGTGGACACGCGAAAGCCATGATTCCAGGGACTCCTCATCGTCCGCGGACACCGCTGCCGGATCGTAGACGCTTCGAGGCCGGAGCTTGACCCGGAGCAGGTGCGGGATGCTCGCGGGAAGCAGCCTGGCGAGTCCGATCTTGCCGCGCAGGGTCAAGGGGGCCGTCGTCAGGAGCGACAGCGGCTTGCTGAGGGACACGACGTGTCCGGAATCGTGCCGCCACGACTCGAAGTTCACTTGCCCGATGGTCGGATAATCGACGACGCGGGACGACAATCCCAACTCGGTGATCAGCTCGAAGAGCTCGCTCTCCTTGCTGGACAGATACTCGGCGCCCAGATCGATCCAGGTTCCGTGCCATTCCACCGACAGCATCCTGCCGCCGACGCGCTCGTCCTTCTCCAGGACCGTGACGTCGCATCCCTTCTTCTGCAGCGCATAGGCGGCACCCAGGCCCGAGATACCCGCGCCAATCACGATGATGGTCTTGGTCATGCGCTAGTCGCGGACAACGCCGATCGCGTCCATCAGGCGCCGCGTCTCGAGGGTCAGCTGCTTCTCCTGGAAGACCTGCCGCCAGGTGTCGGCGGTCTTCGCCTCGATGCGATCGTGGGTATGGAAGTTCGGATCGCCGAGGCTGGTGTTCATCACCTTGCGGGCGCCGCACGCCGCGAGCATCGCCGGTTCGACGGCGACGCCGAGCGCGTCGCAGAGCCGCCCGACGACCGGCTCCGGGTCCCGCACCAGATGCTCGAATTTGATGACGATCTTCTGCTGGTCGGGCACCGACGCCAGGAACTCCCGGATGATCGTCTGCTGGAGCACCCACTTCACCTCGCGCCCGCGCGCCACGGGCAGCATGCCGTTCTCGGTGCGCACCACCTGGTCGACGACGAAGTCCTGGAGCCGCCGCCCGATGCCCTTCAGGTCCTTGGTGTGGCGCTCGCGGAACTTGAGGCGCACGTGCGACTCGATGACGCCGAGCGGGTGGCGGACGAGCCAGAGGTAGAACGGTTGCAAGGGACGCGACCGGCGCAGCGTCTCGCCATCGTTGGCGTAGGCCGGCGTCTTGTCGAGCAGGAACTGATCCGGCTTCAGGAAGCCGAAGAGCCAGCGATAGACGTCGAGGATGTCGCGGCCCGCGCACGCGGCGTCGATCGCCGCGAGATCCTTCGGCTGCCCGAGGATCTCGAAGAGCTCGACCAGGCTCTCCCGCGCCACCGCCTTCTCCTCCCGGAACGTCCGGTAGTCGGGATAGCGCATCAGGAACATCTCCTGAGGGGAGACGATCCGACTGTTCGCGCCAAGAACGACGCGGGTCAACGTCGAGCCCGAGCGCTCCGAGCTGAGGATGAGGATGAGCCTGCGTTCGTCCGAGCCGGTCGCCATGCCGATGGGGAGGTCCTGTCTTCGTGTCCTGCGCGTGGGGGTCGCGGACCCGGAGACCGCCGACTCTACCCGGAGAGCGGCAGCCCCTTCAACGCATCAAGTCCACCAGAAGCGTACGATGCGCTCGATCATCCAGGCCGAGGCCACGCTCCCGAGCCCGTAGGCCGGCAGCCAGCGGCGGGCGGCCCCGGAGCGCAACCCGCGCGGCGTCAGCAGCGCGAGCGCGACGAGCGCCCCCACGATCCCGAGCTGGCCGATCTCGACGCCGAGGTTGAACGCGAGGAGCGCCAGGGGGATCTGATCGGCTGGCACGCCCGTCTCCGCCAGCCCTCCGGCGAAGCCGAGCCCGTGGAGCAGACCGAACACGAACGCCATGAGCCACGGGAAGCGGCGGGCGAGCGTGGGCGGCTCGTCGGAACCGCGCACCAGCTCGCGGGCGAGCAGCACGATGCTCGCCGCGATCAGCGCCTCCACGGGCGCCGACGGCACCGTCACGATCCCGAGCACCGCCGCCGCGAGCGTGAGGCTGTGCGCCAGCGTGAACGCGCTCACGGTCGCGACCAGCGCCCGCGTCGCGCCGACGAGCAGAAAGAGTCCCATCACGAACAGCACGTGGTCGGCGCCGCCGAGGATGTGCTCGACCCCGAGCCCGAGGTAGCGTGTCGCCACCGTCCACGCCGGCACGCCCGACGTCAGGATGCCGCGCGGCCCGGCCGGCACGACGAACGACTCGCCCGCGTCGGTGAGGACGCCGCTCGTCGCCTGTCCGTCGTTCCAGGAGACCCGGACGATCGCGTCGATCCGACTCGCGGCGAGCCCCGGCACGGCGATCGTCTCGCCCCGGAGCCGCCCCGCGCCACACGCCACGCGCGTCGCGATCCGCTCGTCGCTCGCCTCGAGCTCGGCGAGCGTGCGGCACGCCGCGGGCAATCGCGGCTGGAGCAGCGGAGCGCCCGGCGCGAGCGCGCCCGACTCGGGAGCGGGCGGGCGCCACACGACGTCGAAGGTGCCGGACTCGCGCTCGCGGAGGTCGAGGAGCGCGGGCTCGAACGTGTGCGCCGCCGCGTCCGCCCCGGCGAGCGCGAGGATCATGACGGCTCCTACCGCCGCGATCCGTCCCGCCTTCACGACGCCGGCGCCTCCTGGGCGGGCGGCGGGTCGATGCGCACGTCGTAGCGGGCACGCAGCGCGCGGAGCGCCGCGCCCGCCACGTCCCTCCGCCGCTCCTCCTCCCAGTCGCGGCCGAGCTCGCGGCGGACCTCGTCGACCGTCGCCGGCCGCCCCCCGCTTCGCTCCGCGATCCGCACCAGGTGGAGTCCGAAGCTCGACCGATACGGTCCGACCCATACGCCGACCGGCGCGCCCTGCAGCCGGCGCGCGAGCTCCGGCCCGAAGACGCCCCCGAGCTCGCCCTCGGTCGCCTCGCGGAACTCGCGTCCGCGCAGGAACGGGTCGCCGAGGCTCGCCGGGTCCTCGCCCGCCGCGAGCCGCGCCCGGAGCTCCTCCGCGATCGTCTCCGCATCGTCGGGATGAAGCCGCGCGCTCACGAAGACGTGCGCGACGGTCGTCCGCCCCGCGAGCCGGTAGCGCTCCGCATGGCGCGCGAGAAACGCCGCCAGGTCCGCGTCGGTCGGCGCCGGCAGCGGCTCGCGGTCCTGGTTCAGGAACTCCATCTTCTGCACCAGCCGGCGCCGCACGATGATGTCGCCGCGATCGAGCCCGAGGGCGAGCGCCTCACGCAGCATCACCTCGGTCTCCACGTAGCGGTCGACGAGCGCACGCTGCTCCTCGGCCGTCGGCGCGCGCCCGTGGCGGCGCGCGTGCTCCTGCTGGAAGCCGCGCTGCAGCGCCGTCGTCACGACGATCACGTTCGTCGCCGCCGGGGGCGCGACCGCGCGGTGCAGCGCGAAGAGCGCCGCCCCGAGCACGACGAAGTGGACGAGGGGCTCGCCGAGGAAGCGGCTCACCCCACGCCGCCGATCGCGGATGGCGGCACGCTCCGCCGCCGGCGGCCAGCCGTGCAGCGCGTCCTCCTCGTCACACGCCGGGCCGGTACCAGATCGGCGAGCTCCAGGCGCGCTCCTGCACCGTCTTCGCGACGGCCGGGTCGGCGCACGCGGGCGGGCGGTCGACCGGCGCCAGCGCGTTGCACGTGACCGTGCTCCACCGGCAGGTCGGGTTCTCGAGCACCCGCACGTAGTAGAACGCGCGCCGGGCCGCGTCGAACGACGGATCCGTCCAGACCGCGCAGAGATCGGCGGCGCCCGGACCGCTCGCGACGCAGGTGTCGGTGTCGACCGTCGCGCCGTTGTCGGCATCGCCCGCCACGTCGAAGACTTCCTGGTGCCAGCCGGCGTCGTCGATCCACCCCTTCACGACCTGCACGCGCTGGAGCGGCGTCCCGGGGCGCGCGAGGGTTCCCGGATCGCCGGAGGCCGCGATCAGAAACGAGGGCGCAGCGGCGGTTGGCGGATCCATGACGCTGCCCATGGGCACGCCGACCGCGTACGCGTCGGCGATCATGTCCGGCTCCGCGCAGAGGCCGGCGGGAAGATTCCAGCCGCCGAAGAAGCGGACCGCGATCCGCGGGCCGCTCGTGCCGAAGACCTCGCGGCGGCGGAGCGCGTCGAAGATGCCGGGACGCGAGTTCTCCTCCGCCCAGACGCCGACGATCCCGCCGGGGCTGAACTGGATCCCGCCCGGCGTGAGCACGCCGTTGCCGAGCTGGGTCGCCGGCGTATCGTCGTCGGTGCCGCGGTGGCCCTGGAACGTCGCCTCCTCGACCGCCCCCGGCGTGCCGTTGTGCGTGTCGGTGCCCGCGATGATTCCGAGCCGATACGGGTTCACGCCGAGCCGCTGCTCCTCCGCGAGCCCGGCGAGCAGCACGTTCCGCACGAAGTCGAGGCGCGAGAAGCACCCGAAACGGCTCACGCCGCCGCCGCCGGTGCCGTCGCCGCAGTCCTGGAACGCCCGCGGGTCCTTCTCGAACTCGCATTGCTCGTCGGAAGCGCCGATCACGCCCGAGAGCCCGTTCATGCACTCCGAGTCGCCCTTGTGCTGGTAGATCTCCACGAGCGGCTCCATCGCACTCCGCGTCGCCGCCTGCGCGCGCTCGGCCGCGACCGAGCGCGCTCCCGGATACTCGAGCGCGAACATGTTGCCGTTGCTCTCGTTCGGGTTGTGGGGGATGACGAGGACGTCGCAGCCGTTGACGGCGTCGCGACAGCCGGCGTCGAGCTGGCTCCAGAGGCCCTGCGGGCTCTGTTCCTCGAAGTACGTCGTCGGATACGGCACGCGGTCGTTCCGGAAGATGACGTTGCGGTGGCGCGTGCTCGTGCCGCGTGCGCTGGTGTACTCGTAGCCGACGAAGCTCGTGAAGCCGCAGGCCGACGTGCGATCGTAGGCCTGGTCGGCGGCCTGCTGCACGCTCTGCCACACCTGCGCGCCCTGGAGCGCGCACTCCTCGCCGGTCGGCCCGCAGATGTCGGTGAAGCGGTGCGGTTCGAGGGCCGCGAGCGGCAGCGCCAGATAGCGGACGGCGTTGAACGTCTCCCCGCGGTAGGTCTGACACGACGGCGCGTCGTAGTTGGGCGCGCCCGGCGTCGTGCACTCCTCGACCTCGCCGAGGAACTCGGAGTGGTCGGTGACGGCCGCGAAGTCCAGCGGCCGTTCCAGCTGGACCGTACGCGTGCCGACACCGTTCACGTCGAGCGGCGGGAGCGCGACCGACGCGCCCCGGGCAAAGCCGTAGGCCTCCGCCGGCGTGGTCCGTACGTCGAAGGCCTGCGCGTCGAAGGAGAGCGCCGTGTGCACGTGCAGATCGCCGAAATAGAGGTTGCGGAGCGGGTTGTGGTCGGCGCACGCTGCGCGCGGCTCCTCGTAGGGACGGAGCACGGTCGCGCCGGCCGCACGCACCTCCCGGGCGACCGCCGTGCCCTCGAGCCGGCTCCGGTTGGCCTTGAGCTTCGCCGCCGGGGCGCAGAGCGCCGCCGCGAGCCGCGCCTCGCGGTCGAGCGTGACGCTCGTCCCCTGCACGTAGACCCGGCCGGCGAGCGGCGGCGCCATCCCGTCCGCCGGGGCCAGCGCCGCCCCCACCCCGAGCTTGAGGGCGCCCGCGACGTGGAGCTGCGAGGCGCCGCGAAACCGGACCTCGCCGTGGCGGCCGATCCGCAGGCGGCAGAACACGTAGCTGCCGCCGGTGAGCTCGAGCGTCGCAGGCGCCCCGGAGCTCTTGACGACGACGTCGCCGTAGATCCCCGGCGGCAGCACCCTCCGGCCGGCGCGCACGACGACGGGCGCCGCCGCGTCGCAGACCGGAAAGTCCGCGGGGTAGCCGCACGCGGTCGGCACGTCGGCGACGATCGGCTGCGGCGCCGCGCCGGCCGCCTGGCACCCGGGTCCGGACGACCCGACCGAGGTCGCGTAGATCCCGTTGCAGATCCCGCTCGCCACGACGTCGGCGGAGGTCGCGACCACCTGGGCCGTCGGCGCGGCGAAGCTCCCGCGCGCCGTGAACGCGCCCTGATTCACCCCGAGATCCCCGTCCCCGGCCCGGAGGTTGCGGACGTGCATCGTCTCGAGCGCGAAGAGCGCATAGGCGTCGAGCGACGGCGAGGGCGCGGCGGCGGCGGAGACCACGAGCGCGGTCAGGACGAACAACGGCGACGACACGAGCAGCGGGCAGCGAAAGCGGTGCACGAGCGGGGGCCTCCTGGACGGCACGGGTTGGAGTCGTTGAGCCTTAGCATGCCGCCTGCGCGATTGTCAGGTGATTTTCCCGAGGGCTCCGTCCGGAGCGCGCGCCATTCCGACGCACGCGCGGTCGTGGGAAGGCCCTCCCCCGAAGGCGTCACGGACAATTCCGGACTTGTGACCGGGCCGCCGCCTGCGTAGGAAAGTCCTCGGGTCGTCCCCCCGCTGCGCTCGGAGGCGTTCGCCGTGCTCGAAGCCCACATCGTCTCGCCCCACGGATCGCTCTCCTACGCCGGCGAGGCCGAGCCCTACGACCTCGAGATGCTGTGGGAGCACGTCCGCGACGCGACCGCGGAGAGCGCCGGCGACGACGTGACCCTCGAGGTGGTCGTGCACGATGCGGGCATCGATCCCGGCGTCGCCGCCTGGATCCGCCGCGTCGGACGCGCCGGCATCGCGGTGCGGCTCGTCTTTTCGCGAGCCCTGGGAGGTCGCGACGACGAGTCGCTCGCCGAGCCCGGCGAGGACCGCGTCCGCAGCGCGCCGTGAATCCACACGGCGCGGCGGCTGCGGTGCGCCCGGCGGTCGCGCGCTACGGCGCGCGCGGCGTGGCGCGCACGGCCGCGACCCCGTCGCCGCGCTCGCGCATCACGAGCTGCACCAGGTCGGCCATCGACCGCGAGCCCGTCTTGCTCATCGCCTTCGCCCGGTAGACCTCGACCGTCCGCGGGCTGATGCCGAGCTCGGCCGCGATCCGCTTGTTGGGCAACCCCGCCGCAACCCGCATCGCGACCTGGTGCTCGCGGGTCGTCAAGCTCGCGATCCGCGCCGAGAGCAGGGCCCGCTCTTCCGCACGGGCCCGCCGCCGGGCGTCCTCCGTCAGCGCGGCGCGCACCCGGACCAGCAGCGCGTCGTCGGCGCACGGCTTCTCGACGAAGTCGAACGCCCCTTGTCTCAGGGCGGCCACGGCATCGGGAACCTTGCCGTGGCCGGTGAGGTAGATGACCGGCAGCGCCCAGCTTCGCTCGTCGAAGGTCCGATGCAGCGCGAGCCCCGACATGCCGGGCATGCAGAGATCGAGCACCAGGCACTCGGGCCCGGCCGCCCGCTGATAGCGCGCCGCGAAATCCTCCGCGCTCTGGTAGGTTTCGACGGCGAACTCGGCGGACTCGAAGAGCCAGCGCAAGCCGCGCTCGACGGCGGTGTCGTCGTCGACGACGTGAATCGTTCCTTGGCTCATCATGACCCCCGTTGCCGATCCGCCCCGCGGACGATCGCGACCGCGCGTTGGGCCTGCGTCGCGATCGCCTCCAGCACGTTGGCGAGATCCGCTTCCTTCAAGCTGCGATTGTCGAGGCGCAACTGCGCGCCGCGCACGTAGCTGACGATCGCCGCCAGGGGTTGGCTGATCTCGTGGGTCAGCCACCGGAGCTCGACCGCGAGCGCGCGCCGCACGTCCGCGTCCGGATCCTCCTGCGGGCGGCGCAGGCCGACGTCCGCCCCGGATCGCGCCGCGCCCCCCGGCTTCGGAGACGCCTTCCCGTGGCCCGACGTCGTCATCCACCCGCAGCATGACCGGGCGTCCCCGTCGAAAGCAAGCCGGGGCCCCCGGCGCAGAGCTATCGGATCGTGCCCCTGCCCGGGATCAACGGCAGATCGAGCGCGGTCACCCACCCCGCCGGCAGCTCGTTCACGTAGGGCACGGCGTTCAGCGCGCGCAGGCCCGTCGCGAGGCACCCAGCGGTCGAGGCGTCGCGCCCGCTGCCGTCGGTGAAGCGAAACGCGGTCTCCTGGGTGATCGACGGCGAGCCCTCGATCTCGACCCGGTAGACGTCGTTCCGGGCGCCACGCGGCCAGTCGGGTGCGGCGTCCTGTCCGACCCGGTTCACGTGCTCGAGCTGGATCCGGGTCTCCCCCCGGTACACGCCGTCGATGGTGAAGTGGATCGCCGCGACCTCGCCGGGACGGATCGTGCCCTTCACCGTCCGGATCGCCTGCGGCGTCACCCACTTCTCCCAGGTCGTCGTGATGGCGTCGAGCTCGATGCCAGCCGCGTGCGCGATCATCGGCACCGTCGCGCCCCACGACATGGCGAGGATGTCGGGATTCTCGAGGAGGGCCTGGAACTCCGGCGGCTTCCCGATGCCCATCTCGACCTCGTAGTCGCCCTCGTAGTTGACGTAGTCGAGGATCTCGAGGGCGCGAACCATCCGCACCTCGGCGCAGAGGCCCATGAGCGTCAGCGGGAAGAGGTCGTTCGCGAAGCCGGGATCGATCCCGGTCGTGAAGCACGACGCCCCGCCCCGCTCGCACGCCTCGGTGATCGGCGCGATCCACTGCGGCGGGTTCTTCGTCATCGCCGGCCACACCCACGGCGTCATCGCGGTCGAGCAGACGTCGATGCCGGCGAGCAGGAACTGTTTGATGAGGCGGATGTTGTCGCGCGCGTAGGCGGCGGTCGGCCCGTAGTGGACGAGCGCGTCGGGCTCCGTCGCGAGGAGCCGCGCGACGTCGTCCGTGGCGGCAAGCCCTATGGGGTCGACGCCGCAGATCGCGCCCGCGTCCTTCCCGACCTTCTCCGGATGACTGACGCCGACGCCGACGAGCTCGAACCCGGGATGCTTCACGATCTCGGGGATCACGAGCTTTCCGACGAAGCCCGTGCCCCATACCACGACCCGCTTCCTGTCCGTACCCTCCGGAGGGCTCGTGCCTGCCGGACCGCTCATCGCGACATCTCCCCCGCGTTCACCAGCAGGTACTGCCCGGTCACCGCCTTCGACAAATCCGACGCGAAGAACGCCACGACGTCCGCGACCTCGCCGTCCTCGGTCATGCGCCGGAGCGGGAAGCCGCCGACGAGCTCGCGGAGCGCGTCCTCCTTGGCGATCCCCCGCTGCTTCGCCTGCCCCTTCACGAACGTGTCTACCGCCGGTCCCCACATCCATGACGGCGCCACCATGTTGCAGCGGATCCCGTCGGGGCCGAGCTCGTCGGCGAGATAGTACATCGCCGAGAGGAGCGCTCCCTTCGACGCGGCGTAGCCGGCCTGCGGCAGCGTCGGCTTGAACATCGACTGCGATCCGATGAGGACGACCGCGCCGCCGCCGCGCGCCTTCATCGCCTCGGCCGCGGCCCGTACGACCGTCAGCGCGCCGATCACGTTGGTCTCGAAGGCCTGCCGCCAGGTCGCGAAGTCGGTCGCGAAGAGTCCGCCCCACGCGTGCTCGAACGCGGCCACCTGCACGAGCGCATCCACGCCTCCGAAGCGCTCCCGCGCGAGCGCCACCAGCGCCGCGCACCCCTCCGCGTCGTTGATGTCGGTCGCACGCGCCGCGAGGCGCCGTCCCGAGGGGTCGAGCGCAGTCGCCGTCGCGTCGAGGTTCGCCTGCGTCCGCGCCGCGAGGACGACGTTTCCCCCCTCGCGCAGGACCGCCGCCGCGCACTCGCGGCCGAGCCCGACGCCCACGCCGGTCACGATCACCGTCTTGCCGGCAAGGATCACAGCGGCCACGCCTACGACACGGCGCCGGTCGCCAGGTCGAGCCGGAACTCCTGCGACCCGCCGTTCGCCTGGACGGCGACCACGCTCGCGACGCCGGAGCCGTCGAAGGTGAGGTCGAGGCGCGTGAAGGCGTCGGCGATGTCGCTCTCCGTGAGGTCCACCGTGGCGGTCCCGCTCGTGAGGACGCCGGTCGCCACCACCACGTTCGCGAGGGTCATCGTGAAGCTGCTCGCGGACTCGGTCGTGATCGCCAACGTCCCCGCGAGGGGCCGGCCCCCGCTGCCTCCGCCGAGCGCGAGCTCGCCGTCGTAATCGGCGATGAAGTCCTCGTCGCCCGCCGTGTCGGCCTCGAGGAAAGCGAAAGTCAGAGTCGTCGCACCGACCGTGACGTCGCCGAAGAGCGCCACGTCGTCCACCTGACACGAAAAGAAGGTCGTCGTCGTACCCTCGTCGTCGGTCTCCACGTCGATCTCGCCCTCCGGCGCGTTGGCGCAGGCCGCGACCGGCGCGCCGGTCGCGAACGGCAGCCCGTATTTGAAGAGGGGCTGCAGCTCGGAGAGCACCGTCGCGGGCTGGCCGGACGCCCCGCCGCAGCGCTCGTCGATCGCCAGGCCCGCCGCCTTGCGGAGCACGCCGACCCCGTCGCTCACCGTGACCGCGCCGCTGCCGTCGACGTCGCAGACCGCCGCCGTGCAGACACTGTCGAGGCCGGCCGCGGCGCGGAGCGTCTGCACCCCGTCCGAGACGCCCACGACGCCGCTGCCGTCGGCGTCGCCACAGACCTGCGCCGTCGCCGGCGCCGCCGCGCCCGCCGCGCCCGCCGCGAGGCCGAGCGCGAGAAACACCGTCGGGAGAACACGTCTCATGCGGCGCTCGATAGCCCACGGAGGTGGGCCTCGACAATCCGGGGTCCGGACCGTCGCGCGCGCCGCTCCCTTTCCGCGGCCAACGGGGGCGCTTTACACGGCACGGCGCGCGTGGGCATGCGAGTCGCCGAGGAGGAGCACAGCATGGACCTCGGCCGCATCGGCATCTGGACGGGAGTGCTCGACCTGCAACCGGCGGCGCGGGCGCAGGAGGCGGCCGCCGAGCTCGACGCGCTCGGCTACGGCGCCCTCTGGATCCCCGAGGCGTTCGGCCGCGAGGCCTTCACGAGCTCCGCGCTGCTTCTCGCCGCCACCAGGCGCCTCGTGGTCGCGACCGGGATCGCCAACATCTGGGGCCGCGACGCGACCGCCATGGCCGGCGCGCAGCGAACGCTCGCCGAAGCCTACCCGGAGCGCTTCCTGCTCGGCATGGGCGTGAGCCACGCGCCCCTGGTCGGCATGCGCGGCCACGACTACGCGCGGCCGCTCTCCGCCATGGGGCGCTACCTCGACGCCATGGACCAGGCGCCGTTCGTCGCCTGCCCGCCGCCGTCGCCGCCGAAGCGGGTGCTCGCGGCGCTCGCGCCGAAGATGCTCGCGCTGGCGGCCCGGCGCGCGTGGGGCTCGCACCCCTACTTCGTCCCGCCCGAGCACACCGCGCGGGCCCGCGCCATCCTCGGCGCCGGACCCGTCCTCGCTCCCGAGCAGGCGGTGATCCTCGAACGCGACGCGACCACCGCGCGCGCCGTCGCCCGCGCCCACATGGGGATGTACCTCGCGCTCCCGAACTACGTGAACAACCTGCGCCGCCTCGGCTTCACGGACGAGGACGTCGCGAACGGCGGCAGCGATCGCCTGGTCGACGCCATCGTCGCCTGGGGCGATCTCGAGGCGATCGCCCGCCGCGTCCGCGCCCACCACGACGCCGGCGCCGACCACGTCTGCCTCCAGGCCCTCGATCCCGATCCGCGCGCGCTGCCGCTTCGCCAGTGGCGCGAGCTCGCGGCGTTGCTGTGAGCCGTTCGCACCGCGAGCCATCCGATCGTTGAGCGCACGCCGCGCCGTCTGTTACGAGCCGCGCCATGCCCGACGCCGCCGCCGACACGCGGGCCGGCTGGAATCGTCCCCGCTTCGTCCCGGGCGATCCCGCCGGCCACTACGAGAGCTGGTTCCTTCGCGCCAACCATCCGGCGCGGCCGCTCGCGTTCTGGATCCGCTACACCATCTTCAGTCCGCGCGGGCGACCCGAAGCCGCCGTCGGCGAGCTCTGGGCAGTATGGTTCGACGGCGCGACGGGCGCGATCGCCGCCGTCAAAGAGGAACGTCCCCTCGCCGCATGCGCCTTCGGCGCCGAGGCGCTCCTCGCCCGGGTGGGCGACGCCGTCCTCGACGACGGCCGCCTCGTCGGCGAAGCGCGCACCGGCGCCCACGCGCTCGCGTGGGACCTCGCCTGCGGCGACGGCGACGCGCCGCTCCTCCTGCTGCCGGCCGACCTCTACGCCCGCGGCTTCCCGAAGGCGAAGGCGCTCGTCCCGCGGCCCCACGCGGTGTTCCGCGGCACGATGCACGTCGACGGCGCGAGGCACGCGATCGACGGCTGGGTGGGCAGCCAGAACCACAACTGGGGCGTCCGCCATACCGACCGCTACGCCTGGGGGCAGGTCGCGGGCTTCGACGGCGCGCCCGAGGCCTTCCTCGAATGCGCGACCGCCCAGGTCCGCCTCGGCCCGCTCTGGACCCCGGCCATGACGCTCGTCGTGCTGCGGCTCGGCGGCGAGCGCATCGCGCTGAACGGCCTCGGCCGGGCGCTCCGCGCCCGCGGACGCGTCGACGGGCTCGACTGGCGCTTCGCCTCCGCCGACCGCGCCGTCGCCGTCGAGGGCCGCATCACGGCGCCGGCGAGCCGCTTCGTCGGGCTGACCTACGGCAACCCCCCGGGCGGCACGAAGATCTGCCTCAACTCGAAGCTCGCCGGGTGCGAGCTCACGCTGCGCCGCTCCGGTCGGACGCCCGTCGTCCTGCGCACGGCCGACCGCGCGGCGTTCGAGATCCTCGACGACGCGCCGCGCGCCGGCATCCCCGTCGTCGTCTGAACGCTCGCAACGATCAGGGCGCGTCGGAGCAGTAGATCTCGCCGTTGTTGGCCTCGAGCGCGGTGTGGAAGCTCGTCCAGATCGCGTTCGCGTCGAGGCACGGCGGGCAGCTCGAGCCGGCCTTCAGCACCGACTGCTGGAAGCGCGCCTTGCACGACTTGACGACGTCCGTGCTCTCGCACTCGGCGAAGGTCGTGCGGATCGGCTTATCCCAGAACATGAGCTCCGTCGTCTTCTGGTGGCAGTGCAGGTTGAGGCACTTGGCCGCCTTCTCGAGACTCCGCGTGATCTTGTTCTGGCACTTCACGACGTCCCGCTGCTGCGACACGAAGCCATGGCCGTCGGGAAACGGCGTGTTGGCCGGGTTGTTGTCGCAGTAGATCTGGTCCTTCGCCACGTTCACGACGTCCCGGTACAGAGGATAGAGCCCCTGCCGCGCCGTCGCGTCGAGGCAGTTCATGCAGGTGCCCTGGTCGAGCTTCTCGAGCGCCCGCTGATACTGGCTCTCGCACGAGTACGTCCAGGTGCTGCGGCAGTAGTCGTAGTCGAAGGCGAGACCCCGGCTCGCGGCCGAGGCGAAGGAGGTCGCGCACTTCAGCTCGCAGTTGAGCGGCATGATCGTCACGCGCTTGTTCATGTAGCGCGTGCACGAGAGGCCGCCCTGCGAGGGCGGGGCATACCCTGCGGGCATGTCCGAGGGGTCGAGCTTGTCCCCCGGGGCGGCGGTGGCGACGCCCGTGAGGCCGAGGAAGACGGCGGCGCAGGCCGCGACGGCGAGTTTCTGCATGCGGGAGGCTCTCCTGTCGTTCGAGATTTGCGTGGGCGGCATGCGGAGCCGCGTAGGAGCTGTCGAGGAGGCTCGGAAAGCAAGAAGACGGCCACGCGGTCTCCGCGTGCTAGGTCCCCGCGCTCCCGCGGTTTTCGCCGGGAAAATGGCCGCGCCCCGCGCGCGCCGGACTCGTGCGGATTCGCCAGGAACGGCGCGCCTGCCATCCCCGCGCGCCCGAACCGGGGAGCCCCGCCGACCGGCGAGCGCGACGCGCCGCCCGCTCGGGGACGCGTCGCGCTCGCGCTCGGGGTGCGCGGCCGCCAGGGCGGTAGCTACGGCGCCTTTGCGGCGGCCGGCCAGTCGGCGCGCGGCGGGATGCGGTCGAAGACCGCGTTCGCCGTGAACGCGAGGTCGAAATTGCACGTGTCGCCGGCGACGCCGCCCGGAAGCGCCAGACACGCGTTCGAGATGTCGGCCTCCGTCGGCGGCGGACCGTACGGGCCGCCCACCGGACCGAGCCACTCGAAGTACTTCGTGAAGAGCGCGGTGACCTCCTGCTCGCTGAACACGCAGTGCCCGTAGGTCTCGATCCACGTCTGCACGTGCGCCTTGCCGCCGGCCGTGAGGGCGTCGTCGTAAACCCGGTTGAACTCCGGGACCACCAGCCAATCGTTCGCGCCGGCCATCGACAGGATCGGGTACGCCACCTTCTTGCCGAACCCCTTGGTGAAGTCCGGCCAGAACGCCTTCCGCAGCAGCTTGCGGCCCTTCCCGGCCGTGAGCCGCTCGACGTTCGCGTCGTAGTCGGCGGCGAGCATCGGGTCGTTGCCGAGGCCGGTGTAGTCGAGCGTGTCGTTGAAGCCGATACGCTTGCCCTTGAGGCGTTTGTCGTCCCACACCATGTCCCCGAGCCCCAGCACCGGGAACCCGATCGCGCTCGCGACGTTCACCGCGCTTCCGCCGTGGGCCGCGTCGCCGGTGAACTGCGTGAGTTCCTGGAACTTGGCGTAACGCGCCGCCTGCTGCGGGTCCGGGGCGCTGAGGATGCCGCCGAAGCAGGCGTCGACTTTGACCGCGACCCCGATCGCGTCGCTCGAGGAGTTGTCGCTGTTCGGCTGGCCGGTGTCGCTCGGGTACAGGAACTTCGCGCCCGGAACGTCGTTGCAGACGTAGTCGTAGACCAGCCGCACCTCGTGCGCGACGTCCCACGTCGTGAGGCCGCCGGCCGCAGCGGCGCAGAGCGGCACCGCGCCGTCGATCTTGAGCTTCAGGGTGGCATCGGCGGTGACCGCACCGCCGCCCGAGAAGCCGGTGACGATGACGCGCTTCAGCTGGTCGCCGAAGCCCGAGTTCTTCGTCACGTACTTGATGATGTCTTTGATGTCCTTCGCGGAGTGGAAGGTCGCCCAGCCGCTGTCGGTGTAGGTGCCGGCGGCGACCGCCTTGCCCATCGGCAGGAGCACCTCGTCGAGGCCGAGGTACGAGATCTCGTTGCAGAACCGGCCGGGGCCGCAGTCCGAGTCCTGCTCGCATGTCGTGCCGACGTGGTGGCTGCAGGTCTCGTGCGGCCGGCGGTGCAGGTCGTTCAGGTCGAACCCGTGGTTGACGATCACGAGGTCGCCGTCCCAGTCCGACGGGAAAGTCACGCGGAAGAATCCGCCGGTCTTCCCCGCACCGGTCTGCTCGGTGCAGGTGTAGCCGTCGGTCACGTGGTCGGCCGGACAGTCGGAAAACGCGTGCGCGAGGGGCGGCAGCGCGGCGAGCGCGAGCGTCGCGACGAGCGCCTGGAGCTTTGCAACTTTCACCGGATCCTCCTGTGTGGCGGCGACGCGATCCGCATCGCCTGCTCGCGGCTAACACGGGGGAAACGCCGGGGTCAACGCGCGATGCGATGGCGCGCGATGCGAACGCGCGATGCGAACGGCGTCGCACGAGCCCGCGCGCGCACCCCGATCCGCCGCGCCGCGGCCGTCACCCCTATGGCTGACGCGCGGTCGCCTCGCCCTTGCGGACGCGCATGCCGTCCGGGTCGCGGCCGAGCTCGAGCCCGGGCTCCGCCTCGCGCGCCCGCCGCTCGGCCTTCCAGGCTTCGCCCGGATTCACCTTGCGGTAGTAGACGTTGGCGAGCGCGATCCAGCGATCCGCGTTCCCGGGATCGAGCTCCGCGGCCGCCCGCAGGTGGAGCGCGGCCTCGTCGAAGGCCGTGAGGCGATAGAGCAGGCTCCCGAAATCGCCGTGGTTGCGGGCCGTCGGCTCGGCCGCGACGACGGCCCGAAACGCCTCCACCGCGTCCAGGACCTTGCCCTCCGCGAGCAGCCGGTCCACGTCTTCGCGCCGGACGGCGCTCGCGGTCCGCGCCGTCGCCGGCACGGCGGTTGCCGGCGGAGACGGCGGCGGGTTCGCGCGAGCGGCGGGGAGCCCCACCGGCGACGCCGTCGGCGCCGTGATCGAGGTCGGGCGTGCCACCACCCCGGACGCGGGTCGCGACGCCGCGGGGCGCTCGCGCGGACGGCGCCAGAAGCCGAGGGCGGCGACGCTCACGAGCAGCGCCGCCGCGATCAGGACCCGCCGCATCACGGCGTCGGGCGCGGCGCGTCCGGAAGCGCCTCGAGCACGAAGAGCGCGACGCCGTGCGACTCGACGTCCGCGCCGACGGCGCCGTCGAGCACGCCGAGCGACCGCTCCGCCCACGCGTCGACGGCGCCCACCCTCCTGGCGATGCCGAGCGACGCCAGACTCGCCTCGATCCGCGCCGCCACCGGGCCGCGGTTGAAGAGCGCGACGGCGGTTCGCCCGCCCGCGAGAGCGCGCGTCCAGATCTCGGTCGCGTCGCGCTGCGCCACCCGGCGTCCCGGCGTCCCGCCCGGATCCTGGTCGATCGCGAGCACGTGGCGATTGGTGAGGAGCGCGAGCGTCTCGGGCGTCGATGTCCGCACGTCGTGGCCGGCAATGAGCGGCGCCGCCAGCATCGCCCACAGGCTCACGTGCGTCCGGTACTCCGCCGGCGTCATGTGGCCGTTGCCGACCTCGAGCATGTCGGGATCGTTCCAGCGCCCCGGCCCCGCGAAGGGCGCGAGCTCGGCCTGCGCGAAGCCGATCGCCGCGACGATGTCCCAGCGGTCGGCGATGTCCCCGGTCGTCCGCCACAAGTTGCCGCCCACGTCGGCGCCCCACGTCCACACGTTGGCGCGCCCGTACTGGCAGAGGCTGAACACCATCGGACGGCCCGTCGCGCGGATCGCTTGGGCCATCTTGAGGTAGACCGCGGGCATCTCGTCGTCGTCGTAGACGAGGCCGGCGCTGCACCAGTCGTATTTGAGGTAGTCGACGCCCCAGGCCGCGAACGTACGGGCGTCCTGCTCCTCGTGGCCGTAGCTGCCGGCGAAGCCGGCGCAGCTCTTGGGGCCGGGAGAGGTGTAGAGGCCGAGCTTCAAGCCGCGGGCGTGCAGATACGCCGCGAGCGCCGGCATGTCGGGGAACTTCGCGTTCGGCCGGAGCGCGCCGTCGGCGGCGCGCTCGCCCTGCCACCCGTCGTCGATGTTCACGTGGACGTAGCCCGCGTCCCGGAGTCCGGTCCGCACCAGGGCGTCGGCGATCTCGCGGATGGTGCGGTCGTCGATCGCGGTCTGGAAGTGGTTCCACGTGCTGAAGCCCATGGGCGGCGTCGCCGCGAGGCCGTTCGGCGGCAGCTTGGTCACGGCGGGGAGCGGCAGCTTCTTCGGCGCAAGGCCGTCGAGAAGCCGGATCTCGTCGGCGGTCGCGCGCCGGAGCGTCGCGGGCGGCTGCGGATCGCCGGCGACCGCGATGCGCACCTGGTTCGCGCCGGCGAGCGCCGCCTCGTAGCGGGTCTCCATCCCCCGCGCCATCCGCATCACGAGCCGGAAGCGGTCGCCCGCCCGCTCCACGGCGAGCGGCACCGCCGTGAGCGTCGGCACGAGCAGCTTGGCCGTCGTCCCGGCCGTCGTCGCGCGCACGATCAGTACCCGGACGCGCTGCGGCTCGCGCGCGAGCACCTCCGCCGTGAGGCCCGGCGGCACCCAGGTCCCAACGAGATCCTGCGCGGCGGCGGCATCGACGAACGCGACCGCCGCCGCCAATGCCGCCACGAGGGAGCGTCCGGTGCGGCGCACGAGCGCTCTCTAACCTGCACGGCTCACCAGGTCCACGTCGCGAGAGCGCCGAGCGTGCGGCCGATCCGGGGGCACGGAGCCCCGAGCGGCGCCCGCGGACTCCCGGGTCCGTCGGCGAGCGAGGAACGGCCGGCGTTCGCAACCGGCGCGGCGGTCGCGTAAGAAGCCGAGCCCATGCCGGCTCCCGACGCGTTTCCGACCCGCTACGGCCCGTGGGCGCTCGTCGCCGGCGCGGCCGTCGGCCTCGGCGCCGAGTACGCGCGCCAGCTCGCCGCGCGCGGCCTCGCGGTGGCGATGATCGACCGCGACGCGGGAGCACTCGAGGCGACGGCCGCCGAGATCCGCGCCGGCGGCGGCGCGGTACGCACGCTCGCCCTCGACCTCGCGCGCCCCGACCTCGGCGACGCCGTACGCGCGGCGACCGCCGATCTCGAGATCGGACTCCTCGTCTACAATGCCGCCATCGGGACCGTGTCCCCCTTCCTCGAGGTTCCGACGGCCGGCATGCAAGCCATGCTCGACGTCAACTGTCGCGGCCCGCTCCTGCTCGCGCACGCGCTCCTCCCCGCGATGGTGGCGCGCCGGCGCGGCGGCATCGTGCTGATGTCGTCGATGGCGGCCGACTTCGGCTCCGCCCAGCTCGCGGTGTACGCGGCGACGAAGGCCTTCGACCTCGTCCTCGCGGAGGCGCTCTGGGCCGAGCTCCGCGAGCACGGCGTCGACGTGCTCGCGGTCCAGCCCGGATCGACGCGGACGCCGGGCTGGCAAGCGTCGCAGCCGCCGGAGCTGCGGGGGCCGGGTCCCCATGTGATGGAGCCGCCCGACGTCGTACGGGAAGCGCTCGCGGCCCTCGGCGTGGAGCCGACCGTCGTCCCCGGCGAGGCCAATCGCCAGGGCGCGCAGATGCTCGCGACCCTGCCGCGCCGCGACGCGATCGCGCTCATGAGCCGGATCACGGCAACGCTCCTCCCGACCGCCCGCACGGTCGCGTAGCGGTCACTTCGGCGGCGCGCCCGCCGCCCGGTGCGCCGTCGCCACGACCTCGACCAGCTCCTCGCCGCGGAACGGCTTCGCCACATGGGCGTCGAAGCCCGCCGCGAGCGCGCGCTCACGGTCGGCGGGCGCCGAGTACGCCGTAAGCGCGATCGTCGGGATGTGTCCGAGCGCCGCCGCCTCCGACCGCAGCCGCGCGAGCAGCCCGTAGCCGTCCTCGCCGGGCATCGCGATGTCGCTCACGACGACGTCGGGCATCCAGCCCGCGAGTGTCCGCACCGCCTCGTCCGTCGAGCCGGCCGCGCGGACCTCGGCGCCGGCGGCGGCCAGGACGCCGCGCACCGCCTCGTTGGAGTCGGCGTCGTCGTCGACGATCAGCACGCGCATACCGTCGAGCACAGCCGCTCCCGAGCGCGCCGCCTCGCGCCGACGGCGCGGACGGTCCGCCGCGAGCAGCGGCAGCTCGACGGTGAATGTCGCGCCGCGGCCCTCGCCGCCGCTCTCGACCGCCACCCGGCCGCCGTGCAGCTCGACGAGCTCGCGCACGATCGCGAGCCCGATGCCGAGCCCGCCGTGGCGACGCGTCGAGCTCGTGTCGCCTTGCCGGAAGCGCTCGAAGACGAACGGCAGCAGCGCGGGCGCAATCCCCTGTCCGGTGTCGCGCACGGCCACGCGCGCGTCCGCGCCGCGCCGCTCGATCGTGACGCGCACGACGCCCCCGCCGGACGTGAACTTGATCGCGTTCGCCAGGAGATTCCACAGCACCTGCCGCAGCCGATCCGCGTCGCCGAGCACGCGGCACTCCGGCCCGTCGAGCCCGGTCTCGATCGCGATCCGCTTCGCTTCCGCGGCGGGGCGGATCACCTCGACCGCCTCCATCGCCACGACGCCGAGCTCGAGCGGCACCAGGTCCAGGCGGAGCTTTCCGGACTCGATGCGCGACACGTCGAGCAGCTCCTCGATCAAGCGGGCGAGGTTCCCGGCGTTCCGCGCGATCGCGTCGAGGCCGCGCGCGGTCTCCGTCGGCGACACTCCCCGGCGCCGCAGGAGCTCCGACCACGTGAGCACCGGCAAGAGCGGCGTCCGCAGCTCGTGCGAGAGGGTCGCGAGAAACTCGTCCTTCGCGCGGCTCGCCGCCTCGGCCTCACGGCGCGCCGCGAGCTCGGCGGCGAGCAGGCGCTCGCGCTCGCTCTCCGCCCGGCGGCGCGCGGTCACGTCCTGCAGGAGGACCATCAGGTGGTCGATGGCGCCGTCGGGTCCCGGAAGGCCGCGCATGTCGACGGTCACGTCGATCGTCGCTCCGTCGGAGCGCGCGAACCGCGCCTCGTCGAGGTGCGCGTCGTTCGCGCCGGCGAGCGCCCGGCGCGCCAGCGCCGCCACCGCGGGCCGATCGTCGGGCACCGGGAGCCCGAACCAGTCGAGCCGCGCGAGCTCCTCCCGCGTGTACCCGAGCACGCGTCCGAGCGCGTCGTTCGCCTCGAGGACCGTCCCGTCCGGATGGAGCACGGCGCTCCCGACCGGCGCCAGGTCGAAGTAGTTGTGGAGGCGGGCCTCGCGTTCCGAGAGCGTCCGCGCGAGCTGCAGCCCCGACCGGACGTAGCCCGCGTAGAGCCCGGCGCCGAAGACGCTCATCGCGACCATCACGCAGAGATAGGCTCCGCCCGTAGCCCACGTCAGCGGATCGACGTCGGTGAGGACCAGGTGCAGCGGATAGAGCCCGACCGCCCCGAGCGACGCCAGCACCTGATTCGTCCGCCCCCAGCGCAGGAAGACCGCCGTCGAGCAGAGGAGACCCGTGAGCGTCCAGAGACACATCGCGACCGCCGCACCGACGATCGCGTGGTAGACATTGAGCCCCATCCCGACCAGGTTCACGAACACGATCAGGATCGGGACGCTCGCGTCCGCCCAGCGGCGGACGAGCGCGAGACACGCCGCCCCGAGCGCGAGCGACACCGCGGCGAACGCCAGCATCCACGGAGCCCGCTCGGGGAAGCGCGAGATCTCGAAGCCGGTGCTCAGGACGACGCACGCGACGAAGAAGACGAGGCCCGCGGGCGCACGCTCGGCGACCTGCCGAGTCGTCTCGGCCTTGTAGGGATCCACCCGTTTCGTCGGTGCCATCGGGAGCACGTCGGACGAACGACGTGCGATCCATGCTCCCCGGACCCTTCGTCAGTCAAGTCGGTCGCGCCCGCGACCCCGGCGCGACCGGCGCCGCGGGCGCATCCCGACCTCACCCCATGCGGTGCAACGCGCAGAGCTTGTTGCCGGAGGGGTCGCGGAGATAGGCGAGATACATCTTCCCGAGCCCGCCCTCGCGCACGCCCGGGGGATCCTCGATGCTGGTCCCGCCATTGGCGACACCCGCGGCGTGCCACTTGTCGACGGTCGCCGGGTCGGCGACGTTGAACCCGATCGTCCCGCCGTTGGCGGCCGTCGCCGGCTTGCCGTCGATCGGCGTCGTCAGGCCGAGGACGCCCGTCGGCGACAGGTAGAAGATCCGCCCCTTCTCGTCGGTGACGCCGGGCGCGATGCCGATCGTACCGAGCACGGCGTCGTAGAACTTCCTGGAGGCTCCGAGGTCGTTGGCACCCACCATGACATGGCTGAACATTCGCTGCTCCTCCTCTCGAATAGGTTCGGTTTCGCCCGTGCGGGATCGCCCGCGGACGTGCCGCGCGCAGCGGCCCGT
Source organism: Deltaproteobacteria bacterium (assembly GCA_020852955.1). Classification (GTDB taxonomy): domain Bacteria; phylum Desulfobacterota; class Binatia; order UTPRO1; family UTPRO1; genus UTPRO1. The sequence goes on along the minus strand of JADYZW010000029.1, from coordinate 14,316 downwards.
CCTCATAGCCCGCCGGCCGACTCGATTCGATAGACAGCGCGCCGCGGCGATCGCTAAGAGGGGAGGTCATGGCCCTCGCCCCGATCGACCTCACCGATCGCCGCGTCCTGATCACGGGAGCCACCGGCCAGGTGGCGCTTCCCGTGGTCGCGGCCTACGCGAAGGCCGCCGAGGTCTTCGCGCTCGCCCGCTTCCGTCGCGACGAGGACGTCGCGCGCATCCGCGACCTCGGCGCCGTGCCGATCCGGGCGGATCTCGGCGACCCCGCGAGCCTGCGCCGGCTGCCGGCGGACATCGACTACGTGCTCGACTTCGCCGTCGCGAGGAGCGGCCGCTGGGACGTGGACCTCCGGACCAACGCCGAGGGCATCGGGGATCTCATGATGCAGCTCCCCCACGCGAAGGCCGTCCTCCATTGCTCGTCCGCCGCCGTCTACGCGTACCGCGGCCCGGCCCCGCACCGCGAGGACGCACCGCTCGGCGACAACCACCGGGCGTTCTTCCCGACGTACAGCATCAGCAAGATCGCCGCCGAGAGCACGGTCCGCCTCTGCGCCCGCCGCCTCGGCGTGCCGGCGACGATCGCGCGCCTGAGCGTGCCCTACGGCGACAACGGCGGGTGGCCCTTCTACCATCTCGTCGCCATGCGCAACGGCGCGCCCATCGTCGTCCATCCCGAGCGGCCGAACCTCTACAACCCGCTGCACGTCGACGACTACCTCGAGAAGATCCCGCGCCTCCTCGCCGCCGCGTCCATCGAGACCACGACGGTGAACTTCGGCGGCTCCGCGCCGGTCAGCATCGAGGAGTGGTGCGCCTACCTCGGAGACCTGACCGGCCTGACCCCGACCTTCACGGACGATCCGGAGGCCTTCGGCAGCCTCCGCCTCGACACCGACCGCATGCACGAGCTGATCGGACCGACCCGCGTCCCCTGGCGCGAGGGCGTCCTCCGGATGGTGCGCGCCCTGACCCCCGACGCGCTTCGGCCCGAGCACCGCCCGCGATGACGGACGCCTCCGCGGACGATGCGGACCTGACGCGCGCGGCGCGCGCCCTCGTCGCTCGGCGCATGCCGACGCTGACCCTGCTGAACATGGTCGCGACGGCCGTGTGGCTCGCCATTCTCGCCGCCGCCGACGAGGTGCCGGCGCGGAGCGCCCTCGCGACCGCGGCGGCGCAGCTCGCGGTGCTCGTCCCCGCCGCCGCCGCCTGCCGGGCGCGGCCGACCGCTTCCTGGATCGTCCCGCTCGCGGTCGCCGCGTTCGCCACGGTCGGCCTCTCGTGGATCGCGCTCTTCGCGGTCACGGACACCTCGGGCCTCGTCCTCGGCTTCGTCGTCTTCGTGCTCTACGCCGGGGTCGCGATCGGCAGCGCCTGGGGCTTCGGTCCGCAATTCGCGCTCCAGGGCATCGTCACCCTCGGCTGGGCGGTGGCGCTGCCGGACCTCCACAAGCGTCTCGACCCCGTAGAGCGCATCGCGGTCGCGGGCTTCGGATCGCTGATCACGCTCGTCATCGCCGATTGGGCCGCCCGGACGTTCCGCGCCGCGGAGCGACGACGGCGCGACCGGGCCGACCTCACCGCCCGGCTGCAGGCGTCGGAACTCCGCTTCCGCAGTCTCCAGGAGCATGCCCGCGACTTCGTCTGGATCGCCGACCTGAAGGGGCGCCTGACCTACGTGAATCCCGCCCTCGCGCACCTCCGCGATCGTCCGGCCGCGGCGCTCCTCGGCACCACGATCGCGGACCTCCTGACCGACCATCCCGGCAACCCGCCGGCCACGACGTGGCGGTCCGACACCGCGCGCGTGCGCGCCGGCGAGCGGCTCCCGCCGACGGTCGTCCAGGTGCGCACGGCCACGGGCCCGCGCTGGATGGAGACCGTGATCAGCCCGGTACGCGACCGCGGCGGCGCCGTGATCGGCCTGCACGGCAGCAGTCGGGACGTCACCGAGCGCCGCGCCGCGGCGGAAGCGCTGCGGGTGAGCGAGGCGCGGTACCGGGCCCTCGTCGAGGCGCAGGACGAGATGGTGTGCCGCTTCGACCTCGGCGGGCGCTTCACGTTCGTAAACGACACGGGATGCCGTCTGTACGGTCAGCCGCGCACCGCGCTCCTCGGACAGCCCATCGTCCACCGCGTCCATCCCGAGGACGCCGACGGCGTCCGGGCGGCGGTCGCGCGGGCCTCCGCCCCGCCGTACCGCAGCAGCGTCGAGAGCCGGACGCTGACCGCCGACGGCTGGCGCTGGTTCGAGTGGCACGGCGTCGGGATCTGCGACGCGGACGGCGTCCTGGTCGAGATCCAGAGCACGGGTCGCGACGTCACGGAGCGGCGCGCGGCGGCCGAGACCTTGCACGCGTCGCTCCGGGACCTGCGGGCGAGCGAGGAGAAGCTGCGTTTCCTGGCCCAGCGCCAGGTCGCCCTGCGCGAGGAGGAGCGCAAGCGCCTCAGCTTCGATCTCCACGACGATGTCTGCCAGGAGCTCGTCGGGATCGGCATCCTCGTCGAGTCGGTGCGCCGCCGCCTCGAGCCCCTCCCGCCCGACGCCGCGACGGACCTGCGGCGCGTGACGCGCTATCTCAACGAGGTCACGGAGCACCTCCGGGTCCTCGCGCACGAGCTCCGTCCGAGCCTCCTCCTCGACCTCGGCCTCGAGGGCTGCTTGCGATCGCTGGCGGGCGGCCTCGCCACGCCGGAGACCGTCGTTCAGGTGTCCTTCCCTTCGCCCGTTCCGCGTCTCGCGGAAACGACCGAAGTGGCGATCTACCGCATCGCCCAGGAAGCGCTCGCGAACGCGCTCCGCCACGCCCACGCCCGCTCGGTCCGGCTCGAGTTGTGGGCCGATGCCCATACGATCCGCATGGAAGTTCGCGACGACGGATGCGGCTTCGAGCCGCCCCGCCGACGGCACGACGCGCTCGGCCTCGTGAGCATGGAAGAGCGCGCGCTGGCCCTCGGCGGACGGCTCTCGATCGATTCCTCACCCGGAGCCGGCACGACCGTCCGGCTGGAGTGCCCGCGTGCGGCGCGCGCCTCGGAGAGCGGCGCCGCCTGACCCGGCGCTCGGCGGCAGGGCTCGTTCGCCGTCGCCCGGCGCGACCGTCAGTCGTCGAGGCAGACGCCCCAGCTGCCGCCGTCCGCCGTGTCGCGGCTCGTGCCGCAGACGGCGTCGAAGCTCACGATCGGCCGGCGGTCGGTCGCGAGGTCGTCGCACGCCTCGCTGACGCCGCAGGCGGGCGAGGCGCCGTTCATGGCGACCGCCGCCGCCCGCTTCACCATGATCCGCCCGGCGTCGACGCCGTCGAGCCCGTTGCCGGTGACGGTCGTGTAGTGGCTCACCTTCGCCAGGCGGTCACTGCTGACGCCGTCGCCGAGATTGCCGCTGACGGTGCACTCGAAGAGCTGGGCCTTGCGAACGGTGTGGGCGCCGTCGTCGCCGTTGCCCGCGAAGCGCGTGCCGCGCGCGTTGATCTTGTCGGCATGCACGCCGACGCCACCGTTGCCCGTGACCGAGGCGTCGTCCAGGCGCGCCGTCTTGCGCGCGTACACGCCGATGCCGGCGTTGTCGCGCACGATCACGTCGATCAACCGCGTATTCTTGTCGCTGCGGACGCCTTCGGCGGCGCCCCTGAGGCTGCCCGGACCCTCCACCCGACACGGCCCTTTCTCGCAGCGCACCACCGCGTGCGCCGGATGGCCGGTGAGCGTGAAGCCCGCGAGATGCAGGCGGCCCTGGAGCTTCACGGCGTCGTCGTCCGTGGCCGAGCAGTCGAGGTCGGCCACGAGCGTGGCGGAGCCGCGCACGAACGCGCCGCAGGTCGTGATCTCCTGCATGGCGCGGGCAGCGGACGGAGCAACGACGATGCCCGCCAGGAGCATCGCCAGGAGGGGAGCGCGCATGCTCCGGCGATAGCCCACCCGACGTTCGTAGCCAACCGGAAAACCGCGCGCCGGACGCCGCGGAGGCCGCACGCCCTGGCGGGGGACATGCGGGACGCGGCCCCCGCACGCGTCCTCCGGAGGCCCGCCCCCGCGCCGCGGGCCGCGCGCCGCCGCGGCTTGCCGTCGCGGCGGCGCGCACATAGGGTCGGCGCCCTCGCTGCCTATGGCCGTCGCCCGAACCGCTGCCCGGCAACCGCTCCGCGTCTCCGCGCATGGAAGCGCGGCGTTCGACCTCGCCGACGCGCCGGCGGCGGCCGCGCCCGCCGCTCTCTCCACGCCGCGCGCCGGGCGCCTGCGCTTCGTCGACGTCGCCAAAGGCATGAGCATCGTGCTCGTCGCATTCGGACACAGCCATCTCGTGCCGATGAACGACCTGGCGGCGGAGGCCAATCGCGTCCTGGGGCTCGTGCGCATGCCGTTCTTCTTCTTCCTGTCGGGCCTGTTCTTCCGCCCCTCGAAACCCTTCGGCATCCTGGCGCGGGAGAAGAGCGATTCGCTCCTCAAGCCGTACCTCGTCACCCTCGGGCTCGTGGGCCTCGTGCGCGTCCTCACGGCGGGCGCATCTCCCGCGGCGCAGGGCGCGCGGGTGCTGTACGGCGTGGGGACGTCCATCGACATGCCGTGGGCGCCGCTCTGGTACCTGGCCCACCTCTGGCTCGTCTTTCCCTGCGCGTGGGTCTTGGTGCGGGGTGCGGCCGCGATGCGCCTGCCGCGAGGGATACGCGGCGTGCTGCTCGCCGCATCCTTCCTCGTCGGCCTCTCGTGCCTCCACCTCTTCCGGGATCTGCCGATCGTGGTCGGCGGCCTGCACGCGCCCCTCTCCGGCCTGCCCTTCAGTCTGGATGCCCTCGGCATCACGACGACGTACTTCCTCCTGGGGTTCGCCCTGCGCGAGCGCGTCTCCCGGTTTCGGCCGAACCTCACGCTCGTGGCGGCGCTCCTCCTGGTCTTCGTGGCGGTGGACGGCGTCTTCCATCCCCGCCTCGACATCAATCACCGCATCGCCGATCCCCCGCTCGCGGCCGCGGCGTGCTCCCTGATCGGCATCTACCTCGGCCTGTGCGCGGCGCATGTCGTGAGCGCGACGGGACGACTCGGCACCGCCTTCGCGTTCTTCGGCTTCCACAGCCTCTTCGTCCTCATCTTCCACAGCTACTTCGAAGCCCGGTGCCGCGAGCTCCTCTCCGCCGTGGTGGCGCCGCCACCGGGGCTGGGCACCGCCGCAACGGCGTACCTCGCCTCCGTCTTCCTCGCCGCGGGGATCGGAGTCGTCATCCGACGCTCAGCGTTCCTGTCGGCGCTCTACCTGCGGCGCGCGCGCGGACGCTCGGCGGACGGCGCCGCGCTCGCGCCGCGTCCGCTCTGACCCCGACCGCGCCGCCTCCTTGACCCTGATGTGACGGAAGTTTCGCGAGGGAACTCCTGTCACATCGGGGTCAATTGAGAGCCAATCCCGCTTGCGGGACAGGCTCCCTATTCGCCCTCGCCCCCACTCGCACCGACGCCTGCGCCTCGCGTCGGCCGGCGGCCCCGCGACCCCCGGCGCTCGGCGTGGCGGGAGCCGCCACCCGGTCCGCGTCCGTCGCGTTCGCCGGCGCCGCCACCCGCGCCTCCGACGCACCGCTCCACCTGCGCCATGACCCGTTCGCAGGCGGCCGCGAACCTGCCGGCAAGCCCGCCCGTGGCTTCGTCGGGCAGGAGCGCGAGACGCCGCCACGCTTCGCGAGCCTCCGCGACCGCAGCGCCGGCGGCGCGCCACTTCGTGTCGTCGGTGCGCACGCCCATCGCATTGTTCGCGAGCGCTGACCGCAGCCGCGCCGCGAGCGCCGCCGTGGTCGCGGCGTCGTCCGCCGACGGCGCGGAGTCCCCTTCCGTGGCGAGCCGCTCCACCTTCGCGATCAGCCTCGTCAGACGCGCCTGAATCGCGGCGGGATCGAGGTCCGTGCCCTCGAACGCGCCCGGCCAGCGCACGACCAGCGCCGCCAGCGCCACCCTCCACCGCTCGCGAAGCGCCGTGATCCCGGCGCCCTCGACGCTCGGAGCGTTCGCGAGCGCCGTGCGCAGCGCCTGGACCTGCGCGGCGAGATCGGCCGGGGCCTCGGCGAGCGCGCCCAGCGCCTCGAGCGCGTCCACGAGCCCCGCGTGCTCGGCGATCCTTTCCCCGGCCGCGATCCGGTGTCGGTCGTGGTACCGCGCGAAGAACCCGTCCGCGGCCGAACGGAACCGCTTCCATACCGCCTCGCCCTGGTCGTGGCGGACGGGTCCGATCGCCTTCCAGTTGGCCTGCAGCGTCTTCAGCTCCGAGGCGACGGCGTCCCAGTCGGTCGAGGCTGCCAGCTGTTCCGCGCGCTCGCACAAGGCTTCCTTGCGCGCGAGGTTGCCGCTCCACTCCTCCTTCTTGGACGCGAGGATCCCGCGGCGACGCGCGAAGAACGCGGTGCACGCGGCGCGAAAGCGCCGCGCCAGCGCGCGACCGGCCTCGCCCGGCGCCGGCCCAAGATCTTCCCAGGACTTCTGCAGCGCCTTGAGCCGGGCGGCCGTCGCGCTCCAGTCGGTCGAGTCCGCGAGCGCCTCCGCCTGCTCGACGAGGGCGGTCCTGGCCGCCAGGTTCGCGCTCCGCTCCCGCCGCACGTCGGCGAAATGGACCTCGCAGCGGCTCCGGATGACGTCCGTCGCGGCCTTGAAACGCTCCCACAGCCGTTGCGCGGCATGAGCCGGCGCGTCCGCCACGGCGCGCCATCGCGACTGCAGTTCGCGCAGGGCAGCGGCGGCCGCCGCCACGTCGGTCGCGACGCCCGCCGCTTCCTCGGTCCGCAACGACGCGACGAGGGCTTCCGCCGTCGCGATGAGCTCTTCTTGCGGCTGGACGTTGCCGAACCTGCGCCACTCGTCCAGGTCGCGGAGCGCGCTCACGCGACGCGCCAGCGTCTCCTGCCGCGCGCGCAGCCTCCCGACGATCTCACCGGCCTCCTTCGTCGTCCCATGCCGCCCCGCCTCCTCGAGGGCGGCGGCGATGTCGCGCAGCAGGCGCTCCCCCTCGCGCAGCGTGACGGCACCCGACCCCGCCGTGCGCTCGGCGCGCACCGCCAGCCGCGCGAGCGCCGCCAGCCGATCCCGTTTGGCATGCGCAGTCCGCTCGCGCTCGGCCGCCGCCCGCGCCGCGAAGGCCTCCGCGACGACCGCCAGGCGGGCCGCTGCCTCGGAGGCCGGCCGCGCCGCGGCGTCCAGCGTCGCCACCAGGGCGGCGGCACCGCGCGCCACGACCCGCCAGCGAGCGGCGGCCGTGGCGTCCCCCCGCTCGCGCAGCGCTTCCCCCTCGGCGACGAGGGAGTCGAGCGCGTTGCGGACCTCCAGCATCTCGGCGTCGACCGCGAGGCGTCGGCGGCAGGCGGCGGCGGCCTGCGCAAAGCGCGCCGCCATTCCCTCGCCTTCCGCCTCGTAGCCGACGAGCGGCGGAAGCCGCGCCCACTCCGCTTCGATCGCCGCCATCGAACCGAGGACGTCGCCGCCCGCAACCGCCTCGGCGCGGCGACAGAGCTCCTCGCGACTCCCGAGCGCCTCCTCGCGCCGCCGTGTCGCCTCACGGGCGGCCTCGATCTCGCCGCGACGCTGCGTCATCCGCGCGCGCGCCGCCTCGACGCCCGCGGCGAATCGCCGTGTCGCGGCCGGATCGGCGCCCGCGAGCGCGTCCCAGGCCGCGCTCATGCGCGCGACGTCGGCCGCGATGGAATCGGGATCCGTCCCGCGCGCCAGGCGCTCGACGCCGACGCACAGCGCCGCCTCCCGCGTCCGCAGCTCATCCGCCGCGACGCGACGCGCATCGTTCGCAGCTTCGATCGCCCCCAGCATCTCCCGCGCCCGCCGCGCCACGGCCTTCTGTCGGGCGCGCGCCGCGATGCTCTCGAGGAGCGCGCCGTCCGAGCCGCAGGTCGGGTTCATGCTCACCAGTCGATCGAGCGCGGCCAGGGCGACGTCGCGATGCTCGCTGTTCAGCACCGTGGAGAGCAGCTCCTCGACCGACGTCAGGCGGGCCGCGGCGGCCAGCGCCGTGGTCTCCACGCGCGCACGCCGGGCAACGCCGCCGAGCGCGCGCTCGTCGGTCAAGCCGGCGAGCGCGGCCTCGCGAACGGCCGCGGTCGCCGCGCTCTTGGCGATCGCGGAGACGCGCCGCGCGTCCGACACGAGTCCCAGGGCCGTCGCCGCTTCGGGATTCGAGCCGTCGACCGCGAGCGCGAGCAGCCGATCGGCGGCGGCGTCCCGCACGCCCAGATCGCCGGCCGCGGCGGCCACGCGCCCGAGCACCACCACGTCGGCGAGCTTCGCGATCGCCGCTTTCCGCACCGTGACGTCGGGGTCCCGCTCCGCCAACGCCGCGAGCTCGATCGGGTCGTCGAGCGCGGCAATCGCCTGCAGCCGAACGGCAGGGTCGGAGTGCCTCCAGCGGGGCGGGAGCTTCAGCCGGTCGAGAATTCCCATGGGTCGATGCGATGCCTCTCTCTCCCACCCATATACGGAGCGGCGCGGCTGCGCGCGAGCCCGCCGGGGGTGCGTCCCACATGGACCGGCGCCGTCACCCGTGCCCGGCCACCGCACGCGCCCGGCGTCGGGCGTCCGCCTCGGCACAGAGGCCATCGCGACGCTCTGGTTCGCGCGCGCCATCACGACCGATGCGCGGCGGGTGGCACCGCTCGTGAGCGTGCTCTCCGCCGGTTCGTCGGCGGTCGCGCCCTACACCGAGGACGGCACGCGCTTCCCGCTCGAGGCGAGTCAGTTCGAGGTCATTGGCCAGCGCCCGTTCGAGACGATCCTCCGCGAGCACCTCGACGCCGGGGTCGCGATCGAGAGCTTCGCGCCGCCCGCCTCGTAGCACCGGACCACCGCGCCGGTTCGGGCGTGCCTCCGCCAGGGCGGACGCCATGCGCGTCGCACCAGGGCCGGCGGCGAAACGCCCATCGCGCCGGCGTTGCCGGTGGAGACATTTTCTTTGAGCGCACGCGTCGGCGTATGCTAGAGGACGATCCTCTTCGCACCCGTGCTCCGATGTCCATCGAGATTCCACGGTCGTCCAGGCTCGGTACGCGCCTCCTTTTCTGCTGCTCCGCGGTCGCGCTCACGCTCGCTTCCGCCGCCGCCGTCTTCGCGGAGAATCCGCCGCACAACCTCGGCGCCACGCCGCCCGCGTGTACGACCGCGCAGATGATGCAGGACAACGGACAGTTCCCGCCCGCGCCCTACGGACCGCCCGGGTGCCTCCTTCCCGGCAACGCCGGGGTGGCGATCACCGAGGCGCAAGCCACCTATGACGGACAGGGCTTCTTCCGGCTCGACGTCGCAGCGACCAAGGGCGCCGTCACGCGCAACGGCACGTCGTATCCCGTCACGAGCGTCGTCATCTGGAACTACTTCGGCAACCGTGGCGGACCGTTCGAGTGGACGCCGGGTGATGGTGTCTTCGAGCTTTCTCCGAACATCGAGTACCGCAATCCCGACGGCTCGGGCGGCGGCGGCGACGTCGTCGGCATCTGCGCGCCGCCCTGCAAGCTGCTGTTCCGACCAGTCTCGCCGGAGGCTCATTGGTTCCGCGTCACGGTCGAAGGGTACGCGCCCGGCGCGGGCAGCTACGGCTTTCACGCCGCCGCGAGCACGATCGTCCAGGTACCGGAGCTACCGAAGGTGCACGCGAACCTCCGCGTGACCAACGTCGGCGGGAAGACTATGCGCTTCGACGCTTCGGCCTCGACCGGGAACATCGAACGCTATCAATTCTTCTTCGGTGACAACACGAGCTTCAAAATCGGCCCGGACACCGTCGTCGATCACGAGTATGCGGCGACCGGCAAGTTCAACGTGATGCTGTACGTCTACGGCGAGTCCGGCACGATCGATTGGGTCATGCAGGAGATCGAGGTCGGGTCGAAGCTCTCGCTCGCCGTCACGGCGACCCCGCCCGAGCCGCAGGGCGTCCACTCGGGCGAGACCGTCCACTACACGCTCGACGCCGACGCCGCGGAAAAGGCGAATGACCTCGTCGTGACCGCGACCATCCGGCCCGACCTCGTGCTCGTCGACGAATCGAGCATCACGCAGGGCGGCGTCCTCGCGGACGACACGATCACCTGGACGCTCGCCGACACCTCGGGCACCAATCCCGCCTTGGCCTTCGACGCGACCGTCAAGCCGTTCCTGCCGGACACGATCCTCTTCATCCCGCTCCAGGCTCACGCGCACGCGACCTTCGCCGACGCGTCGGTGGCCGACGCCGACGGCGACGGCACCGTCACCTACTTGAAGTCGAACCTCACGGTGCTCGCCGAGGCCGACCTGCCGCGCGAGGACCACGTACTCCCCGAGGACGAGATCCGCTATCGGGTCGCCGTCGAGGCGAAGACCGAGGCCGATGAAATCGTCCTCGAGGCGCCGATCCCGACCGGCACCACTTTCGTCCCCGGCAGCATCACGGAGAACGGCGTTCAGACGGGCGACAAGATCACCTGGACCTTCACCGACGTCGACCACACGCCGACGCTCTCCTACAAGGTGAAGGTCGTCGCGCTGAAGAAGCTCCCGAAGGATCTCGACCGCGTCACGGCGAAGATGCAGGCGCGAGGCGACTTCGACGGCGCCAAGGAACAGGGCTCGAACACGCTCGAGACCGAGCTCGTCCGGCCGACCGATCTCCGCGGCGTCGTCCGTGACATCGTCTTCCAGTACCCGAAACGCTGGGACCTCGCGACGCCGCCACTCGCGAACGTCGAGGTCCGCCTGCTCGACGGCGGCGGTGCCGAGCTCGACACCACGACCACCGACGCGAAAGGCAAGTTCAATCTTCAGCTCGGGAAGGCCGGAAACTACCAGATCGAGGCCCGCGCCCTCGGCGACGTCTACTCGGCCGCGAGCAACTCGATCGACCAGAAGGGGCGCATGATCCGCGCCCTGCACACGGTGAAGCTCGACGACGACAAGCATCTCTTCGTGGACGGCGTCGAGCTCGCGCGCGACGCGAAAGGGGTGCCGGCGCTCTTCGACGCCGCCTACGTGCCGCTCTCGCTCGTGCGCCGCGCCTCCGAGCTGCTGTCGCAGCTCCACAATTTCCGGATCGACTACCTCTTTCTGGTGCGCTTCGACCTGGGTCCGCTCTTCGGCGACCTCGCGCACTACGACGTCGCGAAGATGACGGAGCTCCTCGACGCGGCGATCGCCCTCGAAGGGTTCATCAACCACGACGGTACGCTCGCGCACTTCCACGGGCTCTATCGCGGCAGCGGCGACAAGGACGGCTGGAACGCGCTCGTGCGCGCGTGCGCGTACATGGTGCAGCTCGACCTGCGGGCGCAGGAGGCCGTCAGGTTGATCGACGCGCTCGGCAAGACCGTCGCCCTCGCGGCGACGACGCAGTTCATCAGCAACGTTCTCCCGAAGATGACGCCGCGCTGGAAAGGTCTCCTCGGCGGTCGGACGACGCCGCCGCTCGAGGGCTCGGCCGCGATGATGGAGCGCGCCATCAAGACCGGCAAGATCGGCGGCATGGCGTTCGGCGTCGGTGTGGGGCTTCCCCACATCCTCGAGGCCTTCGGCATCAAAGGCTCCGACAAGGCGGAGTGGATCGAGGTCATCGCCAAGGGCCTCCGCTACGGCGCCAACCTGCTCGCCAACAAGTACCTGCCGGGCGCGCTCCGCGAGGACATCACGTTCGAAGAGATCTTCAACGTGATGCGGATCGGCATCGACATCGCGGGCATCGAACGCTACATCGCGGCCACCCAGGAGTCGCCCGACAACCTCGCCGGCCTCCTGAAGCTCGGCGTCTACGGCGGCGACACGTTCCAGGCCTACGGCGTTCTCGACACCATCAGCGACCGCGTCGCGCAGCGCACCCAGAACTTCCTGACCGGGTTCGCCGCCGTGCTCGCCGACATCTCGATCATCCGCGGCGCCGACGGCGTCCTCGGCGTCGGCTCGGTCTTCCTGAAGGCCCCGACCGATCCCACGAAGCGCTTCGCCGCCGCCAAGGCATGGTTCAAGGGATCGGCGCTCGGCGCCATGAACAACATCAAGAAGGCGAGCAAGTGGGCCGTGCCGATCCAGTACACGCTCGTGATCGGCGGCATCGTCAACGAGCTCATCGTCCGTACCGGCGACATCGTGAAGATCGAAGCGGCGGCGTTCAACGCGGCCGCGCTCCACCGGAGCGGACCGGACGAAGAGCGGCGAGGTTTGCTGGCGAGCCTGCCGCAGGCGCCGGAGGGCCTGCCGCGTGCCGTCGCGCTCCGAGCGACGAAGTTCAAGCCGCCGAAGCTCCCGAAAACGCCGCCAACGGCGGAGCTCGACGCCTACCTCGCGGTCCTCGCGCGCGTGCAGAAGGCGGTCGGCAAGGGCGACGCGACGGCGTACGACGCGGACCGCCTCGCGCTCGTCGCCGCGCACGACGGGCTCTTCGCGCCGCTCGACGTCCTCTACGACCGGGCCGCGCTCGCGTTCCCGCTCGTGGCCGCGGACACGCAAGTGTCGGTGCTGAGCTTCCTCGAGGCCCGCAACAGCTTCGCGCAGACGGCGAGCGATGCCTACAGCCTGCTGGAAGGCTGGGTCGAGGCGCCGACCGATTCCGACGTGAAGGGAGGCATGAAGAAGGTGCTGAAGCTGCTGCCGACGCGCGCCATCGAGGCCAACGCGTTCTTCCCGGCGGCGACCCAGGTCATCGACAAGCTCACGATACCGGGCGGACTCGTGGTGCATGGCGGGAACGAGCCGGACACGGCCGCCGTTCTCGCCGGAACGACGTTCGCGATGCCGTTCGTGATCGCGAACCCGGGAGACGGCGCGACCGACGCGGCCGTCGCCGAGTTGATCCCCGGCGACGCGCTCGAGCTGGTGTCAGACGCCACGCAGACCGTCCCGGCGCTCGCGGCCGGCGAGGCCGTCGAGCTCACCTGGCAATTGAAGACCCTCCCGGCGTCACCCGTCGGCTTCAGCGGCAACGTGCAGATTCTCGTCCGGCGCGACGGCGCGATCGTCGCCAACGGCAGCGAGAACGTCGTCGAGTTCGATCCCGTGCTCTCGCTGCCCTGAGCGGCGCGACGTCAGCCGCGGCTCTTCGCGGACTCGACGAGGGACTGCATCTTCGCGAGGTCCATCGAGATGAAGATGCCCTCGGCCTCGGCCGTGAGGACGTCCCCGGCGTAGAGCTGCCCTGCCGGGGAGCGATGGTCGTCGCGTGGACCCGTGGTGGGTAGACGACGCCGACACGGAGCACCCGCCCAGGCGCTCCGTCGACGATGTGGTCGGATCGAGAGGGGACGCGTGCCCTCACGGTGGGGGTCGCCCGGCGTAGGGAGCAAGCAGGCGGCGATCGAGGGTCGAGCGGTCGCACCGTGGGCAGCGGGTAACGTCGATGCCCGTCAGGCGCTGGAGCAGCGTCGTGAAGTGCGAGGGGGTGGTGGGACGTGCGAGTGGGTCACGCTGCAGGCGATCCTGGGTCGTCGTCCAGTCGTTGCCGGCACGCGTGAAGAGCGTGACCGCGCGGTCCACGACCCGCGCGCCGATGCGGTAGCCGTCGAACTTGATCTCGTGCAGCCAGTCGTCCGAGTCCGCAGGCGCCCGCACGCGCGTGGCGAGCTGCGGCTCGACGCGCGCCGGCAGCGCGGCCGAAGGGCGGCGGGTCGCCATCGCGCCGGAGGGTAACGGCGACCGCGGCGGGATGCCATCGCGGTGGCCGATGAACATCCGTTCAGCGGCCGTGAACGCCGACCTTCCATGAGACATCGACCGCATCTTCGCTCCGGCCTCAGCCTCTTTCTCCTCGCGTGGACCTGCGCGGCGGCACCGGCCGAGGCCTCGAAGTGCAATGCCGCTAAGCTCCTCGCGACGGGAAAGCGGACGGCCACGGAGCTCGCGTGTCACGCCAAAGCCGTCGGCAAAGGCAAGCCCCTCGCCGCCGGTTGTGTCGCCGCCGCGGTGGTCAAGCTGCCCGCCGCCTTCGCCAAAGCCGAGACAACCGGCGACTGTACGACCACCGGGGACGTCGAGACGTTCGCGGCGAGCGTCACGGGGCTCGTCGCCGACGTCGCGACTCGGCTCGGCGGACCCGGCCCGAGCGCGTGCACCGCGCTCAGGCTCAAGGCCGCCGGCAAGCGAGCGGCCGCCCGCCTCGGGTGCCAAGCGGCCGCCGTGAAGAAAGGACGGGGTGCCGCCGTCGACCCGAAGTGCAGCACGAAGGTCGAGCGCGGCTTCCTCGCGGCGTTCGCGAGGGCCGAGCGCAAGGGGGATTGCCTCGCCGGCACCGGCGACGCACCGGCGGTCGCGACGCTCCTGGATGCATTCGCGCACGGCCGGCGCGCGATCGTCGCACCGCCGGTCACGACGTGCAGTCCGCTC
>JADYZW010000028.1 GCA_020852955.1 Deltaproteobacteria bacterium | reverse complement strand
GCGTCGCCGTCACCGTCGGCGTCGCCGTCACCGTCGGCGTCGCCGTCACCGTCGGCGTCGCCGTCACCGTCGGCGTCGCCGTCACCGTCGGCGTCGCCGTCACCGTCGGCGTCGCCGTCACCGTCGGGGTCGCCGTCACCGTCGTCGTGGCGGTCGGCGTCGGAGTCGCCGGGATGGCGACCGCGATCGTGATCTGCTGCTGCCGCGACAGGCCGTCGTTGTCGATCACCTGCGCCGTGATCGTGTGGCTTCCCGTGGTGAGCGTGGAAACCGTGAGGCTGCTGCCGATGCCGAGGAGGGCGTCCAGGCTCGAGGTCCAGCGAACCGACGCGGCGAGATCCCCGTCCTCGGTGTCCGCGGCGGTCGCCGTGAAGGTGACCGGCGCCGCGGGCGCGAAGCTCGCGCCGTCGGTGGGCGCGTCGATCGTCACCGTCGGCCGCGAGCTCACCTTCACCGTCACCTGCCGCGTCGTGGTGTGGCTCTGCGTGTCGGTGACGCTTGCCGTCACGACGTGGGTGCCGAGCGTCAGCAGCGTCGTGACGCTGCCGCCGGAGCCGAGGTTGCCGTCCTTGTTCGAGCGCCACGTCACGAGTGAGGTCAACGTCCCGTCCTCGAGGTCGGCCGCCGTGCCGGTGAACGTGACCGGATCGCCGAAGCCCGCGACGCTGAGCACACCGGGCGCCGTGATCGTCAGCTCCGGCGCCGCCTCGACGACGACCGTGACGGTCGCCGTCCCGGTCTGGCTGCCGCTGTTGGTGGCCGACGCCGTGACGACGTGCGTCCCGAGCGTGAGCGTCGGGCTGACGCTCGCACCCGTCCCGAATGCGCCGTCCTCGTCCGAGGTCCACTGCAGTGCGCCCGCCAGATCGCCGTCGATGGCGTCCACGGCGGTCGCCGTGAAGGTGGTCGGGCTGCCGAGAAGGGCAATGGCCCCCTCGCTCGGCGCCGTGATCGTCACCGCAGGCGCGGTCTGGGTGCGGATCTCGACCTGCACCTGGGCGATACCGGTCAGGTTCGCGTTGTCGCGCGCCGACGCGGTGATGACGTGCGTGCCGACGCTCAGCGCGCTGGTCGTGATGCTCGGGCCGCTCGCGAGCGCCCCGTCGCGGCTCGAGCTCCAGGCGAGCGTCGCGGCGACGTCGCCATCGAGGGAGTCCACGGCCGTCGCCGTGAAGACGATCGGCGCTCCGGCGGCGCGGACGAGCCCCGTCGTCGGGGTGGTGATCGTGACGAGTGGCGGCCCGTCGGCGACGATCGTGACGCCGACGCTCTGGCTCACGGAGTAGCCGCCGCTGTTGGTGACGCGCGCGGTGATGGTGTGCGCGCCCAGGCTCAGGTTCGAGCGCGAGAAGGCGCCGCCCGTACCGATCGCGCCGTCGCGGCTCGACGTCCAGGCGATGCTCGGCGTGAGGTTGCCGTCGAACGCATCGCTCGCCGTCGCGGTGAACAGCACCGCCGCACCGAACGCGAAGCTCCGCGCGTCCGGAGGCGACGTCAACGTGAGGGTCGGCGTCGACGTCGCCCGTACGTCGACCGTGACGCTGGCGCTGCCCGTGAGACCCTGGGTGTCGGTCGCGGCCGCCGTGATCGTGTGGAGGCCGAGCGTCAGCGCGGCAGTGGTGAAGCCGCCACCCGCGCCGATCTGGCCGTCGCGGCTCGACGTCCAGACGAGCTGCGCCGTGCGGTCGCCGTCGAACGAGTCGAGCGCCGTCGCCGCGAACGTCGTCGGCCGTCCGACGAGCACGGCCGTCCCGCTGGCGGGCGCCGTGATCGTGACGACCGGGACCGCATCCGCCTCGACGGTGATCGTGACCGTCGACGTCCCCTTCACCCCGCGGCTGTCGGTCGCCTCGGCGCTGATCAGATGGGTTCCGACCGAGAGGTTCGCCTTGGTGAAGCCGCCGCCGACGCCGATCTGGCCGTCGCGGCTCGAGATCCACTGGATGCCGTTGGTGATGTTTCCGTCGCTGCCGCTCACCGCCGTCGCCGAGAACCCGACCGGAACGCCCGCCCGCACGCGGAGCCCGTCCGCCGGCGCGGCCATCGCGACGCTCGGTGGCGGCGTCGTCTCGATGACGTTGTGCCAGTAGCTGTTGTCGGCGACGCTCGACGCCTCGATGACGATCCCCATCCCGGGATCGACGCTCTGCTTGCTGAACGTGGCGTCGTTGATGTCGGTGACGTCGGGATCGGTGATGAAGCGCGTCCCCGACTCGACGCTGCCGGGCGGGAAGCCGATGCTGTCGAGGTCACTGACCTTGTACCGGACCTCGATGTGCGAGGGCGAGAAGAAGTAGTAGAGCTTGCGGTGCACCTCGTCGAGCGCGAGGTGCGGCCGGGTCGGGCTGGCGATCGAGGCGTCGGGGTTCGTCGTCATCACGTACGGCTCCGACCACACGCCGGCCGGAGAGCGGACGTACAGCACCAGATTCTGGGTGCCGAGGTTCTGCTTGCTGGTCTTGGCGGCGACGAAGACGCGCCCGTCGGATCCGGCACGCATGCTGAAGTGGTCGTCGCTGATGGCGTTCCCCGCGATGACCTGCTCGTAGGTCCACGCCTGCGGGTCGGCGCCGTCCTGATGCACGGCGAACGAGTTCACGACCGACGCCTGGTTGCTCCACCAGACGCCGACCTTGCCAGCGAAGGCGATGGCGCCCGAGATGTCGTCCGGGGCGACGCTCGTCGCCGGCGCGTTCGGCACGATGAACGGCGCGCTCCAGGTCCGGTCGTCGGTCGTGCTGTGGGCGAGCCACACCTTCCCGTTCAGGGTGTAGGTCGTCCACAGGCGGCCGGTCGTCTCCTTGGCGATGGTGAGCGCCTCGGTCCCGCCGCCCGGGAGGTTCACCGGGAACCCCTGGTCGAGCACCCACGTCTGGGCGTTCGCGAAGTAGCTGTAGCGGTAGAGCCGGTTCTGGAACGGCTCCGTGCTGCCGGTGACGAGGTAGCCGAAGCGCGACGCCAGGTAGAGCTTCTGCCCGTCCCAGAGCACGTCCTGGCGGGACTTCGCGCGGTTGTCGCTCGCCACACCGGTGTCGATCCACTTCTGGGTCGGCCGGTCGAGCCGGTAGATGCGATAGGCGCCGGCGGTGCGGTTGTAGAGCGTCGCCCACCAGATGCCGTCGTGGTGCCAGAGCTTGTCCTCGGGCTTGCTCGCCGTCGCCTCGTTGTTGAAGACGGCGACGCCGGTGCCGTGGCTAAAGTCCTTGTAGCCGAGCCGGTCCGCCGTCACCGTCACCGCGATGGTCGTGCTCGAGGTGATCGGCGTCGTGTCGGTCACGGTCGCCGTGATGGTGTGCGTGCCCGGCGAGAGCTGGCGCGTGAACGACGCGCCGGTGCCGAGCGGTCCGTCGAGGCTCGAGGTCCACTGCAGGTTGAAAGAAATGTCGCCGTCGCGCGGCGAGAAGGCCGAGCCGATGAATGGAATCGCCCGGTCCGCCGGCTGGCTCGAGTTGTTGGCGGGCGACTCGATCGTGACGCCGAGCGCGCCGCCGGTGCGCGCCGAGACGCGGATCAGGTCGACCGCGGTATTGCCGTGCGCGTCGGTAACGGTCGCGGTGACGTTGTGGTTGCCGGCGGTGAGCGCGCGGCTGATCGACGCCCCGCTGCCGAGCAGGCCGTCGCGGTCGGAGCGCCAGACCACGCTCGCGCCGACGTTGCCGTCCTGCGGGTCGGTGGCGGTCGCGGTGAAGGTGTTGGCCGTCCCGGCCGCCACGGTGGCGAAGTCGGCGGGTGCGGTGATGGTCACCACCGGGCGTCCCGGATTCACCGAGGCGCGGCCGATGACGAGCACTGGATGTCCGACCGAGCTCTCCTTCGAGCGGTACTTCACCTGGTCGCCGGTCGGCTTCACCAGCGCGAACCCGTAGGCGCCGTTGCCGGTGACGATCGAGGTCACGTCGAAGTCCGCCTGCGCCCCCGGATTCACCGGCCCGGCCGTTTGCAGGATCGGCGCCGCGTACGTCGGCTGGTTCGCGTCGGTGAGGAGCGCCTCGTCCCAGGCGGTGTCGGCGACGGCGTGCAGCTCGCCGCCGCTCGTGAGGCTGCCGTCGTTCGCGGCGCCGTTCACGGTGAGACGCAGGATCGCGCTCTCGACCGCGGACGTGAGGCCGGTCACGTTGAAGCGCAGGTAGGCGTTCCGGATCGGGCCGCTGTCGACCAGCATGCTGGTGGCGGCGCCGAAGTTGGTGGTCGGCAGCGAAGCGTCGCTGTACGCGTCAGCGGCGGGCTCGATCGTGAGCGGCGGGGCGCCGACCGTGAGCGACACCGTGGCGCTGCCGAACTGCCCGCTCGCGTCGCCGACGGCCGCGGTCACGACGTGCACCGCGGTGGAGAGCGTGCTGGTCGCGATCGACGCGCCCGTACCGAGGTAGCCGTCGACGTCGGAGGTCCAGGTGAGCGACGGCGACAGCACGCCGTCGAGATCGTCGGTGGCGGTGGCGCCGAAGGTGACGCTCGCGCCCGGAACGACCGTGGTGTTCGGCGCGGGAGCGCCGATCACGACGAGCGGCGCCTGGTTCCCGGCGCCGCCCGCCGTCACCTCCACGACCACCTGGGCCGTGCCGGTGACGCCGCGGCTGTCGGTCGCCTGCGCGGTGACGGTGTGGATGCCGCGCGCCAGCGTCGCGGTCGTGAAGGTCGCGCCGGTGCCGATCTGGCCGTTCAGGTTCGAGATCCACTTGAGCCCGCTCGTGAGCGACGTGCCGGCCGCGTCGGTCGCGGTGCCGCGGAAACGCAGCGTCGCGCCGTACGGAGTGCTGCTCCCGGTCGCGGGCTCGGCGATGAGGACGACCGGAGCCGCGGCGCCGACGACGACCGTGACGGTGGCGGTGGTGGTGAGGTTGTGGCTGTCGGTGACCGCGGCGGTGACGACGTGGCGTCCGCTCGCGAGGTTCGCGGTGGTGATCGTCGCGCCGGTGCCGAGGTTCCCGGCGCGGTCGGAGCTCCAGCGGATCGCCGCCGAGAGATTGCCGTCGACGAAGTCCGTCGCCGTGGCGCTGAACGTCACCGCGCCGGAGAAGGACGCGCCGTCCGCGGGCGCGCCGATCGCGAGCACCGGCGCGGCGCGGTTCACGGTGATCGCGATCTCGTCGGAGCGCGTGAAGCCGTGGCTGTCGCTGACGGTCGCCGTCACCCGGTGGAGCCCGATCGCGGTCAGCGCCACCGGGAGGCTCGCGCCGGTCCCGAGGGCGCCCTGGCGGTCCGAGGCCCACACGATCGCCGCACCGAGGTTGCCGTCCTCGAGGTCCTGCGCCGACGCGAGGAGCGTCAGCGGCGCGCCTTCGGCGACGATGGCGCCGTCGGGAGGCGCGAGGATGCTCACCTGCGGCGGCGCCTGTCCGACGAAGGTCGTGAGCGTGGCGCTCCCGACCGTGCCGAGGGCGTTCGCGACCGCCGCCGTGACGTGGTGGTCGCCGGGCGTCAGGCCCGCGACGGTGATCGTGCGGCCGACGCCGATCTGCCCGTCGCGGTCGGAGGTCCACACGATCCCGGCCGCGAGGTCGCCGTCGGTGGCGTCGGTCGCCGTCGCGCTGAACGTCACGCCGAACCCGACCGGGAAGAGTGTGCCGTCCGCAGGGCTCGTGATCGCCACCGCCGGGGGCCGGTCGACGACGATCACGCTGATGGTCGCGGTGCCGGTCAGGCCGAAGGCGTCCACGACGCTCGCCGTGATCAGATGCGCCCCGCGGCTCAGCGTCCGGGTCACGCCGCCGCCGGTCCCGAGCACCCCGTCGAGGCTCGACCGCCAGGTGATCGCGGCGGTGAGGACGCCGTCCTCGACGTCGGTGGCGCTGCCGATCAGGCTCACCGCCTGGTCGTCGAAGAAGGTGACGCCGTTCGGCGGCGAGGCGATCGTCACCGCCGGGACGTGCTGCGTCGCCGGCTCGCCGAGGTCGATCAGGAGCTGCGGCTGGCCGCTCGCGGCCTCCCGGCTCGCGTAGATCACCTGGTCGGCGTCGCCGAGCTCGAGCGCGAAGTTGTACGTCCCGTCGCCGGTTACCGCCGGCGCCACCCGGAAGCTCACCACCTGCGAGGCCCCGACCGGGCTCTCGATCACGTCGAGGATGGGCCCGTCGATCGCCGGCCGGTTGCTGTAGGCCGTGGTCGCCTCGGACCACGTCGCGCTGCTGATCTGCCGGAGCGTGCCGCCGAGGATGCTCGCCGCCGCGGCGTCGCTGTCGGTGGTGAGCTCGAGGCGGGCCTGCTCGATCGGGAAGCCGCCGATGCCACTCACCGCGAAGCGCAGGAACGCCTGCTTCACCGGGCTGCCGTCGGCGTTCAGCGTCGTGGCGGCGCCGTACTTGGTGTTGGCGGCCGACGCGTCCACGTAGGTGTCGGCGATCGCCGCGAACGCCAGCGTGCGCGTCGCCACCGCGAACGTCACCTGCGCGCTCCCGACCCGCCCGTCGCTGTTGGTGGCGGCGGCGCTGACCGTGTGGAGGCCCTGGCTGAGCGTGCCGGTGGTGAAGGTCCGGCCGGTGCCGATCTGGCCGTCGCGATCCGACGTCCACACCAGGCTCGCGCTCACGTCGCCGTCGCCGAGGTCGGTGGCGTCGGCGAAGAACGTGATCGGGTTGCCGCCGAGATAGCCGTCGTTCGCTTGCGGCAGGCGGATCGTGACCGACGGCAGCCGGATGATCGTGATCCCCACCTCGGCGTACCCGGCGAGGCCCCCCGCATCGGTGACGGCGGCCGAGATCGTGTGCGTCCCGAGCGTGAGCGCGCTCGTCGTGAAGCTCGCGCCCTGCCCGATGACGCCGTCGCGGCTCGACGTCCAGGTGAGGCCGGCGGAGAGATCCCCGTCGGTCGCGTCGACGGCCGTCCCGGCGAAGGTCAACGACGCGCCGGTGAGCGGCGTCGCGCCGTCGGCGGGCGCGCTGATCGCCACCTGGGGCGGCGTCGGAGTGATCGTGATCGTGACGCTCGCCGACGACGCGAGGCCGTCGGAGTCGGTGACCGTCGCCGTCACGGTGTGGACGCCCTCGCGCAGCACCGCCGCGACGCCGGCGCCGGTGCCGAGCGGGCCGCTCACGTCCGAGCTCCACGCGATCGCGCCCGAGATGTCGCCGTCGAAGTCGTCGATCGCGGTGGCGTGCAAGCCCACCGCGGTGCCGGCCGGCACCGCGGTGCCGTTCGGGGGCGTATCGACGACCAGTCCGGGGGCGACGTTGTCCCCGCGCACCCGGATCGCGACCGTCGCCTGGCCGACGAGACCGTGGGCGTCCGTCACCGACGCCGTCAGCACGTGGCTGCCGATCGAGAGGCCGCCCGCCAGCAACGACGCCCCCTGCCCGAGGACGCCGTCGCGGCTCGAGAGCCAGCGCATCTGGCTCGAGAGGTTGCCGTCCTCGGTGTCGATCGCCGACCCGCCGAGCGCGATCGGCAGGTCGCGCGTGAAGAAGACGGCGCCGCCCGCCGGCGTGGCGATCGCCACGACCGGCGTGTGGCCGACCTGGACCGCGATCTGCGCCTGGCCGCTCGCCCCGCTGGCGTCGGTCACCTGCGCGGTGATCGTGTGGACGCCGGCGCGCAGGCTCGCGATCGTGCGCGCGGCGCCGCTTCCGAAGGGCCCGTCCAGGTTCGAGCTCCACTGCACCTGGCTCGCGAGGTTGCCGCTCTCGGCGTCGGTCGCGGTGGCCGTGAAGGTGATCGCCGTGCCGACGTTGACGACCGTGCCCGACGCGGGACCCGTGACGTGCACCACCGGCTTGGTGTTCTGCTTGAGGGTGACGACGAGCTGCGGCTTCCCGGCCGACGCTTCCCGGCTCTGGTAGACGGCGTCGTCGCTCGACGTCGAGACCAGCGCGAAGTTGTAGGTGGCGTCGGCCGTCACCACCGACTTCACGTCGAAATCGACGAGCGCGTTGGTCGTCACCGACCCGCGCGTCGCGATCACGGGACCGTCGATCGTCGGCCGCAGATTGTACGTCGTCGCCGCCTCCGACCAGGTGGTGTTGGTGAGCGTGTGGAGCTCGCCGCCGAAGCTGCTCGCCGACGCGCTCGACGAGCCGGTGGTGAGGCGGAGCGTCGCGGTGTCCACCTGGACGTTGCCGATCCCCGTCACGGCGAAACGCAGGAACGCCTGCTTGACGGGAGAATTGTCGATGAGAAAGGTCGAGTTGCCGCCGAACTTGGTCGTCGCCGCGTCGGAGGCGACGTGCAGGTCGGCGACCGGCAGGAAGGTGAGCGTCGCCGAGGTCACCGTGACGTTCACCGCCGCGGTCACGGTGGCGCCGTCGAGGTCGGTCACCGACGCGGTGAGCGCGTGGGCGCCGACCGACAAGGCCGACGTCAACACCGCCCCGCCCACGCCGAGCGCGCCGTCGCGGCTCGACGTCCACTGCACCGCCGCCGCCAGGTCGCCGTCCTCGACGTCGAAGGCGCTCGCGCCGAGGAGCGCGGGCCGGCCGGCGAGCAGCGTCCCGCCTTCGCCCGGCGTCTCGATGGCGAGGGTCGGCGGCGTATTCTCCGGTCGGATCACGACCGTGCGCTGCGCCTGGCCGACGAGGCCGCCGCTATCCGTGGCGGTCGCCGTGACGACGTGGGCGCCGATGCTGAGCGCGCTCGTCGCGAAGCCGGGTCCGACGCCGATCTGGCCGTCGCGATCCGACACCCAGCGCAGGGTGGCGGCGCGGTCGCCGTCGGTGGCGTCAACCGCCGTCGCCGCGAAGGCGACACTCGCGCCCGCAAAGACGCGCGTTCCGTCGAGCGGCGCCGTGATGGCCACGACCGGCGGCGTCGCGGTCACCGTGAACGTCACCTGCGCCGTGCCGAGAGCCCCGTCCGAGTCGACGACCGACGCGGTGACGACGTGGCTGCCCTCGCTCGGGACGACGACGAGGGGCGCGCCGGTGCCGAGGAGGCCGCTCTGGCTCGAGGTCCACCGCACCATTCCGGCGACGTCCCCGTCGAAGTCGTCCTGCGCGATCGCCGCGAGCGTGAGCGGCGTCCCGGCGGGGAGGCTCGCGCCGTTCGGCGGCCCGGTGATCGCGACGACCGGCGCCTGGTTCGGTCCCCGCACCCGCACGGTGACCTGCTTCTCGCCGGCGAGGCCGGCCGAGTCGGTGACGCGGGCGGTGACGACGTGCGTGCCGATCGAGAGCGACGCCACGACGAGCGGACCGACGCCGAGCGCGCCGTCGCGGTCCGACGTCCAGGCGAGCGTGGCGCGGAGATCGCCGTCCTCGAAGTCCGTCGCCGTCGCCGCAAGCTGCACCGGCAGCTGGTCGACGAAGAACACGCTGTTGTTGGCGGGCGCCGTGATGTTCACGACCGGCGGGCGGCCGACGTTGACGGTCACCGAGGCCTCGCCCGCGATGCCGCCAGCGTCGGTGACGCGCGCGGTGACGACGTGGGTCCCGGAGGTGAGCGTGCTCGCCACGATCGACGCGCCGGCGCCGAGGGTGCCGTCCTGGCTCGAGCTCCACTGGATCTGGCTCGACAGGTCGCCGCTCTCCGCGTCGCTGGCCGTGGCGCTGAACGTGAGCGCCGTTCCCGGATTGATGCTCACGCCCGACGCGGGCGCCGCGATGTGGACGACCGGCTGCTGGTTCTGACCGAGCGTGACGATCAGCTGCGGCTTCCCGCTCGCCGCCTCGCGGCTGTTGTAGATCACGTCGTTGCTCGAGGTGGTGACGAGCGCGAAGTCGTAGGTGCCGTCGCCGAAGACCCCGGAGGTGACGGTGAAGTCGACGCCCTGGTTCGCGGTGACGGCGCCGGCGCTCGCGAGGGCGGGTCCGTCGATGCCCGGCCGGTTGCCGTAGCTCGTGTTGGCCTCCGACCAGGCGCCGTCGCTGATCGCGTGCACGATCCCGCCGGCGTCGCTCGAGGACGCCGAGGCGGAGCCCGCGGTGAGCCGGAGCGTCGCGCTCTCGATCCCCGCGAAGCCGACGCCGGTCACCGCGAAGCGCAAGAAGGCTTCCTTGATCGGCGAGGCGTCGCCGATCATCGTCGTCGCCGTCCCGAACTTGGTCGAGCTCGCGTTGGCGTCCACGTAGGTGTCGGCGACCGGGAGGAACGTGAGGACGGCCGAGCCGACCGCCACGTCGACCGTCGCGCTCCGCACCGCGCCGTCGAGATCGCTCACCGTCGCGGTGAGGACGTGGGCGCCGACGCTCAGGCTCGGCACCGTGATGACGGCTCCGGGCGCGAAGCTCCCGTCCCGGCTCGAGCTCCACTGCACCCGCGCGGCGAGGTCCCCGTCCTCGGGATCGAGGGCGGTCGCCGCAAGCAGGATGGGCTTCCCGCTGAAGAACGCGCTGCCCGCGCCTGGCGCGTCGATCGTGATCGTCGGCAGCGCGTTCGGCGGTCGCACCACCACGGTGCGCTGCGCCTGGCCCGCGAGCCCCCCGGCGTCCGTCACCGCCGCGGTGATCGCGTGCGTTCCGACGCTCAGGGTCGCGATCGCGAAGCTCGCCCCGCTCCCGATCACGCCGTCCCGGTCCGAGGTCCAGGTGAGCCCCGCCGAGAGGATCCCATCCGTCGCGTCGCTGGCGCTGCCGCTGAAGCCGAGGCTCGCGCCGGCGAACACCCGCGTACCCTCCGCCGGCGCCGTGATGGTCACCGCCGGCGGCGTCGGCGTCACCGTGAACGCGACCTGCGCGGCGCCCGCCGCGCCGTCCGAGTCGACGACGCTCGCCGTCAGGGTGTGGACCCCCTCACGCAGCGTGACCGTGCGGCTGGCGCCGACGCCGAGGTCGCCGTCCAGGCTGGATGCCCAGTGGATCTGGGCCGACAGCGACCCGTCGAAATCGTCGCTCGCGCTCGCGATCAGGGTGACCGAGGTTCCCGCCGGGGTCGAAGCGCCGTTCGCCGGTGCGCTGAGGGTGACGGTCGGGGCCACGTTCGGGGTGCGGACGCGGATCGTCACCTGGGCCTGCCCGGTCACGCCCGTCGAGTCGGTGGCCGCCGCCGTCAGCACGTGGGTGCCGACGCGCAGGCCCGCGCCGCCGACCGACGCGCCCGTGCCGAGCGCGCCGTCGAGGCTCGAGCTCCACTGGATCTCCGACGTCAGGTCTCCGTCCTCGACGTCGGTTGCGGTCGCCGTGAGGGCGAGCGCCGGCAGGCTCGTGGTGACGATGACCGCGTTGTTGGCGGGCGCGGTGATCGCGACCGTCGGCGGGTGCCCGACATTCAAGGTGATCTGGCGCTCGCCGCTCAGGCCCCCCGGATCGGTCACGCGCGCCGTGATCGTGTGCGCGCCCGGGCTCAGGTTCGAGCGCGTGAGCGACGCTCCCGAGCCGAGCGCGCCGTCGCGGCTCGACGTCCACTGGATCTGCGCCGCGAGGTTGCCGCTCTCGGCGTCGGTCGCCGTGCCCGTGAAGGTGACCGCGGCGCCGAACACCGCATTGCTGCCGGACGCCGGCGCCGCGATCGTCACCACGGGACGGGTGTTCTGGCCGAGCGTGACGATCAGCTGCGGCTTCCCGCTCGTCGCCTCGCTGCTCTGGTAGATCACGTTGTTGGAGTTGGTCGTGGTGAGGGCGAGGTTGGTGACGCCGTCGGCGCGCACGTGCGAGGTCACGTCGAAGTCCACGACCTGGTTCGCGGCGACCGCCGCACCGTGCGTCGCGAGCACGGCGCCGTCGATCGCGGGACGCGTGTTGTAGGTGGTCGCGTTCGACCATGTGTCGTTGGCGAACGCCGTGATGGTGCCGCCGGCCGCGCTGCTGGCGCCGCTCGCCGAGCTGACCGTGAGCCGGAGCACGGCCTGCTGCACCGCGTACGACCCGACGCCGCTCACCGTGAAGCGCAGGAAGGACTGGAGGATCGGCGACCCGTCCGCCTGCAGCGTCGTCGCGGCACCGTACGCCGTGGTGGCCTTGCTGGCGCTCACGTAGGTGTCGACGCTGGGATCGAACGTCAGCGTCGCCGCCGCCACGGTCACGGCGACGCTCGCGCTCGCGGTCGCGCCATCGAGGTCGGTGACGCTCGCCGTGAGCGTGTGGGCGCCGGCGCTGAGGCCGGGGATCGTGACGCTGGCGCCGGTCCCGAGGTTGCCGTCGCGGCTCGACGTCCAGTGCACGACCGCCCCGAGGTTCCCGTCCTCGGCGTCCGTGGCGGTCGCCGCCAGCAGCAGGGGCCGTCCGGCGACGAGTGCGGCCGCGTCGGCCGGCGACTCGATCGCGATCGCCGGCGTCCCGTTCGCCGGCCGCACCACGACCGTGCGCTGCGCCTCGCCCGTGAGGCCGCCCGCGTCGGTCGCGGCCGCCGTGATCGTGTGCGTCCCGACCGTGAGCGCGCTCGTGGCGAAGCCGCCGCCCGCGCCGATCTGGCCGTCCCGACTCGACGTCCAACGCAGCGCCGCCGTGAGGCTACCGTCGGTGGCGTCGCTCGCCGTGCCGCCGAAGGCGACGCTCGCCCCCGCGAACACCGTGGTGGTCGCGGCCGCGGGCGCCGTGATCGTCACCACCGGGGCCGTCGCCGTGACCGTGAAGGTCACCGCGGAAGACCCGGGCGCGCCGTCGGAGTCGACCACGGTGGCGGTGAGGAGGTGCGCTCCCTCGCTCAGGACGACGGTCCGGCTGCCGCCCGCGCCCGCGATCGCGCCGTCGTGGCTCGACGTCCACTGGACCTGGCTCGTGACGTCGCCGTCGAAGTCGTCGGAAGCGGTGGCGACGAGGCTCACGGTCGATCCGGCGGACACCGACCCGCCGTTCGCCGGCGCCGCGATGGTGACGACCGGTCCGGCGTTCGGGCCGCGCACGCGGACGCCGACCTGAGCCGTCGTCGTGATGCCGCTCGCGTCGGTGACCGACGCGGTGATCACGTGGGTCCCGATCCCGAGCGTCGAGACCAGGAGCGACGCCCCTGTCCCGAGACTGCCGTCGAGGCTCGAGCTCCAGTGGATCTGCGCCGAGAGGTTGCCGTCCTGGGTGTCCTCGGCGGTGCCGGTGAAGGCGATCGGGTCGTTCCGATAGGCGACGTGGCCCGTCGCCGGCGTGAGGATCGCGATCGTCGGCGGGCTGCCGACGTTGATCGCGATCTGCGCCTGCCCGACCGCCCCGCCGGCATCGGTGACCCGCGCCGTGATGGTGTGGGCGCCGGGCGTGAGGGCGGACCGCACGATCGAAGCGCCGGTTCCGAGCGCACCGTCTCGGCTCGACGTCCACTCGACCTGACTCGCGAGGTTGCCGCTCTCGGCGTCGGTCGCCGTCGCCGCGAAGGTGACCGGGGTGTTCGGATTCAGGTTGGCGCCGTCGCCGGGCGCCGAGATGTTCACGACCGGCGCCGTGTTCTGGCCGAGCGTCACGATGAGCTGCGGCCTCCCGTTCGCGGCCTCGCGGCTCCGGTACATGACGCCGTTGGTCGAGGTTTGGGTCAAGGCCAGGTTGACCGAGCCGTCGCCTCCGACCGCCGGGGTGACCACGAAGTCCACGACCTGCCCCGCCACGACCGCCGTCGCGTTGTCGGCGAGGACCGGTCCGTCGATCGTCGGCCGCGTGCCGTAGGTCGTCGTCTCCGTCCAGGTGTCGCTCGACAGCCGGCTCACCGTTCCGCCGCGGTCGCTCGCCGCGCCGCTCACGCTGTCCACCGTGAGCCGCAGGACCGCCTGCTGCACCGCGAACCCGGTCGTGCCGGTCACCGCAAAACGGAACAGGCCCTGCACGATCGGCGAGCCGTCGGCGCTGACGTGGGTCGCCGTCCCGAAGCTCGACGTCGGCTTGCCGGCATCGACGTAGGTATCGACGGTCGGCGCGAAGGTGAGCGTCGCGCTGGCGACCGTCACCGCCACGGTCGCGGTCGCCGTCGCGCCGTCGGCGTCGGTGACGGCGGCGGTCAGCGTGTGGGCGCCGACCGACAGACCCGGCACGGTCACGCTCGCCCCGGTCCCGAGCACGCCGTCCCGACTCGAGCTCCAGCGCACCGCGTGCGAGAGCGCGCCATCGTCGACGTCCGACGCGACCGCCGCGAGGAGCACCGGACTGCCCGAGAGCAGCGCCGCGCCGTCCGCTGGCGCCTGGATCTGCACCGCCGGCGGCGTGTTGCTCGCGCGCACCGTGACGGTGCGCTGCGCCTGGCCGAGGAGCCCGCCGGAATCGGTCGCGGCGGCGGTGACGACGTGGGTGCCGAGCGACAGCACGCGGCTGATGCTCGGCCCCGTCCCGAGGAGCCCGTCGCGGTCCGAGCCCCACTGCAGCGCGTTCGAGATCGCGCCGTCGGTGGCGTCGACCGCGGTGCCCGTGAACGTGACGCTCGCCCCGGCGAAGACGGTCGTCCCCGCCGGCGGCGCCGTGATGGTCACGACCGGCGCGCTGCCGGTGACGACCACCGAGATCTGCGCCTGCCCCTGCGCGCCGTCCGAGTCCGTGACCCGGGCGGTGATCACGTGCGTCCCCTCGGACAGCGTCGCGCCGACGCTCGCGCCGGTGCCGAGCGCGCCGGCGCGATCCGAGCTCCACTGGATCTGGCTCGTGATCGTGCCGTCGAAGTCGTCGGTCGCGGTCCCGGTGAAGGCGAACGCCGTGCCCGCCCCCGCCGACGCGCCGTCGGCCGGGGCCGTGATGGCGACGACCGGCGCCGCATTCGGGCCGCGGACACGGAGCTGGATCTGCGCCTGGCCGGCGAGGCCGGTGTCGTCGGTCGCCGCCGCGGTGATCGTGTGCGTGCCGATTCGAAGCGCCGCGCTCGAGACGCTGCCGCCGCTCCCGAAACCGCCGTCGAGGCTCGACGTCCATGCGAGCCGGCTCGTCAGATCCCCCTGCTCGACGTCGGTCGCCGTGCCGGTGAGCGCCAGAGGGGCGTTCGTGAACACCACCGCCTGGTTCGCCGGCGCCGTGATGGCGACCGTCGGCGGATTGCCGCCGAGCGTGAGGATGAGCCGCGGCGGCGTCGCCGACTCGCGCGAGCGGTAGTTCACGCCATTGCTCGAAGCCGTGACGAGCGCGAAGCTGCGCGCGCCGTCGCCGGTCACCGCGGCGCTGACGTCGAAGTCCACCACCTCCCCCGCGACGACCGCCGACGGGTGCGACGCGACCACCGGACCGTCGAGCGCCGGCCGGGTGGCGTAGGTGATGCCGGTCTCGAGCCACGACACGTCGCTCACCGTCTGGATCGTACCGCCGAAATCGCTGGCGGAGCCCGAGGCCGTGTCCACCTGCAGGCGCAGCAGCGCGCGCGTGATCGGGCGGCCGCCCACGCCCGCGACGGCGAAACGCAGGTAGCTCTGCGTCACCGGGCTCCCGTCGGCGTTCAGCTGGCTCGCCGTTCCGAAGTTGCCGTTCGCCGACCCGGCCTCCACGTAGGCGTCGGCGCTCGGCGCGAGCTCGATGGTCACCGGCGCGGTGACCTGGACCGTGATGGTGTCGGTGCCCGCGAGCGCGCCGGCGTCGGTGGCGCGCGCGGTGATCGTGTGGGTACCGACGGTGAGCGCCCGGGTGAACGCCCCGCCGGTGCCGATCACGCCGTCGAGGTTCGACGTCCACGTCATCGCGCTCGTACGGTCGCCGTCTTCCAGATCGCTCGCCGTTCCCGCGAACGCGACCGCCTGGTCGGCGCTGAACGTCGTGCCGTCGAGCGGCGCCGTGATCGACACCAGCGGCGGGGTGTTCGCCGGCGGCGGCGGACCCACGACGATCGTGATCGCGTCCGAGCCGGACAACAGGTCGGTGTCGGTGACGGCCGCCGTCACGACGTGCGTCCCCTGGCTGAGCGTCCGGGTGAGGGCGGCGCCGGTCCCGAGCGGACCGTCGAGGCTCGAGGACCAGGCGACCGCCGCCCCGAGGTTGCCGTCCTCGTCGTCGAGGGCCGTGCACTGCAGCGTCACCAGGTCGCCCTCGAAGAACGACGCGCCGTCGGGCGGCTGCAGGATCGTCACCGTCGGATTCGGCGAGGCCGCCACCACCAGCGTGAGGGTCGGCTTCAGCCCGCTCGTCGCGTTCGTCGCGTTGTAGAGGATGGCGTCGGCGCTCACCGTGTCGATGGCGAAGTTGTAGGCGCCGTCGCCCGTCACCTGGCCGTCGAGATCGAACTCGACGACGTCGCCCGAGCTCACCTCGCCGAGCGTGTCGAGGGCGGCTCCGTCGGTCGCGGGCCGGGTCGCGTACGTGACGGTCGCCGGGTCCCACGTATTGCTCGAGATGCGATGGATGCTGCCGCCGCTCACGCTGTTGCTGGTCGCCAGGAGGCGCAGGCGCGCCTGCTGCACCGTCCGGCCGTTCACGCCGGAGACCGAGAACCGCAGGTAGCCGATCGCGATCGGCGCGCCGTCGACCCGCAGCGTCGCGGCGG
Organism: Deltaproteobacteria bacterium; assembly: GCA_020852955.1. Taxonomy (GTDB): domain Bacteria; phylum Desulfobacterota; class Binatia; order UTPRO1; family UTPRO1; genus UTPRO1. The sequence goes on along the minus strand of JADYZW010000028.1, from coordinate 34,404 downwards.
TGTCGAAGTTGCGGCTTCCCGATCCGGCATCGACGTACGTGTCGGCGATCGGCTCGTAGGTCAGCGTCTCGGTCGGCCCCGACTGCGCGATGCCGCGATGCGAGGCCATCGTGAGCGCCAGCGCCAGGAGCGGCGCCCCGAGCCGGAGCCCGCGCGCCGGGATCGGCATCCGCATCGTCGAGGGACGGCGCCGGTCCACGGTCATCCCTCCGGGGTCCGCACCGCGTCGCCGGACTGCAGCGCCGCGACGCGCGTCGCGATGGCGTCGACGACCGTCGGCAACACGCCGTCGGCGGGCACCTCGTGGAAGTTCCGGACCCAGCGGCTGACGCCCCGGTAGCACGCGAGCTGGCGCGTCGTCTCGGCGACGGTCAGCTCGTGCTTGCGGGCGGTGATCATGCCCGGGTCGCCGACGATCGAGAACGCGAGCGCGGGCTCGGGAATGCAGCGCATGATCGCCGACTCCACCCACGACCGGCGCACGAGCGGGTGCGCGAAGGTGCGGAGATCGTAGAAGTAGCGGTCGAGCACCACGGTCTCCCCGCGCACCAGTCGCGGCCGGACCTGGACGACGTAGCGCAGCCACTTGTCCGCCATGATGTGGACGAGGCCGCGCAGCCGCTGCTTGCGGTTCACGTCCTTCACCACCTTCGCCGTGCCGGCGGGGCGCAGGCGTTTGCGGATCTTCTGGCTCCAGCGGCGGGTCGGGAGCAGCGGCTTCTGCGCGCCGAGATACACGCTCGACACCTTGAGGCGCGTGCCGGCGAACCGCTCGCACACCCGGGTCGAAAGCGTGGTCTTCCCCGCGCCGTCCGGGCCGAGCAGGATCACGAGCCGTCCGGGCGGCCGCAGCCGGGCGCGCGCGCGATCGAGGAGCACGCCGGTCCGGGCGCGGAGGTGGCGGATCAGGGTTCCCGGCCGGCGCACCAGGATCGCGCCCGCCGCCCGCCGGCGGACGACCGGCAGCCGGTCGGGATCGTCGACCACGCCCGCGAGCAGCTCACCGAAGCCGGGGCCGAGCTCGCGCTCCGCGAGCCTCCGGAACGCGTCGCCGGCAACCGCCAGGAGCTCGGCCAGGCGGGCCCGGTAGTCGGCGCGCACGGCGCCCTTGTCGAAGAGGCAGTGCAGCGCCAGCGCCAGCGCCTCGGCGGCGAGCGACGGCGTGCGCACGCCGCGCTCGTGGCGCTGATCCTCCAGCACCACCTCGACCGGCAGGTACTCGAGCTCCATGTGGCTCAAGCGCACGCGCACGTCGAGGTACACGGCCTCGATCGCCTCGCCGTCGCCGATCCGCATCAGGTAGTACATCCAGTGGCCGCCGCGGCTCGCGCGGATCACCGGCACCAGCCCCCACGCCTCGCACATCCGCCGCACGATCGCGTCGTGCCGCCGCAGGTCGCGCGGGTGCACGACCAGGTCGATGTCCTTGCCGAAGTCGCCGGGCCAGCGCTCGGCGTTGCGCAGGACGGCGTAGCGCACGCACTCGCGCTCGTAGGCGGCGAAGAGCTCGGGCAGGAAGCGCCCGGTGAGGGTCGGGCCCCACGCCTCGCAGGGGGCGGCGGCATCGGATCGGATCAGCGGTAGTGCGGTCATGGTGGGGGGGCTCCCGTGGGCTCGCTCCGTCAGAGGGCGCTGCGGACGGTGTGCAGCACGGCGTGCAGGTTGGCGTCGAGCCACGACGGCGAGCGGACGAGCCAGCTGTCGCGGCGGAGCTTCAAGTGGTTGAGCCACGCGCACACCGCGATGGCCCGCTGCATGCGCGCGTCGACCCCGACGATCGCCGCCTCGCGCGCGAAGATCCGGGCTTCGAGCGGCGCCAGCGCGCCGGTCAGGATGACGCGTACGAAGACGTCGCCGAACGCCATGCCGTCGCTGCGGATCAGCCGGCGGGCCAGCAGCAGCAGGAGATCGATCAAGGGCAGCCCGCGCGGCTCGAAGGCTTCGAAGTCGAGGATGCCCGTAACCGCATCGTCCCGGCCGAAGAGCAGGTTCGCGAGGTCGTAGTCGCCGTGATGCCAGCCGAGTGGCAGCGTCGCGCCGAGCATGGTCGCGCGCAGCCACTCGTCGATCGCCGCCAGCGCCGGCTGCGCGTCGGGCCGCACGAAGGCGCGGAGGTCGGCGAGCCAATCGCCGCACAGGCGGTCGAACTCCCGCGCGTCGATCACGACCGGCGTTTCGGTGGCGCGGCGCAGCGCGCACACCGCGGCGGCGGCGCTCGTGATCGCCCGGTCGTAGCGCCGCGCCGAGCGCGCGTAGTAGATGCGCCCGCAGTCCCCGGGGCGGGCCGTCTCGGCGAAGAACGGCTGCCCCTCGTGGGTCCCGTCCGCGAGCGGCACCGGAAAGAGCGCGCGCAGCGCCGGCGGGATGCGGGTGTCGGCGGCGAGCGCGACGATGGTCTCGTGGTGGCGCCGGCAGCTCTCGGCGGCGCGCGGCTCGAGCGGCACGCGGACGAAGGCCCCGCCGCGCTCGGAAGGCCCGCCCGCGAGCACCACGACGCCGCGCGGGCGGATGAGGTAGCGCGACAGCGCGCGGGCGCCGGCGGGGATCCGTCCCGTCGAAGCCAGGCCGTCGAGCAGGCGCTCGGCGAAGGAGCGGTGGACGGGGGTCGTCGTCAGCACCGCCGCGAGCCCGGGAAGGAACGGATAGAGCCGCCGCTCGAGGCCCGGCGGCCGGCCGGCGAGCTCCCAGCTCCGCACGGCGGAGCGCACCAGGCGTCCGCGCGTGCGGTAGGGGTCGCCGCAGAACTTCATGCGATCCGCCCGATCGACGTCGAGGATCTGATGGAACTTGTGGCGGAACGGCAGCGGGGCGAAGAGGTGGCAGCCGCCGAAGCCGCTGCGCGCCGCGACGCGCTTCAGCATCCGCGGCGCCAGCCCCGCCTCGGCGCCGCGCCGCGGCGAGGCGACGCCGGCGATGCCGTGTCGGCTGTCGGTTCCGAGGTACACCTGCCCCCCCGGAGCGAGCGTCCGCCGCAGGTCGAGCAGGAGCTCGACGATCGCGTCCGCGGCGCGCGGCCGCCGGCCGGCGAACGCGCCGAACCAGGCGGCGAGACACGGCACGACCACGACGTCGATCCCGGCGTCGGCAACCGGCAGGCGGACCGGATCGAAGACGCGGGCGACGACGACGTGGTCGAGCCCGAGCGCGTCCGCCTGGGCCCGCACCACGCGCAGCCGCTCGCCGCCGGCGTCGAGCACGAGCACCCGGGCCACGCCGCGCGCCAGCGCGAGCGGCACCGCCCCCCACGTCGGGCCGAGCACGAGGACGCGCGACCGGCGGTCGAGGTCGAGGAGGTACTTCCACCCGGCGCGGGTCGCGTCCGCGAGATCCTGCAGCACGTCCTCCCAGGTGGCGCCGGCGATCTTGGCGCGCAGCCGCGCCAGGCGTCCGCCGGCCGGCGCCGCCAGCGTGCCCGCGAGCACCTCGCGCGCGAGCCGCCGCTCCGCCTCCGGCCACCCGACGATGGCGCAGTCGGCGAGGAGCTCGCCCATGCGCGCCTCCTCGAACGACGGCGTCCGCGGCAGCGCCGCCGCGAACGCGGGCCCGAGCGTGTAGAGGCCGTCGTCGACGCGATACTGGAGCGCGCACGGAGCGCACGCCGCGCGCCCCCGCACCTCGTCGAGGGGGCCACGACAAACCGGACACGCGAGCGGCTCGAAGCCGCCGCCGTCCCGCGGGCTAGGCGAGATCAGGGCCATACTCCTTCCATCCGACCAGCTGCGGCAGGCTCACGTCGGCGGTCGCCAGGAAGAGCCCGGTGAACGCCACCGCCTTGACGGTGTAGGCGGCGCTCGACGCCACGGCCGCGCCGACGAGGCCGTAGGCGGGGATCAGCGTGAGATCCCCGATCACCGTCACCACCAGACCCGCGAGCGCGGTGTAGGTGTTGAGCTCCGGGCGGCCGATGCCGACGTTGTACCCGGAGAGCACGCCGTCGGCGCCGTGCGCCGCGAGCCCGACGAGCAGGATGTAGAGCGCGGGCACCGCGGGCGCGAACTCGGCGCCGAAGAACGCGAGGATCAGCCGCTCGCCGACGGCCGCGAGCACGAGGATCGCGGCGAGGTTGATGAGGAAGACCCGCCGATAGAGGAAGACGCCCCGGACTCGCGCCTCGACCGCGGAGAGGCCCGCGATCAGCGGCCGCAGCACGAAGGTCAGGCTCGCGGAGAGCGGCCGGAAGAGCTCCGCGACTTTCGACGCGACCGAGTAGCAGCCGACCACCTCGACGCTCGCGAGCGTGGCGAGGATCATCACGTCGAGCCGCCAGTTCAGCATGTTCGCCATGCGGCCGACGTGGCCCTTGATGCCGAACCGCATGGCGTCGCGCGCCAGCGCCGGGTGCACGCGCGGCCAGGGGCGGATTCCGCGCCGGAGCAGCATGGCGGCGGCGAGGAGCACGCTCGCGACCGGGCCCGCCACCGCGGCCACGACCACGAGCGTCGTGCCCCCGACGCCCGCCAGGAGCGGCAGCAGGAGCGCGAGCGACACGACGTCGTCGGTCAGCAGCACGAGGTTCGCCGCCTTGAAGCTCCGCAGGCCTTGCTGCACCGAGTTCAGGTAGTCGCGCAGGAGGTTCATCGGGATGGCGAGCCCGACCAGGAGCGCGTCGCGGGCCGAGAGCGTGCTGTAGAAGTGCGCGTGCAAGAGGTTGCCGGCCGCCCACCATCCGGCGCAGCCGACCACGCCGAGCCCGAGCCCGAGCGCGACCGTGGTCTCGGTGATCGCCTGCACCGAGTAGCGCCGGCTTCCGATCAGGTACGGATTCGCGATCGTCATCCCCGCGCCGAGCACCGCCGCGATCGTGCCCGGCAGCACCCGCACCAGGGCGAAGGTTCCCGCGCCGGTCGCGCCGAGCGCGCCCGCCACGACGATGGCGGCGAGCGCGGCCGTCGCGGTCGCGAGCAGCTTCGTGACGACCGTGATCGAGGTGGCGCGGACCAGGTTCATCGCTCGCGCCCTCTCACTCGAGCCCCGGCCAGACGAGCAGCGTCTTGCGGCCGTCGCCGTTGGTCCACGCCTGGTAGAAGGCGCGGTTCAGATCGTCCGCCGAACGGACCGGCACGGGCTCGCTCGCGATCACCTCGCCGAGCAGCCGCTGGAGGCGCGGATCGCGCATGCGGTCGAGGACCTGCTCGAAGTGCGGGACGAAGCTGCGATTGCAGCCGAGGAAGGAGAGCCCCTTGCCGATGACCTCGCGCGTATCGATCGCCACCGCCCGCTCGGACGGTCCGAAGAGCACCGCGCACCCGCCCGGCCGGAGCGCCGCGACGGCCTGCGCCAGCGTGTCGCCGTTGGCGCCGCCGCCGACGCACTCGAAGGCCACGTCGATCCTCCCGCGCAACCCGCCGAAGGCCGCCGCGTCCTCGGCGTCGAGCGTCTCGCCGACGAGGCCGGCCACCGCGCGCCGGCTCTCCCAGGCGTGCCCGCTCATCGTGATGGCGTCCGGCGACACCTGGTAGAAGCCGATCAGGGCGATCGCGACCATCTGGCCGATCGGCCCGTTGCCGAGGATCAGGTAGCGCCGGTCGGGGAAGATCGGCGCCTTCTCGCATCCCGCGAGCACGGTCGTGAGCGGCTCGGCGAGCGCCGCGATCCGGTCCGGAATCTCCGCCGGCACCGGCACCACGAGCGCCCCCGGGTGGCGGAACACGCTCTGCGCCATGCCGTCGGTGTTGCTGGAGAGATACAGGTGCTCGAGGCAGTAGTTCTCCCCGACGCCGCCGGGCCGGCACGCCGCGCAGCCCTCGGCCTTCGACGGATAGCGGTCGGGGAAGGCGACGTAGCACGGGATGTTCGGCACCACCGCCACGCGGGTGCCGGGGCGGATCCCGCCGCCCGGATGCGCCGCGACGACGTCGCCCACCCCCTCGTGCAGCAGCACGAGCGGCAGCTTCCGCGACAGCGCGGCGCGGTCGCGGGTCCCGGCGTAGAGCTTCAGGTCGGAGCCGCAGACGCCGGTCATGCGCGGCCGCACGAGCACGTCGCCCGGACGCTCGAGCGCGACCGGACGCTCGAGCGTCTCGATGCGAAACGGCTGCGTCAGCCGGTAGGCGACCGCCGGATTCCAGCGCGACGCTACCATCGGCTCCCGTCACCGGCGCGCTCGCGCTCGACCAGCCGCGACGCGAACAGGTAGTCCTCGTGGGTGGTGATCTTGAAGTTCGAGTACGAGCCCTCCACGACGCCGACGCGGCCGCCCGCGGCCAGCACGAGCTGCGCGTCGTCGGTCGCACCGCTCACGTCCGACTGCGCCGCGCGCCGGTGCGCCTCGACGAGGACCTCGTAGCGGAACGCCTGCGGCGCCTGCCCGTGGAAGAGGTAGGTGCGGTCGGGCACACGCGCCATGAGGCCGTCGCGGCATTCCACGATCGTGTCGAGCGTCGGGACCACCACGTTCGCCGCGCCGACCTGACGCGCCACCTCGATCGCCTCGACGATCACCCGCGGACTCGTGAACGGCCGAACGCCGTCCTGCACCAGCACGATCTCGCACGGCTCGATCGCCGCGAGCCCCGCCCCCGACGAGCCCTGCCGGGTGGCCGCGCCCGCCACCATGCGGCGGACCTTGAGGAACCCGTAGGTGCTGACGATGTCGTAGTAGAGCTGCTCGTAGCGCTGGTTCACCACCAGCGTAACGTCGTCGACGAGCCCGAGGTTCTCGTAGGTCTCGAGGACGTAGGCGAGAATCGGCTTGCCGTGAACCTGCACGAACTGCTTCGGGATGAAGCTCCCCGTGAAGCGGCTGCCGCTGCCGCCCGCGAGGATGATGGCGCGCACGCCCTTCCCCCGCTCGACGGCCGGGCCCTTCGGGCCCCGGGCGGCGCCCGGTGCCCCGCCCGCGGCGCCGCCGTTGGCGGCGGCTCCCGCGCCGTTCCCGGCGCCGTGCGGTCCGCCGGCGCGCTCGCGCGCGAAGGCGGCCTTGAGGTGGTCGAGCTCGTACGTGGTCGGCATGGACTTCTCCTTCAGAGCAGCTGCTGGCGCCGCGGAATCGCGCCGCGGCGGTAGACGTAGAGGAAGCGCACGAGCGCGCCCGCCGGCATCAAGAGGGCGAACGCCCACAGCACGGCCGCGTGCGCGCTCCCGATCGCGGGCAGGCCCGCCGGGACGCGCGCGTCGACGAGGCGCGCGATCACCACGTAGGTGAGGAACGCCGTCAGGCCGCGCGACATCACCAGCAGGATCCGCAGGCGTCCGCGCCAGCGCCCCGCGGCGCTGCGTGCCGGCGCGGCGACGTAGCGGTCCTCGACGTCGTCCACCGCGCCGCCCTTGGCGCGGTACCACGAGTCGACCGCCGCCTTGTCGACCATGAGCCCGAACGCCGCCGCGAAGCCGAGGATGAGCGCCGTCGGATCGCCGACCCGCCGGAACAAGCCGAGCGCCGCGCAGAACACGAACAGGGGGAACGTGATGCGGTCGGTGACGAGGTCGTAGTACGCGCCGCTGACGCTCGTCTGCTGCCGACAGCGCGCGACCTCGCCGTCCACGTAGTCGAGCAGCACGTGGACGTGGAAGCCGCAGAGCCCGAGCAGCAGGATCCACGGCGAGGTCGACGCAAAGGCGGCGACCGAGGCCAGCCCGACGACGAAGCTGAGCGTGGTGATCTGGTCCGGCCGCAACCGGGTGTGCAGCAGCACCCAGCGGGTCACGTGCACCGAGAGGCGCGGCATCAGGATGCGCATCTGCACACCGGCGCGGAACTCCTCGCGCTTCGCGCCCCGCTTCACGTCGTCGAGGGTGAGCTCCATCCTGGGGTCTCCGTTCATCGCGAATGTCCGTCGGTGCCCGTCGCGGCCATGGCCGGCAGCGGACCGCGCCGCCCCGTCGGATCGGGTGCGGCGTCGGTCTCCTGCAGCAGGCGCTCGATGTAGCGGTGCAGCCGGACGCCCGAGTGACGGCAGACCGCGCGCGCCCAGCGCAGCGCCTCGCCGCGCAGCTCGGGATCGGCGATCACCACGTGCGCGACGCCCTGCGCGCGCAGGATGGACGACAGGCCGTCGAGCGTCCCGAGCACCGGGAGCCGGCCGAGCTGCCGGCCTTGCAGCCGCGGCAGCGTCTCGACGAACCCGACCGGCTCGACGTTGCCGATGCCGTTGCGCCGCAGGTGCGCGATCGCGTGCTGCGCCTCGGCGCTCGTGCCGCAGATCACGGCGCGCTCGGCGCGGCCGGCGCGGCGCACGGCGTCGGCCAGGAGCGCGGGGGAGAAGCGCAGCGCCCCGAGCACCGGCAGCAGGAAGAGAAAACGCACCACCGCCGCCACCGGGGTCGCGGGGATGCCGACGAGACGCAGCAGCACGTAGCTCGCGCCGCTCGCCACGGCGCTGGCGCGCGCCAGGACCGCCAGGTCGTTCGCGCCCGTGCTCGCCCACCACACCGTGCGGTACACGCCGAGCGCGCGGAAGGTCGCGAGGTGCGCGAGCACGACCACCGTCAGGCTCGCCGCCGCCGACGCCTTGCCGAGCGCGGGGTGGCCGCCGAGCGCCAGCGCCGCGGCCTGCGCGAGCAGCACCAGCGCCGCGTCCGCCGCCACGATCAGCCAGCGGCGGCGCGCCAGGCGGCTCAGCACCGGCAGGATGAGCCCGTTGCGCGCCGGCTGCAGTTCGTCGATGCCGAGCGCCTGCACGAGCGCGATCACCACGATGCCGAGCCCGAGCGCCAGCACGTCGGCCGGCCAGACCGGGTTGTCGGCGGCCGCGAAGGCGAGGCCCCCGGTCACCAGCGCGCCGCCGTGCAGCCACGCCACCGCCCGGCGCTGGCCGAAGCCGAGGTCGAGCAACCGGTGGTGGATGTGGCGCCGATCGGGGCGCACCGTGTTGCGGAGGCCTTCCACGATTCCGGCCCGGAACGCCCCGTCCCCCCACGCCGGAAGACAGCGCGCGAGAAAGCGCCGCGCCATCGCGAGCAGCGTGTCGGTCGCCGGCACCGCGATCAGCAGGAAGGCGCTGAGCGGGCCGATGACGTCACGGTGCTTGCCGGCGAGCGGCAGCACGGCGAGCGCGTATCCGATCAGCAGGCTCCCCGTGTCGCCGAGGAAGATCGAGGCCGGGTGGTAGTTGTAGACGAGGAACCCAAGGAGCGCCGCGCCGAGGACGAGCGGCAGGACGGCCGCGTCGACGTCCCCGAAGCGCAGCGCCGTCGCCCCGAGCCAGCCGAGGGCGATCACCCCGAGTCCCGAGGTCAGGCCGTCGAGGCCGTCGCTCAGGTTCAGCGCGTTGGTCGCGAAGACGATCCACCCGATCGTGAGCGCGGCATCGAGCAGCGCCGGGTCGAAGCCCGTGACGCCGCCGCCGGCCGCCCAGGAGAACAGGGTGAAGCGCAGTCCCGCCTGCACCGTGAGCGCCGCCGCCGCGATCTGGGCGAGCAGCTTGAGGCCGGCGGGCAGCGAGCGCACGTCGTCGAGGAGTCCGACGACGAGGAGGAGCGCCGCCGCCACCCACACCCCGCGCCCGAGCGCCGCCGGTACGCTCCCGGTCGCGAGGAGCGCCGCGCCCGTCGCGATCGCGATGGCGGCGCCGCCGGCGCGCGCGATCGGCCGCAGATGGACGCGCCGCGCCCCCGGCTGATCGGTGACGCCGCAGACGGTCGCGAGCCGCCGCACCAGCGGCGTCAGGACGACCGTGAGGGCGAAGCCGAGTGCCGCCGCCGCCACGAGCGGCGTCACGACGCCACCTCGGCGAACACCCGCGGCGCAAACACGCGCTCGCCGAGGGCGGACGGGGCCTCGGGCGCCTGCGCACGCACCGCGACCAGCACCGCGAGCGCGAACCAGACGTGGCGGAAATGGAACATCTCGACGACGGCGGCGTGCGCCGCGAGCGCCGCGACGAGTCCAAGCAGCGCCGCCCACGCGACCGGCTCGTAGCCCCGACCGCGGGCGGCGCGGATGCGGACGACCTCGCGGACGGCCCCGCAGAGCACTCCGAGCCACGCCAGCAGCCCGAGCGGCCCGCGCTCGGCGAGCATGCCGAGATACTCGTTGTGGGCGGAGTGATCGCCCGCGACGGTGTAGGTCCGGAAGTTCCCGGGGCCGACCCCGGTCGGCGTCTCGCGCACCGTCGCGAGCAGGCCCGCCCACACTTCGCGGCGCTCGCCGTACCCCTTCACGGCGCCGCCTCCGATGGCGCCGCGCGGCGCCGCGAACATCCCGAGCGACTCCTCCTGCACCCGCTCGAACGAGACCGCGAAGAGCGCGACCGCGCAGGCGAGCGCGAAGAGCACGGCGCCGACGCGGCGGTGCGGCTGCGCCGTCGGCAGGGCGAGCAGGGTCGCGGCGGCGCCGACCAGCAACCCGAGCAGCGCGCCGTTGGACGCGGTCGCGACGACGCCGACCACCAGCACCGCCATCGCGCCGTAGCAGACCCGCGCGCCGGCCGCCGCCACCGCCCACGCGAAGAAGAACGAGACCATCAGGTAGTCCCCGAACATGTTCGGGTTCTCGAAGGTTCCCGTGGCGCGCACGTCACCGGCGAAGTGGCCGCCGAAGAGCCCGAGATGGGCGTCGAGCGCGGCGAGGAGCGCGACGGCGCAGGCGACCGTCACCCAGGCGACGATCGCGCGCCGCGGCCGGCAATGGCGGGCAAGAAAGTCCGCCAGGGTGACGAACCAGGCGTAGAGGTACAGGTCCTGCGTCAGCGTGAGCACCGCGGCCGAACGGTTCGCCGCCGAGATCATGCCGCCGAGGCTGCCGACCAGCAGCAGCCACATGGCGGCGCGCAGGGGCAACGCGATCGGCTCGGCCCGGGTCAGGACGCGCGCCCAGTAGACCAGCAGGAAGACCGCGTTCACGACGTCGAGCACCGTGGTGTGGGCCGGGCCCTGCACGGCCACGAGCGGCGTCGCCAGCGCCATGACCCCGACGACGACGTCGCCGCGCGCCCCGGCCGCCTGCGTCCCGACGCTCACCGCCGCCCTCGCTGCGCCACGAGCGGCGGCTCCATCGCGAGCGGCGGCTCGACCGCGTCGGCCTCCGCGCCGCGCGCGCCCCGCACCGTCGCCAGACCCTTCACCTGGAGGGCGCGGCGATAGATCTGCACCAGCCGGCGCGTGACGCGCCGTTCGTCGAAGTGTTCGCGGGCGTGCGCAGCGGCCCGCAAGCCCATCTGGGCGCGCAGCGCGGGAGCGGCAAGCAGCGCGTCGAGGCGCCCGGCCAGCCGCGCGGCGTCGCCGAGCGGCACCAGGTAGCCCGTCACCCCGTCGACGACCACCTCGCGGCTGCCCTTCACGTCGGTGGCCACCGCGGGGACGCCCACGGCCGCCGCCTGCATGAGGGCGCGCGGAATGCCCTCTTTCACCGAGGTCAGCACGACCACGTCGGCGCCGGCCGTCAGCTCGGCCACGTCGTAGCGGTAGCCGAGGAACTCCACCGCGTCCGCGAGCCCGGCGCGCGCCAGGTCGTCGCGGTACTGCCCCTCGAGCGGCCCGTCCCCGACCAGGCGCAGCACCACGTCGTGCGTCCTTCGCAGCGTCGCCAAGGCCTCGAACAGCATCGGGTGGTTCTTCACCGGTTCGATGCGGCCGACGCAGAGCAGGACCAGTCGCGGGTTCGCAGGCGGGCCGGACCGGGGCGCGAAGCGCTCGAGATTGATCCCGTTGCCGACGTAGTGGATGCCGTGGCGGGGGCGCAGCCCGATCGCGCGCGCCACCTCGATCTCCTCGCGGCTCTGGCACAGCAGCAGGTCGCAGCGGCGGGCGAGCCAGCGCTCCGCCGCCACGAACGGCCGGCGGCGCAGCGCGCCCATCCCTTCGTGGAAATGGAACCCGTGCGTCGTGTGGATCACGACCGGCACCCCCGCCAGCCGGGCCGCGACCCGGCCGACCGCTCCCGTGATCGAGTTGTGCGTGTGGACGATCGTGTAGTCGCGGCCGCGCAGGTGGCGGAGGATCCGCGCGAAGAGCGCCGCGATCCCCACCGGATCCATCCCGCGCGGAATGGGCATCGCGGTCACCTCCGCGTCCGGAAAGCGCAGCTGCTCGAGATGCGGCCCCACACTGCACACGACGTCGTTCCGGAACTCGCTTTCGCGGTTGATCCAGCCGACGCGATCCACCAGGAAGTTGAGCGCGGCGTGATCCGTGTTGACGATGTCGAGGACGCGGAGGGACGGCATACGAGCGCTCACTCCGGAGACGCGACCGCAGGACCGCCGCCCTCGGCGGGGCCGCCAGTCTCGCCCGCCGGCACGGCGCCGCGCGACGGCCGCGCGTACCGGTAGTAGCTGAACTCCATCTCGCCGCGGTTCAGCACCGCGCCGAGCGGCGCGACGCCGGTCTGCGAAAGGCGCTGCATCGCCGCCCGCACCTGGTCGCGCCGGCTGCGCGCGCGGTCGGCGACGAGGATGACGCCGTCGGCGAGGTTCGCCAGCAGGACGCCGTCACTCACCGCGAGCAGCGGCGGCGAGTCGATGATGACGAAGTCGTATTCGCCCCGGACGCGCTCCACCAGCTTCCACATCCGCCACGACGCGAGCAGCTCGGTCGCGTCGGGGACGAAGCCGCCCGCCGCCAGGAACGACAGGTGCTCGACCCGGGTCGGCACGATCGGCGCCTCGGCGATCCGCCAGGAAAGATACTCGCTGAGACCCGGCTCGAGCGGAATTCCGAGGCTCTCGTGGCAGCGCGGCAGGCGCAGATCCCCGTCGACGAGCAGCACGCGCACGCCGCAGGTCGCGAGCGCGGCCGCGGTGTTCACCGCGGTCGTCGTCTTGCCCTCGGTGCCGATCGCGCTCGTCACCAGGATCACCCGCGGGATGGCCCCTCCGGGATGCAGGAGCAGCGAGGTGCGCAGCGTCCGATAGGCCTCGGCCGAGTGCCAGACGCGGCCGTTGCCGAGCACGAGCTGCGGCGCGCCCGTCACCTCGACCACGGGAAGCGACGTGCCGCCGGGCCCGTGGCCGTTCCCGTTTCCGTTTCCGTTCCCGTTCGCGTGGCCGTGGCCGTTCGCGCCGTCGTGCTCGTCCGTCACGCTGCCGCGACCCAGCACGCTGGCGGCGATCTCGCGCAGCCGGGCGGTGTGCTGCTGCAGCCACAGCTGCGGCGACTCCGAGAGCCCCGGATGGAAGTCCGGGACGACGGCCAAGGTCGGGAGTCCCGTCACCCGCCGCAGGTCGTTCACGTCCCGGATGGAGCGATCGAAGGAGTCGCGCAGCAGGGCGAGCCCGGCGCCGAGCAGCAGCCCGACCGCGACGCTCAGACCGAGCAGGAAGAGCCGGTCCGGCGAGCTCGGCCAGAGCTTCGGCGAGGCCGGCTCCGCGACGCTGATGTTCGACGTGTCGGAGCCGGCGGCGACGTCGAGATCCTTGACGCGCGCCAGCAGATTGTCGTGCAGCGCCCGCGTGGTCTCGACCTCGCGCGTCAGCATCAGCAGCTCGCCCTCGGCGTCCTTGCGCTGCAGCAGCGACGTGCGCTGCCCTTCGATCTCCCCGCGGAGCTCCTCGACGGTCCGTTGCGCGGCGAGGTACTCGGCCTCGATGCCCTTGACGACCTTCGCGATCTCCTTCTGGAGGAGGCCCCGCGCGTGGGCGAGCTGCTCGCCGACCTGGCGCAGGCGCGGATAGGTCGGACGGAACTTCCCGGCGAGCAGCGCGTACTCCACCTCGAGGGCGTTGAAGTCCTCGCGCAGCTTCTGGATCAGCCCGTTGCTCAGGACCGCCGGAAGGCCGTCGTAGTACGCGCCGTTCTCCTCGCGGATCAACCGGTACTGCGCCTCGATCGTGATGCGGTCGGTCTCGGCGGCGGTCAGGCGCCGGCTGAGGTCCGCGAGCCGCTCGCTGCCCACGTCCTTGGTGAGATCGAGCGGCAGCATGCGATGCGCGGCCTGGTACTCGAGGACGCGCTCCTCCGCGTGGTGCACGCGCGCCTGCAGCTCTTCGAGCTTCGTCTGCAGGAAGCCGCGGACCTGCTCGATCGCGCCGTACAGGCGCTCGAGCCCGCCGCGCACGAAGGCGTGCGCGTGCGCGTTGGCGATCTCCGCCGCCAGATCCGGATCCGGCGCCTCGAACTCGACCGCGACCAGGCGCGTGCCGCGGATCGGGAGGATCTCGAGGCCGTCGAGGTAGGTCCGCATCACCGACGGCGCCGGCCGGCCGACGGGCTTCTGATCTTCGGCCATCGTCTGGAACCGGGGATCCGCGGACAGCTGCAGCTCGTCGACGACGCGCTGGATGAGGCTCCGGCTGCGCAGGAGCTGGAACTGCGTCTGGTAATAGTCGTACTTGGCGCTCGTGAACGGATCCTGCACCTCGCCGAAGCGCTGGCCGTTGAGCACCTGCGGCGCACGCGGATCGATGAGCACGGTGGCGCGTGCCCGATAGTACGGCGTCGCGATCCAGCAATAGGCCGCCGTCAGACCGACGATGACGGCGAGCGTGGCGGCGAGGATGCGCCACTGCCGGAGCAGCACGCCCCGCACGTCGTGCAGCATGCCGCCCTCCAGGAGCGGCGGCGGCGGCGCGGCGAGCGGGCGCGGCGCGTCGAGGTCGCGCCGGAGCGCATACGGAACGATCTGTGGCTCTGCCTCGTGCATGCTGGTGCCCCTTCAGTAGATTGGGATGCGCGCGCTGGCCCGCACGATGTCGGTGATGACCTTGTACGCGCCCCAGGAAACGAGCCGCACCTTGGACGACGACACCTCGATGACGTCGCCCTCGTGGAGGAACAGGTCGGGCGCGCGCTGCGCGGCGATGTCGTTGAGATTCGCCCGCAGCGTCTCCGCCGCGCCGTTGGGCGCGCGTCGGAAGACGCGCACGTCGCTCGGCTCGGCGGGGAAGGACAGCCCGCCGGCGGTCGCGATGGCGCCGCGCAGGGTGAGCCCGGCCTTCATCGGGTAGGTGCCCGGCTTCTCCACCCACCCCTCGACGACGAAATGCCCGTTGCCGGGAACGATCACCACGTCGCCGCCCCGGACCGGCAGGCTGAGAAAGGTCGCTTGCGCCATCTGGTCCATCTCGTTGGCGTCGAACGCGATCGGATCGCCGCCGAGGCCGGCGGGCGGCGGACATGGCGCGCCGCCGCCGGCGTCCCCGCACTCCGACGACGCCGCCGCGATCGCGTGCGCCGAGGGCGCCGCCGCGCCGCCGCGGGTCTCCGCCGGAATCAGGTAGATCCGGTTGGTCGCGTCGGCCGTCTTGCCGCCCGCCGACGCGATCACGTCGAGCACGGTGGCGGTCTGGTTGGTCTGCGCAACCAGGCCCGGACGCTCCACGGCGCCCACCACGGCGACCTGCTGGCTGCGATACTCCTCGATGAACGCCGTCACCTTCGGGCTGTACATGAAGGCGCCGAGGCGGGCCGTGAGGTCGTGCTCGACCTCCGCGATCGTCTTCCCGGCGACCGGGACGGTCTCGAGCAGCGGCAGCACCACGTTGCCCGCGCCGTCGACGCGCACGCGCCGGTCGAGCTCCTCCAGATCGTAGGCCTTGATCGCGAGCACGTCGCCGGGTCCCACCCGGTAGTCGACGCCGCCGGCGTCGCTCTGGCGCTGCGCCTGCAACGCCACCAGGCGCAGGCGATTGCGCCGCGCGCCCGCCTGATCGGCGGCCGCCACGGCGGCGTCGTTGCCGCGCGCCGGCTGGACCGACGCGCCGTGGGCGCCCGCGCCGTGTCCCGCCGACGCGCACGCCGAGATCGCGGCGAGCGCGAGCGCGACGCCGACGCTGCGGCCAAGTGCGATGACGATGTTCATCGGTGATCTCCTCAGCCGCGCACGATGCGCGGATCCAGGCGGCCCGAGAGATGCTCCACCGCCTCTAGATCGAGGCCGCACAGGCTCTCGCGCTCGTGCGCCAGGAGGTCGAATTGCCCGAGATGCTCTTCCGCGCGCCGGAAAAGACGCTGGCGGAACTCCGCATCGGTGAGGATGCGCCCCAACAATCGTTCGACGGTCTCCTGCGCCATGTCGCTCTCCGGGCTCGCGCTGCGTATCCGGCGGCGAAAGAGCACCCCCCGTGCCACCCGCGATCCCGCCTCGTCGTCGCGTCCGCGACGCGGCGGAACTCCGCGTCCGCACGGCGAAAGCGCGCCGCGCCCGGCCTCGCCTCCGCGACCGCGGCTCCGCCGCGCCCGGCGCCGTCCTCGCAACCCGCCGCGCACGGCCGGCGCGACGCCCGAACCTGCGCGGGCGTCGCGCGCGTCCCCGCGCGTCACGCCCCCGGAATCACGCGGCAATCACGAGCATCCGGCGACGTCGTCCGACCACGCGGTCGGCACGCAACGGGTCGCGCGCTCGCAACCGGCTGCGCAACGCGCGCGGCCATGCGCAGCGGCCCGAGCACGGCGCACGCGGTCGATCGCGCCAGCATGGCGCGACTCGTGCGTCCCGGGCGCCGCGCCGCGGACTCAGCCGATGAGCGCGCCGGAAGCGGCGCGCCACGCGTCGAGCTGCGACCACACGAGCGCGCACAGCGGCGCCGCCGACGCCGCCGTGCCGACCCCGAGCTTCCGCATGCGGAACCGGAACGTGCTCTCCCGCAGGCCGAGCACCCGCGCGGCGCGCCGCTGGTTCCCGCGCGTGATCGCCAGCGTCTTGGTGAAGATTTCGCGCTCGAGATCCTGCAGCGTGGCCCCGCCCGGCGGAATGGCGATGTTCGCGATCCCGTGCTGCGCCCCCGGTGCGGCGCCGTTGGCGCGCTCGCCCACCGGAAGGTCCGCCGCGATGACGAGGCCGCCCTTGCAGAGGATCGCCGCGCGCTCCATCACGTTGCGGAGTTCGCGCACGTTGCCTTCCCAGTGATACGCTTCGAGCACGGCGCGCGCTTCGCGCGAGATTCCGAGCGGCTTCTTGCCCATGTCGAGCGAGGCGCGCGCGAGGAAGTGGTTCGCCAGCGTGAAGATGTCCTCCGGCCGCTTACTGAGCGGCGGCAGCTCGATCGGGAAGACGTTCAGCCGATAGAAGAGATCGCGCCGGAACAGCCCCTCGCGGACGAGCGTCGCGAGATCGCGGTTGGTCGCGGAGATGATGCGAACGTCGACGTTCCGTGGCCGATCCGATCCGACCGGCAGGATCGTGCCCTCCTCCAGTACGCGCAGCAACGCCACCTGGAGCGCGGGGCTCGCATCGCCGATCTCGTCGAGGAAGATGCACCCGCCGTCCGCTTCCGCGAAGAGTCCCGCCCGGCTCTCGGTCGCGCCGGTGAACGCGCCGCGCACGTGGCCGAACAGCTCGCTCTCACGCAGCTGATCGGAGATCGCGCCGAGGTTGACGGCGACGAACCGCCCCTTGCGGCGGCGGCTGCGCGCGTGGATCGCCTGCGCGACGAGCTCCTTGCCCGTCCCGGTCTCGCCGTGGATCAGGACCGAGGTCTCGTTGTCCTCGATCTTCTCGAGCAACGCCAGGACCTCCCTCATCGCCGGGCTCCGGGTCAGCAGCCCCTCGTAGCGCTCGATCCCCTCGAGGCCGTCGAGCGTGCGCACCGCCTCCACGTCGATGCCGCGCAGGCGCTGGTTCTCGGTCGCGAGGTCGTGCGCGTTGCGTTCGGCGAACGCCGAGCGCAACGCCAGCTCGCACACCGCGCGGAGCGCCTCCGGCCCCGCCGCCCGCGGCACCGCGACGCTCGCGTAGGCGGCAGCGACGGCGTCGCCGTCGCCCTCGGTGACCAGGATCCGCACGGCGTCGGGACAGAGCGCCGTGGCCTCCCGCAGACACGCCGCGCTCCCGCCGTTCGCTCCGACCACGACCAGCACGTCCGGGTCGAGGCTCTCGAACGCGGTCTCCGCGTCGCGCGCGCGCACGACCCGCCACGCGCCCGCGTCGGCCGCCATCTCGCCCCACGGCGACGCCGATGCGCCATCGCCGACCAGCACGACGACGCCGGAGGCTCCGGCCGCCCGCCGCGGCGACGCTCCCAGGCCGTCGCTCATGCGTTCTTCCGCGAGGCGCGCCATCCCGGCGCGCGAAGATGACTCATCACGAGCGACGCCCTTAGAGGCGTTGACCGCGACGCGTCAACGCTCAGGGGGGTCGGTCGGCGTCCGCGATTAGGAAAAAAACTGGGGACGCGACGCGCATGGCGAGACCCTGCGCCAGAACGATGCACATTTCGTCGCGTCCGCCGCACGCCGGCATTCGTCGCCGCGCTCGCCGCCATACAGGATGCGGACGTCGCGCGCGATCAGGTCGACGTGACGGCGCGCCGCTCCCATGCGCTCGAGGCGCGCGGCGGCGAGCCAGTAGAGCGTCGCGCGCGCGATCGCGACGCCGGCGCTCGCACTCGCGCGCCCGGACTTCGGCGCCCGCGTCGGCGCTCGTTGCCGGAGCGCATCGGCGTCGTCGCAGAGGTCGAGCGCCCGCCAGACGTCCGCCACGCCCTCGTCGTGCCACCGATGGACGAGGCCGGCCTGCAACGCGACGATCGGCGCCGCCGTGTCTGCGCACGCCGCAAGCCCGATCGGCAGCCAGATGCGCCCGCCACAGGACGAGCAGCCCTCGTCGTCGCCGCGATGACGGCGAGCCGGACGCCGCGACGGCGCGCGCCCTCCGGCCGGGCCCCGTCGCTCGCGGACGAGCGCGGCGACCTGCACCCAGCTCGGCGGCACGGCCCATCCGAGCGACGGCAGGCGGCGATAGCGGAGGCGCCAATCGCCGGCAAACGGATCGGCGTCGCCCGCCGGCACGACGCCGACCGCGCGCGCGCCGGCGCCGGGGTCGCGCGCGCCGGCGCCGGGGTCGCGCGCGCCCGCGCGCGCCGCATCGGCCGCGCGCCCCGGGTGGCGCGCGAGCGCTCCCGCCGCCAGATCGCCGTACTCCGACGCGGCCGCGAGACGCGCGCACAGGAAGTCGTAGACCTCGTCGGTGTGGATCATCGCCAGGCCCCCGTACGCGAACACCGCGCCCCCGTCGCGGCGCGCGGTCGCCGCCGCTTCGAGCGCGGGCCGCGCGCGCCCACCGATGCGGCCGAGCGCCTCCGCCGCCGCCGTCGCGATCTCGCTCGAACGATGCCGCAGAAGGCGCGCCAGCACGCCGATCGCGCCGGGATCCCCGATCTCCCCGGCGACGACCACCGGCCACAGGAGCGCGCGCCCCGCCGATGCGAGCCGGGTCCTCGCGAGCAGCAGGACCAGATCCGCGACGACCTCGGATCCGCGCCGGATCAACTCCTCCATCTCCGGGCGCGGCATGCGCGGAAAGGACGTGCGCAGGCGGTCGAGCAGGACGCGCGTACTCGCGGAGCGCACCGTCGCCTCGACGGCGGCGGGCGCGGGGCGCGGCGCGATGCCGACGAGCCAGCGCACGGCATCCTCGCGCTCCGCCGCCGTCGCGCGCCCGCACCGGCGCCTCAGCGCGAGACCGTCCGACGCGGCGAGCCGCGCCGCGCGCTCCACCCCGTCGCGTGCCGCCAGCGTCGTGGCCGCGAGGCGCGCCGCGAGCACCCGCCACGAACGACCGTAGTGCTCCCACAGGAGCATGAGTCTCAAATCGTCGAGCGGGAGCGTCACAGCGGCATTCTCGGGTCGCGCGCGACAATGCGCGCGCGATGTATGAACCCGGGGCGGAGCGAGGTCAAGAAAATTTCGCCTCGCTCCCGCGCCATTCCGCCGCCGACGAGCGCCGCACCACCAGTCGCGCACGCGCCGCGTATTCCGTTGCGCAGGCGCATCGCCGCGCGGGGCCGGATCCGCGTCTTCCTTGTGCCGTCGCCGAGGCGCGTGCTACGCGGCGGACGGCTGCCCGAACCGGAGGGAGGAACGGCGATGCGAAGGACGACGCGAACCTTGATGACCGGAGTGCTGCTCGTGGCGCTGCTGCTCGGCGCGAGCGGACGCGCGCAGGCGCTCTGCTTCTTCAACTGCACCTACACCAAGACGAAGTACCCGATCGTGCTGGAACACGGGCTCGGCGGCTTCGACGAGCTCTTCGGCGTGTACAGCTACTGGTTCGGCATCGTCGGCGCCCTCGAGGACGGCGGCGCGCGCGTCTTCACGACGACGGTGAGCCAGCTGAACTCGACCGAGGCGCGCGGCGAGCAGCTGATCGACCAGATCGAGACCATCACCGCCCTCACCGGAAAGGCCAAGGTGAACCTGATCGGCCACAGCCACGGCGGACTCGACGTGCGCTACGTGGCGGCGGTCCGGCCCGATCTCGTCGCGTCGGTGTCCTCGGTCGCCACGCCCCACAAGGGCGCGGCGCTCGCCGACTACCTGCGCGCCAACGTGCACAACGGCTCCTTCACCGAGGCCGTGCTGGCCTACTTCGCCAACTCGCTCGGCACGGTGATCGGCCTCCTCACGGGCCACACCAACCCGCAGGACGCCATCGCGGCGCTCGACTCGCTGACGACCGCCGGCCTCGCGGCCTTCAACGCGCAGTACCCGCACGGCGTCCCGACGACCGCCTGCGGCGCCGGGGCCGCGAGCGTGAACGGCATCCGCTACTATTCGTGGAGCGGAACCGGCCTCCTCACCAACGCCCTCGACGTCTCCGACGGGCCGCTCGCGCTCTCCTCCTTCTTCTATCCCGAGGCGAACGACGGGCTCGTCGGCCGGTGCAGCTCGCACCTCGGCACCGTGATCCGCGACAACTACTTCCAGAACCACCTCGACGAGGTGAACCAGGTGCTCGGTCTGGTCTCGATCTTCGAGTCGAGCCCGCCGTCGATCTTCCGCGCGCACGCCAATCGCTTGAAGGCGGCCGGGCTCTAGACCGCCGGCGAAACCATGCGCCGCGCCGCGCTCCTGGCCCTCGCCGCCCTCGCGGCGGCGGGGGTCTGGCTCGGCCGACCGCGGCCCGTCCCGCGCGAGACCGGCCGGGCCTCGCCGGCGGCACGGGACGGGTCGGCGGCCGCGCCCGCCGACCCGCTCGCGCTCCCGGGCGCGGGCGGCGACGCGCTGCCCCGTCCGCGCTCGCTCCGCGGCACGCGGGTCGACGGGGGCCTCGTCGTCGACGCCGCCGGCCGCTTCGTGCCGACGATCGACGCCCGGCGCCTGTTCGACTACTTCCTGACGGCGACCGGCGAGATCCCCGACGAGGCGCTGCGCGTCCGCATCGTGCGCGAGATCGCGCGGCGCCTGCCGCCGCCGGCCGCCGTCGACGCGATCGTCCTCCTCGACGGCTATCTCGGCTACCGCGCCCGCGTCCGCGCCCTCGCGACCGCGGAGGCGCCGGACGACGACGACCTCGAGTCGCGACTCGCGACGCTGATCGCGATCCGCCGCACGACGCTCGGCCCCGAGGCGGCCGCCGCGTTCTTCGCCGAGGAAGAGGCCGATGCGCGCCGCCTCCTCGAAGCCCGCCGCATCGCCGACGACCCGACCCTCGCGCCGCAGGAACGCGCCGCCCGCGTCGAGGCGATCTTCGAAGCCGCCGAGGCCGACCTGCCGCCGGAGACGCGCGCAGCACGTGCGGCGGCGCGCCTCGCGACCACCCTGCGCGCCGCCGAGGACGAGATCCGAAACCGCGGCGGCGACGACGCCGAGATCGCCGCCGTCCGCGAGCGCACCGCCGGTCCGGAAGCCGCCGGCCGGCTCGCCGCCCTCGACCGCGAGCGCACCGCCTGGCGGGAGCGCGTCGCGGCGTTCCGGACGGCGCGCGACGGCATCCGGCGCGACGCCACCCTCGACGCCGCGGCGCGCGCCGCGGCCGAGACGCGCCTCCTCGCGGAGTCCTTCACGCCGCCCGAGCGCCGCCGGGTCGAAGCGCTCGACCGTCTCGCCGCCGACGCCGCGCCCGCGGATCCTTGAGCCGCGTGCCCCTCCTCGCGCTCGACGTCCGTCTCTCGGATCGCCTCCGGGCGCTCGGCGACCGTTCACGGCCGCTGCGCGCCGCGGCGATCCCGCTCGCGCGCTCCGCCGACGGCTGGATCTGGGTGCTCGGCGCGCTCGCGGTGGCGGCGGCCGGCGGCGCGCCGATGCGCCGGCAGGCGCTCTGGATCGCGGCCGTCGTCGTCGCAACCGGCATCGTCGTCAAGGTCGGAAAGACGCTCGCTCGACGGACGCGCCCCCCGGGCCGGTGGGGCGGCTCCTATCGGCGCAGCGATCCGCACGCGTTCCCTTCGGGACACAGCGCCCGCGCCTTCCTCCTCGCCGTCCTCGCCTTTGCGTTCGGGCCCACGTGGCTCGGCGCCGGCCTCACCCTCTGGGCGACGCTCGTGGCCGTGAGCCGCGTCGTGCTCGGCGTCCACTACCTCTTCGACGTCGTGGGCGGCGCCGTCCTCGGGGCCGCGTGCGGCCTGCTCGCGCTCGCGCTGTGAGGCGCCCCGCTTCAGGCCCCCGCGCGTCCGAGGAGCCGCCGCACGAAGCGACGGATCGCCGCCCAGATCACGCCGAGGACGATGGGCACGATGCGGATCGCGCGCTGCTCGACCTGCGGCCTCGGGAGCGGCGGCGGCAGGATCTCCGGCGTCAGGGCGTCAGCCTCCGCGCCCCCGGGGTCCGCCGCCGCCTGCGCCGCCGCGGCGGCCGCGAGCGGCTCGAGATGCCCCTGCACCGCCGCCACGAACTGCAGGAAGAGCTGGTGCGAGACGCCCTGGATCATTCCGCGGCCGACCTGCACGATCTTGCCGGTCAGATCGACGCTCGCCGTGGCGGCCACCTCGGTGAGGCCGTCGGGCAGCGTCCGCATCTCGGCGACCATCGATCCCTTCGCCGTGCCGCCGCCGGTCTCCCGCCCTTCGGCCGCCATCTCCACGCGGCGCCCGACCTCGTCGACCGTGGTGAGATGGACCCTTCCCTTGTAGCGCGCGGTGATCGCGCCGACCTTGATCTTCACCGTCCCGTGGAACGTGCGCTCGTCGACGATCTCGTCCAGCTCCGCCCCGGGCATGCAGGGCGCAACCTGCCGCGGGTCGAGCAGGAACCGCCACACGAGCTCGATCGGAGCCCGCACCTGGAACGTCTCGGTGATGTCGATCGCCACGCCTAGAGACCTCCTGTCTGCCGCGCCCGCGCCGCGTCCGCCACGCGCCGGTAGTCGTCCTGGTCGTCCACGTCCGACGGCGGCGGACCCGCGACCGCGATCTCCCGCACCCGCTCCGGACGGCGCGTGAACAGGACGCGCGCCCCCTGGTCGCCGGCGAGCTCCGCCACCTCGGCGAAGAGCGCGCGCCCGAGCACGACCGGGTGTCCGGGACGCGGAGCGCCGTCCGCGTCGCGCCAGACCGGCCGCACCGCCGCGGCGTCCGTCGCCAGGAACGCCGCAACCATCGCGTCGACGAGCGCGCACCCGACGCCCGGCTGGTCGCCGAGCATGACGGCGGCCGCGATCCCGTCCCCGGCCGCGACCGCACCGACGCCGCACGCGAGCGACGTGCTCTGCCCAGCCGTCCACGCGTCGTTCACGACGACGCGCGCCCGCGCCGGCAGGTCGAGCGCCGCCGCGACCGCGGCCGCCTCGTGGCCGAGCACGAGCACGATCTCGGCGAGCGTCGACGCCGCCGCCGCGTCGAGCGCGTGCTGGAGGAGCGGCCGTCCCGCGAGCGGCAGGAGCTGTTTCGGCCGCCCCATGCGCCGCGATCCCCCGGCGGCGAGCACGATGCCGGCGACCGGCCCCGCGCGCCCGCTCACCGCGCGCTCCCTGCGCGCCGCGCCCGTCCGGCGTCGTGCACGATGCCGTGCTCGCGGAGCGGCCGCGCGTCGCGGCCGGCGCGCACCGCCAGGATCTCGGCGAGGATCGCGAGCGCGATCTCCTCGGGCGTGCGGCTCCCGATGTCGAGGCCGATCGGCGTCCGGATGCGCGCGACGTCGGCGGCGGAAACGCCCGCCTCGGCGAGCGCGCGGCAGCGCTTCTCGTGGGTCCTGAGGCTCCCCATCGCGCCCACATACGCCGCGCCGCCGCGCAGCGCGGCCGCGAGCGCGGGCACGTCGTGCTTGAGATCGTGCGTCAGGCTGACGACAGCGGCGCCCGCGAGATCGAGCGCCGCGAGCGCCCGCGCCGGCGGCGCGTGCACGAGCGCGCCCGCGTCGGGAAAGCGTTCCCGCGAGAGGTAGGCGCTCCGCGCGTCGACCACCGTGACGTCCATGCCGACCTGCGTCGCCATGCGCGCGAGCACCACCGCGACGTGGGTGCCGCCGTGCACGACGAGCTGCTCCGGCCGCGGAAACGCCTCGAGGAAGACCGTCGGCGCGTCGGGGGCATCGCCGAGCGCGAGCACGCTCACCGCGCGCGAGCCGAGCATGCCGCGCGCCGCGTCGGCCGCCGCACCGCCGAGCTCCCCGGTGACCGATCCGTCCGCCGCAAGCGCCGCGCACCACCCCGCCGGCGCCGTCGGCGGAAGGCCGACGGCGAGCACCGCCGGCGCCCGCGCGGCGAGCGCCGCCCGCACGGTCCGCCACGCCGGGGCATCGGTCCACGGCTCGATCAGCACCTCGATCTCGGCGCAGGTGAGCCCGACCGCCAGCTCCGAGTCGTCGGCGATGCCGTAGCGCACGAGCTCCGGAACGCCGGTCGCGAGGACGCGCGTCGCGCGCGTGACGACGTCGTTCTCGACGCACCCGCCGCTCACCGAGCCCGCCATCCGCCCGTCGGCGGCGACGAGCATGCGCGCGCCCGGCAGGCGCGGCGCCGATCCGTGCGCCTGCACGAGGGTCGCGAGCGCGACCCCCAGCCCTTCCGCCCACCAGCGGTCGAGCGTGTCGAAGAGCTCCCGCATGCGGCTCAGGCCGGCGCGGCGCCCCGCCCGGCGAGCACGGCCGCCGCCACCAGCTCCCCCAGGTAGCGGTCGTCCCAGAACGAGAGCTGGAGCTGCTTGGCGCGCCGGAAGAAGAGCTGGATGTCGTACTCGGTCGTGAACCCGATGCCGCCGTGCACCTGCTGCGCCATCGCCGTCACGTCGCGGTACGTGCGGCAGGCGAAGAGCTTCGCCATCGGCGCGAGCGTGGCGACCGGCCGCCCGGTCGCCAGCGCCCAGGCGGCTTCGTGCACGAGCGTGCGGCCGCCGTCGACCGTCGTCGCCGCGTCGGCGAGGTAGTGGGCGATGGCCTGGAAGGCGCCGAGCGGCTTGTCGAACTGCTGGCGCGTCCTGGCGTAGTCGACGGTGATCTCGAGCGCGCGCTCGGCCCCGCCCATCGCCTGCGCGGCGAGGAGCACGATGCCCTCGTGCATGACGTCGTTCCAGACGGCCCAGCCGCCGCCCGCCGCGCCGAGACGCTCGTCGGCCGCGACCGCCACGTCGCGGAACGCGACCTCGTACTGGGTGTCGGAGGCCACGGTGTACTGCTGCGTGAGCGTCACGCCGGGCGCGGCCGGGTCGACGAGACAGAGCTCCACGTCCGTCGGCTCCGCCCCGGTGCGCGCGAGCACGAGCAGCCGCGTCGCCGCCTGCGCGAAGAGGACGTGTCGCTTCGTCCCGGAGAGCCGCACCTCGCTCCCGCGCGCGCTCGCCGCGAGCCGGACGCCCGCCGGCCCGTACCCGCCGCGCGGCTCGAGCCACGCGGGCGTGACGATCGCCTCGCCGGACGCGATCTTCGGAAGCCAGGCACGCTTCTGCGCCTCGGTGCCGGCGCGCGCGAGCACGCCGCCCGCGAGCACCGCCGACACGAAGTGCGGGGACGGCGCGAGCGCCCGCCCGAGCTCCTCGTACACGATCATCGCCTCGAGCGCCGACTGCCCGCCGCCGCCGTAGGCCTCCGGCACGGTGAGGCCGGTGACGCCGAGGTCGCCGAGCTGCTTCCAGAACGCCGCCGGGAAGCCGATCGGGTCGTCCTCCATCTCGCGCACGATCCCGATCGGCGAGTGCGCGGCGCAGAGGCCGCGCACGGTGTCGCGCAGCATCTGCTGCTCTTCGGTGAAGGTCAGATCCATGGGATGGTCGTCCCGGGGCGCACGGCGGCCGCACCGCCGCGCCCTCGGAGCTGTGCTCCTTTCGTTCGAATCATGCGACGACGCCCGCCGCGCGCAGCTCGGCGATCTCCGCGCTGCCGAGGCCGGCAGCGGCGAGCACGGCGTCCGTGTCGGTCACCGTCGCGTCCGGCACGCGGTACGCCGCGGCGCCGCGCTCGCAGCCCGCGAGCACCGGTGCGAGCTGCCGGAAACGGCCTCGCGTCGGGTGCTCGGCGTCGGCGAACGCGCGGCGCGCCCCGTGCTGCGCCATGCCCGGCAGCTCGGCGATCTCGCGCACCGGCGCGACGCAGGTGTCGTTGCCCGCGAGGCGCGCGACCCAGTCGTCGCGATCGCGGGTCGCGAAGACGCGCCGCAGGTCGGCGCGGATCGCGTCCTGCCGCTCGTCGTCGCGCTGGTGCTGCGTCCACTCCGGAAGCTCCAGGAGCCGGCAGAGGTTCGCCCAGAACTGCGGCTCGATCGCGGCGACCGACAGCCACCTGGCGTCCCGCGCCCGGTAGACGTCGTAACACGCGTAGCGTCCCGTCAAGAGGTCGCCGCCGGGCGCGGGCGCGCAGCCCGTCGCGAGGTGCTCGTCGATCGTGAGGCCCATGAGCGACAGCACGCCCTCCGCGACCGACACGTCGAGGTAGGCGCCCACCCCGCTCTGCCGCGCGCGCACGAGCGCCGCGAGGACGGCGATCGCCGCGTGCATCCCGCCGCCGGCGGCGTCGGCGATGGTCGCGCCCGGGAGCGCCGGGCCGCCGTCGGCGCGCCGCCCGCTCATCGCGAGGAAGCCGCCGTCGGCGAGGTAGTTGAGGTCGTGGCCGGCCCACGCCGACTGCGGGCCGTCCTGCCCGTAGCCACTCGTCGAGCAGTACACCAGCGCGGGATTCACGGCGCGCACGGCCTCCCAGCCGATGCCGAGCCGCGCGACCACGCCCGGCCGGAAGCTCTCGATCACCACCTGCGCCCCGGCCGCGAGCCTGAGAAACGCGGCCGTCCCCCGCGGCTGCTTGAGGTCGATCTGCACGCGCCGGGTTCCGCGGCCGGCGCTGTAGGTGAAGAACGGCGGCTGGATCTGCACGCCCTGCTTCGCCGGCGGCGGCCCGACCTTCACGACGGCCGCGCCGTAGTCGGCGAGGATCCGCGAGCAGCGCGCCGCCGGGCCGACAGTCGCCAGATCGAGCACGGTGACACCGTGGAGGAAGCCGGCGCCCATGAGCGATCTCTCGGAATCCGCCATCGCCTTCGCTCGCCCCCGCCGTCAGAAGTTCTTCGGAAGGTCGAGCTTCCGGCGCGCGATGATGTTCTTTTGGATCTCGGACGCGCCGCCCCCGATCGTGTCGATCACCGTGTAGCGGTAGGTCGACTCGGCGCGGCCGCCCATCGGCGCGCCCGCGGTGCGGACGCGGAGCTGGGCGCCCGCCCCGCCGATGTCCATCGACGCGTTCGCGAGCCGGCGCGAGAACTCGGTCGCGTAGAGCTTGTACTCCGACGCTTCGGCGGTGGGCGCCGCGCCGCCCGCGAGCGAGGCCGCGACGAAGCGGAGCCCGAGCACGCGCGCCACCTCGGCCTCGGTGGCGAGCTCGGCGATGCGCTGCCGGATCACGGGATCGTCGCGGAGCGGCGCGCCGTCGCGCTCTTCCGTCGCCACGTAGTCGAGCAGGAGATCCAGCCGCTGCGGGATCGGCGAGAAGGTGAACATCGTGAAGCGCTCGAGGTCGAGCGCTTCCGAGATGTAGTTGAAGCCGCGGCCCCGCTCGCCGACCATGTAGTCGTTCGGGACGTAGACGTCGTCGAGGAAGACCATGTTGGTGATCTCGTCGCCGATGGTCGGCATCGGCGTCACCGTGATGCCGGGGGCCTTCATCGGCACGAGGAACAGGCTGATGCCCTTGTGCTTCGGGGCCTCGGGGTCGGTGCGCGCGCCGACCCAGTACCACTCGGCGAAGTGCGCCGAGGTGGTGAAGATCTTCTGGCCGTTCAGGCGCCAGCCGTCGCCGTCGCGCGTCGCCTTGAGCGCCATCGCGGCCGCGTCCGAGCCGGCCTGAGGCTCGCTGTAGCCGACCGCGAACTCGACGTCGTTGTTCAGGATCTTCGGCAGGAATTCGCGCTTGAGCGTCTCGTTGCCGTGACGCATCAGGGTCTTGCCGACGATGCCGACCCCCTTCCCGATCTGGGGCGCGCCGACCGACGCCAGGCGCTCGTTCAGGAGGTACTCGTAGAGGCCGCCGATCTCGGAGCCGCCGTGCTCCTTCGGCCAGCTCATGCCGAGCCAGCCGGCCTGCCCGATCTTCTTCATGAAGGCGCGCCGCTTCGGCGTGTCGCAGATCTGCGCCATGTTCTCGCGGGTGAGGTCCATCACCTCGGGGTCGCGGTTGGCCTCGAGGAAGGCGTCGACCTTGGCGACGAACGCCTGTTCCGCATCCGAGAATTCGAAATCCACCGGGAAGTCCTCCTGCGAAGGGTCGGCCTACGCGAGCGTCCAGCACGGGAGCGGCACGCCCGCTTGCTCGTGGAAGCGCAGGCGCACGCGCCGGCCGGTCCGGACGCCCTCGGCGCTCCCATCGGTCTGACATACCTGACCGGCGCCGTCGACGAGATACCCGAGGAGCCGGACGCCCTCGTCGAGCGTCACGAGCAGCACGACGAAGGGGACCATGCTCGCGAACGCCGGCAGCGTCGGCGGCCGGAGCACCGTCCAGGACGCGACGACGCCGTCCCCCGTCACCCGGGTCCAGACCGGATCCGGGGTCTGGCAGGACGAGCAGATCGGCCGCGGCTGCCAGAGCCACGCCGCGCAGGCGCCGCAGCGCTGGATCCGGAGCTCGCCGCGCTCGCACCCGTCCCAGAACGGCTGCGTATCCTGGTCCACGACCGGGATCGGGAACCCGAGCGACGGATCGGCCTTCACCACGGCTCCTTCGAGAAGACGATGGCGCCGGTCGGCACGACGTTGCCGCTGGTGACCAGCGCATGGCGGACGTTCGCCGCCTGCGTCGTGGACGTGCCGCGCACCTGGCGCACGCCCTCGACCAGCAGGTTGAACCCGTGGACGTACGCTTCCGAGAGTCCGCCGCCGCTCGTGTTGTAGAGCGGGCACGCGCTCGATCGCAGGAAGGCCGGGCCTTCGCCCTCCGCGCAGAAGCCGTACTCCTCGAAGCCGAGCGGGATCTGCGGCGTGAAGGCGTCGTAGAACTGGACGACGTCGATGTCCTTCGGTCCGAGCCCGGTGTTGCTCCAGAGCTCGGGCGCGACGTACCGCGACGGCGTCACGCCGAGCGCCTCGCCGTAGTAGAACGTCATCGCCGTCATCTGCGGCCCCGAGCCCATGCCGAAGCCGGTGACGTACGCGGGCGTCACGTCCAGGTCGCGCGCGCGCTCGGCGGTCGTCAGCACCATCCCGATCGCGGCGTCGGTCTCGAGGCAGCAGTCGAAGAGGCGAAGCGGATCGGCGATCAAGCGCGACGACAGGTAGTCGTCCATCGTCATCGGCTTCCGCATGAGCGCGGCCGGATTGCGGCGCGCGTGCTCCCGCTGCGTCACCGCGACCCGCCCGAGGTCCTCCGGCGTCCAGCCGTACTTCTCGATCCAGAACCGCGTGTGCAGCGCCATGCCGTCGACCGGCCGCACGATGTGGTACGGCCGCTCGAACTGGTCCTGCCCCACCGCGTGCATCTGGCTCACCCACGGCCGTCCGCCCGACGAGCGGTTGCGGGCGCGCCAGGTCACCACGACGTCGGCGAGCGAGTTCTCGATCGCGAGGGCCGCGTGGGCGACGGTCGGCGCGCCGGCGCCGCCGCCGTAGTCGACCTCGCCGAAGGCGCGCAGGTTCTCGATGCCGAGGATGCGGGCCATCTCCATCTCGGTCGTGTTCTCCCACACGAACCGGTACATCGCATCGACGTCCCGCACCGCGAGCCCGGCGTCGGCGAGCGCGCCGAGGATCGCGAGGCCGCCGGCGCGCCGCTCCGTCATGCCGATGTTCTTCGAGAACGGGAGCGCATGGATGCCGACCACGGCCGCCTGGCGGTGGCGGGCGACGCGAGCCGGTCGCGTCATGATGGAAGCCTCGGACGTGCGTGCATGCGTTCGATTGAAAAGCGACTTCGAACGAGTCTAGAGTCGACTCGATGCTTGGAGCCTACTCCATGTCGGCGGGAACCGGCAAGCGGAGCCGTGTGTCCGGTGCGTCCGCCGACGCGTCGGGCGCCGCCGCGGACTACGCGCGCATCCTCCTGACGTCGGTCGGGCACCCGGACGCCGGCGACCTCGCCGTCTCCTCCGAGCCGCACCCGGCGCTCGCCGCGGCCGCGACCGGCCTGATGGCGCTCACGGGGCGCGCGGACGGTCCGCCCGTCCCTCCGCCCGGACACCTCGCCGCCTGCGCCCGCGGCGCGATCGCCGCGCTGCGCGCGCTCGCGCGGCCAGGCGACGCCGCCCTCGCGGGTCTCGACGGCGGCGCGCTCCTCGGCGAGCGCGCCGCCGTGCGCGGCTTCGCGCGGCGCGGCACCACGTCGGCCGGCGGCCAGTGCCGGCTCGTCCGCACGCGCGACGGGTGGCTCGCGCTCAACCTGCCGCGGGACGACGACCGCGCGGCCGTTCCGGCGTGGCTCGAGACGCCCGTCGGGGCGGATCCGTGGCCGACGATCGACCGGATCGCCGGCGCGCGCCGCGCGGCCCCCCTCGTCGCCCGCGCGCGCCTCCTCGGCCTCGCGGCGGCCGCCGCCGGACCGCCGGCAGCAACGCCCCCACCGTGGTATCGCGTCCACGCGCGCGGGCGGCGCGCCGTTTCGCCGCGCGGACGCGCGCCGCTCGTGCTCGACCTCTCCGCGCTCTGGGCCGGCCCCCTCGCCGGCGCCCTCCTCGCCGCCGCGGGCGCGCGCGTCCTGAAGGTCGAGAGCACGCGCCGCCCCGACGGCGCGCGCGGCGGTCCGGCGGCCTTCTTCGATCTCCTCCACGCCGGCAAGGCGAGCGTGGCGCTCGACTTCGCGAGCCCGAGCGGCCGGCGGGCGCTCGTCGCGCTCGTCGCCCGCGCCGACGTCGTGATCGAGAGCGCCCGGCCGCGCGCCATGCAGCAGCTCGGCATCGACCCCGCGGCGCTCGTCCGCGCCCGCGCCGGGCTCACCTGGATCAGCGTCACCGGATACGGACGCAGCGGGGCGGCGGGACGCTGGATCGCTTTCGGCGACGACGCCGCCGCGGCGGCGGGCCTGGCGCACGCGACCGGCCGCCTCGCGGGCGGCGACACCCCGCTCTTCTGCGCCGACGCGATCGCCGATCCCCTGACCGGCATGCACGCGGCGGTCGCCGCGCTCGCGGGGTACCGGCACGGCGGCGGCGTGCTCGCCGCCCTCGCGCTCCGCGACGTCGCCGCGTACGCCCTCGCATTCGGCCCCGCGCCGACCGCCGCCACGGTCCGCTCCCTCGACCGACCCGCCGGCCCACCGGCGTGGGAGGTGGTCGCCGACGGCGTCCGCGCGCCCGTTCGCGCGCCCCGCGCCCGCGCGCCCCACGCGCGCGCCCGCCCGCTCGGCGCCGACACCGCCGCCGTCCTGCGGGAACTCGATGTCGCCTGAGGCCCCCCGTCCGCGGCGCGACCTCGGCCGGGCCGCCGCGGTCCGCGCCCGCCGCGACGTTCCCGCGTGGAACGACGAGGCCGACGTCCTCGTCGTCGGCTTCGGCGGCGGCGGCGCCTGCGCCGCGCTCGAAGCCTGCGCCGCGGGCGCCGACGTGCTGCTCCTCGAGCGCATGGGCGGCGGCGGCGGCACGACCGCCCTTTCGACCGGGCAGATCTATCTCGGCGGCGGGACGGCGATCCAGAAGGCCTGCGGCTTCGAGGACTCGCCGGAGGAGATGTGCAAGTACCTGCTCGCGGCGTGCGGCCCGGGCGCCGACGAGACCAAGATCCGCCTCTACGCCGCCGAGAGCGTCGCGCACTTCGACTGGCTGGTCGCGCTCGGCGTTCCCTTCAAGCCGTCGTACTACGGGGAAGGCTCGTATACGCCGACCGACGACTGCCTGAGCTACTCCGGCAGCGAGCTCGCCTGGCCGTATCGCGAGCTCGCGAAACCCGCGCCGCGCGGCCACACCGTCCAGCAGGACGGCATCGAGGCCGGGGGGCGTCTCATGCGCGCGCTCGTCGCGGCGGTCGAGGCGACGCCCGTGCGGATCCAGAGCGACACGCTCGTCGAGACCCTGGTCGTCGACGACGAGCGGCGTGTCGTCGGAGTCGTCGCCAAGGTCGACGGCGTCGAGCGCGCGTACGCCGCGCGCCGCGGCGTCATCCTCACCGCCGGCGGCTTCATCAACAACCGGGCGATGGTGGAGCGCTACGCGCCGCTGCTCCGCAAGTGCCGCTTCCGCGCCGCGAGCGACGGCGACGACGGCCGCGGCATCCGCATGGGCATGGGCGCGGGCGGCGACGCGATCCGCATGGACGTCGGCTGCATCGTGCTGCCGTTCACGGTCCCGAAGGGCCTGCTCCGCGGCATCTTCGTGAACCGCCGCGGCCAGCGCTTCGTCGCCGAGGACCTCTACCAGACGGTCGTCGGCGAGCGCGCGCTCCTCGGCGAGAACGGCGAGGTCTTCCTAATCCTCGACGACGCCATCTTCGAGCGCCCCTTCCCGCCGACCGAGCTCGCCGCCGTCGAGGAGACCATCGAGAACCTGGAGCGCGCGCTCGGCTGCCCTCCCGGCAGCCTGCAGCACACCGTCGCCTACTACAACGCGCACGCCGCGCGCGGCGAGGACCCTCTCTTCCACAAGGCGGCCGACCACCTCGTCCCGCTCGTGAAGCCGCCCTTCGCCGCCCTCGACTACCGCACGGAGGCGGCGCTCTACACCGTCTTCACGCTCGGGGGCCTGCACACGACGATCGACGGCGAGGTGCTGACCGCCGACGGCCTCGTCGTGCCGGGTCTCTACGCCGCCGGCCGCACCACCTCCGGCCTCGCGGCGCAGGGCTACAGCAGCGGCCTCTCGATCGCCGACGCGACGTTCTTCGGCCGCCGCGCCGGGCGGGCGGCCGCGATCGCCACGCGATAGCAGGCGTGGCGATCCGTGCCCGCGCCCGGCGCTCGCCGAGCCGCGTCAGCCGCCGTCCCCCCACGCTCCCGGGCGGTGGGGCGCACGGGCGACGCTCCCGGACGCACACGCACGGGACGACCATGGCGGCGGAGCGACCGGAACGTCAGCGCCCGGCATCGTCGCTGGACCGAGGGCCCGCAGGCGCCAGGTTCGGCCGCCCGACCGCGTCGACGAGGCCCCACGCGTGCGCCGTCGCCGCGTCGAGGCGTCGACCCGTGAGGGCGAGGAGCGTCGTCCGCTGGCGTCCGATGCGGCGCGGCAGGCTCGCCGTGCCGCCCGCCCCCGGGATCAGTCCCATGGCGACCTCCGGCAGCGCGAAGAACGCGTCGGGGGCCGCGACGAGCTCGCGCCCCCAGGCCGCGAGCTCGATCCCGGCGCCGATGCACGCGCCGTGCACCTCGACCCGCAGGCGCGCGCCGAGCGCCGCGAGCGCCGCCGCGGGGCTGCGCGTCGTGCGCACCAGGTGCGCCGTCGCCGGATCGGGCCGCGTGCCGAACTCGTCGAGATCGCCGCCGCTGCAGAACGACGGTCCGGCGCCGCGCAGGACGACCCCGAGCTCCGGCGCGACGAGGGCGACCGCGAGCGCCGCCGCGAGCGCGTCCCGCATCGCCGCCGAGTAGGCATTGTGGCGCGCCGGGCGCGCGAGGGTCAGCACGAGCTCGCGCGCGGTCCGCTCCACGCAGACGACCTCCCCGCCGCCCTCGGCCGCGCGGCGCCCGGCCGCAGGCCGCGCCGCGAGCCAGCGTGCGTGCTCCGGGCCCGCCTGGAGCGCGGCATACGCCATCGACTCGACGGCGAGCGCGGCCCCGACGTCGAGCGCCGCGCCCGCGCGCAGCACCTGCACGAGGGTCGCCGCCGCGAGCGGCGCCGCCGCTACGCCGGACGCGACCTCGGCGAGTTCCTCGTCGCTCGCGACCACGACGTCGCACGCCGCCAGCAGCTCGGGAACGCGCGTGCGCGCGGCGGCGTCCGCGAGCGCCGCGACCGGCGCCGGCAGCGACATGATCGCGACCGCCGCCGCCGCGCGCGCGGTCGGCGTGCTCCGCTCCGCGCCGTCCCGCGCATCGAGCGCCAGCATCGGCGCCTCGCCGAGCGGCGACCAGGTCTCGCGGGCATGGGGCGACTGCAGCCGGTCGATCGCCTCGTCGATCTCGAGGCACCGCATCGCCACTCCTCCCGTCAGGAGGCCCGCGCGAGCTCCTCGCGGAGCTTCCGGCGCAGGAGCTTGCCGGTCTCGTTGTAGGGGAGCTCGGTCCGGAACTCGACGCGCGCCGGCGCCCGCGACGAGCGCAGCCGCTCCTTCACGAACGCGCGGAGTTCGTCGGGCGTCACCGTCCGCCCCGGATGGGTCACGATCACGGCGGCCACCGCCTCGCCCCACTGCTCGTCGGGCACGCCGACGACGCCGCAGTCCGCGACCGCCGGGTGCGTGAGCAGCACCTCCTCGATCTCGCCCGGCGACAGGTTCTCGCCGCCGCGCACGATCACGTCGTCGATGCGGCCCTCGAGGAAGAGATACCCCTCGGCGTCGAGCGCGCCCGCGTCGCGGGTCGGGAACCAGCCGTCCTTCG